>CAMVDV010000071.1 GCA_947166305.1 uncultured Prevotellaceae bacterium | reverse complement strand
AGGTTGACAACCTGACCGACTATTGCAGCGACAAGGACGTGACGGGCTGCGTGGGTATCGCCCATACGCGTTGGGCGACGCATGGCGAGCCGTCGGCCCGCAACGCTCACCCTCACTATTCCCGGAGCCAGAACCTTGCCATCATCCATAATGGCATCATCGAGAACTACGCCGACATCAAGATGCAGCTGCAGACGAAAGGCGTGGAGTTCAAGAGCGACACAGACACAGAGGTGCTGGTGCAATTCGTGGAGTACATCATGGTCAGGAAGAACCTCCCGTTGCTCGAAGCCGTGCAGGTGGCACTCCATCAGGTGATAGGAGCCTACGCCATCGCCATCGTCGACAAGCGCGAGCCCCGGCAGATTATAGCAGCACGCAAGCAGAGCCCACTCGTGGTGGGTATCGGCCAGGACGAGTTCTTCCTGGGCTCCGACGCCAGTCCCATCATCGACTACACCGACAAGGTGGTCTATCTGGACGACGGCAACATCGCGGTCATCCGCTTGGGCGAGGAACTGAAGGTGCTGAGCATCCTCGGCAAAGAACGGCAACTGAAGGTGAGCACCGTGGACCTCAACCTCGGACAGATAGAGAAGGGCGGCTACGAGCACTTCATGCTGAAGGAAATCTTCGAGCAGCCCGAGTGCCTGAAGAACTGTATGCGAGGGCGCATCAACGTCGAGGGTAATCATGTGACGCTGTCGGCCATGATCGACCATCGCAGGCAGTTGCTTGGCGCGAAGCGTATCGTCATCGTGGCATGCGGCACGTCTTGGCACGCCGGACTCATTGCCGGACAGCTCTTCGAAAGCTTGTGTCACATCCCATGCGAAGTGGAGTATGCCTCGGAATTCCGCTATCGTAACCCCGTCGTGACGAAGGACGATGTGGTGATAGCCATTTCGCAGAGCGGCGAGACCGCCGACACGCTGGCTGCCATCCAACTGGCTAAGGAGCAGGGTGCCTTCATCTTTGGCATCTGCAACGCCATCGGCTCGAGCATTCCAAGAGCCACTAACACAGGAACCTACATCCACGTTGGCCCGGAGATTGGCGTCGCTTCCACAAAAGCCTTCACAGGTCAGGTGACGGTCCTCTCGATGCTTGCACTATGCCTGGCTGCCGAGCGGAAGACCATCTCCGAAGACTTGTACGAGCAGATGGTGAAGGAACTCACACAGATACCCGACAAGATGGAGCAAGCCCTCAAGACCAACGAGCAGATTGAGCACCTTGTTCCCATCTTCACCTACGCCAAGAACTGCCTCTACCTGGGACGCGGCTACAACTACCCCCTGGCCCTTGAAGGTGCCTTGAAGCTGAAGGAGATTTCCTACATTCATGCTGAAGGCTATCCTGCTGCGGAGATGAAACACGGCCCCATCGCCCTCATCGACAGCGAGATGCCCGTCTTCGTTATCGCCACTCGCGACCGTCTCTACGAGAAAGTCATCTCGAACATTCAGGAGGTGCGGGCGCGTGGCGGACGTGTCACGGCACTTGTCACCGAAGGCGACACGCAGATTCAGAAGTTCGCCGACCACGTCATCACTCTGCCCGACACGCTCGAATGCTTCCAGCCCCTCATCGCCAGCATTCCCCTGCAACTGCTCGCCTACCACATCGCTGTCTGCAAAGGCAAAGATGTTGACCGCCCAAGGAACCTCGCCAAAAGCGTCACGGTGGAGTAGAATACACAGCAAGTTGCTTGCTGCATCGCGACGAAGCAATTGCTGCATGGCGACAAAGCAATTGCTGCATGGCGACAAAGCAACCAACATATCGTGCCGTCTCATACATAAAAGGCAGAGTGGAAGTAAATAACTAAATTAGTAAATTGTTCATCAATTGTACATTGTACATTGCTAAATTGTACATTAAATAAATTGTACATCAATTGTACATTGTAAATCGTCAAATTGTAAATTGAATTATGTGTGGAATAGTATCAATCTTCAACATTAAGAAGCAGACCCACGAACTGCGCGACAAGGCTTTGCGTATGAGTCAGAAGATCCGTCATCGCGGCCCGGACTGGAGTGGCATATATTGTGGCGGCTCGGCCATCCTTGCTCACGAACGCCTCTCCATCGTTGACCCTGAAAGCGGCGGACAGCCCTTGTTCTCTCCCGACAAGAAGCAAGTGCTGGCCGTCAACGGCGAGATTTACAATCATCAGGAGATTCGCCGCCGCTATGCAGGCCGTTATGACTTCCAGACTGGCAGCGACTGCGAAGTCATCCTTGCGCTCTATCGCGACAAGGGCATCGATTTCCTGGAGGACATCAACGGCATCTTTGCCTTCGCCCTTTATGACGAAGAGAAGGACGCTTTCCTGATAGCCCGCGACCCCATCGGCGTGATACCTCTGTATATAGGCTATGACAGCGACGGCACCGTGTATGTTGCCTCCGAACTGAAGGCACTCGAAGGGCAGTGTGAGCGATACAACCCCTTCCTGCCAGGGCATTACTATTGGAGCAGAGAGCCTGGTATGAAACGCTACTACCATCGTGACTGGTTTGAATATGATGCTGTGAAGAATAACGAAGCAA
>CAMVDV010000070.1 GCA_947166305.1 uncultured Prevotellaceae bacterium | reverse complement strand
TGCCAGCGGAAGCGAAGTGCCGTCGTCGCAGATGCGTCTGCTCAGCGTCGAGGCCGAGGAACTTGCTGCCGACGCTTCTGCCGCCAGGGGAGCTCTGAAGCTGCCCGGCAAGAGCGTCAAGGCAACGTTCCGTCACGGCAGTCTTGCCATCACATGGCGCGCCGTGCTTCGTGACGGCTCACACTACCTGCGCACCGAGCTCGAACTGACAGGCAAGGCAAACGTCGCGATGAATGCCGTCGTGCCGATGCACTACACTGTCCGCACGGATGAAAGCGGACAGATGCCCGAGGTGGTGGGCAACACCAGGGGCGCCGTCATTGCCAGCGACAGGATATTTGCAGGGCTGGAGACACCGATGGGAAAGAACTCGGTGGCTGGCGAGACGGAAGTTTCGGGCCTTGACTATGGCAGCTGGACAAGCACGACCTTCAGTTGGGAGCCAGCGGCCCAGACGCCCGATGGCATCCTCAGCCTCGGCCTGCCTGCCAGCGGCATCCGTGGCGTGCAGGGCTATCTTGCCATCATGGGGGGCGGAAGGCAGGACGTCACCTTCCAGTACACGAGCGGACGGCACAGGCTCGACGTTGCCGGCGTTGACATCCTCGACCTCGAGGGCAACGTCGTGGCGCATGACTATCATAAGGGCTACACGGGCAGTGCCAAGTCGGCCAACGTCTATTCCCTCGACATCCCTGCTCCGGGCTTCTACCTCGTGCGCTACTTCCGCGACACGGTGACGGACAATATAAGCGGCACCTTCAACAGCAACGGCTCCATCGCCTGGAGCTGCGATGTAGCGACACCCGAGGTGGTGCTCGACGGCGGCGAAAGCGACCTTGCCAGCCACGTCCTGCATCTGCCCGTGCCGGTGCAGGCGGACATCATCGGCGAGTGGAGCCGGCAGACCACGCTCGCCAAGGATGAGACATGGAAAGTGAGCGCGGTGGTCGGACTCATTGCTCCCGGACAGGCCCGGCGCTCGTTCCTCTGCTACAGCGAACGCGAGAGGGCAGTGCCATGGAGGGCTTTCCCGATGTATAACTCATGGTTCGAGCTGAACATCGGTCGCAATGATGACCCGAACTACACCACCAACTTCAACGAACAGCAGTGCCTCGATGTGCTGGGACAATGGAAGAGGAACCTCTTCGACAAGCACGGCGTGAACCTCAGCTCCTTTGTCTGGGACGACGGATGGGACGCTTACGGCACCTGGGAGTTCAATCCAAATTTCCCCGACGGATTCCGGAAACTCAGCGACGCAGCCTGGGACATGGGCTCGCAGATAGGGGCGTGGCTCGGGCCGGTGGGCGGCTACGGACAGAGCGGAACGTATCGCCGAAACTACTGGAGCACGAAGGGCGGTATGCAACTTTCCAATCCGGACTACTACGACACCTTCCTCCGCCGCACCACCTTCATGCTCGACAGCTACCACTTCAACTACTTCAAGTTCGACGGCATCAGTGCGCAGTACAGTGCCGTCGGCCCTGACGAGGGCAACGCAGGCGAGGAGAATGCCGAGGGCATCATCGACATCGAGCAGAAGCTGCGCCAGCAGAAGCCCGACCTCTACATCAACACCACCGTCGGCTCCTGGGCATCGCCCTTCTGGTTCCAGGTGACGGACGCCGTGTGGAGGCAGGAGAGCGACTGGGGCACCGCAGGCAACCAGGGAAGCTCCCGCGACCAGTGGATCACCTATCGCGACCGACTCGTCTATCAGAACTTTGTGCAGAACTCACCTCTCTGCCCCATCAACAACATCATGACGCACGGCTTCATGCTCTCCAAGCATGGCAACGGCGTGGCCGACATGAGCCTCGACTACAAGGAGGTGCTTCGGGAGATGCGATGTGCCTTTGCCTGCGGCAGCGGCATGGTGGAGGTCTATTCCGACTTCTCGCTCATGAACAGCATCGATGGCGGCAAGCTCTGGGACGACCTTGCTGACTGCATCCGCTGGCAGAAGGCACAAGAGGACGTCCTGCCCGACGTGCATTGGGTGGGAGGCAATCCTTGGGACGGCAAGAAGGCCAACGTCTATGGCTGGGCAGCATGGAACGGCGAGCGGGCAACACTGGCATTGCGCAACCCGTCGGCCACGGCACAGGTCTTCACCACAACCCTACGCGAGGTGTTCGACATTCCCGACTACATCCACACCAGCATCACGCTCTCCGACGCTTTCAGCCAGACGGCCATCTACGGACTGGATAAGGACGTCCCGATAGACATCGACCGCAAGCTCCGGCTTCGCCTCTTCCCTCTGTGCGTGTATGTATATAACGGTGTGGACGAAGCGGCCACCGGCATCGAGGCACCGCCGGCATCCTCTGCCGCCTCCTCTCGGGACGCCGCCATCTACGACCTCTCCGGCCGCAGACTGTCGCGCGGAACAGCCCTGCCGAAAGGAATCTACATCGACGGACACAGGAAAGTTGTCCGGCGCTGAGGCCATCCAATTCCCACGCCTTGCAGACGCTTCCGCCGAAAGCTCGTGAGGTTTTCGCCGGAAGCACGTGAGGATTTCCCCAGAAGCACGTGAGGTTTTCGCCGGAAGCACACGTGTAGTTTGCCGACGACCCAATAGTCGTTTGCCAACGACACGTGAGTCGTCTGCTGTCAGTGCAGAGAGGGCCGGTTCGCCGTCGCTTGCATCCATTTTCGCGTCACTTCAGGCAGTAAGGCATCATTTAATGTAATTTTTTCCTAAAAAAGCTTTGCCAATTCAAAAAGTATGTGTAATTTTGCGCCGCATTTTCAGTGCAATAAACAAATTAACCAATTAAAAACAACAAAGAAACAATGATTGTAGTACCCGTAAAAGAAGGCGAGAACATCGAGAGAGCCCTGAAGAAGTTCAAGCGTAAGTTTGAAAAGACCGGCGTAGTGAAGGAACTCCGCGCCCGTCAGCAGTTCGACAAGCCCTCCGTTCTCAAGCGCCTCGCCATGGAACGCGCCGTCTATGTGCAGAAGCTCCATCGCTCAGAAGATTAAAAGTCCTTAAATTTTTGGCCATTCTCTTGGAATTGTCAGAAAAAACAGCTACCTTCGCAGTGGAAAACTCAATGCGAAGTGCGTGAACTGGATAGAAGACTTCATAGATTACCTTCGGTACGAGCGGAACTACTCCCGCAGGACGACCGATGAATACAAAGCCGACTTGGAAGCGTTCGAGCGGTTCTATGAAGCCACAGACAGCAGCCTCAGCTGGGCAGAAATGCCACCAGACATCGTGCGGCAGTGGGAGATTGAAATGATGGACAAGGGCAACGCCGCCACAAGCGTGCGCCGACGCCTCAGCTCCCTCCGCTCCTTCTACAAGTTCCTGCTCCGGCGCGGACTCGTCACGAAAGACCCCGTCCACAATCTGCCAGGGCCGAAGACCGAGAAGCGACTGCCCGCCTACGTCCGCGAAACAGAAATGAACCGCCTGCTCGACGGCGATTTCTTCACCGACGACTACAAAGGCATCCGCGACCGCATGATTCTGCTCACGTTCTACTCCACAGGCATACGACTCTCCGAGCTCGTAGGCCTCAGAGAACAAGACGTCGACCTCGACCAGATGCAGCTCAAGGTGACAGGCAAGCGCAACAAACAGCGCATCATTCCCTACGGCGACGAGTACGGCGACAGCCTCCGCAGCTATCTCCGCGAGCGCGAAAACTTCGCGCAGCAACAGGCAGCGGCAGACCCAAGCCTCTTCCTCGACATCAAGACCCGACGGCAAATGAAACCCGTCAGCGTCCGCACAGTCGTCAAGAAGTACCTCTCGCTCGTCACCACACAACGACGGAACAGCCCGCACGTCCTGCGTCACACCTTCGCCACAGCAATGCTCAACCACCAGGCAGACCTGCAGTCCGTCAAGGAACTGCTCGGGCACGAAAGCCTGTCCACAACAGAAATCTACACGCACACCACTTTCGAGCAATTGAAAGAAATGTATAACCAAGCCCACCCAAGGGCTAAAACAAAAGGAGGTAACTATGGAAATCAAAATTCAGGCAATCCACTTTGAGATGGCAGAGAAACTGGAGAAGTTCATTGAGAAAAAGCTCTCCAAACTCGGTAAGTTTAACGAAGAAATAGGAAGGATAGAGGTGTCACTGAAGGTTGTAAAACCTGAGACCGCACTGAACAAGGAAGCAGCCCTGAAAGCCATACTGCCAGGCACCGAACTGTTCGCTCAGGAAACTTGCAACACATTTGAGGAAGCAATCGACAAAACTGTGGAATCCTTGCTGCGGCAAGCCACTAAATATAAAGAAAAGCAAAAAAATCGTTAAAAAAACAGCGAAACGTTTTGCTGGTTCAAAAATAATATGTAATTTTGCAGCCGATTAGTCGAAAGACTCGGCTCAACGGCTGCAAAACGCCTCTTTAGCTCAGTTGGCCAGAGCACGTGATTTGTAATCTCGGGG
>CAMVDV010000069.1 GCA_947166305.1 uncultured Prevotellaceae bacterium | reverse complement strand
TGCGAGAGGCAGTTCATCTGGCGCTCCATGCCGTCGAGCTGGTCGTTGAACCACCATCCGCTGCCCATTTGCAGCTTGCCTGGCACGGGGCCTTCCTGGAAATTGCCTATCATGGTGGCAATCATCTCGTTGTCCGATGGATTGATAGGGTAGAGAATCGTCTTGGCGAGGAGCCCTTCGCTGTCCAGTTTGTCGAGGAATCTGGAGAGGCTTCGGCTGGTGTCCCAAGTGCCGATGCTGTCGTAGCCGGCATCCGGACCGAGCCGATGGAACATCTTGGAATTGTTGTTGCGCATGGGACCGTAGTGGAATTGCTGTACCCAGCCAGCCCGTGCGTCCATCCGTCCGCCTTCGAGCATCATGGCGGAGCGGAACTTTCGGACCTCATCCTCCGTCGGCATCCGTCCGTCCATCACTTTCCGGAAGATGTCGCTCACTTCCTTTTCAGTGAAATCATCAGCATAAAACTCGTTGACCCCATGGTCGGAAATGCGGCAACCGACTGCGGCGAAGAAGTCATGTCGCTGCTGCAGGACGTCGAGGAGCTCGGTGTATGAGCGGATTACCTGTCCGGCAACAGTCCCCAAGGCCTCGATGTATGCACGATATGCCGTAGGGTTGTCGATGGCCATCGCTTTGTCGGGACGCCATGTGGGCAGGAGCAAGCCCAGACCCTCTCCCTGCCTCTCCCTTGTAGGGAGAGGAGAAGTTACCTTTTCTGATGCGTAACTATCTTCTCCCCTCCCTTCAAGGGAGGGGCTGGGGGTGGGTCCGAGGCTTCTGTGATAGCGAAGGTCGTCCGCCGGGTCGTCCGTCGTGCAGGCCACTTCCACGTTGTAGCGGCGCATCAGCCCGCGTGCCGAGAACTCAGGCTGCTGCAATTTCTCGTTACATTCATCGTATATCTCCCGTGCCGTCGAAGCGTTCAGCAGTTTTGTTATGCCGAAGGCTGTGCGAAGTTCAAGGTGTGTCCAGTGGTACAACGGGTTCCTCATGCAGTAAGGCATCGTCTCGGCCCACTTGAGGAACTTCTCCCAGTCGCTTGCCTCGCCCGTGATGTATTTCTCCTCCACGCCGTTGCTGCGCAAGGCACGCCACTTGTAGTGGTCGTCCCCAAGCCATAGTTCCGTAATGCTTCGGAAGCGATGATCCTCAGCCACTTCCTTCGGGTTGAGGTGACAATGGTAGTCGATGATAGGCAGCTTTGCTGCATGGTTATGATAAAGCTCCTGCGCCGTCGGCGACTGCAGCAGGAAGTCACGGTCCATGAAGCCCCTGGACCCCTCTAAATCTCCCCTTAAAGGGGAGACTTTCTGCGCAGAGTTCTCCCCCTTTAAGGGGGAGTTAGAGAGGGTCTTTGCGATGCCCATCTCCAGCCCTCGCAGTTCGGCCAAGCCTCTGAGCCTGCCGATGCAACTGTAGCCAGGGTTGGTCTTCTTCTTTAGGTCATCGCACATTTGGTGCCCGTGGTCAGGGCGCATGACGATGCTCTTGTGCCGCTTTTGCTGAATCTCAAGGAAAGCTTTCATCACTTCGTACATCGGAACATCGCCTTCCAAGTGGTTCGCCTCGTGGAAATTGCCTTCGTCATCCCTCTGCGTGCTGCGGAGATGAACAAAGTCGATGCGGTCCCAGAAGCGTCGCATCATGGCAGGAAGGTCGTTGTCGGCGCGTACGCCAAACGAACCTGTGCAGAGACAAAGGCCGTTGGCAGGGCTTGGCACGGCATCGACGAGCGCCTGGAAGTCCTCGGCAGTGCTGAGGATACGGGGCAGACCGAGTATGGAAAAGGGCGGGTCGTCGGGGTGAATCACCAATCGTACGCCGGCTTGTTCTGCTGCGGGGCACACCTCTTTAAGGAAATATATGAGGTTTGCGCGCAGACGTTCCGGTGTGATGTCCCTGTATCTGTCAAGCTCTTTCTGGAACTGTTCAAGCGTGAAGCTCTCTTCTGAGCCTGGCAAACCGGCAATCATGTTGCGCGTGATGAGCTCTTTTTCCGCGTCATCCATCTGATCATAGCGTGCCTTGGCTTTTGCTTTCTCTGCCTCCGAGTAGTCTTTCTCGGCACCAGGACGCTTCAGAATGAACAGGTCGAAGGCCACAAAGGCTGCCCGCTCGAAGCGAAGAGCACGGCTTCCGTCGGGCATTTCGAAGGCAAGATTGGTCCGAGTCCAGTCGAGAACAGGCATGAAGTTGTATGTGACGACGTCTATTCCGCACTGGCCCAAGTTCATGAGACTCTGTTTGTAATTGTCGATGTAGCGTTGGAAATTGCCCGTCTGCGTCTTGATGTGTTCGTGGACAGGCACACTCTCCACGGCCGCCCAGCGCAGTCCGGCGTCTTCTATCACCTGCTTGCGCTTCAGGATTTCCTCTTTTGTCCACACTTCGCCGTTAGGGATGTGGTGCAACGCCGTGACGATGCCCGTGGCACCAGCCTGACGAATGTCCTGCAAGCTGACTGGGTCGGCAGGGCCATACCAACGGAAACTTTGTTCGCAAAGAATCATGGTTCTGTCGTTATTACGTTATACCGTTATTACGTTATTGGGGTTTAGATGGAGAAAGCGTCGAAGCCGCCGTCCACCACGGAGAGGACTCCTGTGACGAAGCTGCTGGCATCACTAATTAAATAATGTATAGTGCCGAAGAGTTCCTCAGGCTCTGCAAAGCGTCCTGCCGGCGTGTGGGCGATGATGGTCTTGGCGCGGTCGGTGAGCGAGCCGTCCTCGTTCGTGAGGAGAGCACGGTTCTGATTGGTGAGCAGGAAGCCTGGCACGATGGCGTTGACGCGGAGGTCTGGGCTGAACTTCGTGGCAAGTTCGGTGGCCATGTACTTCGTGTAGTTGCCGATAGCAGCCTTTGCTGCTCCATAACCCACGACGCGTGTCAACGGCCTCAATGCACTTTCGCTGCAGAAGTTGACGATGGCGCCCTTTTCGTTCTTGGCCATGACGGGCACGAACACTTGAGTGGGGATGATTGTGCCGAAGAGGTTGAGCTCCACGACCTTGTGGAAGGCATCGAGGTCGAGGTCGAGGAAGGTCTTGTCGGGTGCGATGGTGGCTCCCGCCATGTTGCCTCCGGCGGCATTGAGCAGGACATCGATGGTGCCGAAGCGACGGACGATGTCGTCTCTGTTCTGCTCCAGGACCTCTTTCTTCAGCACGTCTGTGACGAGAAAGAGTGCCTCGCCTTTCCGGTTCAGCTCGGTTTCCAGCGCTTTTCCCTGGTCTTCCATGCGGTCGAGCACAACAACTTTTGCCCCTTGCTCAACGAGATAGTGGGCGATGTTCCTGCCGAGGATGCCGCAGCCACCTGTGAGGACGATGACTTTCCCTGTGATATCAAATAAGTTTCTCATTGCGATTCTATTATTTATTACGATGTGACGTTATGTCGTTATGACGACCTGCGAAGTTATTCATCGGGACAGCCTTGTACTTTGGCACGAAGGCTTTGAGCACCATCCAGCCCAGGAGGTATGCCACAGCACAGTAGCAGAAGATGATGAAATAGCCTGCGGGCTTGCCGGTGAAGCCGAGGAAGTGCATTTGTGTGCGTTCTGCATAGTCGAAGAGATTGCCGCTAATCCAGTTGATGAGGAATGAACTGATGCCTCCTGCCATGCCGTTGATGCCTGTCATCGTGCCGACGGCGTGCTTCGGAAAGAGGTCGCTGCCCACGGAGAATAGGTTAGCCGACCAGCTTTGGTGTGCAGCGCCAGCCAGACCGATGAGGATGATGGGGAACCAGTAGCTGTATGCTCCGAGAGGCTGGGCAAAGAGAGTGAGCAACGGGAAGAGGGTGAAGACGAACATTGCCTTGAGTCGGGCATCGTAGGGATGCAGGCCGGTGCGGTTGACAATGATGGACGGAAGCTTGCCGCCGTAGATGCTGAGCATGGTGATGGCGTAGAGCACGAAGATGAGGAGCATGGCGGTGGGGTTGTCGCTCTTGAGGCCGTAGACGTCGCTGATGTAGGCCGGAGTCCAGAAGAGGAAGAACCACCAGACGCCGTCGGTGATGAACTTGGCCAGGAAGATGCCCCAAGTCTGCGGGAAGGTCAGGAAGCGACGGAAGGGGATGGACGGAGCTGGACCCGCCCCCAAGCCCTTCGGACCCTCCCCCAACCCCTCCCTTGCAGGGAGGGGAGTAGGTAGTTCTCCTAAAGTATCTTCTCCCCTCCCTGCAAGGGAGGGGTTGGGGGAGGGTCCGGGAATGGTTGTGGCTGTGTCCTGCTGTATGTAAGCCAGCTCGGCCTTGTTGACGTGCTTGCATTCTTCGGGTTTTTTGTAGATGAACACCCAGAGTCCGAGCCAGACGAAGCCCAGTGCGCCGATGATGATGAAAGCCATCTCCCAGCCATAGTATTTGGCGATGAGGGGAATGCAGACGGGAGCGACGAGTGCGCCTATGGTGCTGCCGCTGTTGAAGATGCTGGTTGGGAAGGCACGATCCTTCTTAGGGAAGTATTCCGCCGTCACCTTGATGGCTGCGGGGAAATTGCCGCTCTCGCCCAGTCCGAGCACGATGCGGCAGACGATGAAGCACCAAGTGCTGACGGAAGCTATGGCTGCTGTGGTGGTTCCGACGGCATTGATGAGCGCTTCCTTGCCCTCCAAGCCCATCCACATCGCTGTTGCCGTGCCGCAGAAGGCGTGCATGCAGGCTCCCAGCGACCAGATGCCGATGGCCCAGAGATAGCCTTTGCGAGTGCCAATCCAGTCCATGAAACGGCCTGAGAAAAGGTTGCCGATGGCATAGACAATGCTGAAGATGGCGGCGATGCGGCCATAATCGGCATCCGACCAGTGGAATTCCGGAGCGATAAAATCTTTCCAAGTGAGCGAAAGCACTTGGCGGTCCATGTAGTTGATAGTGGTGGCGAGGAAGAGCATCCCGCAGATGAGCCAGCGATAGTTGGTCATCTTGCCCGAAGAGTCGTTTTGCATTGTCTTAGTTCTTGTTTTTGGTTTTCTTCGTGCAAATATAGTGTTTATTACAATACAATGCAAAATCTTTGCAAAAAAGTTGTGGAGAATTGTATTATTTTTGCCGTTAGGCACCAAGTTGTGCAGTAAAAAGAGCAATAAAAGAGCAGAGAGAGCGGTTTTGTCGGCAAAAAAGAGTATCTTTGTGGAGCAATAAAACGACGATACTATGAAAAGACGTGAATTTCTCCGCAATGCGGCCATCGTTGCCGCCACAAGCAGCATTCCATCAGAGATAATGGCAACCGAGACGCCGTCCGCTGCCGCGAGTCCATCCCCCTCGGGTGAGGCGGGGAGGACAGACACTCAGCTCATCGACAGCGAGCCTGTGCTTCAGAACTACGCCGAGACGAGCATCGGCATTGCATTCAGCGTGAGCGACTGGGCAAACGGCTATGTCATCTACGGCGAGAAAGCGGATCTGAGCGACGGACGCAAGGTGTGGTGCGGCGGATTCCGCCTGACGGACATGGAGAACGAAGTGATGCGCGTGCGGCTCACCGGCCTGCGTCCCTCTACATTATATTATTATAAGATAGGCGCCGACCGTATCGACTACCGCGGAGGCTACAACATCCACATCACGGGCCACGAGGAGCGCGAGCGCATCTACAGCTTCCGCACGGCGGGTAGCGAGGCAAAGAGCCATTTCTGCGTCGTCAACGACACTCACGCCGCGTGGGACGCCTTCGCTCCGGCCATCGACAAGGTGATGGCGCTGCAGCCGTCGTGCGTCGTATGGAACGGCGATGCCTGCAATACGGAAGAGTCCATCGAGGCCCTGAAACGCATCTTTTTCAAGCCGGAGATAGCACGAAAAGACTACGCGGCGAGCATTCCCTACCTCTTCTGCCCGGGCAACCACGACCTGCGAGGCATGGCCAACCGCCACCCGGAACGCGTGTGGATGTACCGGCAGCCGGAGGAACGTGCGCCGCGCGACTGGGACTTGGGGCGCAACTTTGCCGTCCGCATGGGCGACATCGCGCTCATTGGCCTCGACACGGGCGAGGACAAGCTGGACACGAACCCTAAGTTCTGCGGGCTCTTCGTGAGCGAACCCTACCGACGCGCCCAGCAGCTCTGGCTCCGCGACGCCTTGCAGAGGCCGGAGATAAAGAGTGCGCCCTATCTCGTCGCCTTTTGCCACATCCCTCTCTACGACGCCAAGCCCAGTCGAAATCCGGGCGACGTCTATCCCGACGACAAGGACAAAAAGTATTCCACCGACTTCGCGATGTGGCAGCGGACGTGTGGCAAGCTCTGGGGTCCGCTGCTCGACGAGGCAGGTTGCCACGTCCTGATTGCCGCCCATCAGCATTGCTACCGCATGGACATGCCGAACGACGAGCACGCGTGGATGCAGATCATCGGCGGCGGACCCGACATGACGGGCAAGAGCATCAAGCACTTCCCCACGGTCATCGAGGGCAAAGTGGCGGACGGCAAGCTCGTCGTCACCGTCCACAACCTCTATTCCGGCCAGATTTGCAGCACCACCACGTTCAGCAATCCCAGAAGGTAGAGCCGACGGTCCGTGGTTAGTTCGCCAACTAAACGTGCTTAGTTTTTCAACTACTACTGAATAGATGGCAAATTACTACTGAATAGATGGCAAATTACTACTGAAT
>CAMVDV010000068.1 GCA_947166305.1 uncultured Prevotellaceae bacterium | reverse complement strand
ATTTACTAACGTGTAATTGTCGATTTACTAACGTGTAATTGTCGATTTACTAACGAGAAAACGACAATTTACTAACGTATAAATGATGATTTACTAACGTGTGGTTTGGGGTGGTGGCGCTGACTTTGTGGATTCCTTTGCTTCAGGCGGCTCGGCTTTGTCGGGCGATGCTTGGCTTCGTCGACCTGTCGGGAAGGCTTGAGGTCAGGCTTTGCTTTGATTCCGACTTTTTGGTTATTCACTTTTAATTTTTTAGTTTTTCATTTTTAGTTTTTCATTTTTTTCGTACCTTTGCAGCCGAAAAGAAACGGGATTAGTCTTATTGAGGTCAGACGTTAGGGAGGTCAGAGGTCAGAAGTTGGGGCTTAGAGGTTATGGGTCAGGGGTTAGAGAATACCTCTGCTCGCTGAAAGACGCCAATAGGAACCGGCATTCCAATCCATCTTCTAACCGCTGACCTCTGACCACTAACCTCTAAAGAAACTCTAACTACAGGAAGACAATGGGTGGATTCTTCGGTACGGTACAGAAGCAGAAGTGTGCTCCTGACCTTTTCTACGGCACAGACTATCAATCACATCTCGGAACGAAACGTGGCGGCATGGCCACTCTGAGCGACTCGGGCGAGTTCCTCCGAAGCATTCACAACTTGGAAAGCACCTACTTCCGCACGCGCTTTGAGCCGGAGCTCGACAAGTTTCAGGGCAAGTCGGGCATCGGCGTCATCAGTGATACCGATGCACAACCCATGCTCATGAACAGCCACTTGGGACGCTTTGCCATCGTCACCGTCGCTAAGATACTGAATCAGGAGGAGCTGGCGCAGCAACTTCTTGACGAAGGCGGGCACCTCAGCGAGTTCAGCAGCGGCAAAATCAATCCCACGGAGCTTATCGCCCTACTTATTATAAAAGGTAAGGACTTCGTGGGAGGCATTGAGAATGTCTTCAGGCACATCAAGGGTTCGTGCTCCATGCTGTTGCTCACCGAGGATGGCATCATTGCCGCCCGCGACTCGTGGGGCAGGACGCCCATCGTCGTGGGCAAGAAGGAAGGCGCTATGGCCGTGACGAGCGAGACGTCGGCATTCCCCAACCTGGGCTTCGAGACAAGCTATTACGTCGGTCCGGGCGAGATTATCCGCATCGATGCAGACGAGATGACGGTTCTCCGCAAAGCCAACAAGGGCATGCAAATCTGCTCGTTCCTGTGGGTTTACTATGGATTTCCCACCAGCACCTACGAGGGGAGGAACACGGAAATCGTGAGAAACGAGTGCGGACGCGTCATGGGTCAGGAGGACAAGACTGAGGTGGACTGCTCTTGTGGCATTCCCGACAGCGGCGTAGGCATGGCAGTGGGCTATGCACAGGGACACGGTTGTCCCTATATGCGTGCCATAAGTAAGTACACACCCACTTGGCCGCGCTCCTTCACTCCAAGCAATCAGGAGATGCGCACCCTTGTGGCCAAGATGAAACTCATCGCCAACAAGGACGTCCTGGAAGGCAAGCGCGTGCTTTTCTGCGACGACAGCATCGTGCGCGGTACGCAGCTGAGGGACAACACCAAAGAGCTTCATGCCCTGGGAGCCAAGGAGGTTCACATGCGCATCGGTTGCCCGCCGCTCGTCTATAGCTGTCCCTTTGTCAACTACAGCGCGAGCAAGAGCGACTTGGAGCTCATCACGCGCCGCATCATCAAGGAGTTTGAGGGCGACGACAACAAGAACCTCGAGGCCTACACTCGCACGGACAGTCCAGAGTACAAGCGCATGGTCGATGAGATAGCCCGCAGGCTCAACCTCGACTCCCTGCGTTTCTCCAAGCTCGAGACGCTGGTCAAGGCCATCGGACTCCCCAAGGAACGCATCTGCACGCATTGCTTCGACGGCAGCTCGGCATATACGCTCGACAATATGAATGAGGAATGAAGAATGAAGAATTTGCTGCCACCCAGTCCTCCCCCTCAAGGGAGAGCTAGAGGAGGCTTATCTTTTCACTTTTTCACCTTTTCACTTTTTCACCTTTTCTATGGACGACCTTCGCTTCCTCCTCCGCCTGATTCGTGAAGGAGAGCACCAGAGGCAAGACTTCAAGTACCGCGTGGCCGATGCCTGCAAGCTTGCCAAGTCCGTCTCAGCCTTTGCTAACACCGACGGCGGACGGCTGCTCATCGGGGTGCGCGACGACGGACATCTCTCCGGCGTGCGCTCGGAAGAGGAGATTTTCATGATGCACCAGGCGGCCTACAAGTATTGCAAGCCAGAGCCAAGCATCAGCTTCGACACCTATCATGCCGAGGGGCGAACCATCGTGGTTTGCACCATTCCGCCTTCTGCCCGCCGTCCCGTCATGGCACGAAACGAGGAGGGTCGCATGATTGCCTACATCCGCATCGGGGACGAGAACATCGTGGCCTCGCCTGTCCACCTTGCATATTGGAGGGAGTCGCAGAAGCCTGTCGGCTCCGTCATCAGCATGGACGACGAAGTCCGTCGGCTGCTCGACGTGATGGAGGGCAGACTGTCGCTTGGTCAGATAGTCCGTCAGAGCCGTCTTCCGCGCCATCGGGTGGTCAGTCTGCTGGCGCGCCTCATCCGCTTCGAGAGCGTCAGTTGGGAATACAGCGGCCGTCAGTTCCTCTTCTTTCTCACATAACTCAGAGACAAACAAGCATCGCCGGCAAACCTTAGGGCTCAACAGACGGGCACTGTCTGCAAGAAGTCCTTCATCTTCAGGCAAGCCAAGACAACTTTTCAACCCTCACGATTGCGCTGCTGACCCTCAAAGTCAGGCTTCGTCGACCTTCCTGCCAGCATGAGGACAGGCTCTGCTTTGCCTTCAACTTTTAACCCAAATCGGTCATTAGAACGAAAGACTCAAAGATATTGATATAAGAACTTCTATTTTATTCCTCGCACATTTCTTCTTGGCATCTTTCCGCCTTATGTGCGGTCACAATGCCCGCATTGCTCCCTTACATAAGACGAAAACCTGCTCTAAGAAGAAATGCACGCTGACTAAAATTCTAATGACCGATTTGGGTTTAATTTTTCACTTTTAATTTTTCACTTTTCACTTTTTTTTGTACCTTTGCGGCAGAATAATATATAATAAGGTATATCATGATAGACCTGAACAAGGTTGCCATCATTGCCGGCGAACACAATGTGACATACGGCGAACTGCTCCGGCGCGTGACGCAGTTTGCACGGAAGACCCCTAAGGGAAAGCAGACAAAGACCGTCGTCTTCAGCGAGAACCGCGAAGGATGGGCGTATGCTTTCTTCTCCATCTGGCAGAACGAAGGCGTGGCTGTCCCCGTGGATGCTTCGAGTACAGCCCACGATGTGGCCTACATCCTCAGCGACTGTCAGCCCGATGCCGTGTGGGTGTCGAGGGAGAGAGAGGCGGTGCTCCGAGAAGCTATCGCGGAAGCAAACGTACGGACGGATGTCTTCGTCATCGACGACTGCGAAAACCTCTCGCCGAGCGCCGAGCCTGCCACTTCCATCCTGCCGTGGGCTGCACTCGACGAGCCTGACAACGACGATACTGCCGTCATCATCTACACTTCAGGCACAACGGGTTCGCCCAAGGGCGTCATGCTCAGCTATGCAAACCTGATGGCCAACGTCCACAGCGTCTCGCGCGACGTGCCCATCTACAATGCCGAGCGAAGAGCACTTGTGCTGTTGCCTCTCCATCATGTCCTGCCTCTCATGGGCTCGCTCATCGCGCCTCTCTACATGGGTGGCGGCATTGCCATCTGCCCGTCGCTCTCCGGTCCCGACATCATGCAGACGCTGCAGCGAGGGCGTGTGGGCATCATGATAGGCGTGCCGAGACTTTGGCAGACGCTCTATCTTGGCATCAAGAAAAAGATTGATGCGTCGGCGCTGACGCGAGGCCTCTTCGCCATCTGCCGTATGGCAAAGTGCCGAAGCCTCAGCCGACTCGTGTTTCGCTCCGTCAGACAGAAGATGGGTGGGCACATCGACTACTGCGTCAGCGGCGGTGCTGCGCTCGACAAGGAGATAGGCGAAGGCTTGCGTGCACTCGGACTCGACGTGCTCGAAGGCTATGGCATGACGGAGACGGCTCCCATCATTGCCTTCACTCGCCCCGGCGACTACATTCCAGGCTGTTCTGGTCTGCCTCTGCCCGGCGTGGAGTGCAAGCTGGTGGACGGCGAACTTTGCGTGAAAGGCCCGAACCTCATGAAAGGCTACTACGGACGTGAGGAGGAGACGAAGGCCGTCATCGACTCTGATGGCTATCTGCACACGGGCGACCTCGCAGAACTTGATGCCATCGGACGCATCACCATCACCGGCCGGACAAAAGAAATCATCGTGCTGAGCAACGGTAAGAACGTGCAGCCAAGCGAGATAGAATACAAGATAGAGAAGTACGATCAGCTCGTGAAGGAAGCAGCCGTCGTTCAGGACGGCGACCATCTCTGCGCCATCATCGTTCCCTGTCAGGGCTGGGCGTCTGCCTTGACCGACAGCGAAGTGGCCGCCAAGCTGAAGCGCGACGTGCTGGAACTCTACAATCGCAGCGTGTCGGCCTACAAGAAAGTGATGAGCGTGCTCGTCTATCGTGGCGAACTGCCGCGCACCAGGCTCGACAAGTTGCAGCGCTACAAGCTCTCCGACATCCTGAAGAAAGGACAGGAACAGGGGAACAAGGAGCGCGCCACGCAGCCGGAACCCACTTTCGAGGAGTACCTCCTGCTCAAACGTTTCGTCGAGACGGAAAAGGGCATCAAGGTTCATGCTGCCGACCACATCGAGACAGACCTCGCGCTCGACTCCCTCGACAAGGTGAGCCTGCAGGACTTCATCGAGCGAACCTTCGGTACTTCCGTCGGAGCAGACGAGATGGCGGGCTTTGCAAACATCGAAGCCCTCGCGCGTCACGTCGCAACAGAGAAGACAAGAATGGAGGCTGAGGAAGTGGACTGGCAGCGACTTCTCCATGGTCCCGTCGATGCGTTGCCTTTGCCTACGGCCGGCATCGCCTATCGGATTGTGTCGCGCGCCATGGGCTGTTTCTTCAAGCTCTACAATACGCTCAGCATCAAAGGGCAGGCGAACGTCCCAAAGAGCGGGCCTTGCATCCTTGCGCCCAACCATCAAAGCTACGTCGATGCACCGCTCGTCCTGGCAGGATTGCCGTGGAGTCAGCTCGGCGAATACTTTTTCTATGCCACCGAGGAACACGTTCGCAGCAATCGGAGGCAAAGGTTGGCGGCAAGAAGCAACGTCATCGTCATGGAGAGGGCAAGGCTCAAGGACTCTATCCTCAAGCTTGCCAAGGTGCTCAGGGAAGGACATCGCGTCATCATCTTCCCGGAAGGAGCACGGACGCACGATGGGGGGACGGTGCCTTTCAAAAAGACTTTTGCCATTCTTGCCAAAGAGCTCGGTGTGCCCATCGTGCCCGTCTGCATCAAGGGTGCCTTCGAAGCCTTGCCGCGAGGCAGCCGTTTCGTCAGCCCCAAGCACATCGACGTGACTTTCCTGCCTGCCATAAAGCCTTCGGACGAAAGTACATACGAACAACTGACGCGTGAGACACAGGATGCCATCGAAGCGGTTTTGGCCTAAGAAGGCAGAGGCCGGCAACACTTGGACGCATCTTGCCGGTGCAGTCTTTGCCTTGAGCAGCATCTGGCTGGTGTGGCGTGCAGCCGACGTCAGCGCTCAGATGGCGTTCGGCGTGGCTTGCTTCATCTTCGGCATGACGTTTATGTTCCTCTGCAGCACCGTTTACCATTGGGCGACGGGGCAGAGAGCGAAAGCCATCCTCCGCAAGTTCGACCACATCAGCATCTATGTCATGATAGCTTGCAGCTATTCGCCCATCCTCATCGGTGTGGTGGGCGGATGGCTCGGATGGACAGTCTTCGCGTTGCAGTGGCTGGTTGTCATTGCCGGCACGGTCTATAAAATCGTGGCACTTGGCAAGTGGCCGAGGCTCTCGCTTGCCATCTATCTCATCATGGGCTGGAGCATCGTTCTCATTGCAGAGCCGGTCATCAAGGCGCTGACGCCCGTCACGCTTTGGCTCATCCTTGCCGAAGGCATCTTCTACACTGCAGGCACTTACTTCTTTGCCCACGACGACAGGCCTCACTATCATGCCATCTGGCATGTGTTTGTCCTGCTTGGTGCCCTCGCGCATTGGGGAGCTGTGCTCACTTTGCTTTTGTAGTTCCCTTCTTGTCGGCAAGGTACATCCCGACAAGGATGAGGACCGAGCCCGTGAGGAACCAGACGGTGATGTCTTCGCTCAACACAATCCAGGCGCAGACGATGGCGACGACCGGGTTGAAATAAACATAGTTCGTCGTCACGATGGCTCCCAACTTCTTTATTGCTATGGCCCAGAGGTAGAAGCAAAGCGTGGAGGCGACGGCTCCGAGGAAGAGCAACTCCACCATCGTCTGCGGCTCCGTGAGCTGTTCCAGCGTGGGCCATTCGGGATAAACCACGTAATAGGGAATCATCGTGACAAGTCCATAGAAGAAGAGCTTGCGGGTGACGAAGAGCGTGTCGTATCGCTTGGAGGCTGGAATAATCAGCAAACTATATCCTGCCCAGCAGAGACAGGCGGCAAAGGCAAGCAGGTCGCCGATGGGGGAGAGGTGGAGCACGAAACGACCATTCAGCACAACAATCGCCACGCCGACTACAGCGAGCAGGCTCCCCACAATCTGAATGCTCCGCAGACGCTCTTCACGATAGAAGATGGAGATAAGCAAAGCAGAAAACAAGGGGCAGAGGCAGACGATGAGCGCCGTGTTGGAAGTCGTGGTGAAGTTCATCGCGGCATTCTCCGTCAGGAAGTAAAGCGAGCCTCCCATCAGTCCAAGTCCGAGCATGATGAGTTCGTCCTTCCAGTTCTTGGCAAACCATCGGAAGGGACGCTGAAAGGCAGCAATCGCCAAGAGCAAGGCATAGCCGATGATGAAGCGCAAGGTGAAGATCTGAGCCGGCGAGAAGCCTGCCAGCAACAAGAGTTTCGTGACGACAAACGTTGAGCCCCAAATGGCTACGACAAGAAAGGCGATGATGTGATAGAAGTATCTACTATTGACCATTTAATCATTTACCATTTACCATTTTAGCATTTTGCATTTGCCAGCCTCTCTTGCCAAGAGGACGTGTCAAAAAAGGAGGGATATAAAACGCTGCACGTTGAGTCTGGATTTCTCGCAGGCGAGAAACCGTTTTCCCACAGGCGAGAAACCGTTTTCCCACGTGTGAGAAAAAGCAACACATAGTGTGGCGTTTCCTCTTCCTTCATTTCGACTCGCCTTCTTTCACGGCAGTCGCCTCCCCCTAGGGGGAGGTTGGGAGGGGGCTGAGAGGTTGGGAGTTTTAATAATTCTCAGCCTTAATCTGGAAATAGCTTTGCGGATGGTCGCAGACAGGACAAACTTCGGGAGCCTTCTTGCCGACGACGATGTGGCCGCAGTTAGCGCATTGCCAGATGACGTCGCCTTCGCGCGAGAAGACAATCTCGTCCTCGATGTTCTTCAGGAGCTTGCGGTAACGCT
>CAMVDV010000067.1 GCA_947166305.1 uncultured Prevotellaceae bacterium | reverse complement strand
CAAAAGCCTCCTTGAGGTTCTGCTCCGTCTTGGTTCCTTTCAGGTCTTTCATTGTCTTGTGAGTTTTAGAGTTAGTGACTTTGTGACTTTGCGAGCACAAAGATACAACAAAAAAGTGAAAAATGAAGAGCGAAGAGTGAAAAATTATTCGTACCTTTGTGCCGTATGACCTATTTGAACACGGAAAACATAGCCAAAAGCAGGGGAGGTATAGAGTTTCATCCCTTGCGACCTTTCTTGCCGGAAGGGGCGAAGGTGCTGTTCCTGGGCAGCTTTCCGCCGCAGAGGAAGCGGTGGTGCATCGACTTCTATTACCCGAATTTCATCAACGACCACTGGCGCATCGAGGGACTCGTCTTCTATGGCGACCGCAACCGCTTTGTCGATGTCGGGGAGAAACGCTTCAAGCTCGACGAGATTGTCAAGCATTGCCGGGAGAAGGGCATTGCCTTCTTCGACACGGCGACGGCTGTGCGGCGGCTGAAGGACAATGCTTCCGACAAGTTTCTCGCGGTGGTGGAGCCGACAGACGTTGGCGCTCTCATCGCTCGCCTGCCGCACCTCCGGGCCATTGTCACTACAGGAGAGAAAGCCGCTGCCACCATTTGTGCCTCGCTCGGCATGGAGGAAGTGCCCAAGGTCAATGCCTCGGTGGCAGTTACCCAAGCACTCCCCCAAAGGGGGAGCGGGGAGGGGGCTGTGGGGCTGCGGCTTTGGCGGCTCCCATCCTCGTCGCGTGCCTACCCGCTCTCCCTTGAGAAGAAGGCCGAGGCCTACAGGAGGATGTTCGACCAAACGCTCCGTTGAACCCAAATCGGTCATTAGAACGAAGGACTCAAAGATATTAATCTAAGAACTTCTATTTTATTCCTCGCACATTTCTTCTTGGCATCTTTCCGCCTTATGTGCGGTCACAATGCCCGCATTGCTCCCTTACATAAGACGAAAACCTGCTCTAAGAAGAAATGCCCGCTGACTAAAATTCTAATGACCGATTTGGGTTGAATCAGACTCTCCACGCTTAGTTCGTTGCTTCATCATGTACAAGCAATTGCTTCATCATGTATAAGCAATTGCTGCATCATGATGAAGCAACGGGAACGGTGTAGGGTTCTGGCTGGAATACCAGCCCGCCCAGGCCGGCTATGTGTGGGGCGTCCGGCCTTTATGCACATAGTGGCGGGCCAAAAGGTGGTTGAGCAGAGCGAAGAAGGTGAGGCAGAAGAGCGTGGTCAGAGTGAGCGAGAGGGCATCGGGGCGCTTCGTCATCTCCACCAGCGCTTGCCAAATGACTGGACCGAAGGCATAGGCAAGTCCGCCGAGACTGAGGATTGTGACGGACACGACGCAGCAGAAGGCTGCAATCTGCTGCCTCCGTTCGCTCTTTTGCCGTTCCTGGCGGATGCGCCTCATAGTGGTATAGGCGAAGTTCGACGGCAGGCTCGGCCGCTCTCTCTCTGCGAGGGCTTTGCGAAGGGCACTATTTGCTGACTTTTCCATGTTTCATGATTGAATAAAGTTTGCGCCGAATGCGATGCAGACGCGTGGCGATGGTGCCCGGCTCCACGTCGAGGATGTAGGCGATGTCTGCCAAGGGGCGGCTCTCGAAGTAGAAAAGTTCGAGGAGCAACTGCTCGTCCGGCCTGAGGAGGCTGATGGCTCCTCGCAGATCGTCGAGCCGGCTCTCGTCGTCCAGCACTTCGTCCACCTCGGCATCGCTGGCGTGGGGATGGTCGTCGATGTTGAGATAGCGGATGCGCTTCTTGCGAAGCCACGAGACGGCGACCGTGTAGGCGATGCGACAGACCCAGGTGGAGAACGAGGAGCGACCGATGAAGGAGTCGAGACGGCTGTAGGCGCGGACGAATGCGTCCTGCGTCAGCTCCTCGGCATCCTCGCGGTTCGGCACCAGACGCGACACGATGGCAAACACCTCGCCACCGTATCGCTCCAGGAAATAGCCGTAGTCCTCGGCATGACCGTCGAGGATGCGGACTATCAGTCGCTGCTCGTCCATCAACATTGAAAGTTGAAAAATTAAAAAGTTGAAAGGTTAAAAAGTTAAAGAGGAATGGATTTCCTCCTTTTTACCTTTTTACTTTTTCACCTTTTCTTTTTTTACCTTTTTACTTTTTCACCTTTTCACTTTTCTTCAGGCTGTTCGGCCTTGCGCTCGGCACGGTATGACATGAGCAGTCCTATGCCTCCGCAAATGCAGACACTCGCCACATAGACGATGCTTCCGACACGGTCGCTATAGAGAACCGTGAAGTTTTCATCGGCACGGAAAGAGTAATCGCCATAGGTTGCCATCATATTGATGCAGAAGCCGAGCAGGAAGCCGCAGCCGATGCCAAGCAACAGCCAGCCGACGCGGAGGGCGGTGTACTTGTTTCCGCTGTTGTAGAGGCTGATGCCTTTGAAATCGACGTTGGTTAGCTCGGCAATTTTACTGATGAGCAACAGTCGCTCCTGTCTGTGGACAAAAAGTTCCACGACTTTGTAGATGCAGCCAAACACGATGGCGCAGTTCAGGGGAATCATAATCCATTCCATAGTTTTGATGTTTAAGTGATATGATGTTTTATTTGTCTCTATTTAGTTAGACGCTTCTTTTTGCAAAACATTACATAAAGAAACAAAAAAAGTGAAGTGCGAAAAATAAGCGTTCCCTACAGGGCGGAGGCAAATTCTTCACTTTTCACTTTTCACTTTTCCCTTAATATATAGCAAATTATTCACTCTTCACTATTCCTTTTTCCCTTAAAACTCTGGCTCCCACAAGTGGCGTGTCATATCGACATGGCCGTTGGGTTTGAACGTGACGCCTTCTGCCTCAAGGAGTTCTCGCTGCCGTTTCCATCCGGGAGCCGTGCGCCCCACGGCGTTGACGACGCGGTGGCAAGGCAACATGGCAGCCTCCGGTGCATAGCGAAGCGTGCGCCCCACCATCCTGGCGTGGCTCGGCCAGCCTGCCAACGTAGCGATGAGGCCGTATGTCATCACGCGGCCCGAGGGAATCTGGCTGACGATGCTCAGCACATCGGCCTGGAACGTCCGCGCCTCCTCCGCGCTCATCTTGTCGAAACAATCCTTTGTCATTACTAAGCTTTAGTGTCTCTTTCACCAAGAACTACTCGGATTACTCAAAATTATCTGAATGCTGTGAGTATTCGGATCACAGCCTTTTTGCTCTTTCCCGCAGTTCGCTGAGTGCTTCGAGCAGGTTCCAGATGCCGTCCTCGCTCAGCACGCCGCGCTTCAGGCCCTGCGGCAGATGGCCGGACTCATCGTCGAGGAAGTCCTGTTTCCAGTCGTCGCTGCCATAATAATCGTTGAGTGCGGCAAAATCAGGCAGCGCCTTTTCATAGATGTCGAGAGCCTCGGAGAGATTTTTGACGGCCCTCGAAGCTCGGCGGAAGCTTTGCTCCATGCGTCTGATGCGTGCGGTCTGTTCCATGATAGTCAGCGTTTTGTGGGTTTTATCTGCATCCAATGTTGCCGTTCTTCGGGCGACATCTTCTCGATGGCATAGCGGAGCGTGGTGCGAGGCATCGCGGTGGCGTGCATTTCGAGGAAGCCTCTGAGCAAATCCATCGAGCAGCGTTTGCCCATCTCGCGCAGCATCCAGCCCACAGCCTTGTGCATGAGGTCGTGGGGATGCTGTAGATGTCGCTCGGCATAGCGCAGGCACCACGACGGATCGCCCTGCTGCGAGGTCTTCCATGTGCAGACGATGCTCATGCGTTGACACCAAAGATTGTCGCTTTCGGCGAGCGAGTCGAGGACTTTCAGCTTGTAATCCCTGTCGCCGAGGCGTGAGGGGAGGAGCAACCAGGCACCCAGAATCTTCGGTGCAGACAGGTCGACAAGGTCCCAATTGTTGGCCCTGTCGGCATACTTGATATACATTATTAATATATTATCGCGGTCGCGAATGGCATCTTCGTCGTTTATGAGACGCTTCGTGGCGAGCCGTTCGAACTTCTCCACAAGGATGAGAAGTCCGCAAAGGCGCACCTCGTGCCATCGGCTCGTCAGCAGTTTGGGCACTTCCTCAAGGGGAAAGTCCTTCCAGACGGCTCGGACGACCTCCCTCGTCTGCGGCACTTTCAGCCCGAGGAACTCGTCGCCCTCGCCATATTCGCCTTTTCCGGTCTTGAAGAACCGCATGAGGTTTTCCCTTTGCTCCTCGTTCCTCTGCGATTCAAGGAAGGCGATGACGTCCTCTGCCGTCAGGCGCGTCTGAGTCTTTGGTTCAGTATGTCGCATAATTCGTCGGCCTTCATGCTGATGTCAACAACGGAGATAGACTCCTGGGCATTGATGAGGTGCTTGTTCATGGAACGGAGAAGGCGGTCGAAGATGCTGGCGTCCTCCATCTTTTGCCGTTCCACATTGGGCTTGTAGTTGATGGCTACGAAGTTGTTATCCCCAAGTCTCCTGACCTCGAAGGACGCGACGTCGGCAAAGCGGATGTGCCACGTCTTCATTCCTCGGTAGGAGATTCCCTCGTCGTTGATGGTCAGGTGAGGCTGGTCGAAGAGCCTTTCCTTCAGGAACGACCAGAGCAACACGATGCCGCCGCAGCCGAAGAACACGATGCTGCTCCATCCCACAACCAGATGATACACGTTCTTGTGTATGTGGAGGATGTAGACGCCGCCACAGACGAAGAGGATGCTTCCCAAAATCAGCAGCAGCATCCGCCAGAGAGAATGATATATCTTGATTTCTTTCATAGGTCTTTTAACTTTTCACCTTTTCACTTTTTCACCTTTTCAACCTTCCCTCTACGACGTTCCAGTCAACGATTTGCCAAAGCGCGGCGAGGTGATCGGGCCGACGGTTCTGGTAGTCAAGGTAGTAAGCGTGTTCCCAAACGTCGAAGGTCAAGAGCGGTTTCAAGCCTTTCTGAATGGGATTGGCGGCATTTTGCTCTTGCGTGATGACGAGTTTGCCGTCCCTGTCTGCCGAGAGCCACACCCAACCCGAGCCGAAGAGGGTCGCTCCCTTCTTCTGAAACTCGTCCTTGAAAGCCTCGAACGAACCGAAATCTCTCTTGATAGCAGACCCTACCAAACCTCCCCTTAAAGGGGAGGCTTCCTTCCCCCTAAATTGTCCGAAGTAAAGTTCGTGGTTCATGATTTGTCCCGCATTGTTGAGTATGCCCCCATTTGCCTTGCAGACAATCTCCTCGAGGCTCGCTTCCTCGAATCCGCTGCCGGGCAAAAGTGCGTTGAGATTACTGACGTAAGCGGCCAAATGCTTGCCGTGGTGGAAGCTAATCGTGTCCTTACTGATGACTGGTTGCAGGGCATCTGCCTCGTAGGGCAATGCCATCAAGCTAAACTTTCCCATACCTTATTATATTTATATAGTGTTTCGTCTGCAAAGATATAAAAAAGATTAGAGATTTTTGATTAGGGAATAGAGATTTTTTTCCACTAAATGTTAAAAGATGCAACAAGTCGAAAGATTTCCTACGAAACGTTTGGTTTATGTTATAAACTTGTTTACCTTTGCATCGTCGAACGCTGTAAGACGTGTCGAAGCACTTTAATAATAACCACTTAAAACAGGAAACTATGGAAGAAAACATGGAGTTGACTGCCGAACGCAGTCTTGAAATTATCACCGAGCAGCTTGAAAAGAGTCGTCGGGCCGTGTCGAAGGATACGGGAGAGTGGCTTTTTGTGTCGGGTTTGACGACGATGATAACGGCCGTCATCGTGGCAAGTGTCAACTATCTGACTTGGACACCGCTTGCCCATCTGCTTTGGTTTGCCTTGCCTGCCGTTGTTGGGCTGGTCATGAGGCGCGGAAGAAGGAACCGTGTGCCTGTCCCTGAGAGCTTTGTAGGCACGTTGGTCAGGAAGACTTGGTACACCATTTTGGCCTTTGCCCTTGTTTATGCAGTCGTAGCATTCATTTGGAATCAGGTGGTCTATCGTTTTGAGAGTCCCGAAGTGTCAAGCCGTATAGCCATGCACATAGTGCCAACCATCCTCACTTTGCTGGCTGTGGCGGTAAGCATGACAGGCCTAATCCTGAAGAAACGTGCGTTGGTATGGTTCGGATTGCTGTCCTTCGTGATATTCCGTTTCGGCGTATTCTGGATTTTATGCGCTCGTCTGTTGCCACCTGACGTGCTTGGCAGACTGAGTCTCGTCCGGCCTTGCGAGCTCATCTTCCTCTTTGCTCTTGTCGGCCTGATGCTCCCCGGCTTGATGCTTAAAGCCTCTTCCCAACCCTCCCCTAAAGGGAAGGGAGAGAATTAATTGTGCAATTGTTAAATTGTCAAATTGTCAAATGGAAAAGGTTTTCCAACCATTAGACCCATTATTGCACGCCGAGTTGCGCCTCGCGGTGATGTCTTTGCTCATAGCCGACGTGGAGGCCGAGTTCCCATACATCAGGGAGCAGACGGGAGCGACGGCGGGCAACCTGAGTGTTCAAATAGATAAACTGTCTTCGGCGGGTTACATCAAGGTCAGGAAGACGTTCAAGGGGAAGCGACCTTGCACGCTGTGTCGCATCACGGCAAAGGGTCAGAAGGCTTTCGCGGCGTACGTCGAGGCCCTGAAGAGCTACCTGGATGTAAAAACTTCGAGTTAGGAAAGGAAAATTAAGGTTAATTTCGTAACTTTGTACCGCGATTTAATTCTTAATTCATAACCGTTCATTCTTAATTTGAAGCCAAGCTATGAAACGAACCATCCTACTTCCGGCCATTGCTATCATCCTGCTGGCCGTCTATGCGGGGCCTTACCTGTTGCTGCTTTTGCTTGCCCTTCCCATCGGTTATTTCCTTATAAACCGGCTGGAAAAGGCTGCCCCGAAGCGCATCACCTACGCCGATATCGAGGAAGTGAAAGCGAAGTATGGTGAGCCAGACGACGTGGTGGTGCTCAATGCGGTGCGGGGAGGCGAGCTGCAGGCGCTGATGCTCTTCTACACGGGGCAGGACAAGATGATCGTCTGCGGCGAGGAGATGCGGCTGAGCGACTTGGAGGGCGTGATGTCGAAGAACATGGCAACGCCTTATACGGTCGACGAGTATGCCGTCATCCTCGCTATGAAAGACCCGCAGCGGCCTACGGTCCACCTCCGTGTGGGCTACGATGCGGGCTTGGCAGGCGAGCTGGCTGCGCAGATCGACCGTCACATCATCGCGGGTTCATAGCCCGGCCTTTGCGAATGTCCTCGGGGGCGATGCCAAACGCCGCGTGCGGAGATGCAGAACGCCGCGTGCGGAGTCTGCCGTTTCCGCGTGCGGGGATGCCAATCGCCGCACGCGGCGTTTTCTGGCAGAGCTGAGAGGATTTCCTGCCTCGGAAGCAGGTATTTCCTGCTTTGATGTCTTCTTCGGGAAATATCAACGTGGAAAAATGGTGATTAGAGAACTCTTTCGTATCTTTGACTTTCGTCGAAGTTACTTCCGCTCGACAATACAAAGAAAAACTTTCGGTTTCTCTTTGTTTTGTGCTCGCTTATTCGTACCTTTGCAGGCAAAATAAAACCGACCCCATAATGATAACATTCTTCAAGACTCCGCAGCAGAGTATCATCGCTACGGAGAGCAATAAACCGCTCACGGCAGCGGAAGTGGACAAACTCAGTTGGCTCTTCGGCGGAGCGACCCTCGAGAAGGAGGAGAACCTGACAGGCCGTTTCGTCGGTCCACGCCGCGAGATGATCACGCCCTGGAGCACCAATGCCGTGGAAATCACGCAGAACATGGCCATCGAGGGCATTACGCGAATAGAGGAATACCATCCCATCGGCCATTCTTCATTGACCATTGACCATCCAAAGGCTGAGCCTTCTCAGTCCCCTTCCAGCGAAGAAATGGTCAATGGTCAATGTCCAATGGTCAATGAAGCCAGCTTCGACCCCATGCTCCAAAGGCTCTACGAGGGCCTCGGGCAGGACATCTTCACCACCGACCGCAAGCCTGAGCCCATCATCTACATCGACAATCTGGAGGAATACAACGAGAAGGAAGGCCTCGCCCTGTCGCCCGAGGAGATAGAATACCTGCATGGAGTGGAAGGACAGCTCGGCCGTAAGCTCACCGACAGCGAGGTCTTCGGCTTTGCCCAAATAAACAGTGAGCACTGCCGGCACAAGATTTTCGGCGGAACCTTCATCATCGACGGCCAGGAACGCGAGTCGTCACTCTTCTCACTCATCAAGAAAACCACCCAAGAGAACCCCCATCACATCATCTCCGCCTATAAGGATAATGTGGCATTCAGTGAGGGTCCGGTCGTAGAGCAATTCGCTCCCGCAGACCACAGCACGGCCGACTGGTTCCAGGTGCGCGACATTGAGAGCGTCATCAGCCTCAAAGCCGAGACACACAACTTCCCGACCACGGTGGAACCCTTCAACGGAGCCAGCACAGGCACAGGCGGCGAGATACGCGACCGCATGGGCGGAGGCACAGGATCCTGGCCCATTGCAGGCACAGCCGTCTACATGACGAGCTATCCTCGAACAGCAGAAGAACACGAATGGGAGAAGATTCTGCCCGTCAGGGAGTGGCTCTACCAGACTCCCGAACAGATCCTCATCAAGGCATCCAACGGCGCTTCGGACTTCGGAAACAAGTTCGGTCAGCCACTCATCGCAGGGTCCGTCCTCACATTCGAGCATCAGGAAGGCAACGAGCAGTACGCCTACGACAAAGTCATCATGCTTGCCGGCGGCGTAGGCTACGGCACGAAGCGCGATTGCCTCAAGAAAGAACCCCAGAAGGGCAATAAGATAGTAGTGGTGGGCGGTGACAATTATCGCATAGGCCTGGGCGGTGGCAGCGTCTCCAGCGTGGATACCGGCCGATACAGCACTGGCATTGAACTCAACGCCGTGCAGCGTGCCAACCCGGAAATGCAGAAGCGTGCCTACAATCTCGTGAGGTCTCTTTGCGAAGAGGAAGTCAATCCCGTCGTCAGCATCCATGACCATGGCTCGGCAGGCCACGTGAATTGCCTCTCCGAGCTGGTGGAAGATTGCGGTGGACTCATTGATATGTCGAAGCTGCCCATCGGCGACCCGACGCTCTCGGCCAAGGAAATCATCGCCAACGAAA
>CAMVDV010000066.1 GCA_947166305.1 uncultured Prevotellaceae bacterium | reverse complement strand
AGATGACGATTTACTACTGAATAGATGACGATTTACTACTGAATAGATGACGATTTACTACTGAGTAAATTGCCGTTCACTGCTGAGTGGTTGGTCGTCGGTCCATACCTTCCTTGCAAAAATGATAGTCTTTTTAAGTTTCATTAAGACAAGTTTCGCTTGCCGTATGGCAAAATATGCGTATCTTTGCACAAAAATAATAATATATAATGTAACTATGAAGAAGTATCTTACTTTTGCTGCCTTTGCAGCCGCCACATTGTTCCTTGCCTCCTGCGGCTCGAAAGACGAGGAGGAAACTCCGGCCGAGAACCCTCAGCAGGAAGAGACCGTCGGGCTGAAGATTGCCTATGTGGAGCTCGACACACTCATGAGTCAGTATCAGCTCTACAAGGACTACAGCGAAGTGCTCACGCGCAAAGGCAGCAACATCCAGAAGACGCTGGCCCAGAAGCAACGTGCCCTGGAGAGCCACGCCGCTTCCGTACAGAAGAAGTATGAGAGCAACGAGTTCACCACACGCGACGAACTGGAGCGCGCTCAGGCATCCATCCAGAAGGAACAAAACGACCTCGCAGAGCTGGCCGACAGACTGCAGAGCGAGTTCGCCATGGAGCAGGAACGCATCAACGAGGAGGCACGAGACAGCATACAGTCCTTCCTGAAAAAATATAATAAGACAAAGAAGTATGACTACGTGATGATTAAGGCCGGCGACAACCTTCTTATCGCCAATCCTAAGTATAACATCACAAATGATATCGTTAAAGGACTGAATAAACGATACAAGATTAAACCAGAAGTGGCAGAGCAAGTTAAGGCTGCAAAGGAAGAGAAGAATTAAAGTATTGCTCTAAAAATTGTTGATAACTTTCCGGCAAAAAGTTTGTGGCTCTCGAAAGAAAGCCGTACCTTTGTCGGCATGTTAGAACTATCAACACACATCGAATATCTGCTCCTCAGCCAAAGCCAGGTGAACGTCCCGCAGCTCGGAACCTTCACGGCAGCAGAGATGAGCAGCCGCCGAGTGGAAGAAGAGGGCATCTTCCTGCCTCCCTTCCGCACGGTCACCTTCAAATACAACGAACAGGAAGCGGGCGAAGACTTCATCTCCTCCTTCTCCAAGATGCACAACCTCAGTCGGCAGGACGCGCGCATCGTTTGTGCCGAGTACGTCGACGAGTTCAAGCAGACGCTCGAGGAAGAAGAAACCGTCTCCTTCGGCAGTATGGGCTATATGCTTCGCGACGTTTCTACGGGCGACATTCAGTTCATGCCGATGCAGTCGGGCATTGCTTCGCCCAGTTTCTATGGCTTGGATGCACTGTCCTTCGCTAAGCTGAGCCTCGAACAGCGACAGCAGAGAGCCAAGCAGATGGCAGCAAGGAGAGTACGCCTCACCAGTGTGCAGACCGATCAGGACACCATCACCATCCGCATCAATCGCAGGGCCTTCAACTATGCCACTGCCGTTGCCGCATCGGTTATCCTTTTCTTCGCCGTCACTTCCCCCTTCGGCAAGTCAGTCACTACAGAAGTAAGTCAGAAAGCAGAACTTTTCTTCTCGCCAAAAGCAACTGAAGTACAAAAGAATAAGCCAGCGGAGGTGAAGCCTGTCGTCAAGGCAGAACCGCAGCCCAGAAAAGTGTCGGCCAACAACTACGCCATAGTCATGGCCAGTGCGCTCAGCGAGAAACGGGCGCTCAGCTATGCAGAGCAGCTCCGGCAGCAAGGCTTCGATGCTCAGGCCTGCATGACAGGAAAGATGATTCGCGTGGTGATTCCAGGCTTCGCTACAGAAGACGAGGCCTACGAGAAGATACGCCAGTGCAAGTCTTCCTGTGCCGACTTCGCCCAAGCTTGGCCCATGCAGATCAAAGGCAAAATAACAAAATTGTAAAACACTCACGCAGCAAGATGAAGAAAGTCCGTTGCCCCAAGTGCAACAGCTACACAATTTTCGACGAGACGCGCTATGAACCTGGCCAACGTCTCGTCTTCGTTTGTAGCAATTGCAGCAAACAGTTTGCCATAAAGACTCCCGCTTCCTCCCCGGCAAAAGAGGAGGAAGATCCGTCGGAGGGTGAAGGTTCTGTCGGCTCTGTCATCGTCGTCGAGAATGCTTTCCACTTTCGTCAGGAGATTCCCCTCGACATGGGCGACAATGTGTTCGGGCGTTACGTCTATGGCACCAACGTCAACAAACCCATCGAGACCGTCGATCCCAGCGTTGACACCCGTCATTGCATCATCCGTGTGCAGCGAGGCAAGGACGGCAGTCTGCAGTATATCCTTCGGGATGCGCCTTCCGGAACGGGCACTTTCTACATGAACGACATCCTTCGCGACCAAGACCGTGTCCGTCTCGAAGATGGTTCCGTCATCACCATCGGCGCCACAACACTTATCCTGAAGCTTGAGGATGACTAAGACTGCATTCTCCGCCTCGAATCTCTCACCGGAAAAGAGGGTGGGGAAGCGGCTACGTTTCCTCGCCGCCGACCTTGACGGCACCCTGCTCACCTCGCAGAAGACGATAACACCTCGCTCCGAGGATGTGCTCATCAAAGCACAGGAGCACGGTCTGACCGTCATACTTGCCAGCGGACGTCCGCTCTACAGCATCCTTCCTTTTGCACGACTACTGCAGTTGGACCGGCACAAAGGCTTCATCATTGCCTTCAACGGCAGCCTCGTTTGGGATTGTTCCGGGCATTTTGCCATCAAGGAGCAGACCATTCCTCTCCGCCTCATCCCGCTCCTCAAAGCAGAGGTGAGCGAGGATTTCCGTATTTATGGCTACAAAGGAGACAACATTGTCGTTGAAGGAGAACCAGACGAACGGTCGATGTACATCTCCCGGGCCAACAAGATGCCGTTGCTTCACACCGACAACTTTGCAGAAACCATCACCGAACCGCAGCACAAGTGCATCGTCACCGGACCGCCGCGCAAGCTCTGGCACCTGGAGCGACGCATCAACCTCCGTTTTGCCGACAGCCTCTCGGCGTACCGAAGCGAGAGCTTTCTGCTTGAAATCGTGGCAAAAGGCATCGACAAAGCAGAAGCGTTGAAGGACCTCGTCGCAAGACTTGGCGGCACAACCGACGAACTCATGTCTTGTGGCGACGGCTACAACGACCTGAAGATGGTGCAGATGGCTGGCATTTCCTGTGCTCCCCGCAATGCAAAGGAACCCGTCAGAAAGGCCGCAACCTTTATCACAGAAAGCAACGACCGCGACGGTGTGGCTGTAGCAGTAGAGCACTTCGTGCTTTGCTGAGCCTGAACTTCCCCCATCCGTCGGTTGTACCGTTGTACCTTATATATTTAAACAATCATCTTCATTATTCATCTCGGCAACTAACAGAAAAGCGGAAGTCCATCAACCTGTGATGGACTTCCGCTTTCAGTGACTCCGCTGGGATTCTAACCCAGGACCTTCAGAACCGGAATCTGACGCTCTATACAGCTAAGCTACGGAGCCTTGTTCAATTCAGAACTCACAAATCATCATTCATGCGGTTTCTTTCCACGAAGACTAAGTGCGAGGGCTAAATTATGAGGATTTGTTATTATGAATTCTTTCAGAATGGCAGGTCGTCTGTTGCCGACGGTGCATCGAAAGGCATTGCCTGAGTTGCATCAGCTTGCGGTGCTGCAGGCTGAACGGGGGCAGCGGGTGCTGCCTGCGCAACAGGAGCAGCTTCGGGAGCAGGGGTGGGTGCAGCCTGACCGCGGTCAACACGGAAGGCTCGGACATCGTTGAACCAACGTCCATTGTATTCGTGAGCATCGATGTCGAAGAACACAGTCAGCTGTTCGCCAACCTGAATGTTGAAGGCTTGCAGGCGGTCGACACCAAAGACATCAAACACCATCTTTCGCGGAAACTCTCCCGGCACTTCCAATACATACGACTTGGCTTTCCATTCGTTGCCTGTTCTGCTGCTTATCCCGCCGCGCTCGTTGAACTCGGCTATAATCTTTCCTGTCAATTCCATTTTTGTGTGATATTTTTTCGTAATTGACTGCAAAGGTAGTAAGTTTAATTCAAATTTCAAAATTATTAATTTCAAAATTATATAGCTGTGCGTTTTTTTTATCCTTTTTCTTTGATGTAGCATGAAAAAAGACTAACTTTGTCGGGCAAAAGTATATACATAACTAATATATTATGAATTTCAAAGTATCAAGTACGGCATTCTATGGCCGCCTAACTGCTGCCAGCAAGGTGATGGCAAACAAGAACTCAATGCCCATTCTGGACTGCTTCCTGCTCGACATTGCAGACGGCACCATCACCATCACTGCTTCTGACAGCGAGAAGTATTTCATCACAAAAGTCCCCACCATTGAGCAAAGCGGCGATGCACGCTTTTGTATTCCGGCCAAAACCATCATGGAGTCCATGAAGGAACTGGCCGAACAGCCTCTCAACATCGGTTATAATCCCGACACGCAAGAGGTGAAGGTGGTTCACAACTCAGGTTCGTTCGCCGTGATGGCAATGGATGCTGCGCCTTATCCTATGGCAAAGACTGTCGGCGAAGATGCCACTCGCATCGAGATGCCTGCAAGTGTGCTGCTCAATGGCATCAATCGTTGCCTTTTCGCTACGGCCAACGATGAGATTCGTCTGGTGATGAACGGCATCTATGTTGACATCAAGCCCGACTGCATTGTCTTTGCCGGCACCGACGGACGCAAGCTGGTGCGCAACACGAACCGCACGGTGCAGAGTGGATTGACTGCCGGTTTCATCCTTCAGAAAAAGGTTTCTGCCATCCTGAAGGCTGTGCTGACGAAGGACGAAGAGAACGTCGCCATCGCTTTCGACAACGAAAAAGCCACCATCACTTCGGCAGATATGGTGATGCACTTCCGCCTCATCGAAGGTCGTTACCCGAACTACAATGCCGTCATTCCTGAGAACAATCCCTTCTCGGCTTGTGTCGATCGCCTTTCGCTCATCAGTGCATTGAAGCGTGTCAGCGTGTTCTGCAACCAGAGTAGCGGTCTTGTCAAGCTCGAACTTGCTAACAACAACATCAAGCTCACGGGTCAGGACAACGAGTATTCCACGCGTGCCGAGGAGTTCATCCTCTGTGAATACACCAACACTCCCATCAGCATCGGCTTCAGCTGCCCGTTCCTCTTGGAGATAGCAGGCATACTTGACAGCGAGACCCTCAAGATAGAGGTGGCCGACCCGAGTCGTCCGGGAGTTATTCGTCCTGCCGACGACAACCCCGACGACGAGGTCTTGATGCTCCTGATGCCAATGCGCGTGGAGGATTAAGCGGTCAACACATTGTTTTGATTCATAATTCACAACATCATTGCCTGTTCGGGTCAAGGCCCGACCAAGTGCAATGAGTTGTGAATTATGAGTTATAGATGAGACAGAAATGAAGCTTAAACTGGAGAGACCTATTATATTCTTTGACCTCGAGACGACGGGTCTGACCATTGGGAAAGACCATATCGTGGAGCTTTGCTACATACGTCTTGAGCCTAATGGCTGCGAACGTGCCGAAACGTTGCGTTTCAATCCAGGGATGCACATCTCGAAGGAGAGTAGCGACATACATGGCATCAAGGACAGCGACGTGAAGGATTGTCCCACCTTTGCCGAGAAAGCAGAGGAGTTGGCCAAAGTCTTCGAGGGATGCGACCTTGCTGGATACAACAGCAACCGCTTCGACGTGCCCATGCTGGCCGAGGAGTTCGCCCTCTGCGGCATTGACATCCACATCAACGACAGGCGACTTGTGGACGTGCAGAACATCTTCCACAAGATGGAACAACGCACTCTTGTGGCTGCCTACAAGTTCTATTGCGGCAAAAACCTTGAGAATGCCCACAGCGCACTTGCTGACACGCGGGCCACACTTGAGGTGCTTGAGGCGCAGCTCGACCGCTATGCCGACGCTCTGCAAAATGATGTAGCCTTCCTTGCCGACTTCAGTCAAATCTTCCGAGGCGTTGATCTTGCGCTGAGGTTCGTTTACGATGAGAACAACGTCGAGATAATTAACTTCGGAAAATACAAAGGCCAGGCCGTGAAGGACGTGCTTCGCAAAGACCCGAACTTCAAGCATTGGGTGCTGCAGGGCGACTTCACGCACAATACTAAACAGACACTCGAACGTCTTGCACTCAAATATGCTGGAAAATAAGAAGATAGTTCTTGGCATAACAGGAAGCATCGCAGCCTACAAGTCATGCCTTCTCGTTCGGCTTCTCATCAAGAAAGGAGCCGAGGTGCAAGTCGTCATGACGCCTGCAGCTAAGGAGTTCATCACGCCCCTGACGCTTTCAACCCTGACGCAAAAGCCGGTCGTCAGCGAATTCTTCGACCGTAGGGACGGCAGTTGGCACTCTCATGTCAGCCTCGGTCTGTGGGCCGATGCCATGGTTATCGCCCCTGCATCGGCAAGCACCATCGGGAAGATGGCAAACGGCATTGCCGACAATATGCTCATCACCACTTACTTGAGCATGAAGCAAAACGCGATGACGGAAGGGAAAAGCAAGGTTCCCGTGTTCGTCGCCCCTGCTATGGACCTCGACATGTATGCCCATCCTTCCACACAAGTCAATCTCCGCAAGCTCGCAGACTACGGAAACCACATCATCGAGCCAGGCACCGGATTCCTTGCATCCAGTCTTGAAGGGAAAGGACGCATGGAAGAGCCGGAGAAGATTGTGGAGGTGCTGGAACGATACTTTGCAGGACAACAACAACTTGCGGGCAAGAAAGTGCTCATCACGGCAGGTCCGACCTACGAGAAGATCGACCCTGTCCGCTTCATCGGCAACTACAGCAGCGGCAAGATGGGCTTTGCCCTTGCCGAGGTCTGTGCAGAGCATGGGGCAGAAGTCACGCTCGTCAGTGGTCCTGTCACGTTGCAGACCCCTCATCCTGCCATCAAGCGCATCGACGTGGAGAGTGCCGCAGAGATGTACGAGGCTGCAAGCAAGCACTTCCCGAAGGCGGACATCACGATTCTGAGTGCTGCCGTGGCGGACTTCACGCCACTGGTGACCGCCGACAAAAAGATAAAGCGGAAGGGCGACAGCCTGAAACTTGAGCTTCAACCGACGCAGGACATTGCCGCTGCACTCGGTGCTGTCAAGAAGGACGGACAGGTGCTTGTGGGCTTTGCCCTCGAGACGGACAACGAGCTCTGCAATGCCCGGGAGAAGATGGAGCGCAAGAACTTCGACCTCATCGTCTTGAACAGCCTTCAGGACAAAGGGGCTGGTTTCCGCGTGGACACGAACAAAGTGACCGTCATCGACCGGAAGGGCGGCCTCACAGCCTTCGACGTCAAGCCCAAGAAACAGGTGGCGGAAGACATCGTCCTGTGCATCGAAAAGCTGAAAGCAGAGAACTGACAGCAGAGAATCAGCAAGCAATCTATAATTAACCAATACTTAAGAAATACAACGCTAAACGACTAAACGACAATCATATCGTGCTCCTATGAAAAACTATTCGTGTGTAATCGCCAATTTACTACTGAGTAGTTTACGAACTTAACGTGTTAAGTTTGCGAATTAAACGTGTTAAGTTTGCGAACTTAACGTGATAAGTTTTCCGACGACTCGTGAACAGTTACACAGACCTTCCAAACAAGACTCCCGAAACTCCGTTAAAATGTTAATGCGATGAAACATTCCGTCTATTTCCTCTTCTTCCTGGCTTTCAGCTTTTCTCCCGTCTGCCCTACAGCCTTTGCACAGGAGCTTGAGGCCCGCGTCACCATCAATCACACCAAAGTAGAGACCACGAGGACCGAAGTGTTTGATGCCTTGCAGACAAAGCTCACCGACTTCCTCAACAATCAGAAGTGGACGGAGATACCTTTCCGCGAGAATGAAAAGATTCAGTGCAACTTCAACATCACCGTCAACACCTACAAACAGGAGGAGAACTCCTTTGAGTGTACGCTTCTGATGAACAGCATTCGCCCCGTCTATGGCAGTACATACAACACTGTAGCCTATGCTGTTAACGATGGTAACTTCACATTTCAGTTCACCGAGTTCGACCAACTTCAATATCAAGACAATCAGATAGACAACAACCTCGTGGCACTCCTGGCCTACTATGCTTATATGATAATAGGAATGGACCTTGACACGATGGCTCCGATGGGCGGCACCGACTGCTTCCACATGGCCGAGGACGTGGCGCAAGCCGGTGATAACATGGGATTCCCCGGATGGAAACCCTTCGGCGACAGCGGCAATCGCTTCGGACTACTCAATGACTACATGGACGGCTCGATGGAATGTATGCGACAGTTCAACTACATCTACCATCGGCAAGGCCTCGACCGCATGACCGAAGTGCCTGACAGCGCCCGCGCCACCATTGCCGATGCCCTCGAACTTCTCCATCAAGCCAACACAGCAAAGAACATGACGCGCGTGGCACAGCTCTTCACTGAATACAAACGCGACGAGCTTGTCAACATCTTCTCAAAGAAAGGTACCAACGAGGAGAAGGAAAAAGCCTACGAAGTACTCTTTGCCATCGATGCCTCGCAGAACAACGAGTGGGAGAAGATAAAGAAGTGAGCGATGCGCTTTCTGCTCGTGCGAATCTGTAATACGCACGAACTGAATATAGGGACTTGTAATCCTGCGACTCGTGTTTTGTCGCATGATAAAGGCCCATATTCCTTTCTTCGGGATTTCAAATCCTTCAGAACATCGAATCGCACTTAGCAAACCTTACCGGCAAAAACGAAGGAACACTGGCCGCCTTCGCGGTGCAGTTCGTACATCTATAGAGGCATTTCATACAAGATGGCGGGATTTTCTTTGTAGTTTGCCGAAGATTGTCTAACTTTGCAGCGTCTAAGATTTCACAACCTCATAACCTCACAACCTATAACCTCATAACCTATAACCTCAAACCTCAAAACCTCACAACCTCATAACCTCACAACCTCACAACCTCATAACCTCAAAAACCTCACAACCTCATGTATATGGAAGTCGCAGTTCTCGTTGCAGTTGTCATCGTTGCCATTCAAATCTATTATTATGCTTCGAAGAAGAAGGAGAAGAAAGAGGAGCAGCCAAAGGAAA
>CAMVDV010000065.1 GCA_947166305.1 uncultured Prevotellaceae bacterium | reverse complement strand
AATCGTCATCTATTCAGTAGTAAATCGTCATCTATTCAGTAGTAAATCGTCATCTGTTCAGTAGTAAATCGTCATCTATTCAGTAGTAAATCGTCATCTGTTCAGTAGTAAACGGCCATGCAGACAGGCATGACACGTTTCCCCTGTAGGGACGCGCCACGGCGCGTCCCTACAATGCGAGGTCGTTTTTTGCAGACAACAATATAAACTTATCTGCAACAGTTGACAAAATCTTCGTGTGGATTCAACGAAATCCTCGTGTGGATTCGACGAAATCCTCGTGTCGATTTGACATAATCCTCGTGTCGATTTGACATAATCCTCGTGTGGATTTGGCTAACTCGACGTTTTGCTCCCGAAAAACAGACATGCCACGCCCCTGAGGCATGGCACGCGATGTGGTATGGTAAAGGCTTTGAGCGACGGTCAACCTACAAGGCTGTAGCGACGGTCGCCGATGAGCTTGCGCAGGTTGATCAGGGCATAGCGCATACGTCCAAGCGCCGTGTTGATGCTCACACCCGTTTGCTGTGCAATCTCCTTGAAGGAGAGGTCGTCGTAGAAACGCATGATGATGACCTCTCGCTGCGGCTCAGGCAGGTAGTTGAGCAGTTGGCGTATGCCCTCTCGCGCCTGGGTGTCGATGATTTCGTCCTCACGCGTCGCCTCGCTCAGTTGCAGGCTGTTGAGGGCTTTCGGCTTCACAAGCTCCTCGCGCACCGTCTGCGCCTGCTCGCTCTCGCGGCTCTTGTCGACGATGAGATTGTGGGCAATGCGCATCAGCCAAGCACTGAACTTGCCGCTCGTCTGGTACTTGTGCGAGCGGATGGCAATGATGGCACGCTGGAACGTGTCTTGAAAAAAGTCGTTGGCCACTTCAGTGTCCTTCACGAGAAAGAGGATATAGGAATAAATGTACGCCTGATGCCGGGCGAGCAAAATGTCAAATGCACCGTCGATGCCTCTCTCATACAATTGGACTAACTCATGGTCAGTCATTGCAGACAAGTTGTTCATTACGTCTCAAACTTTGGTTTTGGAGTAATGTCTTTCGATAGGCAAACGGGTTTTAAGTGTGTTGATAGATATTATTTGACGATGCAAAGTAACGTCTTTTATGTTTTCTGTGCAAGTTTTTCAAGCTTTTTTTCTCTTTTTGGCCTGTTTTTTCATTCGTTATTGCACAAAAAGCTGTACCTTTGTGCAAGTTTTTAAGTAAAAAAGGACATGAATCATACGAAAGAAGAAAAGCTGCAGGCGTTTTCCCGCCTGCTCGACGTGATGGACGAACTCAGGGAGAAATGCCCCTGGGACCACAAGCAGACAAACGAAAGTCTGCGCCCCAACACCATAGAGGAAACGTTTGAACTCTGCGACGCACTGCTCAAGGACGACGTGCCCAACATAGAAAAAGAGCTGGGCGACGTGCTCCTCCACATCGTCTTCTACGCCAAGATAGCCAGCGAGAAAGGTCAGTTCGACATTGCCGACGTGTGCAACAAGCTCTGCGACAAGCTCATCTTCCGCCACCCTCACGTCTACGGCGACGCAGTAGCCAATACAGCCGGCGACGTGGTCCGCTCGTGGGAACAAATCAAGCAGAAGGAAAAGGACGGCAACAAGACGGTCCTGGGCGGAGTGCCCACGTCGTTGCCGTCGCTCATCAAGGCCTATCGCATCCAGGACAAAGCACGCGCCGTGGGCTTCGACTGGGAGAAGAAGGAAGACGTCTGGGACAAAGTCAGGGAAGAACTTGGAGAGCTGGAGGCAGAACTCCGCAAGGAGGACAACAAGGAACTGCAGACAGCCGAGTTCGGCGACTTTCTCTTCAGCCTCATCAATGCGGCACGCCTCTATCACATCAACCCCGACAATGCCTTGGAGCACACCAACCAGAAGTTCATCCGCCGCTTCAACTACGTCGAGGCTAAGGCAAAAGAGCAAGGACTTGAACTGAAAGACATGACGCTCGGACAGATGGATGAACTCTGGAACGAGGCAAAACATCAGGAATAGACCCAAGGCAAAGGCACGGATTGCCTCACGAACCCAGCGACCGGAAGGCAGACAATTCGCCTCGCCTAAGCACCTCTACGGCTGAATTAAACCCAAATCGGTCATTAGAACGAAGGACTCAAAGATATGAATCTAAGAACTTCTATTTTATTCCTCGCACATTTCTTCTTGGCATCTTTCCGCCTTATGTGCGGTCACAATGCCCGCATTGCTCCCTTACATAAGACGAAAACCTGCTCTAAGAAGAAATGCACGCTGACTAAAATTCTAATGACCGATTTGGGTTAAAACAAAGGGCAGAACGTCAACAATCGACGTTTCTGCCCTTCTCCCGAATTATCTTTTTACCCTTAAACGGCTGTTTCACTTCGTTTCGTGCTCTCTTCTGTGATTCCTTGCGTGTCCGAAGTCCTCGAGCATCTTCCTGTGGAAGCGATCTTCGGCCTGCATGGCCCTGTAAACCTTCTTAGGCGAGACGGCACCACACAGCTTCTTGTAGTATTCTGCCTCAATCTCTGCCATCTCCACGCCCAGTTTCTTTATCTTCTGAATAGCGGCAGCATAGTCCTTGTCACTCACCTCGGCGTGCTTCATCTCCTTCTTCAGGCTGAAGATGTCACGCTGAAGCTGGCGTTGCTTCCCTTTCATCTCATGATAGATGGGATAGAAGGCCTGGGCTTCTGCCTCGCTGAATCCGGCTTCGCCCGTAATGAAGCTTTCCAGCTTGGCCTTGAACTCCTCGGGATTGAACTTGCCGCGTTGGTGCTGAGCCATCATCATGCTGGCCGACAGCAGGCAAGAGAAGAGTATGATTAAGCTTTTCTTCATGATGTTAGAGAGTATGTTATTCTGCTTCTGTCAAGTATGAGGCGATGCTCATGTTGTCAATCATCGAGTAGTCGAGCGCGTCCTCAATGTATTGCACATCAGCCTTGTCGGCCAGTTTGACCTGTTCTTCCTTCCAAGTGAACATTCCTCCTGCAAAGACACACCCTGCCAGGACTGCTGCTACAGCCCATCTGAAAAGCATTCGACGGCGATTGCGCCTGTCGATGCGGCTCATCACCTTGCCCGGCAAAGCATCGAAATAGCCCTCGGGCACCGTGAAGTGCATCTCCGCGCCAAAGCGACGGCGGAGCATCGCCTCCTGTTCTTCTATGTTGTGGTTTGTCTTCATCTTTCACTTATTTGATAATATATAATGTAAAAGGTTTAATCGAGATTGTCGAAAAAGGCTGATATTTTTCTCACCGCATGATGGTAGGATGCCTTGAGAGCGCCGATGCTCGTGTCGAGAAGGCTGCTCATGTCCTCATACTTCATCTCGTCGAAATACTTGAGGTTGAAGACAAGTCGCTGTTTGTCGGGCAGGGTGTTGATGGCTTCCTGGAACTGTCTTTGCACTTCGTCGCCGTCGAAATAGCTGTCGCTGGCAAGCATGTCGGCCATGTTGCCCTGCGTCTGGTCGAGACTCATCACTTGCTTCTTCTTGGAAAGATGGTTGAGGGACTCGTTGATGGCGATGCGAAAGAGCCAAGTCTGCAGGCGCGAATCGCCACGGAAGCTGTCGATGGCGCTCCAAGCCTTGATGAAAGTGTTCTGCAAGACATCGTTGGCATCGTCGTGAACAACAACCATGCGACGTATCTGCCAATAGAGCGGCTCCTGATATTCACGCACCAACTGGGTGAAGGCCGCTTCCTTTGTGCCGGAATCTTGCAGCTTGCTATAGAGTGCCTTCTCGTCTATCATTACAATCAGTTAGACAAGCACTGTCAACGAAGGTTTAACAAAGGGGAAAAGACGGCAGCAGGTGCGACCTACTGCACAGAGATTTTGCGCACAATCTTGCCGACCTTAATGAGATAGCAACCTTTCGTGAGGTTCAAGGCAAAGGTCTTGTCGTTGGCATCAATACGGATGGTGGCGACTTTTGCGCCGGTCAGATTGAAGATTTCCATCATCATGCCATTGGCCCCTACGACGTGAACATTACCGTCGCTCACTGTGAGCTGAACGCCGGATGCACTTGCCTCGATGCCTTCGCGCTCTGTTTCTGCATACACGGAAAGTGGAGCGAAAGCCATCGTCAGGCAGAGGGTTATGATGAACAATTTCTTCATTCTTCTTTATTATTTCGTTGCAAAGTTAGGAGTTTTCTGCCATCTGTGCAAACTTTTTTTGTAAAAAATTGCTAAAATGCCTGTATTTTATCTCAAAAGATGCTGTATAACATCATTCCGTGGGCAATATAATGGTTTATCGTGGCATTTCGATGACTTCGAGGTCACTGAAGTTTCCTGCGTCGATGGAGAAGCGAACGAGCGTCCTTACGGTATGCCATCCTTGCAGTCCTGCTGCCCCGGGGTTGATGTGAAGCAGTCCAAGCGCTTTGTCGTACTGTACTTTCAGTATGTGACTATGTCCCGAGATGAAAAGTTTGGGCGGTCGGGCAAGGATTTGCGCCCTGATGCGTGGGTCGTAATGGCCTGGATAGCCGCCGATGTGCGTCATAAGGATGTCGGCTCCTTCGCACATCCAGCGGAGCTTTTCGGTGTAGAGGCGGCGCAAGTCTCCCCCGTCGCAGTTGCCATAGACAGCACGGAAAGGGCGATACTCGGCGAGGCGCGTGGCAAGTTCCAGCGAACCGATGTCGCCGGCGTGCCATATCTCGTCGCATGATTCGAAGTGACGAAGGTAGCTGTCGTCCCAATAGGCGTGGGTGTCGCTAAGAAGGCCGATGCGTTTCATGACGGCCCCCTCCCCGCTCCCCCTTTGGGGGAGTGCCTCATTGCATCAGCCAATCGGATGTCTTTTTCTTCTTTGAAGGGGATGACGGAGGCTTTTATCTTTCTTATCATGTAAGCGAGCATGGATGCGGCTGCCACGAAGCTCATGGTGTCGCTTATGGGCATGGAGAGCCAGACGCCGTCCAGTCCCCACCAACCGGGAAGGAGGGCGAGCAGGGGTATGAGGAAGAGCATTTGACGGGTGACGCTCAGGAAGATGCTTTTTCCTGCGTGACCGATGCTCTGGAAGAAGTTGCCGATGACCATCTGAGCGCCTACCAATGGGAAGGCAGCCACGACGTAATGGAAGGCTTGGACTGCTTTCTGCGTCAGCTCATCGCCCGCTCCGAAGATGTGAATGACGGGGGCTGGGATGAATTCACCCACGAGGAAGGCGATGAAGGTGATGAAGGTGGCGATGCTGATGCCGTAGCGTAGCACCTGGAAGACGCGGTCGTTCTGCCTCGCACCCCAGTTGTATCCCACAATCGGCTGCATGCCTTGCACCAATCCCATCACGACGGTGACGAACAGAAAGACCACCCTGTTGACGATACCATAGGCGCCTATGGCCATGTCGCCGCCGTACTGAAGCAGACGATTGTTGCAGATGAGCACGACAAGGCAGGCGCATGAGTTCATGAGGAACGGGCTGAGTCCGATGGCGAGGCACTGGCGGACGATGTCGAGCCTGAGGCGATAGATGCCTCGGCGCAGGTGGAGCAGTTCGGAAGGACGGCAGAAGAGCCTGAGCTGCCAGCAGAATGCCACGGCCTGGGCAATGATGGTGGCCCATGCGACGCCTTGGATGCCCCATCGGAAGACGAAGATGAAGAGGGGGTCGAGCACGCAGTTGACGATGATGGCAAGGAAGGTGCATGCCATAGCCGAGCGAGGATGTCCGGCACTACGCAGGATGGCGTTGGAGCCAAAGTAGAGGTGTGTCACCACATTGCCGAGCAGGATGATGGTCATGTACTCGCGTGCATAGGGAAGTGTCACGTCGCTCGCTCCGAAGAGGTACAGAATCTGGTCGATGAAGGGCAGGCACGCCATCGTGAAGAGCACGCCGAGCAGGACATTCAGGCTGATGGTGTTGCCCAGAATGTGCTGCGCCTCGTCATATTTGCCTTGGCCCAGCCGGACGCTTATGACGGTGCTTGCGCCCACGCCCACCATGGCTCCGAAGGCAGCCGAGAGGTTCATGAAGGGACTCGCCACAGCCATGCCGCTGATGGCCGCGTCGCCCAGGCCCTGACCCACAAAGATGCTGTCCACTATATTATATATAGAAGAGGCAACCATCGCGATGATGGCGGGCAAACTGTACTGCCAGAGCAGTCGTCCGACGGGCTTCGTGCCGAGCTCTGTAGGGACGTGTTGGGTCATTTACTATTTGACAATTTACAATTTACTATTTATTTACGATTTAACTATTTAATTCCCCCTAAAGGGGGACAGGGGGTCCTTATTCCTCCTGAAGGGACGCGTTGAGTCATTTACTATTTGACGATTTACGATTTACGATTTGCTTCGCTCGGTCAGGAGGGTATGGTGAAGAGGTCGTTCTCCCTTCCGCGCGGCAAAGTTACGAAGAAGCGAGCGAATTACAAAGCCTGCAGACTCAAAAATCTGCTAATTCGCTGAAAAGCATCCCCGCAGGCCGCTTCAAAAAACTCCGCGTGCCACGATTGGCATCTTCGCAGCCTGCGATTGTCATCTCCGCGTGCGGCGATTGGAATGCTCCCGTCGCAGCCTTTTCGACCCCGAATGTCGTTCCGTTTAGTGCCAAATTGCACCTATTATATAATATAATATGTGAAGAGGGAAAAAAATACGCCGTTTTGTGAACAACCTAACGTAAATTTTATTACCTTTGCACGGTTTTTTATGCAAGACAGCCTAAAAACAACAGAAAAATCGCAAAGAGAAAATCGTCAAATCGTAAACCGCCCCTTGGGTCCCTTAAGGGGGAAATAAATTACTAAATGATAAAATCGTAAATAAATAGTAAATCGTAAATCGTCAAATCGTAAATAAAAAAGATGAGTACACAAACAGAAAAGATCAAGGAGCTCATGGAGCTCCGCGCCAAAGCCCGTATGGGTGGCGGCGAAAAAGCAATCGACAAGCAGCACGAGAAAGGCAAGTTCACGGCTCGCGAACGCATCAACATGCTGCTCGACGAAGGCAGTTTCGAGGAGTTGGACATGTTCGTGAAGCACCGCTGCACTAACTTCGGCATGGAGAAGAAGCAGTATCTGGGCGACGGCGTAGTGACCGGCAGCGGCACCATCGGCGGCCGTCTGGTCTATGTCTTCGCGCAGGACTTCACCGTCTCCGCAGGTTCGCTCTCGGAAATGCTGGCAAGCAAGATATGCAAGGTGATGGATATCGCCATGAAAGTGGGCGCTCCCGTCATCGGACTCAATGACTCCGGCGGCGCACGCCTGCAGGAAGGCATCAACGCCCTGGCCGGTTATGCCGAAATCTTCCAGCGCAACATCATGTCGTCGGGCGTCATTCCGCAGATAAGCGCCATCATGGGCCCCTGCGCAGGCGGTGCTGTCTATAGCCCGGCACTCACCGATTTCACCTTCATGGTGGAGGGTAGCAGCTATATGTTCCTCACAGGCCCCGGCCCCGTCAAGGCCGTTCTGGGCGAAGTCGTCACCCAAGAACAGCTGGGCGGCGCAAGCGTTCATGCCACAAAGAGCGGCGTGACACACTTCACGGCCAAGAACGAGGAGGAGTGCATCGCTATGATCAAGCAACTCTTCTCCTACATTCCGCAGAACAACCTCGAGAAGACGCCTCGCGTGGCCTGCACCGATCCCATCGACCGCATGGAAGACTACCTCAACGACATCATTCCTGACAATCCAAACATGCCCTACGACATGTATCAGGTCATTGCCGGAATCGTGGACAACGGAGAGTTCTTCGAGGTGCAGCCTAACTATGCCAAAAACATCATCGTCGGTTTTGCCCGATTCAACGGCCAGAGCGTCGGCATCGTCGCTAACCAGCCGAAGCAACTGGCCGGCGTGCTCGACTGCAACTCCAGCCGCAAGGGTGCCCGCTTCGTGCGCTTCTGCGATGCCTTCAACATTCCCATCGTGACGCTCGTCGATGTTCCCGGATTCCTCCCCGGCACAGCCCAGGAGTACAACGCCGTCATCCTGCATGGCGCAAAGCTGCTGTATGCTTACGGCGAGGCCACTGTGCCCAAAGTCACAGTGACATTGCGCAAGAGCTACGGTGGCAGTCACATCGTGATGAGCTGCAAGCAGCTGCGCGGCGACTTGAACTATGCTTGGCCCTCAAGCGAGATAGCCGTCATGGGCGCAAGCGGTGCAGCCAGCGTCCTCTACGCCAAGGAAGCCAAGGCCCTCAAGGAAGAAGGCAAAGCGGAAGAGGCTAAGGCCTACATCGCAGAGAAAGAGAAGGAGTACGAGAACCTCTTCGCCAATCCCTATCAGGCAGCCAAGTACGGGTACATCGACGACGTCATCGAACCGCGCAACACTCGCTTCCGCATCATCCGCGCCTTGGCACAGCTCGAGAACAAGAAACTCACTAATCCCGCCAAGAAGCACGGCAACATTCCTCTGTAAAAAAGAACGAAAGACCCTCTAAATCTCCCTTAAAGGGAGACTTTTCTCCTCCCCTTTAAGGGGAGGCTGGGTAGGGTCTTCAAAATAGAATACAATATGCAATTACTTTCAATATCAGACCCTCAGATATGGCTTTTGGCAGGCGTCTCCATCCTGGTGGTATTCGCCATCCTCGTCATCCTGGTTCTCATCCTGGGCATCTTCACGGCCATCGCCAAGAAGACAACAGCAAAAGCTAAGGCCGTCAAGAGCACTATCGTGGACAGAGAGCAGGCCAAGACATTCGAGAAAGCCAGCGAAGAGGACAAGGCAGCAGTGGCAACGGCACTCTACCTTTACTTCGAGGAACAGGACAATCGCGAAAGCCGCGTCCTCACCATCGTTCCCTATCAGTCTGCTTGGGGAGCTCAGCTCAATCCAAGACTTTAGTTTAATCCATAATTCATAATTGACAATTCATAATAATGAAAGAATTCAAGTTTAAGATAGGTGGTCAGGACTATTCGGCCACCGTAGAAGACCTCAAGGACGGACAGATGAAGGTGACCGTCAACGGTCAGACCTATCAGGTAGAAGTTCCTCACAAGAAAGCAAAAGGCCCTCATGTTGCAACAGCACCTTCGCAGGCCCAAGCCCAGACGGGCGGTCCGAAGAACGTCAACAGCGAACTGCCAGGCACCGTCACGAAGATTAACGTTGCAGCCGGTCAGCACGTCAAGCGCGGCGACGTCCTTCTTGTCATCGAAGCCATGAAGATGGCCAACGACATCGTCAGCGAAGTGGACGGCACCGTTCAGCGCGTGGCTGTCAGCCAAGGCCAAAGCGTCAACCAAGGCGACCTGCTCGTTGAAATGGTGGCAGACTTTGTTGCTGCGAAGGCAGAAGTTACGCCGAAAC
>CAMVDV010000064.1 GCA_947166305.1 uncultured Prevotellaceae bacterium | reverse complement strand
CTTTATTTCAGTGATTTCAAAGAACAATTAGTCCACTTTAACGGGACAGTAGTGAGTTTAACCATAAAAACAAGTAAAGAAATGGAAGGAATAGAAGGATTTAATGCTGTTTTGGGCGGTATAATGGGCTGGACTATGGTTCTGTCAGTACTGTATTTGGCAATTCCCGTCTTAATAGTATGGATGATTGTCCGCTACTTCAAGAACAAGACCGACAAACGTGCCCAAATCGTACAGGCCATTATTGAGAAGAACCCGGATGCAGGCAATGTGGAGGAACTGATGAGGCAGATTGCCCCCAGACAAAAGTCGCTGATGGAGAAGCTGCTTGAGAAGTTGCTTTGGGGAAGCGTGTTCGTCGTCCTGGGCATCTGTTTCCTGGGCTATGCCCTGTTCATCGACTACAAGGGCGGAATGGAGGCAAAGACGCTTCACGGCACTTACTTAGTGGCATTCGTCCTGCTTGGTGTGGGCATTGTCCTCTTCTTGAATTACTTTATCAGCAAGAAGATGCTGGCCAAGGAGATTGAGGCGGAGGAGAACAGTATAGTCCATAGTGCATAGTCCATAGTGCATAGTTATCTTGAATCGTGAACCGAGAACAGTTCATAGCCTGCGTGGAGCGTGAGCAGGAGGCACTTCGAGGCTTCTTGCTTGCACTCTGTTGTGGCAATAAGGAAGAGGCTGACGACCTGGCTCAGGATGCTTTGGTGAAGGCCTACCTTGCCTGTTCTGGTTTTCGCGATGGAGGAAAGTTCCGTTCGTGGCTCTTCAAGATTGCCCACAACACGTTCCTCAGTCACCGGAGAAGCCAGCAGCCTCCTACTATAAGCATTGATGCAGTTCCTATTGAGGCACTCCCCCAAAGGGGGAGCGGGGAGGGGGCTTCCGACCTCTACCTCGCCCTTAGTACGCTTCCTCCCAAGGAACGCTCTTCCATCACCCTTTTCTACCTCAACGGATACAGCATCAAGGAGATAGCTGCGATTACAGAGACCTCGCAAGATGCCGTGAAGCAGCAACTCTCGAGGGGCAGAGAAAAACTGAGAAAGACATTGAACATTGACCATTGAACATTGACCATTATGGAGAAAGATAAAGAGCTGGAGGCGCTTTTCCTCGCTCAAACGCCACATTTCGACGATGGCGACGCGTTCATGAAGAAGCTGACGAAGCGGCTCGATGCTGTGGAAATCGTGAAGCAATACCAGGAGCGGACTCTTCGCCGATACAGGATAGTGATAGCCGTTGCCTTTGTGGTGGGCATCATCAGCGGAACTGTCAGTACGATTTGGCTGCTCTCGTCGCCCATCGAACTGCTTTCCGTCAACATCCAGACGCAGAAGACCTTCCTGCTTTGGCTCATCCAGAACTCCCGCCTCCTCCTCGCCGCGGCCTTCCCAATGCTGATGATGTTTGCCGCTTGCACCATTGCAAGTAACGTCTTGGAGATTGTAGAAATGCGCCGAAGGATGAAGGGTAAGAGCCAATTTACTGCCTTTCCCTATATTTCTTAGCCCTTATTTCTTGTCTCTTGAATCTTTTTCGTATCTTTGCAGCCTGAAACAAAACTGACAAAATGAAACGCTTTTTCTCCCTCCTTACATTATATATATATATAGGGGCTGTGGCCTTGGCGCAATTCCAGAACCCCGTCAGCTTCACCACGACGCAGAAGATGGTCTCGGACGACGTGCTGGAGGTGGTCTTCCAAGGCACGGTTGAGGCCGGATGGCACGTCTATGGGACGGACATCGCGGACGGTGGGCCTACACGGGCCGAGCTGACCTTGGAGACGCAAAAGGGCGTCAGGCCCGACGGAAAGCTCCGTGCCACGGGAAAGGTGGTGCGGCAGATGGACGAAATGTTCGGCATGGAGGTCAGCTTCATGGAGGGTACGGCTTCGTTTGCACAGCGGTTCGTCATCACGGAGCAGGAATATGAAGTGGGCGGCTACCTCACTTACGGCGCTTGCAACGATGAGAATTGCATCCCACCCACCAACGTTGAGTTCAGCTTCAAAGGGGAAAAAGACCCCACCCAACCTCCCCTTAAAGGGGAGGAGAAAGACCCTATCCAACCTTCCCTTAAAGGGGAGGAGGATGTCCTCAGTGATTCGACATCCATTGCTATCTCTTCCTCAGCCGAGGACTCGACGAAGGAAGTCTCCCCTTTAAGGGGAGATTTAGAAGGGTCTTTGTGGTCTCCAGTCGTAAATGAACTGAGAGCCTTCGAAGAAGGTAACTCCTCTCTCCCCCTAAAGGGGGAAGGGGGGGGCGATGATTGGGTAGGGTCTTTCCTGCTTGGGTTGCTCGGTGGACTGCTCGCCCTGCTCACTCCTTGCGTCTGGCCCATTATCCCCATGACGGTGAGCTTCTTCCTGAAGCGGACAGACGACAAGCGTAAGGGCATCCGCGACGCAGCCATCTATGGCCTGAGCATCGTCGTTATCTACGTCACGCTTGGCCTGCTTGTCACAATTCTCTTCGGTGCCAGCGCACTGAACGCGCTCAGCACCAACGCAGTGTTCAACATTTTCTTCTGCCTGATGCTCCTTGTCTTCGGTGCAAGCTTTCTCGGAGGCTTCGAGATAAGTTTGCCGAGCAGCTGGACAAACGCCGTCGACAGGAAGTCGGGCGCGGCAAAAGGTCTGCTGAGCATCTTCCTTATGGCCTTCACGCTGAGCCTTGTCAGCTTCTCGTGCACGGGTCCCATCATCGGATTCCTGCTCGTTGAGGTGGGAACGAGCGGCTCTATCCTCGGTCCCACCGTAGGGATGCTCGGTTTTGCCCTTGCCCTCGCCCTGCCTTTCACGCTCTTTGCCATGTTCCCCGCTTGGCTCAAGCAGATGCCCAAGAGCGGCAACTGGATGAACTGCATCAAGGTCTGCCTCGGACTGCTGGAGATTGCCTTTGCCCTGAAGTTCTTCAGCGTGGCCGACCTTGCTTACGGATGGCACTTGATGGACAGGGAGGTCTTCCTCAGCCTGTGGATTGTCATCTTTGCCCTGATGGGTGCCTACCTTGTGGGCTGGATACGTTTCCCTCACGACGAGGACGAGTACGACGAGATGGGCGAGGTCGTCCAGCGTCCGCGCACAGGCATCGTCCGCTTCTTCCTCGCCCTTGCCGCCTTTGCCTTCGCCCTCTACATGGTGCCCGGGCTTTGGGGTGCGCCTTGCAAAGCGGTCAGCGCCTTCTCACCCCCAATGAGTACGCAGGACTTCCGCCTGGGCGACAACTCCGTGGAGGCACGCTTCCACGACTACGACGAGGGGATGCGCTATGCCAGGGAGCACCATTTGCCCGTAATGCTCGACTTCACGGGCTATGGCTGCGTGAACTGCCGCAAGATGGAGGCTGCCGTGTGGACCGATTCCGAGGTGTCGCGGCTGATGACGGAACGCTACGTCCTCATCACCCTCTACGTCGACGAGAAGACCCCTCTGCCCGAGAAACAGACGGTGCAGGAGAATGGCCAACAAGTCGTGCTCCGCACCGTGGGTGACCGCTGGAGCTATCTGCAACGCAGCAAGTTCGGTGCCAACGCACAGCCCTTCTATGTCCTCCTCGACGGCGAAGGCCATCCGCTCACAGCCTCCTATTCCTACAACGAAGACGTGCAGGCCTACGTCAATTTCCTTCAGGAAGGACTCCGACAGTACAGCCGGAGAAAGTAGGCTCGCCACAGGCTTTGACCGCACACCCAGCAGCGTTGCGGCGAAAACCCTGTAGGCTTCCTTTCGTAACCCCACAGGCTTCTGCCATAACCCTGCAGGGTTTCAGCAGACACCCTCGGGAGGAGGCGAAGTCAGCCCGTTTCCCGTCGGCAGGAAGAGGCTTGGATGGCCGTAATCGACGACTTGCGTCCGACATCCATTTTCATGCGAAATCGCATGAAAATCTCCGTTCGAATGTTAAATATACTTAAAAGTTACGTTTTTTGAGACGTTTTTGGGCATTTGGAGAGGCACAGCGATTGCCAATTCAATAAAAAAGCGTAACTTTGCACCCCGATTGGGCATAAACTGCCCTTTCCGCAACATATACGCATATAATACATAATATATAATAATAAAAACAAACACACAATGCCTACAATTCAACAATTGGTCAGAAAAGGCCGTACGGTGTTGGAGGACAAGAGCAAGAGCCCCGCGCTGGACAACTGTCCGCAGAGGCGCGGAGTCTGCGTCCGTGTCTACACAACAACACCCAAGAAGCCTAATTCCGCGATGCGCAAGGTCGCTCGCGTGCGTTTAACAAACTCAAAAGAGGTGAACAGCTACATCCCCGGCGAAGGTCACAACCTGCAGGAGCACAGCATCGTGCTGGTGCGCGGCGGCAGGGTGAAGGACCTGCCCGGCGTGCGCTACCACATCGTGCGCGGCACGCTCGACACAGCCGGCGTTGCCAACCGCACACAGCGACGCTCGAAGTATGGAGCTAAACGCCCAAAGCAAAAGTAATCAATTAAACAACGTTAAACCCGTTTTGGCTTGTAAGTAAGGTTGAGTAAATGTTCCGGAGGGAACGTTGAAGAACACGAAAAGACAACCCCGAACAAAAAACAAACAAAACAATGCGTAAGGCAAAACCAAAGAAAAGAATCATCCTTCCCGATCCCGTCTTCGGCGATGTGAAGGTATCCAAGTTCGTCAACCACTTGATGTACGACGGCAAGAAGAGCATCTCCTACGAGATTTTCTACAACTCCCTGGAGATTGTGAAGACCAAGATGGCCAGTGAGGAGAAAGACGCCCTCACCATCTGGAAGGAAGCGCTCGACAAGATCACTCCCCAGGTGGAGGTCAAGAGCCGCCGCATCGGTGGCGCCACCTTCCAGGTCCCCACGGAAATCCGTCCCGACCGCAAGGAAAGCGTCAGCATGAAGAACATGATCTCCTTCGCACGCAAGCGTGGCGGCAAGACAATGGCCGACAAGCTCGCCGCAGAAATCATGGATGCATACAACGAACAGGGCGGTGCCTTCAAGCGTAAGGAAGACATGCACCGCATGGCCGAAGCTAACCGCGCATTCGCACACTTCCGCTTCTAACAAAAAGATTGCACAATTCATGGTTCACAATCCACAATGATGCTGCACACGAAACAGGTGAGGTTGATTATGAATTATGAATTATGAATTATGAATTAAGACAAACATGGCAAAACAAGATTTACATTTGACGCGCAACTTCGGTATCATGGCCCATATTGATGCCGGCAAGACAACAACCTCCGAGCGTATCCTCTTCTACACGGGCAAGACCCACAAGATAGGCGAGGTGCACGAGGGCGGCGCAACTATGGACTGGATGGAACAGGAGCAGGAGAGAGGCATCACAATCACCTCCGCTGCCACCACAGCCTACTGGAACTACGACGGCAAGAAGTATAAATTCAATTTGATCGACACGCCGGGCCATGTCGATTTCACCGCCGAGGTGGAACGCTCCCTGCGCGTGCTCGACGGAGCCGTAGCCACTTACTGCGCAGTAGGCGGCGTAGAGCCACAGTCGGAAACCGTCTGGCGTCAGGCCGACAAGTATAGTGTGCCGCGCATCGGCTACGTCAACAAGATGGACCGCTCCGGTGCTGACTTCTTCGAGGTAGTCCGCCAGATGAAGGACGTGCTGGGTGCCAACCCCGTAGTCATCGCCGTGCCCATCGGCGCAGAAGAGAACTTCAAGGGCATCGTCGACCTCCTCAGGATGAAAGCCATCCTCTGGCACGACGAGACCCTCGGCGCTGAATACGACGTGGAAGACATCCCCGCCGACATGAAGGACGAGTGCGACGAATGGCGCGCCAAGCTCGTGGAGGCAGCCGCCGAGCAGGACGAGACTCTCATGGAGAAATACTTCGAGGATCCCGATTCTGTCACGACAGAAGAAATCATCGCGGCCATCCGCAAAGGCACCCTCGCACTCAACATCGTGCCTATGACCTGCGGCTCATCGTTCAAGAACAAAGGCGTACAGACACTGCTCGACTACGTCTGCATGTTCCTTCCCTCTCCCCTCGACACGCCCGCCATCGAAGGTGTCAACCCCGAGACCGGCGAGACCGAGGTGCGTCACCCCAGCGAGGACGAGAAGACAGCAGCCCTGGCCTTCAAGATTGCCACCGACCCCTACGTCGGCCGCCTCACATTCTTCCGCGTCTACAGCGGCAAGGTAGAGGCCGGCTCCTACATCTACAACGTCCGCTCAGGCAAGAAGGAACGCGTCAGCCGCCTCTTCCAGATGCACTCCAACCACCAGAACCCCGTCGACTGCATCAGCGCAGGCGACATCGGCGCTGGAGTAGGCTTCAAGGACATCCACACAGGCGATACCCTCGCCGATGAGGACGCACCCATCACGCTCGAGTCCATGGACTTCCCCGATCCCGTCATCGGCATTGCCGTGGAACCCAAGACACAGAAGGACCTCGACAAGCTCAGCAACGGCCTTGCCAAACTTGCCGAAGAGGACCCCACCTTCACCGTCCGCACCGACGAGCAGAGCGGCCAGACCGTCATCAGCGGTATGGGCGAGCTGCACCTCGACATCATCATCGACCGTCTGAAGCGCGAATTCAAGGTGGAGTGCAACCAGGGTAAGCCCCAGGTCAACTACAAGGAAGCCATCACGACCACCGTCAACCACCGCGAGGTCTACAAGAAGCAGTCGGGCGGCCGTGGTAAGTTCGCCGACATCATCGTCAACGTCGGCCCCGTCGACGAGGACTTCAAGGAAGGCGGACTGCAGTTCATCAACAGCGTCACCGGCGGTAACATCCCCAAGGAGTTCATCCCCAGCGTTCAGAAAGGCTTCGAGGCAGCCATGAAGAATGGCGTGCTCGGCGGTTTCCCCATGGACAGCCTCAAGGTGGAACTTGTGGATGGCAGCTTCCACCCCGTCGATTCCGACCAGCTCTCCTTCGAACTCGCCGCACAGATGGCTTACAAGGCCTGCTGCGCCAAGGCAAAGCCCGTCCTCATGGAGCCCATCATGAAGCTCGAGGTTGTTACTCCCGAAGAGAACATGGGCGATGTCATCGGCGACCTCAACAAGCGTCGCGGCCAGGTAGAAGGCATGGATTCCACACGCACCGGTGCCCGCCTCGTCAAGGCAATGGTTCCCCTGGCAGAGATGTTCGGCTATGTCACAGCACTGCGTACCATCACTTCCGGACGCGCCACCAGTTCGATGACCTACGACCACCATGCTCCCGTCAGCTCCGGCATCGCCAAGAGCGTACTCGAAGAGATGGGCGGCCGAGTAGACTTGGTATAAACAAAGTTGCCGCTGAGCAAATGACTCTTCAGCGGCAACCTTCAATAGTAAATCGTAAATAGTTAAACCGTAAATTACAAGATGAGTCCAAAAATCAGAATCAAGCTGAAGTCTTACGACCACAACCTGGTCGACAAGTCCGCCGAAAGGATTGTCAAGACAGTGAAGGAAACCGGAGCAGTCGTAAGCGGTCCGATTCCCCTGCCCACACGCAAGAGAATCTTCACCGTCAACCGTTCCACATTCGTCAACAAGAAGAGCCGCGAACAGTTCGAGCTGAACAGCTACAAGCGCCTCGTTGACATCCACAGCTCCAGCGAAAAGACTATCGACGCCCTCATGAAGCTCGAGCTTCCCAGCGGCGTGGAAGTCGAAATCAAAGTGTAATGCGTAGCGTACACATTATTTATTTTATACATTATATTATTAATAACAACAGAAATGCCAGGATTATTAGGAAAGAAAATCGGAATGACTTCCGTTTTCAGTGCCGAGGGTAAGAATGTACCATGCACTGTTATCGAATTGGGTCCTTGTGTTGTTACTCAGATCAAAAGCGTAGAGAAGGACGGCTACAACGCCGTTCAGCTCGGCTTCGAAGAGGCTAAGGAGAAGAACACCACTGCTCCCCTCATGGGCCACTTCAAGAAGGCCGGAGTAACACCCAAGAGACACTTGGCCGAGTTCACAGGTTTCGAACAGGAACTGAATCTGGGTGACACCCTCACCGTCGACCTGTTTGCCGACAGCGCCTTTGTCGATGTCATCGCAACCTCCAAGGGTCGCGGCTTCCAGGGCGTTGTCAAGCGTCATGGATTCGGCGGCGTAGGCCAGACCACTCACGGTCAGGACGACCGTCTGCGCAAGCCAGGTTCCATCGGTGCCTGCTCATATCCCGCTAAAGTCTTCAAGGGAATGCGCATGGGCGGCCAAATGGGATGCAATCGTGTGACTACACACAATCTGCAAGTGTTAAAGGTAATTCCCGAACACAACCTCCTCCTCATCAAAGGTAGTGTTCCCGGATTCAAAGGTTCAATCGTAAGCGTTATCAAGTAATGGAAGTAAGTGTATTAAATATCAAAGGTCAGGAGACAGGACGCAAGGTCGCTCTCAATGATGCCATTTACGCTATTGAGCCCAACGACCACGCCATCTACCTTGATGTGAAGCTCATCATGGCCAACCAGCGCCAGGGAACAGCCAAGTCGAAGGAAAGAAGCGAAGTGAGCGGCTCTACCCGCAAGCTCGGACGCCAGAAGGGTGGCGGCGGTGCACGTCGCGGCGACATCAACTCTCCTGTACTCGTCGGAGGCGGCCGCGTGTTCGGTCCTAAGCCCCGCGACTACGGCTTCAAGCTCAACAAGAAGGTTCGTCAGCTCGCTCGCAAGTCTGCTCTTTCATACAAGGTTCAGGAAAACGCCCTGCTCGTTGTGGAAGACTTCACTTTCGATGCTCCCAAGACGAAATCAATGGTCGAAATCTTAAATAATCTTAAAGTTTCGGACAAAAAGGCACTCTTCGTCACGCCAGGTGCGGATAAAGTCGTATATTTGTCAGCTCGAAACATCGAACGCGTTCAGGTCATGCCTGCAACTGCACTCAACACCTACAAGGTACTGAATGCAGATGTCATGGTTGTGGCTGAAAGCGCTCTCGCTGTCATCGATGGAAACTTAACCAAATAAGTAGTCGAACAGAATATGGGATATATCGTAAAACCTCTGGTCACTGAGAAGATGACCGGCATCAGCGAGAAGCAGAACAAGTTCGGCTTCATCGTTCGTCCTCAGGCAAACAAGCTCGAGATTAAGAAGGAGGTGGAAGCACAGTACAACGTCACAGTCACTGACGTCAACACCAGTGTCTATGGCGGCAAGAGCAAGAGGCGCTACACCCGCTCCGGTCTCGTGAAGGGACGCACTAACGCTTTCAAGAAGGCAATCGTTACGCTCAAGGAAGGCGATGTAATTGATTTTTATAGCAACATTTAACAGAAGATGGCAGTACGTAAATTCAAGCCCACAACACCGGGCCAAAGACACAAGATTATAGGTACCTTCGAAGAAATTACTGCATCGGTACCTGAGAAGTCTCTCGTTT
>CAMVDV010000063.1 GCA_947166305.1 uncultured Prevotellaceae bacterium | reverse complement strand
TCCGCAAAGTTAGAGTGTTTTCTGTGTGACATTCCCGTTCTGGCGGATTTGCTGGCCCGTTCTGTCGGATTTGTAATCCGACAGCATTTAATATAAGCATTTGTAATGCGCTGAAATAATTGCTCGTTAGTAAATCGCCGTTTTCTCATTGGTCTTTTTCAGCAGGCACATTTACTTGCTCAACTAAACGTGTTAACTTTGCCAATTAAACGTGTTTAGTTGCCCAACTAAACGTGTTTATCAGTCGCCTGTAGGGACGCGCCGTGGCGCGTCCGCCCGCCGCAAGAACAAAAGTCACACAGAAAGCACAGAAATCACAGAAACAATTATTGCAAGCAACCGTTCTGTCGGATTTGCTGGTCCGACAGCATTAAACCCAAATCGGTCATTAGAATTTTAGTCAGCGTGCATTTCTTCTTAGAGCAGGTTTTCGTCTTATGTAAGGGAGCAATGCGGGCATTGTGACCGCACATAAGGCGGAAAGATGCCAAGAAGAAATGTGCGAGGAATAAAATAGAAGTTCGTAGATTCATATCTTTGAGTTCTTCGTTCTAATGACTGGTTTGGGTTAAAGACTACAGTCCGGCAAGGGGTTTCGGCATGGACGGACTGCAGTCCACTCGTGGGAGGACTGTAGTCCGTCCATGATAAGACTCCAGTCCGACTGCAAGCGGACTGCTTCATTCACTGTAGTCGATGTGCTCCTCGTAACGGTCGAAGGGAAAATCCTCCGTGATGCCAGCCCCGTGGAGTGCTGTCATGACGACGGCCTGCTCCTTGGGCGAGAGTGCAAGCTTGCCGTTGCGACGGTCGAAATATGCACTGCGTCCGAACTCATCAATCAGTGTATTCATGAATTTTTTGTACTGAGCCGGGAACATTTTCTTCTGGAAGCCGGTGAACCCGCGAGCAAACATAACGGGCGCATTGCTGCTGTAGAACCTGCACTCTGCCGTCTTCTCGCACTTCTCGGGATTGATGAGCGTGAGGTAAGTCTCGGTTTTCAGCAGTGCCGGAAGGGCGGTGCGGTGCAGACATTTTGCAGCCATCGGGCAGTCCTGGTGCACACAGACGGCGAAGTCTGCCGTCAGCGAGGTATAGTTCTTCTTTGCCATAGAAATGATGTTTTATAGGTTGTTGGCGATTATATTAGTCATAGGTGGGCGGCAGGATGGTGTCGCCAACAGTTTGACCCAGGGCGTTGCCCTGGGCTGACATCTTGTGCCCCTTTGGGGCGATTTCGAGTCAGCACAATGAGGATTCTCTCGAAAATCCTGTAATGATGGGAGCAAGGATTGTTTCTTTTTCCTCTCCCGATAACAATAAATTGTCGTCGTTTCGTCATGCAACAGGCAAAAGCCCTGGGCTGACATCTTTTGCACCCTGCGGGGCGTTTCTGTTCTTTTCTTAGGATGTCTTCTATCTCTTTGCGCTGAAGTTGGTGATGCGGCTGTGGAAGTTGCCTGTCTCTTGCAGGGGGAAGACGAGGGTGCGCATCACTCTGTAGGTTCCTTTGCCTTCGTTCTTCCAGACGACATCAGGGTTGAGACGCTCCACGAGGCGTCCGTCGGCATAGAGCGACGTGCCTTGGTTGTCGCCTTCAATGCGGAGTGTCTCGCGACGACCCTTCTGTCCGCGATACCTGAACGTGAAGAGGTAGCCGTCTCTGCTAAAGCCAAGCATCCCGCGGACGGGGTCGGAGAGATAGAACGTGCTGCGCGGACTGGTGCAGAGCACTGTGCCTGGTGCCTCGTCTGCCCACTCGATGGTGAACTCCACTGTGTAGGGATAGCCTATCTGAGAGACCTCCCACCCCCCTTTAGGGGGAGCAATGATAGTATTCTCAGGCCTGAGTTCTTTCATCTGAATCATGCTCTTCCGCCCTATCTCATCGGCCAGCGGGCCGTCGTCGAGCTTCCCAGCGAGGCTTTGCCACTGGCTGAAGGCCACATCCGTCGTGTCTGCCAGGCTATGCCAGCACTTCTCGCTGATGACTTGTATGGCAGGCAGGATGCGGTCGTGCGTGTCGCCCACCGAGATGCCGTTCTTCGTGATGTCGTTCCATACGGCGAACATGCCGCCGTCGATGAGTGGATCTTGGTTCGGGAAGCGTTTCTTGCCTATCTGCGCCGGCTCCCAATGTTGGTAGAGGTACTTTGAGTTGAGGTAATTGTAGTAGTATCCGGCTTCGGGGACAATGTAGACATAGCCGTCGGGGATAGAGATCATGTGGAAGCCCTGCTTGTGCATCTCCACAGGATCAGCGTAGCCATTGTACCAAAGGCTCATCAGCACGCCGTCGGACGGCACGGGTGTCGTGCCCTTGGCATGAGTGAGCGAACCCCAGAAGACGGGTTGTTTGCCGTAGCTCTTCACCTTGTCGCAGAGGTGGACAATGAGTTCGCGGAAACGTTCGCAGATGGCAGAGTCACGATTGCTGTACTCGTCCGTGCCGATGTGAAAGCGTGGGCAACAAAAGACGGGGTCAGGGCCGCCGAGGTATTCTGCGTAGAGGCTGTCGAGGAAGGGCACTACGGCAGGATTGCGCAGGTCGAGATGGTCAGCCCCGAACTCTTCGCTGCCGAGCGAAGGACGATAGTGCGTGAAGGCAAGGCAATGTGCCGGCGCATCAATCTCTGGTATGATCTCCACGCCCATCTTCTCGGCATAACGGATGAACGATTGCATCTCCTGCTTCGAGTAGCTTCCGTCGATGGCTGTGAGGCCTGGGAAGAAATCGCTCTCCATGCGGAAGGCAGAGTGCGTCTCGTCCCAGTTGTCGTGGAAGATGTTCTTGAACCCATTGTCGTTGAGATGTAGCTGCAGGCAGTTCATCTTGTAGTAGGACATGACGTTCACCAGCGCATAGAGGTAGTCCATCGGATAGAACTTGCGTGCCACGTCGAGCATCATGCCACGGATGGGATAGTCAGGCTTGTCGGTGATGTCGAGGAGAGGGAGTTGTCCTCTTGCCATCACGCCGGCGTCGTTCGTTGCAAAATACGTGTCCTTCATCTGTAGCAACGTCTGTGCTCCCCACATGACGCCCCTCGGTGTGGAGGCTTGGATGTTGATTTCTCCCCGAGAGACCGTCAGCCGATAGCCTTCTTCGCCAAGCTTCTTATTGCTTTTGATGGAGAGATGGATGGCACCTTGGAGCTTTCCCTTGCCTAAGGAAACTTGGAGAGGGGCTTTTCCCCAGGCCTCGCTCAGATAATTTGCCACGGTTTGCAGCGAAGCATCGCTCATGGTGACGGCCATGAAGTTCGATGCCTCTACGGTGCCTTCTGCCATCCTGACTTCTTGAACAGAAGGGATGGAAAGAGGCTGGGCTGAGGTGAACGTGAAGGAAGAGAGGAACGCAAGAACGGTGAGGGCTGTGAGTCGCCCGATGCTGAAGGTTTTCATAGTCGTGAGTGTATATATAAATAATGTTTATTATCGTTTGCCGCAGATGAGACCGAGCTTGCAGTATTTGCAGTTGTCGGTGTTGGTCGTGCAGGAGAAGGGTTTCTCTGGATTGAAGATGTCTTCCAGGATAGCCTGGAGTCCTTGCTTGAAGACCTCTGCGTGCTGGTTGGCGAAATCGTCGACCACTTCTCCGCCCAGGCGCAGCGATGGGTCGTAATCTTCGCCTCCTGCCTTGATGGGGAAGAAGAGGATTGGCTTGATGGGCAACGCAGATTCTCCGCGTTCTGCTTCGGCCAGGGCATAGAGGAACGTTTGCAAGTAGTAGCGTTCGTGCTTTTCGGTCAGGCTGACCACGTTTTCCATCTTCACTCCGTCCGGTTCGCGGGAGCCAGTCTTGTAGTCGACGATGCGCAGATGTCCGTCCATTTCGTCGATGCGGTCAATGCGTCCGCCCACTTTCACCGTTGCGTTCCCTACGCAGAAGCTGATGCTTCGCTCCTCTTCTGCTCCGATGATGCGGAACGGAGCGTGGCGTGCGTCGTATCGAAGGAGTTCCTTCAGATAGCGCAGCAGCACGTCGTGGGCAATGAGGACGGTGCCTTTGTACTCTGACCCCCCGCCCCCCTTTAGGGGGAGGCCTTTTTCATTTGGACTTTGCCCTGTCCTTTCCTTGAGGGGAGGAGTGGAATTTGGGGTAAGAGGAGCTGAGGAGTGCCAGCGACGTTGCATCTCTGGCAGCCGGTCGAAGTCGTCCGTCGGGTGAAACCACGAGACGTCGAAGGCCGTGTCGAGCATCGATTCGAGCACATCGGTGTGGGCCAGCATGTCTTTTGAAACGACGTTTGTGCCATAATGCTTGGTGAGCCAGCTGTAGAAGAACTGGGCTGTGTCGTGGAAGATGTTGCCGATGATGTCGGCCGAGATGCCTTCTTCGGGGTCGTCGTCGCGGCGGATGCGCAGCACTTTGTCGAGGTAGAACTGCATAGGGCAGCAGATGTAGGCGTTGATGGCCGATGGGCTGAGCATGATGTGCTGTCCGCCCTGCAGGCTTTGGTCGTAGCGTTCTCGCAGAAGCCGGACGACCTTGTCGGTCTTCTCCACTTGCATTGGTGGCGAGAGCTTCACCTCCCTGTCGCTGCTGAGCCAGAGTGTGCGGACAGGGATGTCGGTCTCGGCCAGTATCTGCCGCAGGAATCTCGACATCTCGTGCCTGACGCCGTCGGTTGTGCTCTCGTTGTAGACGCAGGTGATGTGCTCTGCTCGCTGGAGGAGGCGGTAGAAGTAGTAGGCAAAGACGGCGATGCGGTGGCGCTGGGTGGTCATTCCGAAGGCTTCGCGCAGGCTCTCGGGGATGAGCGACGTGCCTCGTGAGCCGGAAGGGAGGTAGCCTTCCTCGGCAGAGAGCAGGAGTATGCGCCGGAAGTCAAGGCATCGGGTCTCAAGCATTCCCATTACTTGCAGTCCGCGGTCGGGTTCGCTGTGGAAGGGTATTTTCGTGCCCGTCATCATCTGCCGGAGCAGACGGCGGAGGGTGTTTGGATTAGGGATTAGGGAAGAGTGATTGGGGAAGAGGGATTGCAGGGTGCCGAGCATACGGTCTGTGCGATAGACGGCTTCGCTGTAGAGTTGTTCCAGGATGTCGGGCTCCTCTATCCGTGCGTAGTGGAGGGCTATCTGCTGAAGGTGCCGCCGCAGGTAGTCGAGCAGCCTGCGTGAGTCCTGACCTTGATAGGCGAAACAGTCGGCCTCGTCAAGCAGATTGAAGAGAGGTTGCCGCCTCAGCGTCTGTTCGAAAGGGTATCGGAAGCGGCCGCGGCCTTCGTCGTAGCCTTCTATCTGAAGCTTGAACAGCGCCATGACGATGCCATATACCGGAGTGTCGCTGATGGGGAAGCCCATCGTCACGTTGATGTCCTGGATGGCTTCGGGCACGGAGTGGAGGACGGGCTGCATGAGGCCTTCATCCGCGAGGACGATGGCCTGGGACTCCACTGCGTTGTCTCCCTGAGCGCCTGCCCATGTGCCGACGTAGCGTGCGGCGGCGTTGTCCGAGGTGCAGGCCACGAAGGTGACGTCGCGGAGGTGGCTGAGGCCGTCGAAGGCGTCGGTCTCCGTGATGGCTGAGGGAAAGTCGCGAAGGTTCTGCCTCATGAAGTATCCGGCCTCGGCTTCCGACTTGGGGTCTGCGTAGCTGATGTCGTAGTCCCAGTAGAATCGGGCTTTTCCCTCGCGCTGGATGATGCTCATCATGGTGTGCTCGGTGCGGCTGAGCACGTTGAATCCGGCGAAGACGATGGCGCGCTTGCCGTCGAGGAGCTTCGCGAGGAGACTTTCGTCGTGCTGCAACTGCTCTGCGACGTGCCGGAAGAGCGCTCCCTCCCAAAGCTTGCCAGCGGAAAGGAGGCGGTCGTGGAGCTTAACGTACACCTCGTACATGTGGCTCCACGTCAGCAGGAAGCGTTCTTGCAGGCGTGTGCTGTTCTCGAGGGAGAAGGCTCCGAAGAATCGGCGGAGGGTCTCGCGCTGATGCTCGTCGAGGTAGTCGATGTTCTTGAGGCGTTCGTGGTCGGCGATGTTGGTGAATATGGCTTTGGCGCAGGCCATGTGCTTGTCGATGTCGTTGAAGTCGGCCATGAGCACCTCGCCCCAGCTCCAGAAGTCGTCGAGCGTCTCGGTGTATTCGGCGCCCATCACCTCCTGCATCACGCTGTAGAGCTGGCAGACACACTCCAGGGTGTCGGCCGTGCGGACGTCGGTGAGGCTCTGGAAGAGGTCGCCCATCGTCAGGTAGCGGGGCGTCCAGACGGGACTGTCGCTGAGCCGTGCCAGCTCCCGGCTAAGGAACATTCCGGGTCGCTTGCTGGGGAAGACGACCGAGACGTCGCGCATGTCGGCCCCGAAGTGCCCGAGCATGTCGGAGGCCATGAGGTTGAGAAAAGTATTCATCGCAGAGGATATGTCTTGGTTTGATGTTCTGTTTTGCTTGTCGGAGCGTTTCTCTCAGCCCATGATTGTCGGCCGCAGGTGCCGAAACGCTGAAGGGTTTTGTTTGACCCATGCGCATGGGTCGATGGTTCCATGCGCATGGGTCAATCGTTCCATGCGCATGGGTCAAACTCATCGACCTGCGCTGTGCGGCCTTCCATGACGTACCAGAGGTAGCCAAGCACGCGGTGCCGGGGGTACATCCTGTGCATGAGCTGCATGTAGGCAGCGACCTGCTGGTGGTAGAGGCGGTCGGGGCGGCCGAACTTGTAGTCGACGACGGTGACCGTGGTGTCGGTCATGACCACACGGTCCGGGCGTAGCACCTTGGCGAGGCCGTCGGTTCCGCCGCGCGAGGCGATGGCACATTCGTTATAGACCATGTTCCCTGCCTCGAACCACGAGGCAACGAGGGGCGAACGGAAGCCTTCAGTGATGCGCTCCACCACGGCTTCCCACTCTTTTCCTGTGCCGATGATGCCCTCCTGGCGTGCCTGGCGGAGCACATCGTCGAGCTGACTGACGTCTTCCACGCGGCTCAGCACCTCGTGCATCCGTTTTCCCATCTCGCGTTGCGAGAGCGATGTCTCCTCTCCGCGTGCTTGCCGCAGAAATTCTCCTGCCTGGTTGCTCTGCCTGAAGTGCAGGGATGGGTCGCGCGTGGCAATCCTCACCGCCACGGCATCCTCGGCACGATGCTCGAGGCGAAGGCGGTTGCGGCATCCGGCCCCCTCCCCGCTCCCCCTTTGGGGGAGGGTTTCCGTGCCAATCCTGCCCGCTTCGTAGTAGAAGCACGCGTCGTCCTTGTCGTTTTCCTCGTTTCGGAGCGACAGATAGATGAGCTCTCCGGCCGTCTTTAAGTTCTTGATTTTGTCGGCAGGCTGTGTCTTGCCCCAGATGAAGAGGTTGGCCTTGGCGCGCGTGAAAGCCACATAGAGCGTGTTGAGCGCATCGACGCGTCGCTCCAGGTGCTCCTCGTAGTAGTCGGACGCGAAGGCCGATGTCCTGACGCCCTTTGGTAAGATGGAGATAGGCAACGCCCCGAGGTCGCCGAAGCGTTCGTCGTCCGTCTTGCACCAAAGGATGCTTTCCTGTCGGTCTTCTTCCAATTTCCAGTGACAGAAGGGGAGGAACACGGTATGGAACTCCAGTCCCTTCGACTTATGTATGGTGAGGATGCGCACACCCGCCACGGATGAGCCGGGCACGGCGTGCTGATGGAGCTTCTCGTCCCAGGCTGTCAGGAAAGTGGCAACGTCGGGTGCTCCGGCACCCTGCAGGTGTTTCTGCAGTTCGTCGAGGAATGTGAGCACATAGACCTCTTCCCCCCGGATGGCATCCAGATGGAAGATGCGCCACAGCCTCTCGGCCAGCAGGTAGAGCGGCAGTCCGGCCAGCTCGTCGAGGTGCTGCGTGAAGGCTTCGGGCAACGCCTCGGCCATGTCCATCAAGGCAATGTCCTGGATGGAGACCTCAGCCTTGCCGCAGACGTCCGTGAGGTAGTGGAGCATGAGGTACTTCTCGGAGATGAGGTCGGAGTGCTGCTTGTCGATAAGGACACGCATGGCGGCCACTATCATCTGCACGCTCACCGACGCATCGAGCAGGAATGCCTCCTCGCTGACAAGCCTTATGCCGGGAGCGAAACGCCCGAAGCCGTCGATGAGCTGCTGTGCCATCTTATTCGTGCGCACCAATATGGCCATTTGGCTCAGTTCGATGCCCGTAGCCTGCAAGGTTATTATCCGGTCTGCCATGTCCCTGACGGTGGACTCCACTTCGTCCTCCGTCTCCTTGAACAGCCTTACGCCCACGAAGCCCAGCCCGTCGTCCTTACGTTTCTTCTGTTCCACGTCGGCATAAATGCGGCTCAGCTTGATATCTGCGTTGGGACAGATGTCGTCGAGCAGCCTTGCAGCCGGAGGGAAGAAGGCATTGTTGAAATCGACCACGGCCTGATGGCTACGATAGTTGACGTCGAGCGCCTTGGAGCGTATGTCGAAGCGCTGAAGCCCTTGCTCTTGCTCCACACCGTAGAGGATTTTCCAGTCACCGCCACGCCATCTGTAGATACTCTGCTTGATGTCTCCCACGAGGAGGCCTTTTCCTCCCGACGAAAGCTTCTCGAAGAGGAGCGTCTTGAAGTTTTCCCATTGCATTCGGCTCGTGTCCTGAAACTCGTCGATCATCACGTTATTGACGAACGTCCCTGTCTTTTCGAAGACGAAGGGTGCGTCGTAGCCCTCAATCATCTTGCTCAGCAGGGCGGGTGTGGAACTGAGTGTGAACCGTCCGGCATCGCCCTCTATCTCGCGAGCGCGTTCGTCTATATATTCCAGCAAGAGGAGCGAGCTGAGGTGGCGCAGGGCAAGTGTGGCCGAGAAGTAGTCCTTTCGGCTGGAAGGGTAGAGGCTGAGCAGCCGGGCGTAAGCCTCTTGTGCCTCTGCCTCCCTGCCGTTTGGCTTTTTGAACCTTATCTGTTCCACGGATTTGCCTGGCCCGTCGGCTTTGAAGGCACGGACTTTCGCAAGGAAGGAAAGGAGGTTGCTCCCGTATTTGACGAGGCTGAAGTCGCCGGTGATGTTCGTCACCTCGTCCACCGCTTCTTGTATTTCGCGCTCAGCCTGTTTCCTGATGGCTTGCATCTTGTTCCTGAAGGCTCCGACGGTCTCGGGGTTGCTGATGCGGCGGAGTTCCTCTTCGCTTCGCTGCTGGTACTCTTCCCGGAAGATGTTCCCGGCAAATGCCTTGAGAGGGCGTATGATGTCCCACCTGTCGCCGCTGTCCAGTTGCTCGCGGACATGGTCTAATACCCACTTTTTCACTTCGGGTCTGGTGTCCATCGAGTCGATGAGGCTGTCCACGGCTGTGTCGATGATTTCTTCGTGGGACAGCTCTACCTGCAGGTTGGCAGCGAGTCCGAGTTCCCGGGCCATGCCTCGCAGGATGCTTTGGAAGAAGGAGTCGATGGTCTCCACGCGGAAGTGCGAGTAGTCATGCAGGATGGCATTCAGTGCACGGCCTGCCTGCTGGCTCACCAGCTCGGTGGATGTGGCCCTGCCTCGCTCGGCCATCCGGGTCATGATGGCTTCCAGATAGGGTCGCGTCTCGGGGAGTTTCATCTTCAGCCCATAGAGGGTCTCGAGGATGCGGTTCTTCATTTCGGCCGTAGCCTTGTTGGTGAAGGTGACGGCAAGCGTGTGCTCAAACTCCCTTTCGGCGTGAGGTTCGAGCAGACCTGTGATGTATTCCACGGCCAGGGCAAATGTCTTGCCGGACCCGGCCGATGCCTTGTAGATGGTGAGGGAATGTTCCATGCGGGGAAGTCTTTTCTTTCCTTTTCCATGCAAAGATACAAAAAATTGTCGTACCTTTGCAGCGTTTTAGCTAAGAAAGTGGGAAAAAGACCCCCTAACCCCCTTAAGGGGGAATAAAAAGGACCCCCTAACCCCCTTAAGGGGGAATAAATAGTTAAATGAATAAATCGTAAATAAATAGTAAATCGTAAATCGTCAAATAGTAAATAAATCGTACATAAATTGTACATTGTAAATAGTCAAATTGTAAAT
>CAMVDV010000062.1 GCA_947166305.1 uncultured Prevotellaceae bacterium | reverse complement strand
TTGTCCCGTCGCTGTAGGCGAACTGCAGGGGGAAGTCGTCCTGTGCCTTTGCGGTGAAAGCGCAGGTCAGTCCTAATAATAATAATGTAAACAGTTTGTTCATAGGCATTGTCTGTAATGTTTATCCGGGTGCAAAGTTACGGCAATAGAAGAAAACAGCCAAGAAGAAGTAAAAATTAAGAGAATAATTCTGTCCCTTAGAGTCTTGCAGAAAAAAAGTCCTGCAAATGCACCGCAATGTGCCGCATGAAAGGTATAATATTCTTGCGCTGACAAAAAGATTGCTGTTGACAATTTGTTAGCTTATCTTTCGGAACGCTTACGAAATGACATCAGACGAGGAAGCGGCGCAGGGTGTCGGGCTCCATGCCGCGGCGGCGGGCATAGTCGCGAAGCTGGTCTTCGCCGATGGGCCCTACGCTGAAGTATCGGGCCAGGGGATGTGCCAGAGACAGACACGCTTGGGGATTGAAACCGAAAAATGCCGTCCTCTCCGCCTCGACGTGTCCTCCTTCCCAACCCCCTGTGCCGTGTTCATTGCAGCATCATGACCATGCAATTGCAACATCATGACCGTGCAATTGCAGCATCATGACCCTGCAATCAGAACCCTACAGGGTGTTTGCAGTCACCTGCTGCGCCTCCGTCTGTCATGGTCGCTTGGGGGCGAAAACGGAGGCTGAAGGTTACATTTGAGGGCAAAAGGAGATTTTCTCGCGGCGAGTGGCGTGTAATTCGAAAAAAAGCTCTATCTTTGCACGCACATTATGAAAGTTGAAAGGTTAAAAGGTTGAAAAGTTAAAAAGTTAAAAGGTTGAAAGTTAAAGAACCGACAAGATAAAAGTCACTATAAGTTAAAGATTTCCTTCAGATTATGGCACAGAAACCAAGCATACCCAAGGGCACGCGCGACTTCGGTCCGCAGGAGATGTCGCGCCGCAACTATATCTTCAACACCATTCGCGAGGTCTATTCGCTCTATGGCTTCCAGCAAATCGAGACACCGGCGATGGAGAACCTCTCCACACTCATGGGCAAGTACGGCGAAGAGGGCGACAAGTTGCTCTTCAAGATACTCAACAGCGGCGACTTCCTGCGAGGCATCGCGCCGGAAGACCTTGGCAGTGCCACCGGACACCTGGCCGCTCTGCTCTGCGAGAAAGGGCTTCGCTACGACCTCACCGTGCCCTTCGCACGCTACGTCGTGCAGCATCGCGAGGAACTGGCTTTGCCGTTCCGCCGCTATCAGATTCAACCCGTATGGAGGGCCGACCGTCCTCAGAAGGGACGCTACCGCGAGTTCTACCAATGCGACGCCGACGTCGTGGGCAGCGACTCGCTCCTCTGCGAGGTGGAGCTGATGCAAATCATCGACGAGGTGTTCCGTCGCTTCGGCATACGTGTCTGCATCAAGATCAACAACCGCAAGATTCTCTCCGGCATCGCCGAGATGATCGGTGCAGCCGACAAGATTGTTGACATCACGGTCGCCATCGATAAGCTCGACAAGATAGGCCTCGAAGCCGTCAACCAAGAGCTCCGCGAGGACGGCATCAGCGAGGAAGCCATCCAGAAGCTGCAGCCCATCATCAACCTCAGCGGTTCCAACCAGGAGAAAATCCAGACCATGCGCGAGGCCCTGGCAGGCATCGAAGTGGGACAGAAAGGCATCGACGAGGTGGAATACGTGCTCAGGACCCTCTCAGACTCCCGTTCCCTCTCTAATTCCCCCTTAAAGGGGGAGAACTCCCTCCCTTTAAGGGAGGGGTGGGGAGGGTCTGGTCTTCTTGAACTCGACCTCACCCTTGCCCGCGGACTCAACTACTATACGGGTTGCATCTTCGAGGTCAAGGCCCTCGACGTAGAGATTGGCAGCATCACGGGCGGCGGTCGCTACGACAACCTCACAGGCATCTTCGGTATGCCTGGGCTGAGCGGAGTGGGCATCAGCTTCGGTGCCGACCGCATCTACGACGTTCTCAACCAGCTCGACCTTTACCCCGAGGCCGTCACCACTGCCACGCAAGTGCTCTTCGTCAACTTCGGCGAGAAGGAGACCGCCTACTCCCTGCCCATCATCGCCAGCCTCCGCAGACAAGGCATTCGCTGCGAAATCTATCCCGACGCAAGCAAGATGAAGAAACAGATGCAGTATGCCAACCAGAAGGGCATCCCCTTCGTCTGCATGACCGGTGAGTCGGAGATGGCAGAAGGCAAGGTTATGCTCAAAAACATGACGACCGGCGAGCAACAACTCCTTGCTCCCGAAGACATTTCCCGCTTCATAGCGAACTGAACCTATGGAGCCGGCTCTCTATCTCATACCCGTCACGCTTGGCAACACCCCTATTGAGCACGTCCTGCCCTCCTTCAATCACGACGTCATCATGGGCATCCGCCATTTCATCGTCGAAGACATACGTTCGGCACGCCGCTTCCTGCGGCAGACCGACAAGGTTTTCCCCATCGACGACAGCACTTTCTTCGAGATGGGAAAACATGCCGACGAGCGGCTCTTCAGCAGTTACCTTCAGCCGCTCAGGAATGGCCTTCCCGTCGGAATCATCAGCGAAGCCGGTTGTCCCGCCGTTGCCGATCCGGGAGCAGACATCGTCGGCATCGCCCAAAGGGAAGGCCTGCCCGTCGTTCCACTCGTTGGGCCAAACAGCATGATACTCGCCGTGATGAGCAGCGGCCTTGGCGGTCAGAGCTTTGCCTTCTGCGGTTATCTGCCAGTGGAGCCTTCCGACCGAGCCAAACGTCTCCGCCAACTCGAGACGAGAGCTTGGACGGAAGGGCAGACACAGCTCTTCATTGAGACGCCCTACCGCAACCAAAAGATGTTCCAGTCGCTTCTCTCCACCCTCCGGCCGCAGACACGTCTCTGCATAGCGGCAGGCATCACCACGCCAGACCAGTTCATCCGCACCCTCAGCATCGCGCAGTGGCAGAAACAACGCCTTCCCGACCTCAGCAAAGTCCCCGCCATCTTCCTTATAAATAAATAAGGAAAGGCATCCTGTCGCCAAGGGTGGAATCCCAAAATCCGTGTCCACACTCCATCAAATCATTGTGTGGATATTCATAAGTCTTCGTCCCAATCTCTTCAGATTAACGCTTTGTCGCCTTTGCTTTTACACTGATATTTCGTCGGTGCAGGCTTTGGCACTCTTTTTGTTGTTCCTTTTTGTGAGGGACGCAGCTGTGCAGTCTTGCCGCATGCAAAGGAATGTGAAAAACAGCCTCCTGCGATTTAAGAACCGTTAAGCATCGTCTCCGCTCTGTTAAAGATTGGGAAGAAAAGAACAGCATTAAGCAAAAACTGCATATCTTTGCAAAAGGAAAGGACATCCAAGGCCCCTCCCTTAGAAGAAAATAAAATTACTAAATGATAGAAACGTATATATAGTAAATAGTAAATCGTTAAATAGTAAATGATCATGATGAAACAGACAACAAAGAATTGGTTAGGCGCAGTTGCCCTGGTTCTGGGCAGCAGTGCAGTGACTGGTGCTGTGGTCAAAGGCACAGCATCGAGTAGTCAACCTCTTGCTTCGCAGCCCGTCAGCCCTGTGCCCGTGCAGTCTATGGCTGCTCCTTCGGGACTTGTTGACTTGACAGGTGCCGCAGAAAGCACCGTCGGCTCTGTCGTATATATTAAGGTAACGCAGACGGGCAAAACGCAGCGCGTGCAGATACAAGATCCGTTCAGCGATTTCTTCGGTGACTTCTTCGGTTTCGGCGGTAGAGGTCAGACGCCACAGCAGCGTGAGTTCAAGCAACCCGACCGTCATGCAGCAGGCAGCGGCGTCATCATTTCGACCGATGGCTACATCGTGACGAACAATCATGTCGTTGGCGAAGCCGATGAGATAGAAGTGAAACTCAACGACAACCGTGAGTTTAAGGGACGCATCATCGGTTGCGATGCCACGACAGACCTTGCGCTCATCAAGATTGATGCAAAAGATTTACCAGCTATCAAGATAGGTAATAGCGATGACCTCAAGCTTGGTCAGTGGGTGCTGGCCGTTGGTAATCCTTTCAACCTGACCAGTACTGTCACAGCCGGCATCGTTAGTGCCAAAGCACGCTCGCTTGGAGCCAATGGCATCGAAAGCTTCATTCAGACAGACGCTGCCATCAATAGCGGAAACTCGGGCGGTGCGCTTGTCAACGAAAGAGGTGAACTGGTTGGCATCAACGCCATGCTCTACAGTCAGACTGGCAGTTACAGCGGTTACGGCTTTGCCATCCCTACCACAATTATGAACAAGGTAGTGGCCGACCTCAAGGTTTATGGCACCGTGCAGAGAGCCATTCTTGGCGTACAGGGCATCGATGTGTCGACATGGATTGACAGTGAAAAGGCAAAAGGCAACGAGCCTGATGTGGATGCCATCGAAGGTGTTTATGTCGACAAAGTGTCTGATGCCAGCGCAGCAGAGGAGGCTGGACTGGAAAAGGGTGACGTTGTGACCGAATTTGACGGAAAACGTGTCAGCAAGATGTCTGAGCTTCAGGAAGCCATCGCACAGCATCGTCCGGGCGACAAGGTGAGCATCACCTACAAGCGCGGCAAGAAGGAACACAAGGTCAACGTCACGTTGCGCAACACTCAAGGCACTACGAAGGTGATGGAAGAGGTTGACCTCGACCAAATGGGCGTTGCTCTGAAGCCTGTGGGCGAGGATGAAGCCAAATCGCTTGGCCTCGACGGCGGACTGAGCATTACAGCCATCCGCAATGGCAAGATGAAGGCTGCCGGCGCAACAAAGGGTACCATCATTCTTCAAGTTAATGACAAGAAGATGCAGACCGTGGAGGATTGGGAAGAAGCCGTGAAGAGTGCCAACCAAAGCACTGACCGCACCCTTTGGATAAAGGCCATCACGCCAAGCGGCCGCAAGGTTAGCTATGTGATTGACTTGAATGAATAGTTTCAAAATAAGAAATTAGGATAATAAGAAAATTAGAATTAAGGAAATTAGAAAAGAAGATTTCCCCGAATCCTTTGTGGGTTCGGGGATTTTTTGTACCTTTGCACGCGCAAAAGTTATTTATATAATGAAGAACTCCTTGAAGTTAATTTGTCTGCTGCTTTGCCTGATGGCTATGCAATCTGTGGATGCCAAGCCAAAGAAAGTTGTGCAGAAGCCAGTATATATGATTGGTGTGGGCATTTCCTTTGTTGATTCCATGGTTTTCATCACAGACCTTCAGCAAGTGGACAGTGTCACTATCGAGAAAAAGACAAGGTTTCTGAAGGACCGCCAACTCTATTCCTTCCAACTGCAACGTTATCTGGAGGCTAACTTCAAAGGCGGACCCTACGTCCCGAGCATCTTCTTCGGCACAAGCAAGAAGAAGATGGAGCGCCGATACCTTTCTCTCCACAAACGCTATGTGCAGAGTAAGGATTTGCGAATGACACTTGTGGACAGAGGTCAGTTCCGTTTCAAGCCTGAGAAGTATATCGAGCAGGAAGAGATAGTGGAAGTCAATGCCCAAACGACGAAAGGTAAGAAGAAATGAACTCGGAACGAATTTGTTACTACAGGGTAGGTGGGCACAACATGGCTGTATGTTTTGTCGACGACGCTAACGACGAGTCGCTCATCCCTTCCTTTGCTCCCTTCCGTCTCAATGAAAAGCCGGCCGAAGCGTTGCTCTTCACGATGCTCGTCGACGACCATCTTCAGTGGAAGGACGACCTCGACGAGATAGGAGTGTTCGACTGTGGAGGATGCAACCACGGCGTTTGCCGTACGGAGGACGGCGGCTATCAGTATGATGTCCACGACGTAGGCGATGTACTTTGCAGCCGTATGCGTAGTGATGCCGATTTCTCCCGGTGCCAAGTCTCGCTCTATGGAGAGACCTGGGCAGGGCGTAGCTATGGACTGAACAATGCCTTGATGATGGCATACGCTTTTGCTTCGGCTCAGATGAAGACGATGCTCATGCATGCCTCCGTCATTCGGTGCGACGGCAAAGGCTATCTCATGACTGCCCCAAGCGGTACAGGCAAGAGCACCCACACGCGTCTCTGGTATGACAACATTCCTGGTTGCGATCTTATGAACGACGACAATCCCGTGGTGCGCATCATCGACGGCAAGGCCATTGTCTATGGAAGTCCATGGAGCGGCAAGACGCGCTGTTACCGTAACATTGAAGCCCCAATCGGCGGCATCGTCCGCATTCAGCAACGGCCTGAGAACTCGATTCGCAGGCTTGGCACCGTCGAAGCCTTCTGCAATCTCCTGCCAGCCATGAGCAATATGAAATGGGACGAACGCGTCTACAACGGTGTGTGCGATGGCATCGGCGAGCTTATCCGCATCGTCGGAATGTACGAACTGGGCTGTCTGCCTAATGCCGAAGCTGCCATCCTCTGTCATGACACTGTTGCGAAAAGGGATTAGGGATTAGGGATTAGGGATTAGGGATTAGGGATTAGGGATTAGGGATGAACGGCAATCTTAAATCTATAATAAAGCGCGCGGCTTTTGTCTTGATGACTCCTGTGCGGAGGCGTTACCGAAAGCGCAACGGCACGACTTCTTCCGACAAGCGCCACGAGTTGCCCAACGACGCATGGCTCGGCGAGGTGACGCAAATGCTGAGGGAAGGCAAGTCATACGCCATCTATGTCAAGGGCTACAGTATGCGTCCCTTCATCGAACACACGCGAGATCGTGTCTTCCTCGAGAAGCGTGACCGCTACAACGTAGGCGATGCCGTGCTGGCACAGATAGCCCCTGGGCACTATGTCCTGCACCGTATCATCGAGAAGCAAGGCGACCGGCTCACGCTTCAGGGCGACGGCAATGTGAAAGGCGTGGAGCTATGCAGGGAACAGGACGTCAGCGGCGTCGTCACACAATACATCCGCCCGAACCGCATCATAGCGGCCGACGACCCCAGGCTCGTCCGTCGCATCTGGCTGTGGCGGAAGCTTCGGCCCATCAGAAGATTTCTATTATTTATTTACAATGCAATAAGATGAAAGTTAAGAAAGGATTTGAACTTCGCGAGGTCTGCGGCGAGCACATCATCGTGGCGTACGGCAGAGAGAACATCGATTTCAACAAGGTCATCAGCCTCAACGAGTCGGCTACATACCTGTGGAAGAATATCGTGGGGAAGGACTTCGATGCAGAACAGATGGCAGAGTTGCTCCAGAAAGAGTATGAGGTGGATGCCCAGACTGCCCGGCACGATGCCCAGGCTCTGCTCGACGAGTGGATAAACGTAGGGCTCGTGGAGGGCTAAACACGCGGGCGTCCCAAACACAACGTGCTGCGTTTCCAAACACAACGTGCTGCGTTTCCAAACACAGCGTGCTGCGTTTTCAAACACAGCGTGCTGCGTTTTCAAACTCAACGTGCAGGGTTCCCGAAATAAGCGTGTAGAGTTACAGAAGTAACCGTGCAGGGTTGTTAAGATAACCGCGTCCTCTTTTTAACTTTTTAATTTTTAACTTTTTAATTTTTCGCTTTCGTGCTTCTCGAATTCCTACAGGACATGGGCGATACGCTGAGGCTGCCCGTCACGTTTGTCGTCATCGAGTTCATCGGAACGTTTGCCTTCGCCATATCGGGCGTCAGGCTTTCTTCCACCAAACAGTTCGACATCTTCGGCGCATGGATTGTTGGTATGGCCACAGCCATTGGCGGTGGGACCATCCGCGACCTGATGTTGGGGCTCAACCCCTTCTGGATGACAAACGGCAGCTACTTCGTCTGCTGCGCCCTGGCTGTGCTTGCCGTGGGAATGTTCGGTCGGTATATCATCCATCACAACTACACTTGGTTCATCTTCGACACTATCGGTCTGGCCCTCTTCAACGTCATTGGCATCGAAAAGACGCTTGCCCTGGGGCATTCCTATTGGGTGGCCATCACGATGGGAGCCGTCACGGGGGCAGGAGGCGGCATCATTCGCGATGTCCTGATGAACGATGTGCCGCTCATCTTCCGCAGTGAAATCTATGCCCTCGCCTGCGTTGCCGGCGGATTGGTTTACGCTTTGTGCCACTGGATGGGGCTTAGCGTCGAGATAAGTGCTCTGCTCAGCATCGTATGCGTCATCCTCATCCGCATCCTTGCCGTCAGGTTCCATTGGCAACTGCCTGTGCTGAAGGGGGAAAACAAGCCCGAGAAAGACGAAACGAACATCCTCCGCTCCATTCTCCTTCCCCTCCTTTTCATTCTTTCATTCTCTCATTCTTTCATTCTGCAAGCTCAGTCGCAGCAAGTCTTCGCTCCCGACATCAAGACGCTCACCCTCACCATCGATGACGACCCCTTGCTCCCGCCATACCTGCTCTTTCACGGCCGGCAGTACATTGACATCGAATGGGACCAAATGAGCCACGACTACAAACGCTATCGCTATCACATCGACCACTGCGACTGGGACTGGCAACCCACCGACGGTATCTTCGAAAGCGACTTCCTCGAAGGCCTCAACGACCAGCTCATCGAAGATTATGAGAAGAGCTTCAACACCACACAAATCTATACTCATTACCGTCTGCGGCTTCCTTCAAAAGACATAAGGCTGAGGCTTAGCGGCAACTATCGCGTCCGCATCTACGAAGAGGACGAGGAGGACAGTCCTGTACTCGAAGCCCGTTTCTGCATCTACGAGCGCGAGGCAGGCATCGTGGCACAGCTCAGCAGCAACACCGACGTTGACTTCAACGACCGCCACCAGCAGATGACCCTCTCCGTCGGCTTCGGTGCGCTCAATGTCTTCAATCCTGAACGTGAAATGAAAGTCATCGTCATGCAGAACCGACGTTGGGACAGTAGGGTAGAGGGCCTTGTTCCAAACGTAAGGAAGCAGAATGGCATCGAGTTCACCCACAATCGTCAGCTCATCTTCCCTGCCGGCAACGAGTATCATCGCTTTGAGATACTCGACGTGCATCGCACCGCTACAGGCGTGGACCGCATCGATTGGTTCGAACCCTACTATCATGCCACGCTTTTCCCTGCCACCATCGACCATGCCTACAGCTATGTCGAGGACCAAAACGGCGTCTATGTCGTCAGGAGCTCAGACAATTATGACGACTGGACCACGGCCGAATATGTCGTCGTCCACTTCTTCCTCGAGACACCTCGCTTGCCCGGAGGCGATGTCTACGTCAGTGGCCAGTGGTCAGGGCAGACGTTCAATCCCGACTGCAAGATGGAGTACGACGAAGTCCATCAGTATTATCATGCAGCCGTTCTCCTGAAGCAAGGCTACTACAGCTATGAGTACATTCAGCAGGACGGCTTGACGCAGCGCACGATGGGCAGTTTCTTCGAGACCGAAAATGAATATCAGGTCCTTGTCTACTATCGTCAGCAAGGAGCTCGCTACGATCGTCTCGTAGGGATGAGCCTCATGCACAATTCCAGATAGTCGTTCTCCATCGGTGCTGACGTTCCTGTGCGAAAAAGGAAGCAGTGTGGCACCGTCCGCGATGTTCTGTTTGCCAGCAAAGTGCCGAAAACAAGAAAAGGTGAACACTTCCGATAAGTGTTCACCTCTTCTCTATTATTCATCCTCTCCCGAAGGAGAAAAGCAGGAAGTGAGCCCGCTCACCATTCCTCGTCCCAGATGTTCTTGCCTGCGGACTTGTCTTCTTTAGTCATAATTTCGTTAGAGTTTGTAATCTGTTCTTCGCCCATAGGAAGCGACTCTGCCAACATTTGCATCGAATTGAGCACAACAGTCATCATTTCTGGTTTTACGTATTTCTTTTCCATTACTTTAATATCTTTTTCCCGTTGATAATGTTTATGCCCTTTTGCAGCTTCTGGATGCGTTGGCCTGCAAGGTTATAGATTGGGCTTAATCGTGAGGAGTCCCCGAAGTTGTGTGATTTTGGGGAGACGAATGTACTGCATTGTTGCTTCCGCTGTGGCTTGGTTTCTGTCTTGCAGGCCCTATTTCACGCGGTAGTGCACGGTCTTTGTCTTGAACTTTCTCTCTGTCTTCTTTTCCTTGTTTTTCTTCAGGCCGTTGGCCACGATGATGGTGACGCGGTTCTTCTCGCTTTCGGCAAAGGGCTGGATGGTGTCGCCGTAGTAGCTTGAGGTGATGGATGTGGCTGGCACGCCTGCGTCTGTGAGTGCCTTCACGGCTTTCTCGCATCGTGCTTTGGAGAGCTCCATGTTCTTCTGCCGGTTGCCTGTCTTGCTGTCGGCATACGATTTGACTTCGACCTTGCAGTTGTTGTGCCCGCGGAGGAATGCTCCGATGTCGGCCAGTTCTCTGCCTGCCTGGAAATCTGTCTTGCCGATGTTGTAGAAGACGGTCCACGTCTTTGTGCCGTTCTCCGTGCCTGTGGATTCTGTCACTTCGTCGTACCAGACGGTGTCCACGCGGTTTTCCCACACCTCTTCTGTCTCTGTCGCTACTGCTTCTACGGCGTCCTCGGCTATCTTTTTCTGCTTCCTCTTTGCAGAAAACTTGTAGCTCACGCCCAGCTGTGCCGTCAGTTGCCAGTCGCCCGTCTTGCTCAGCTTGCTGTTGAAGCGGTCTTTCAGACAGTTGGCCGCCACTTCGAGGTTGATGCTGACGTGCTTCGAGACGTTCAGGTCAAGCTGTGTGCCGATGCGGGCGTTGTGGCTGAACTTGCCTCCCTCGTAGGCCAGCGAGAGTCTCTCGCTCTTCATGTCCTTCATGGCGAATGCCTCGTCGTTGTCCCAGGCATAGTTCAGGCCGATGCCGCCTATCAGGTAGATGTTCAGCGGATAGTAGTCTTTCTTGCCGAAGAGTGTCATGAGGTTGACCATCAAGTCGATGTCGGAGGTCAGATACTTGTACCTGTATCTGAAGTCATTCGTTGCGTCGGAGAAACCGCCCTTGTCCCAGATGCCGTTGAAGTGCAGCCGTGCACCGATGTTTGGCGTAAAGAATGCGCCGATGCCCACGCTCGCCGTCGGCGTCTTGAGCCGCCAGTTGTCGTAGTCGGTGAGTGTCGTCTGACCGCCACCTTGCAGTCCGACGAAGATTTGTGGGTAACGGATGGCCTTCTCGTCCTCCTGTGCGCTCAGCGTCTGCCCAAGGCAAAATATCGTAAGGCACGCGGCAAATAGTCGCTTCAAGTCTTTCATCTCTGTTTTTATTGCTTTTCCGATGCAAAAATACCATTTTTTCACTTAACAGCCAAACATATTCCCAAAAACCTTTCCCCACGTCCCCTCTTTCCTTCCTTCCTTTTTTATAAAGCCACTGTTTCGCACGGTTAACCGTGCGGAAAGCCCTCCTTCCTCGCGCGCGTATATTATATATAATGTATAT
>CAMVDV010000061.1 GCA_947166305.1 uncultured Prevotellaceae bacterium | reverse complement strand
GATAATCAGCTTACTCTCTTCTGAATCAATTTCGTCGAACTCACGTTATATTAACAAAAACCTTTACCAACATGAAACAAATGAGACTTTTAATCGTGACTTTATTTGCCGCTGTTCTTCCGATGGAGTTATTAGGCAACACGGTGATTAAGGAATTGAATTCAACCTTTACTGGGAATGAGTATGGAATCGCCAATGAGACTTATTCAGAAGGCACTTTAACCACGTCCGAGGGCAACACCTGGACATGGCGGGAAGGCGGAGAGGCCAAGTCGCCCGTCATCAGTATGGCAGAGGTGGACGGCTGGAACGTTCTTGCTGTCAAGCCCAGGACATCCAATTTCGCCATGGTTACTGACTTCAGCGTTCCCGGCAACATCCAAGAGATATTCTGTGCCTTTGGCGGCAACGTCGGGATGGTCATAGTCGATTTCGGTGAAAGGACTTTCTCGTATAACCTCAACATCCCGGATGACGGCAAAATTCACTATTATTCTTTTGGTTACAGCGACATGAACCTGAACTCTACAAATGCCAACCAAGTAGTTCAGATGGTATTCACCCCAAAAGATGAGAGCTCTGACCTGCCCATGTATATCCAGCGTGTCAACATCACGACAGAAGTTACCGCAGCTGACAACAACGACTACGTTTCGGAGTTTGGTGACTATGAGGGCGAAGGCGTCACTCTGATTGCCAATGACAGACTGCACAACTGGTACTTCTCTTTGCCCGAAGATGGTACAGAAGTTGAAAAATACAACACACAATGGAACGATGAAATGTGCGTTTATATGCGAGCCACTGGCGGCAGCAGCACGTACCCGAGGCTGAAACTTACCTCAGACTTCCGTGTAGAGGGAAAGGTGAAGAAGCTTATCGTCAAGGCAGGAGGAGACATACATCACATCTATTATTGCAGCCCGTACGGAGCCTCGTATGAAAGCAAATTTTCAACCAGCAATCTGCCTTATTACGATAACTTTGAACTTGATTTTGGCGACGGTATAGAGGTGAACGACCTCTTCTCTTTCGATATGTATGTCGGCAGAAACACTTTCCTGAAGAGCATCACGCTCGTGATGGAGGGCGGCACGATGGAATTCACGGGCCTCGTCTCCACGTTCAGCGGATGGGAATTGACGGGAGTAACTGAGTCCTCACTCTTAGGAATAATGAAGAGCAAAGAGAGTACGCCTTGGATAGCATTCATCCACGACCCATCTGCATACGTCGGAATGACCACTTATCCCGATGCTCCGACCGCACTTCCTGCCGATGGCGGCTCTTCGGACAATAATGAATGTATTGTTGTCGGCAACTATTCCGACCAGAGGTATGTGGACATCGAGCTTGCCAGTCACTTTCCGATAACGGGTCATGTGAAGAAGGTTGTCGTCCGCTTCGCCGGTCGCCTCGAACATTTGGCATCTGTTTGCCATGAAAGCGCGACTTACGAAAAAGAGCAGCTTGCAGAGCAGATGGTTAACGGGAAAGATGGTTTCTCCGATGCGGAACTGATATTTGACGGCGTGACTGAATATGAGAATGCCGAGATAAGGGTTTACTTTAGCGGTTACGAGCCAATCTTTCTGCAGAGCATTACAATTGTGCAGGACGAGGGTGCAGACAACGGCCTGCCTCATGGCAAGTGCGGCGACAATCTGGAATACGCTCTGACTGAGCTGCCTTACACCTTCTGGTTGTGGGACGAAACCCTCGGACAGTATGCCGAAAAAACTGCGCTGAAGCTCACCATTACTGGCACGGGCGATATGTATGATTATGATGATTGGGGAAATCTGGCACCGTGGCGCGGAGAGTATTATGAGCGGATAGGCGAGATTGAGTTGCCTGAAGGCATGACGCATGTAGGTAACGAATCATTCGACATGTGCTATAACGCCACAGTCTCCGGCCTTCCCAGCACGCTGACCAGTATCGGCAACTATGCCTTCTACAACATCAGCTCTATGGGAAGCGAGGAGCTGCACCTCCCCGACGGACTTCTCTCCGTCGGGTACAGAGCCTTCAGCTATTGCTATTCTATCAAGAGCATCTATATTCCTGCCTTCCTCACGTATATCGCCAGTTCCGCGCTGGCCGGGATTCCCTACTTGGAGCGTTTCTATATCGACCCGGCAAACCCCGTCTATTCGGTTGATGGCAATGCCCTCATCGAGAAGGCTACGCGCACCCTCATAACTGGCACGAAGACGACCGTTATCCCCGACTACATCAAGACGATAGGTTACTATGCTTTCAATGATGTTCGTGCCGAGGAGATACGAATCCCCGAAGGCGTGACCAGCATCGGCAACTCTGCCTTTGGCTATTCCTACATCACCAAGCTCGTCATCCCTAATAGCGTGGAAACCATCGACGACTACGCCTTCTATGGTTGCAGCAAGTTGCTCTCTGCCGTCATTGGGCGAGGCGTAACAAAGATAGCAGGCAATCCCTTCTATCTTACCAACAACATCAACGATGTGTTCTGCTTCGCCAATCCCGATGCCTTGACCTGGACAGAGAAAAGCAACGAGGATCGCAACTTCAAGGCCGACAAGGGAACAAACATGCATGTCTATTCAGCCGACCTTGAGAAGTGGCAGACGAACTTCGGCTTCCTCAACGTCACCTTCGTAGGCGACCTGGCAGACTGGGAAGACGGCATCAAGGAAATTAAGGACTCTAAAGACCTTAATGACCCTAACGCCGGATGGTTCGACCTCAGTGGCAGAAAATGGTCAATGGTCAATGGTCAACGGTCAATGCCTCAGGGCATCTACATCCGGAACGGCAAGAAATTCATGGTAAAGTAATCCATCTGGTCTTCTGCCTTACAGAAGCGGGGCGGCTGCAAGAAGCTGTCCCGCTTTTTATTTCGGTGCGGCAAAAAACGCCGCGTGGGGCGATGGCAATCCCCGCACTCGGAATCTGCAATCCCCGCGTGCGGCGTTTGATTTTCCCCTGAAGGGCGTTTGTCGTCACCTCTGTTTACACATTTCCACATTCTTTGTTCAATTTTGAATTTAATAATTTTGTATTTATAATTAAATGTCGTACCTTTGCACCCGCATTTTTAGGAAAACACATCTTGTGAAGTAAGAATTGAGAGTTAGGAATTAAGAAAGACAAATCAGTTTATCTATTATGGAACTAAACGCGCTTACTGCAGTATCGCCTATTGACGGTCGCTACAGAAGCAAGACAGAACCCCTGGCTGAATACTTTTCGGAATATGCTCTGATACGCTATCGCGTCAGGGTTGAGATAGAGTATTTCATTGCCCTCAAGCATCTGCCGCTGCCTCAGCTGCAAGGTTTCCCCGTGGACGACGACACGCTGAGGGGCATCTATCAGGGCTTCAGCGAAGAGGATGCCCGCCGGGTGAAGGACATCGAGGCGGTGACGAACCACGACGTAAAGGCTGTGGAGTACTTCATAAAAGAACAATTCGACCGAATCGGTGGCCTCGATGCCTACAAGGAATTTATTCACTTCGGCCTCACCTCGCAGGACATCAACAATACAAGCGTGCCGCTGAGCATCAAGGAAGCACTCGAGAAGGTCTATTACCCGCTTCTCGAGGAGCTTGTCGACCAGCTCAGCCAGTACGCCGAAGACTGGAAAGACGTGCCCATGCTGGCAAAGACGCACGGACAGCCCGCCAGTCCCACGCGTCTTGGAAAGGAGGTGATGGTGTTCGTCTATCGTCTGCGCCGTCAGCTCGACGTGCTCAAGGCCTGCCCCATAACAGCCAAGTTCGGTGGCGCAACAGGTAACTTCAACGCCCACCATGTGGCCTTCCCGCAGTATGATTGGCGCGAGTTCGGCCGAAAGTTCACTCGCGAAAGCCTCGGACTCGAGCGCGAAGAATACACCACACAAATCAGCAACTACGACTCGCTTGCAGCACTCTTCGATGCCATGAAGCGCATCAACACCATCATCATCGACCTCGACCGCGACTTCTGGCAGTACGTCTCCATGGAGTACTTCCGCCAAAAGGTGAAAGCAGGCGAGGTGGGCTCCTCGGCCATGCCTCATAAGGTCAATCCCATCGACTTCGAGAACTCCGAAGGAAACCTTGGCATTGCCAACGCCATACTTTCACACCTCAGCCAGAAGCTGCCCATCAGCCGCCTGCAACGCGACCTGACCGACTCCACGGTGCTCAGAAACGTAGGCGTTCCCATGGGCCACATGCTCATCAGCTTGCAGAGCACACTCAAGGGACTGCGTAAACTCGTGCTTGGCGAAGAGGCTATCCGCCGTGACCTGGAAAACTGTTGGGCAGTCTGCGCTGAAGCCATCCAGACGATTCTCCGCAGGGAAGCCTATCCGCATCCCTACGAAGCACTCAAGGCATTGACTCGCACCGGCAAAGGCATCGACGAAGCAACGATTAAGAACTTTATAGAAGGGCTGGACGTCAGCGAATCCGTGAAGGAAGAACTCCGCTCCATAACCCCCTATACATATACAGGAATATAAACAACAAAACATTAAGACATGATTAACGAGCAAGAAAACTGGAGAGACAAATTCTCCGAAGAAGAGAACGGAGGTCGTCGCGAAGGCTATCGTCCGCAGGGTAACAACTATGAAAGACAAGGCGGCTACGGCCAGCCACGCCGTCCGCGCATCAATCGCGAAGGCGGCTATCAGCCTCGCACTAACAACTACAATCGCGAAGGCGGTTATCAGCCTCGTCCGCGCATCAATCGCGAAGGTGGCTATCAGCAACGCGAGGGAGGCTATCGTCCGCGCTATAACAACAGAGAAGGAGGCGGCTATCGTCCGCGCTACAATGCAGGCGAGGGCGGCTATCAGCAAAGAGAAGGCTATCAGCCTCGCGAAGGTTATCAGCAGAGAGAAGGCTTCCAGCCTCGCGAAGGTTATCAGCAGAGAGATGGCGGCTTCCGTCCGCGCTACAATCGCGAAGGCGGCTATCAGCACCGCGAAGGCGGTTACAACCGTCGTCCGCGCACTGCCGGATACAATCCTCATGCCAAGTACAGCATGAAGAAACAGATTGAGTACAAGGAAACACACGTTGATCCCGATGAACCCATCCGCTTGAACAAGTACCTTGCCAACGCAGGCGTCTGCTCCCGACGTGAGGCCGACGACTTCATCCAGGCAGGTGTCGTGAAGGTTAATGGTGAAGTTGTGACCGAGTTGGGCACTAAAGTGAAGCGCTCCGACGAGGTACATTTCCATGATCAACTCGTCAGCATCGAGAAGAAGGTGTATATCCTTCTCAATAAACCCAAGGACTACGTCACGACAGCCGACGATCCGCAGAACCGCAAGACGGTGATGGACCTCGTGAAGGGCGCTTGCCGCGAACGCATCTATCCCGTCGGCCGACTCGACCGCAACACCACCGGCGTGCTTCTTCTCACGAACGACGGCGAGCTGGCTACAAAGCTTACGCATCCGCAATACCTCAAGAAGAAGATATATCACGTCTTCCTCGACAAGAATGTCACGGCTGCCGACATGAAGCAGATAGCCGACGGCATCGAACTCGAAGATGGAGAAATCCATGCCGATGCCATTGAGTATGCCAGCGAGACCGATCGCAAGCAGGTGGGCATCGAGATTCACAGCGGACGGAACCGCATCGTGCGCCGCATCTTCGAGCATCTGGGCTACAAAGTCGTCCGCCTCGACCGCGTCTATTTTGCCGGTCTGACAAAGAAGAACGTACGTCGCGGCGACTGGCGCTTCCTTACAGAAAAGGAAGTCAATATGCTCCGAATGGGAGCCTTTGAGTAAAAAATCATAATTCACAATTCATAATTCACAATTCATAAGTCAGAGTTAAATGTTATGAAACGTACAAAAGTAATTGACGCACTGAAGTGTACAGCATACGGAAGTGACATTTGCGTGAAGGGCTGGGTACGCTCAAAGCGTGGCTCGAAAGGCATCTTCTTCATCGCCCTCAATGATGGCAGCACCATCAAGAACATTCAGATTGTAGGCGACGATGCCAACTTCCCGGAGGAAACCTTGAAGCGCATCACCACTGGTGCCTGCATCTGTGTGGTGGGCAAGCTCGTAGAGAGTCCCGCCGCAGGCCAGGCCAGCGAGATTCAAGCCACGTCTATCGAAGTCTATGGCGACTGCGACAACACCTATCCCTTGCAGAAGAAAGGCGCAAGCTGGGAGTTCCTCCGCAGCGTGGCCCACTTGCGTCCGCGCACAAACACCTTCGGTGCCATCCTTCGCATCCGTCACAACATGGCAATGGCCATACATACTTATTTCCATGAGCATGGCTACTTCTACTTCCACACACCGCTCATCACGGCCAGCGACTGCGAGGGAGCAGGCAATATGTTCCAGGTGACAACCAAGAACCTCTACGACCTGAAGAAGGACGAGCAAGGGAAAATCATCTACGACGACGATTTCTTCGGCGAACAGACATCGCTCACGGTGAGCGGACAGCTTGAGGGAGAGCTTGGTGCTACTGCACTCGGAGCCATCTACACCTTCGGTCCGACGTTCCGTGCAGAGAACTCGAACACGCCTCGACACCTTGCTGAGTTCTGGATGATAGAGCCTGAGATTGCCTTCATGGACCAGGAAGAACTGATGGACCTCGAGGAAGACTTCATCAAATACTGCGTTCGCTGGGCACTCGACAACTGCAAGGACGACCTCGAATTCCTCAACAAAATGGTCGACAAAGGCCTCATCGAGCGGCTCGAAGGTGTGCTGAAGGAGGAATTTGTCCGCTTGCCCTACACCGAAGGCATCAACATCCTTCAGGAAGCCATTAAGGGCGGAAAGAAGTTTGAGTTCCCTTGCAACTGGGGTGACGACTTGGCAAGCGAGCACGAACGCTATCTCGTGGAGGAACACTTCAAGAAACCTGTCATCATGACCGACTATCCGCGCTCGTTCAAGTCCTTCTACATGAAGCAGAATCAGGAAACACCCGAAGGCGGAAGCATTGGCTACAAAGGTGCCGTTGCTCCTGGCCCGACGATGCAAGGCACCGATGTGCTGTTCCCAAGCATCGGCGAAATCATCGGCGGCTCGGTGCGCGAAGAGAGCTACGACAAGCTGATGAAGGAAATAGGCCGACGCGAAATGGACATGACACATCTGTGGTGGTACCTCGACACACGCAAGTACGGCAGCTGTCCTCATGCTGGCTTCGGACTGGGCTTTGAGCGACTGATACTCTTCGTCACAGGAATGCAGAACATCCGCGACGTGATTCCTTTCCCCAGGACACCGAGGAATGCCGAGTTCTAAAAAGCGAAGCAGAAACCATTTCATCCCGAAAGGTTTCATCACATAACACGACAGCCTCTGCCACACGGCAGGGGCTTTTTGTTTTGTGTCAGAAAGGAAACGATGACTTCCGCTGAGCTTCGCATCGAGCCGTCGAAACAAAGAAAAGTAAAAATAAACGGCAAATCCCTTTTCTCATCTTTGTTTTTTTCGTAACTTTGTGCCGAGAGAACATATATATAAGGTATAAACCGCAAAAAACGTCAACAATGAAAGTTCCACAGAAATGCAGCGACGTCACCGAGGCTTTCGCCGATGAGTGGTTTGTAGGGCTTCCCATCCGTCCGCTTCGTAACATAGAAGCCAAGAACACACGTCAGCACCTGGCCGTTAAACTTTTAGGCAACAAGGATGCCGACCCGATGGACATCACCCGTGCATGGCTCGCCTTGCCTCCTGGCAGGAAGTGCGCCATCTGCTGGCACATGACAGGCCATCACGATGCCGCTTTCGTCGAGGATACCGACAAGCCTTCGTACACTTGATGCTCTGCCTCAACGACCATCTTGCTTCTTTGAGCGAGGAGCAGACGGAAAAGATGATTCGCCTGCTTCCTGATTGGCGAAGGCAGCAAGCCTTGCAATACAGACAATTGCAGGGGAGGAAGGAGTGTGCCGTCGGTTACGTCGAGCTGCTCCGAGGGCTTCGACTTTGTTTTGGCATTGAAGGAAAGCCTTCGTTCTGCTATAACGAGCATGGCAAACCTTTCTTGAAGGAGCATCCCGAAGTATATTTCAGCATCAGTCATTGCCGAGTGGCAGCAGGATGTTTCGTCAGCCGAAAGCCTTGTGGCATGGACGTGGAGTACATCAGGAAGGCAAAGCCCGAGCTTGTCCGTCACACGATGAGCAAAGAAGAGGCAGAGGCCATCTTCGCCTCCCCCTTTCCCGACGTGGCCTTCACACGCCTTTGGACTAGGAAGGAGGCAGTCTTGAAGCTCCTCGGCACAGGTCTTGTCGATGACCTCCATGGCGTGCTACATCAAGATGCGATGGAAGGCATCGCATTGGAAACCAAAGAGAACCTTTATCTTGGCTACATTCTTACTACAGCAACTTCCTATGAGTAAACGATTCCTTGTCAGCCTTTCAGCCTTCATGTTTCTTCTCTTCGCCGTGGCACAGAAAACACCTAACGCGGAGAAGAAATGGGCGTGGCTTGGTTTTGAGCGACCAGTGGGGGCGAACCCAATTATCCGTCCAGACACGTCGAGCCGCTTCTTCTGTCCAATGCATGGCAAAGTGGCCCAGTGGGAGAACAGCGAGACGTTCAATCCTGCTGCAACCATCATGAACGGCGGCATCGCCCTTCTCTATCGTGCAGAGGACAACATTGCAAAGGGAATCGGTTCCCGCACCTCGCGCATTGGATATGCTTTCAGCGAGGATGGCATTCACTTCCGTCGGCATGGCGCACCAGTGCTCTTCCCCGGAGGCGACGCTTGGACGGACTTTGATGCGCCTGGCGGATGCGAAGACCCTCGTGTCTGCATGACAGAAGACGGGCTTTATGTCATGACCTACACAAGCTGGAACCACAAACTGGCTCGCTTGAGCGTTGCCACAAGCCGCGACCTGGTGCACTGGACGAAGCACGGTCCTATCTTCTCCGACGAACATAAAAGCCAGCTGAGCAAAGGCTATTCCAAGTCGGGCTCTATCGTGACGGAGATGAAGAACGGCCGTCAGGTCATAGCCCGCGTCAAGGGCAAGTATATGATGTACTGGGGCGAGAACTTTGTCAACATTGCCACGAGCGACGACCTTATCCATTGGACGCCGATGCTGGCTGCGGACGGAAAGTTGCTTCACGTCATGGACACGAGGAAAGGTTTCTTCGACAGCCAGCTCGTGGAGTGCGGGCCGCCAGCCATCAAGACGAAGAAGGGCATCATGCTCTTCTACAACGGGAAGAACAGGGGAGGCGAGAATGGCGACAAGCGTTTTGCGGCCGGAGCCTATTGTGCCGGGCAGGCTCTTTTCTCGTCGAAGGACCCGACGAGGCTCATCGATCGCCTCGACGAGCCTTATTTCTACCCTGAGGATGACTTTGAGAAGAGCGGACAATATCCTGCCGGAACGGTCTTCACGGAGGGCCTTGTGCCGTTTGGAGGCAAGTGGTATCTCTTCTACGGATGCGCCGATTCGTTTGTCGGAGTAGCTGTTTACGACCCTCGGAATGCCAATAATCGTTAAAAAAGGCCTCTGTTTTTGCTTTTTCTGTGCTTCATTCTTGGCAGAGAGCGTAAAAAACAGTAAATTTGCGCCTTGATATGAGTATGTACCGACTTCTGTTTCTGCTTTTTGCGCCCTGCTTCTTGCTGCTTAGCTCTTGCAGTGAGTACTCAAATGTGCTCAAGTCTGGCGACTATGAGTACAAGTATGAGGCTGCAAAGGCACTCTATGCCGACGGACATTACCGCCAGGCGGCAGAGTTGTTCGCAATGTTGCTGGCTCCTCTGAAGGGCACTTCCTACGGCGAGGAGAGCCTTTATATGCTCGGGGAGAGCAACATGAAGGCTAAGGACTATGAGTCGGCCGTCATGTTCTTCAAGAAATACTACCAAACGTACTCCAAAGGCACTTATATGGAGCTGGCTCGCTTCAACAGCGGCTATTCTCTCTACAAGCAGACACCCGACATTCGGCTCGACCAGTCAAGCACTATGGAGGCAATCAAGGAGTTCCAGAACTTCCTCGACTACTGTCCTGAGACGACACTCAAGGGCCAGACGCACGACATCATCTTCGATATGCAGGACAGGCTGGTCCGGAAGGAGTATCTCTCTGCAAAGCTCTACTTCGACCTCGGCACCTATACGATCAACTGCTTCTACGGCGGCAACAACTACGAGGCATGTGTCGTCACGGCGCAGAATGCCCTGAAGGACTATCCCTACGCTTCCGAGCAGCTTCGCGAAGACCTTTCCATACTTGTCCTCCGAGCCAAGTATCACCTCGCGCGCCAGAGTGTGGAGGCAAAGAGAATGGAACGTTTCCGCGATGCCATCGACGAGTACTATGCCTTCCAGAACGATTTCCCCGAAAGCCAGTACATGAAGGAGGCGAAGGACATCCTCAACTACTCGCAACGCATCGTGGAGAAGAAAGGAGGACCCCCTAATCCACTTAAGGGGGAATAAGGTTCCCCTCTGACTCCCCCTTTATGGGGAAGAAAAGCCCCTTCCCCCCTTTTAGGAGGGAATAAATTACCAAATGACTAAATCGTAAATAAATAGTAAATCGTAAATTGTTAAATCGTAAAAGATATTATGGACTACAAGAAAACCACAGCACCCAACGACACCGTCAACCGCGATCCCATGAGCCTTTGCGAAGACACGGGCAATATCTACGAGAGCGTTGTCATCATCGGGAAGCGTGCCAACCAGATTTCTGCCGAGATAAAGCAGGAGCTAAGCAAGAAGCTTTCGGAGTTTGCCAGCACGCAGGACAACCTCGACGAAATGTTTGAGAACCGCGAACAGATTGAAATCAGCCGCTACTACGAGAAGCTTCCCAAGGCAACCCTCATTGCCACGCAGGAGTTTATCGACGGCAAGATTTATTATCGCAATCCCAGCAAGGAGGCATCTCTGCTCGACTGATGTTACAACGCATTCAGACTATCTATCTCTTGGCGGCTTTCGTGCTCTGCATCGTTTGCCTCTGTATGCCTGTGGCCCATTTCGTGACTGGCGACGGCATGGAGCAGGTGGACATGTATAACCTTTGGCTTGCGAGCGAAGAGGGGCACCTGTTCTCATTCTGCCCCGTCATGATGGGCATCCTCGTCATTGCCTGCACGGTCATTTTCATCGACATTTGGCTCTACAAGCAGCGTGCCGTGCAGATGAGGCTTGCAAGCTTCAGCATGATTCTGCTCGTGGCGTGGTATGTGAGCTACGGCGTCATCAGCTATATGCTTTGCCAGGACATGCAGGCCACGTGGCGTCCGCACTGGACAGCGGCACTTCCGGCCGTCGGCTTCATCCTGCTTTACCTTGCCTTCCGGGGCATCCTGAAGGACGAAATGCTGGTCCGTTCGCTCGACCGCCTGCGCTGATACACATTATTATATTATTGCTGTCCGCTAAATTTTTTTTCTCGATATAAAAATTAGGCTGAAGCCC
>CAMVDV010000060.1 GCA_947166305.1 uncultured Prevotellaceae bacterium | reverse complement strand
TCGTGCTCCACGACCACGGAACAGGATTAAAGACCCTCTCTAACTCTCCCTTAAAGGGAGAGAATATCTACGACCTGAGCGGCCGGAAAATGGTAAATGGTAAATCGTCAAATGGTAAACTGCCTCATGGCATCTACATCAAGGATGGACGAAAGACGGTGAAGAAATGAAAGAATGAAGGAATGAAGAAATGAGGGGCAGGGCAGGTCGTTAAACGCCGCGTGCGGCGATGGGCATCGTCGCACGCGGAAATGATGAACGCCGCACGCGAGGATGGTCGTCGTCGCGTGCGACGCTGCTTATGAAGAAATGAAAGAATGAAAAAATGAAGGAATGAAAGCCTCCTTTAAAGAATGAAGAAATGAAAGAATGAGGGAATGAAAGCATCCCCTAATCGCTCCAAAGGAGGGGAATTTCTTCATTCTCTCATTTCTTCATTTTTTCATTTTTTGGTTATTCTTCCCAGCCCAAAGCGCTGGCTCCGAGGACGGCAGCGTTGGCGTTCATCAGGCCTGAAACAAGGAACTTAGCCTTGCCCTTGAATATCTTGAGCACAGACTTGTCGTAGGCTTCCTTGATGGGGTTCATGATGAGATCGCCGGCTTTGCATAGTCCGCCGAAGAAGATGAAGGCTTCGGGGCTGGAGAAGGCTGCGAAGTCGGCACAGGCTTCGCCCAGCATCTTGCCGGTGAACTGGAAGATTTCGTTGGCCACTTCGTCGCCCTTGCCAGCGGCGATGCTGACGTCGAGGCTCTCAATCTCCTCGGCCGGCTTCTCGCGGAGCAGGGATGGACGGTCGGTGTTGGCAAGGATTTCGCGTGCGGTGCGTGCCACGCCGGTGGCCGAGCAGTAGGCTTCCAGGCAACCAGTCCTGCCGCATCCGCAGCTACGTCCCTTGGGTGTGCGGTCCATGATGACGTGTCCCAGCTCGCCAGCAAAGCCGTCGCTGCCATAGACGAGCTGTCCGTTGATGACAATGCCGCTTCCCACGCCAGTACCCAGAGTGATGACGATGAAGTTCTTCATGCCTCGTGCGGCGCCGTAGGCCATTTCTCCCATGGCAGCGGCGTTGGCATCGTTGGTCAGCTTGACGGGTATGCCGGTGGCTTCGTTGAACATTTGTGCCAAGGGGATGATGCCTTCGTGTGCCCAAGGCAGGTTTGGAGCGAACTCTATGGTGCCGTTGTAGTAGTTTCCGTTGGGTGCGCCGATGCCAATGCCCTGCACCTGGTCGGCTCCGCCTATTTGTGCCAGCAGAGGTTTCATGCAGGCTACGCCGGCTTCGACGAAGGCTTCGGCCGTCTTGTACTGCTGTGTCTTGATACTGTTCTCGGCCACTACTTCGCCGCGGGCGTTAACGACTCCGAAAACGGTGTTGGTACCTCCCAGGTCCACACCAATCACATAGGGTTTTACTTGGTCCATGATGATGATATAGTTTAAGAGTTAAGTGTTAAGGATTAAGACTTATTGCCCCACAAAGTTAGGAATTTTAAGTGAAAAGTGAAGAGTGAAGAGTGAATAATTTGCTGTCGCCATGTCATTTTTGTTGTTTTGAGCCTTATAAATCCTGTTTTTTGGCCCTTAACTCTTAACTTTTTCGTATCTTTGCAGCCAAAATTGAGAGGGGAAGCCCAGTTGCTCAGTTGTCAAATGATATGATGTGGATTGAATCAGTCAATGCCATCGACCTTGCCGTGCGCGGCATGGTGGTGGGAATCATGGCGAGTGCTCCGATGGGGCCCGTCGGAGTGCTGACCGTGCAGCGTACCTTCAACAAGGGACGCTGGTATGGTTTTGCCACAGGCCTGGGCGCTGCGGCGAGCGACCTTATTTATGCCGTGATGACGGGCTTGGGCATGAGCTTCGTGATGGACTTCATCGAGCGGCCCACCACCGTTTTCTATCTCAAGATACTGGGCAGTATTCTGCTCTTCGGCTTTGGTGCCTACACCTACTACACTAAGCCTGTGGAGCCGCACAAGTCAAGCGGTAATCGCGGCACGCTCTGGCATAATGCCTTCACTGGTTTTGCCATCACGGCGAGCAATCCGCTCATCGTCTTCCTCTTCCTCGCCCTCTTCGCGCGCTTCGGCTTCGTCGTGCCCGACCACCCCATTGAGCAGACCTTCGGCTATATGGGCGTGTTGGCAGGAGCCGTCGTCTGGTGGCTCATTCTCACCACAGCCCTCAACCGCCTCGGTTCGCGCTTCGACATGGACACCATCGGCCTCCTGAACCGTCTGCTTGGCCTCTTGGTCATGCTGGCATCGGCTGTCGGGCTGTTCTACACGCTGTTCAGATAGCGCTCCACTTTGGGGACATAAATTTCGGAATTGTAAAATCGTCAAAACGTCAAATTAAGCCGTGTTTGTAGCAAAGAAACTCAGAAGTCAGAGCGTCAGTGCCTACCTTATATATATGTATCAGGTGGAGGATTTGGTGCGAGCTTACGGCCTTGATGCCGACCGCATCGCTGCCGAATACCTGCCACGCTTCGGCTATGACGAACAGCAGATGAAGGATGCCCGCGAGTGGTACGAGTCCTTGGTGCGCATGATGAAGGAGGAAGGCAAGGAACAGTCGGGACATCTCCGCGTGGTGCAGAACACTCTCGACCTCCTCGAAGACCATCACCGCGAACTTCTTGCTGACCAGGACGAGCACGACTACCGGGCTGCCTACTACAAGGCTTTGCCCCAGATCGTCGCACTCCGTCAGCAAGGCAACAACAAGAACAAAGGTGAGATGGAGAACTGCATCGATGCCCTCTACGGTGCCACTTTGCTTAAGATGCAAGGCAAGGAGCTCTCCGCCGCCACCCAGTCCGCCCTCAAGCCTATCAGCGAACTGTTGCAATTAGCGGACCCCCCAACCCCCCTTAAGGGGGAGTGAATAGATAGTAATGTTTAACTCTAAATAACATGTTCCCTCCTTTTTCTCCCCCTAAAGGGGGTCGGGGGGTCTTCAATAATATGGAAAAAGAAATAACACGTCGGCGCACCTTCGCCATCATCTCGCACCCCGATGCGGGCAAGACAACTCTCACCGAGAAGCTACTCCTCTTCGGTGGACAGATTCAGGTGGCGGGTGCCGTGAAGAGCAACAAGATACGAAAGACCGCCACGAGCGACTGGATGGAAATAGAGAAGCAGCGTGGCATCTCAGTCACAACGTCCGTCATGGAGTTCGACTACAGCCCGTCTCTCCCCCTGAAAGGGGCCGATGGGTCTGAGGAAGCTTACAAGGTCAACATCCTCGACACGCCGGGCCACCAAGACTTCGCGGAAGATACCTTCCGCACGCTGACGGCTGTGGACAGTGCCATCATCGTCGTTGACAGCGCCAAGGGCGTCGAGGCTCAGACACGAAAGCTCATGGAAGTCTGCCGCATGAGGAAGACGCCCGTCATCATCTTCATCAACAAGATGGACCGCGAAGGCAAAGACCCCTTCGACCTGCTCGATGAGCTGGAAGAAGAGTTGCAGATCAGCGTACGCCCGCTTTCCTGGCCCATCAATCAAGGCGCAAAGTTCAAGGGCGTCTACAACATCTTTGAGCAGAACCTCAACCTCTTCACACCCGACAAGCAGAAGGTGACGGAGAAAGTGGAGGTGGATATCAACAGCAGCGAACTCGACGAGAGAGTAGGGGAACGCGATGCCGCCAAACTCCGCGAGGACCTCGAGCTCGTGGACGGCGTCTATCCAGAATTCGACGTGCAGACATATCTCGATGCCGACGTGGCTCCCGTCTTCTTTGGCTCAGCATTGAACAACTTCGGCGTACAGGAATTGCTCGACTGCTTCGTGCAGATAGCGCCCTATCCGCGGCCCACGGTTGCCGAAGAGCGCACCGTCACGCCCGACGAACCGAAGTTCACCGGCTTCATCTTCAAGATAACTGCCAACATAGACCCCAATCATCGCTCCTGCATCGCGTTCTGCAAAGTGTGCTCCGGCAAGTTCGTCCGCAACGCACCCTACCTGCATGTCCGCCAAGGCAAGACACTTCGCTTCTCCAGTCCCACCCAATTCATGGCTCAGCGAAAGGAAACCATCGACGAAGCCTGGCCGGGAGACATCGTCGGCCTGCCCGACAACGGCATCTTCAAAATTGGCGACACGCTCACGGAAGGCGAGATGTTGCACTATCGCGGCTTGCCTTCCTTCTCACCCGAAATGTTCAAGTACATCGAGAACGCCGACCCGATGAAGACAAAGCAGCTCGAAAAAGGCATCAACCAGCTCATGGACGAAGGTGTGGCACAGCTCTTCGTCAACCAATTCAACAATCGCAAGGTCATCGGCACGGTCGGTCAGCTGCAGTTTGAAGTTATTCAGTACCGACTGGAGAACGAATATGGAGCCAAATGCCGCTGGGAGCCCATCAGTCTCTACAAGGCCTGCTGGGTGGAAGCCATGCCTGGCTACGAAGCCGAGCTGGAGGCTTTCAAGAAACGCAAGCACCAATACATGGCCCGCGACCGCGAAGGCCGCGACGTCTTCCTCGCCGACTCGAGCTACGTCCTGCAGATGGCCCAGCAAGACTTCGAGCACATCCGCTTCCACTTCACCTCGGAGTTCTGAAGACAACCACGAATTGCACGAATTACACGAATTGGCTACGCCTTTGTCAGCAAGGAAGAGAATCCTCTGGCAAAGTTTCATGCGCAGCCAATTCGTGTAATTCGTAGTTTTATAAAAGAAGGATTGTATTTGTCAATGCACGTCAATCCCGTCGAAGTACAGCTCGGCGATGACGGTGTCGTCGTAGCGTGTGCCCTGAGCGAACACCTGAGTACACCATACCGCCATGCAAAGTGATAGGTTAAACAGAATAGATACGAGTTTAGGATAAGCAAAAAAGAAGTAGAACCATAGGGGACGATTACTGCTGTGGCAGGAAAAAATCTCGATGGAATGGGCGAAAATTGCATTCACTCCCTTTGATTTAAGAGCATCCTCAGTGTAGGGACGCGCCGTGGCGCGTCCGCCAGCCGCACCTTTGGCGTAAACACGGACGCGCCACGGCGCGTCCCTACATGCGGCGGGGGCGTCTTCCATCGGCCGTGGCGCGTCCGCCCAGCGGAACAACAGGCTTGCCAAAGCCCCGAAAAAACTGCGAAAACAAACACCGAAAATATGGAAATCAAGATAGAATCATTAGGGGAAATTGCTGCTGCGGCACGGAAATTTCTCGATGGAATGGGCGAAAATTGTATTTTTGCCTTTTATGGAAAGATGGGAGCGTGCAAGACTACGTTCATCAAGGCCGTCTGCGAGCAGATGGGCTCGCACACCATCATTCTCTCATAGACTGGCCTGTCTCGACGGCCAAAATTGACAAAGTGTAAGCAAAACAGCCTTTTTGCTTACACTTGCTGTTTTTGCCTTTTGCTCAGGACGGCCCGAAACCGTCCGCACAGCACTTTCCTGCCCCAGGACCAAAACAGGGGCTTAAATCGCGTCGTGTTTCGGAAGTGCTTCTGTTGCAGTTCGTTGTAGAAATCTGCCAATTCTCTGATTCCAAATTCTGAGTGCCGTTTTGTAAGGTACGCTTTGCAAAATGGGCGGTTTTTGCCCGTTTTTGCACACTTTTTTCCGTGCCTTTTCTCCAGACGAGGCAGGCAGAAATAGTCAAAGCCCTGTGCTGTGATGGCAAACTCACCGTGCCGTGTTGGCCGACACCCCACGCCCTTCTGCCCGAAACGGCACGTTTTGACCTCTTTCACCCTGTGTGCAATTTTGACAAAATGTAAGCGTTTCGACTGATTTTCCGACACTCTGTCAAGTTGTGTCCTATGCTGCACCTGGGCATCAGGTACTCAATGGTGTGCATTTTTTTTGCAATTTTTTGCAAAATGTATATGAAATGATAAAATTTTGCAAGAAAATGATAACTGCTCTTCGCAGAAATAGTCGTAACTTTGCAGCGCGAGGATGCAACAAAATTTGCGCCTTCACAGACCGATTCCGACTAACCTATTATTCAATTTCTATTCACCAATTAATTTTTATCTATCAGAGGAAACTCCGAACCTTTACGGCCGAAAACACATGGCTCTCATAACCTCAAAACATCACACATTATTTATTATTGATTAACCCTTTTTATTAACTTTAGTTATTTACACAATGAAGAAACGATTACTTCTGCTCCTCTGTCTGTTGGTAACGGCAGGGAGCGCGGCATGGGCTGAAATAGCTCATGGCGATTGCAAAAACGGTTCATGGGTGATTGACGACAGCGGCAAGCTCACGGTCAACATCAACGGCGACATGGCCGACTACTCCAGTCTTGACGATGTGCCGTGGTACAAGTATCGCGAACAGATTACTGCCATCCACATCGGTTCCGGCTGTACGAACATCGGCCAATGTGCCTTCTATTTGCTAGAAAACGTCACCTCTGTGACGGGCGGCGAGAACGTCGAGGCATGCGCCAAGTCTTCTTTTCGCTACTGCGGCCGGGATGGCAAAGGCATTCCACTCATCAGTTTCCCCAAGTGCGACTATGTGGGAGAATATGCTTTTGAGGATGCATCGGTCGTGAACTTCTCTCTTCCGTTGGTGGAAACCTATCAATTTCTATCCTTTGATACTAATCCTAATGTTTGCCGAATGGCAGACCTTGGTAGCAAGGTGAAGATGCTGAAGGCATGGTCGATGCACGGTCCAAAGTATGTCTTCATACAAAACCCGACACCACCAGACTGGGAGCGTCTTTGGCACACTGATTTGTCTAATAGTGATATGTATAACTATCCATTGAAAGGAAACACGATTGTCATTGTGCCTAATGAGTATCTTAATACCTACATCAACTACTATCCCAAAAAGCACCCTGAAGTAGAGAAGGGCTATATGTGTTGCTATTACTTTGATGATTATCATGGTGGTGATAAAAATAGGGACAAAGGTCAGACTGGCCGTATCTATCCAGGCGGACCTATTTATGACGACGGCAAACTTGTTGGCGGCTGGTATGTAGATGACAGCAATATGCTGCGATTGGTCTTCACGACCGACACGATACCTGAGTTTGGCGATGCCGCTCCATGGAAGTCTGTACTCGGCAACGTGTCAGTGATGATGATAGAATACATCGGTAAAAAGTCTAACATAACGTTCCGCGTTCCCAATAACTGCTTCACCATAGGCACAAGGGCAATTGAATCAATGCGCGGCATAAATACTATCTATTTCAAGAATATAAGCAAGTTGGATATAGGTAGATGTGCATTCCGCTTCTGCAAAGAACTTAGGGACATAGGTAGCTTGGAAGCGATGTATTATAATCAAAAGATAGATGTAACCATAGGCGAAGCAGCATTCCAAGAGTGTACAGGACTCAACAAACTCATCGGAACGAATATAAAGAGACTGGGGGCCTTTGCCTTCGAAGGCTGTGTAAATCTTGTCGCAGATAGCTACTATTTTACTCTCGAAGAACAGGATGTTCCCGAATGTGCCTTCGAAAACTGTACAAGTCTTTCAGGCATACGCTCAGCCGACTTCTTCTCTAATGTTCGAAGAGTCCGCGCCAACGCTTTCAAGAACTCCGGTTTAGTCGAATTCGACCTCGACAATATAAAATCTGTCGGTGACAATGCTTTCTCCGGCAGTAAGATTGAGAAACTATCTTTCGGTGACGCAACCAGATTCTGCGTTTTTGGCTCAAAAAGCTTTGCCAACTGCACAAAGTTGCGCGACATCTATGTCACGAAACTCCTCTCACCAGACATCCCAGACATCCCGTCCGACATGTTCAGCGGCGTCGGGCTCACCGGCATCACCCTGCACTGCAACGCCGAGCTCTACAACCAGTACTACAAGGGACATCCCATCTTCGGTATGATGATGGTCGATAAGGAGTTCACCTTCCCCGTGACGCACAGAATCGGAGACGGCGAGTGGACACTCTCTTCTGCCGGCACGCTGAGCATCAACTGCTCGTCGATACCCGACTACAACTCCTACAATGAACAGCCCTGGAATCAGTATCGCGAGTACATCAAGTACATCCAACTCAGAAATAATCAGACGATAGGCAAGAACGCCTTCTCCGAATTGCCTAATCTGGGCAACGTGGGTGTTTCGCCGATCTGCAGAGAGATACACGACGAAGCCTTCAAGAACTGCCCCGAACTGATGGCAATCAACACCCCCGTCGTCGAAACGCTTGGCAACAACGTCTTCGAGGGCTGCACAAACCTGGAAGTCATCCAGCTGGGCAATAAACTGACCACTGTGGGCAACTACGTCTTCAAGAACTGCCAAAGCCTGAAAACCATCGAGAACCGTGCAAGCACGCCTGCCACGACAGCCAAGTACTCCTTCTCCAGCATCAAGAGCGACGGACAAGCCTCCATCAACCTGTCTGTAGCCGATGCCTACGTGACGAGGTACTTGATGGACCCGAGCTGGAACAAGTTCCACATCTCCTACGCCGACGGCCGCGGCACATGGACGAAGGCCGGCTACTTCGGCGACGGCAGCTGGATACTCTACGACGACGGCACGATGGTCATCTCTGCCGGGAGAAGCCTAACAGGCGCAGAAGCAGGAAAACTCGACTTCGGAATAGGCTACGACCAAATCCCCACCGACCCCTGCATGCTCACCAAGAGGATTGAATTCTCGGGCAACCTGGGCGAAGTGCCCTGGAACTGCTTCGAGGACTTCCCGAACCTGGAAAGCGTGAAGCTCTGCCCCTCGATAAAGAAGATAGACAACCGCGCTTTCCGAAATTGCCCGAAGCTGAAGAGCATCAACATCGAGAACGTGGATACCATCGGAGAATACGCCTTCGAATATGCAGCCTTCGAGACGCTCGACCTTACCAACGCAGAGGACATTCAGAAGGGAGCCTTCGCTCGATGCAAGAACCTGGTGGAAGCGAAGTTGGGTCCTGTCTGCAAGCTTGGCGGCGCTGCCTTCATCGGTTGCAGCAGCCTGACGACAATCGACATAAGCAGTGCCGACATTGAAAATGCCGGCGGATGCCTCTCAGGATGCACCAGCCTGAAATCTGCCACGGCCAACGCCACTCGTCTGTCCAGCGGCTTCTTCCGCGGCTGCACGGCTCTTGAGACAGTAAGGCTGGGCAGCAAGCTGGAGAGCATCGAATATGATTCCTTCGAAGGCTGCACAGGCCTCAGGTACATCTACATCAACCGCGCTACACCTCCTGCACTGCCTGCGGGAGAGAAGCAGGACATTATCGGATACGAAGGAGGTGGCGATATTGCCATCTTAGGTGACCCCTATGAAGTATGGGCCTTCGACGGCCTCACGCTCAGCAACATCCATCTCATCGTTCCGCCCGACTTCGTCGCTGCCTACAAGGCTGCCAACATCTGGAAGGACATGACCATCGAGAGCAATAATGAAATCGTAGAACCGGCTCTGCCCACCGGCGGCTCGATTGGCCAGAACGGCACATGGTATCTCGGCACGGACGGCACGCTCGTGGTTGACGTCAGCGGCGACATCCCGGCCACCGATTCAGAGGGCAAGCCCTGGTGCGAGACCTTCAATGCATGGGTCGGCCTCATCAAGGAAGTCATCTTCACGGACAACGTGAAGTCCATCCCCGACAACTTCTTCGGCGGCACATACTTCGCCGACATATCGGCAGGCGTGGAGACCGTCACGCTGGGACGCTTCCTCAAGTCCGTTGGCGCGAACTCACTTTCCTTCAGTGGCATCAAGGACGTCTATGTCTATAGCGAGAACCTGCTCGAAATGGAGAGCAACGCCTTCGACCTCGATGCAGCCGCCAAGAACAATGCCACGCTGCATATTCTGAAGACCTCGGACGGCTACTACTATGCTGCCAACCCGGCAACGACCCGCTTCCACATCGTGGCCGACCTCGACGTAAACGAGATGATGAAGTGCGGCACGCTGGGCACACAGGGCTACTGGACGTTTGTCGATGGCGTGCTGACCGTGAACTACAACGGCGCAATGCCTACGCTGACGTCCAGGACCGACCATATCGACGACCCGGAAACAGCCTATCGCTTCAAGTGGATTGACTTCCTCAGCGAGATAGAAGAGATTGTCATCACAGGTAAGGACGTCGAGATACAGCCCTACTTCCTCTACTACGAAGGCGAAGGGACGTCGGACGGCCAGCATCCCGACGACCACATCAAGACGGTGACGCTTGGCTCAGGCGTGAAGAGCCTCGGCCGCGCCTCATTATCACTCTACGAGTTGAAGCGCGTGAACTGCTACGGCATAAATGCGCCCACACTGCCTGTTCCCCACAAGGCATTCTGGGAAAAGCGCATCACCGCCAACTTAGCTTTCCTTTGGACTGTGCCCAACGCCAGCACCGACTATGCCTTGATCAACAGCGAATGGGCAAAGTTCAACCACTCCGCCCATAAACTCAACACCCTCGACATGCCCACTCAGGAAATCCAGGCTGACTTCGAGACAGGCAAGCTGAACCAGGTGGCCTTCTTCTCGGACAGCCAGTATCCATGGGACATCACCAACGAAGATGCTGAAAGCGGTCGCTACAGCATGAAGAGCGGCAACAAAGGCATCTCCAATTCCTCCTCTTCCATCTCGGCGATGTACCTCTACGGCACAGACGGCTTCATCATCTTCGACGCCAAGTTCATGGGCGAAGGCTCAGGCGACGGATGGGACAAGTGCATCTTCTACATCGACGGCGAACAGCAGTTCAGTTACGGAGCACGCGGCAATGGATGGTTCGTCAGCAACACCTTCCCCGTCAAGGCAGGCATGCACACCTTCAAGTGGGAATACACGAAGGACAGCAGCGTCGATGCCGAAGGCGATGCATTCTATGTGGACAACATCTACTTCCTGCAGGAGGGCAAGGACGACGACCTGATAACAGGCCTGGAAGACCTTAAGGACCTTAGGGACTCCAAGGACTTTAAGGACAGCTGGTTCGACCTCAGCGGCCGCAAGCTCACCGGCAAGCCCGTACAGCCCGGCCTCTATATCAATAATGGTAAGAAGGTTGTGATTAAGTGAAGCCTCACCCCCTTTCCCCCTCTCCCGCGGGAGAGGGGGCAGGAAGGCAAGAAACTCTCTGAGAAATGTTTAACCCAAATCGGTCATTAGAACGAAGAACTCAAAGATATTGATCTAAGAACTTCTATTTTAGTCCTCGCACATCTCTTTCTGGCATCTTTCCGCCTTATGTGCGGTCACAATGCCCGCATTGCTCCCTTACATAAGACGAAAACCTGCTCTAAAAAGAAATGCACGCTGACTAAAATTCTACTGACCGATTTGGGTTTAAGGCGTGTTCTATTAATGAATAAGCCCGCCCCCGGACCTTGAATAAGGGAAAGGGAAACTACAGAGGGGATGCGTCTGCTTCAGCAGGCACATCCCCTTCCACTTCACCTCAGAGTTCTGAAGACAACCACGAATTTCACGAATTGGCTACGCCTTTGTCAGCAAGGAAGAGAATCCTCTGGCAAAGTTTCATGCGCAGCCAATTCGTGTAATTCGTAGTTTTATAAAAGAAGGATTGTATTCTTCAATGTACGTCGATTCCGTCGAAGTACAGTTCGGCAATGACGGTATCGTCGTAGCGTGTGCCGGGATATTTTTTGATTCATTTCATTCAATTTTCTGGAGTACATAAAGATAGTGATGTTTCGTCGCCTACGGCAAGAATTCCTTCAAATCAATTAAAGCCATACTCAATATTGAAAGATTTGAATAGATTTGAAAGATTTCTGCCACAGGATGACAAACATATATGTTTATAGCACCGGAAACACCAATTAGAAAATGGAATTTTACTAAGGAGTAGATTGCCATTTACTAAGGAGTAGATTGCCATTTACTAAGGA
>CAMVDV010000059.1 GCA_947166305.1 uncultured Prevotellaceae bacterium | reverse complement strand
CCCGGGTGGCGTCTATCATGAGGATGCAGACGTCGCTGTTCTCGATGCTGCGGATTGAGCGCATCACGCTGTAGAACTCCAGGTCTTCGCTCACACGGTTCTTCCTGCGGATGCCGGCCGTATCGACCAGATAGAAGTCGAACCCGAACTTATCGTAGCGAGTATAGATGCTGTCGCGCGTGGTGCCTGCGATGTCGGTGACAATGTTGCGCTCCTCGCCGATGAAGGCGTTGACGAGGCTCGACTTGCCTGCGTTGGGTCTTCCCACCACGGCAAAGCGTGGGATGTCCTCGTCGGGCAGTGCGTCGCCCTCCTTAGGGAACTTGCTCACCACGAGGTCGAGCAAATCGCCCGTACCGCTCCCCGTGGCTGCCGAGATGCACCAGGGGTCGCCCAGACCGAGCGCATAGAACTCGGCGGCGAGGTACGTCTCGTTGTTGTCCATCTTGTTGCATACCAGGATGACGGGCTTCTTCGAGCGCCGCAGGATGCCGGCCACCTCGGCGTCGAGGTCGGTGATTCCGTTCTGGATGTCAACGAGGAAGAGGATGACGTCGGCCTCTTCCGTGGCCAAGCCCACTTGCTTGCGGATTTCCTCCTCGAAGATGTCGTCCGAGCCCACCACCCATCCACCAGTATCGATGACGGAGAACTCGCGTTGCCCCCACTCACACTTCCCGTACTGACGGTCGCGAGTGGTGCCGGCCTCTTCGCTCACGATGGCATGGCGCGTCTGAGTCAGACGATTGAAAAGGGTACTCTTGCCCACATTCGGGCGTCCCACGATTGCTACGATGTTCGACACTTTTATTTACGATTTGACGATTTACTATTTACTATTTAACTTTCGGGCCACCTTCGCCCGAGGCACAGGCAAGACTTTTGCGCTGCAAAGGTACGAAAAAAAAGTGAATAGTGAATAGTGAAAAGTGAATAATTTGCTGCCGCCCTCGTTTTCCATCCCCTAAAGGAAAGCGAATAGTGAATAGTGAAAAGTGAATAATTTGCTGCCGCCTTAACTTTTTCCCTGTCTTAAGGAAGGGAAAAGTGAAAAGTGAATAGTGGAAAGTGAATAATTTGCTGCCGCCCTAACTTTTTTCCCCGCCTTAAGGAAGGGGAAAGTGAAAAGTGAAAAGTGAATAATTTGCTGCCGCCCTAAATTCATTTCCAGCAACCCGCCGGCAAAATGCGGCAAGTCCCGTCTCCCATGTAGGGACGCGCCGTGGCGCGTCCGCCTGCCACAAGAAAAGATGTCACACAGAAAGCACAGAAATGAAAGAAATCTCATTTGATGCGATGTGACAGCGGGATAAAATTTCCTTTATTTCCTTAGTTTCTGCGTGACATTTGCGGACGCGCCACGGCGCGTCCCTACACGGAGTTCCACAGGAGCCCTCAACTATCTTTATCCTCCCCCTACAAGGGGGAGTTAGAGGGGGTCTGGGTTGGAGTTAGAAGGGGTCCGAGGGGATTCAAAGGAACTCTCCACACCCCTTGCCCAACGCCCCACGCCGAGTCCTTTGCAGCATCATGACCATGCAATTGCAACATCATGAATCTGCAATTGAAGCATCATGACCATGCAAACAACACCCTACAGGGCGTCGGGAAACTACCTTGACAAAGACGCACAAGACGGCTCGCCGAGAAAACACGAAAACAAGCCTCTTTTGCTATTCCTAGTTGGCAAAATATGCAATATTTCCTCTCTTTTTCCCTAATTTCTTTATTCGTTAACAAAAATTAACGCAAGAAATGGGATTATTAAGATAATTAGTCGTACCTTTATCCCGCAAAAGTATGTAAAACAAGTATTAACCATTAATTATTAACATTATGAAAAAGACCTTACTATCCATTTTGTTATTGCTGACAAGCGTCGGCTTGGCAAGAGCTGAGGTTGTAGAGATTGGCTCAAAAGAGACAATGTCCTGGAATGGGCCGATACGCGCCTCGTGGAATTACAGCCTTGTGCAGCAAATCTACACCATCGCCGAGATTGGCACATCTGGCGACATCAAGAGCATCAGCTACTACGCCGGATCCTCTGCCGACGGTTTGGCTCGCAAGTTCGACCTCTATCTTGTGGAGACCGAACAGGAAGCCTTCGAAGGAACCACTGACCCGGAAACCTCCATGACCACTTACAACTGGGTTTCCTTCGAGGAGAAAGACAAAGTCTTCAGCGGAGAAGTGACGTTCAACGCAAACGACTGGACAACCATCACGCTCGACGTACCCTTCCACTACTCTGGCAAAAAGAACCTTGCCGTCATCGTCAATGCCTATACGGGCAGCTACTCCTCAGCTTTCAACTGGGGAGCGTTTAGCACCACCCAAAATCAAACCTTGATGGCACGGACTGACACTGAGGCTTATGACGTAACAGATCCAACCGACTGGTATAAAGATACCGTTGAACCTTCTACTCAAAAGACCCACATGCGGTTCGGCATCGAGAATGTGCCTCGTGCAGGCCTGCCCATCGACTTCACGGCTCGCTACCTCCTCTCGCAGCAAATCTATATGCCCGACGAGGTTGGTCCTGTCGGAAACTACAAGGCACTCTCCTTCACCACGTCGCCCGACGCAGAATTCGTTGCCCGCGAGCGCGACCTCGAAGTATATGTAGTGCCCACTCCCCAGGGCATGTTCACCACAGGCAAGGACTGGGTGGAGTTCTCTGAAAGCGACAAAGTCTTCAGCGGCAAAGTCAACGTCGGACCAGGCATGACCCTGACCTTCCCCTTCACCGAACCCTTCTACTTCGATGGCTCAAACAACCTCGCCGTCATCGTGCGCGACAACTCGGGAGTCTTCCTTCCCTACGAAGCACCCTTCCTCTCGTCTGCCGCACCGCAGACTGGCCTTGTGACCTCAGCCGACATCGAACCCGTCGATCCCGCCACACTTGGCAGCATCACAGGCACGATTATGGACTTCAAGGCCAACGTCACATTCGAGCCTGCCGACAAGTGGCAGATTGGCGAAGGCGAGAAGCAAAGCCAATCACTGCCCACAAGAATCTTCTACAACTACTCCATTTCCCAGCAGATCTACACGGCCGACGAGCTGGGCAAGGACGAAGCTGAAATCACAAGCCTCGGCTTCCTTCACAATGGCAATGCCATTACCCGTTCGATCGAAATCTATCTGTCTGAAGCAACAAAGTCCGCTTATGCAGAAGAAGAAAGCTGGATCAACGTATCACCCGAGGACATGGTCTTCAGCGGAAGCGTAAACTTCGCCGAGAATGCCTGGACAAACATTCCTCTCAACAAGGTGTTCAATTATAAGAAGACGCGCGACGGCGAGACACAAAACCTCATCGTCACCGTCATCGACAAGACTGGAACATATCAAGGCAACCATAGTTTCGCAGCATTTGAGACGGCAGAGTGCGAGGCCATTAGCCGCATGAAAGATACCAAACCTGCCTTCTCCATCAGCGAAACGAACAACACGGATGCATCCTACATCAGTCGTCAGATGACCAAGAACCAAATCCGGTTCAACGAGAAACCCGTCAACATCAAGCCCACCGGCTTCCGCACGACCGACCTCGACTTCAAGACTGCCACCTTCGCTTGGAACGCTCCAGAAGGCATCACCCTCGAGCAGATAAACCTGCTGTACAAGCTCGCATCCGACGACTGGTCTGCTGCCACCTTCGTGCCCATCACCGAGCTGACTGCCACCTCTCACGAGCTGACAGGCCTTACCGCTAAGACGGACTACAATGCCCGACTGCAGTTTGTGTACGACGGAGGAAAGCTCACCGAACCCGCCGAACTCGACTTCAGCACAAACATCAAGCCCACAAACATCTCCTTCACAGACGTCACCTACCAGTCCGCCACCGTCACATGGGAAAGCTTCGGCCACACATGGGACTTCAACTACAAGCGTCACGACGCAGGTGCCGACGACTGGCAAGGCTCGATGGGACTCAAGACGAAGTCCTTCAAGCTGACAGGTCTCGAGCAGAATACTTATTATGATGTACGCGTACTCGTGAAGGGCAGCGGCGAAACCAGCGAATGGGTGACCTCTTCCTTCTACACGCTGGAGCAGTATCCGCGTCCAATCGACCTCCGTTGCCTCAGAGCCACATCTGATTTGGCCGTACTTTCTTGGGACGAAGAAGGAACAGCCACGGCTTGGCAGATAAGTCTCAACGGCGACTACGAGAACCTCATCGACGCCAACACGAACAGAAGCTTCGTCCTGAAGGGACTCCAGCCCAACACATGGTATAACTTCCAGGTTCGTGCCGTCTATGGCAACGACATCTACAGCGAATGGAGCGGCATCGAAGGCTTCCAGACCATGAATGGCATGAACCCCTCGCCTTATATTTATGCCTCAGCATCCGGCACCTCTGCCAACGTAAGCTGGTCTGGAGGCAACGGAGAGAGCTACGATGTGCTCTATCGCAAAGTGCCCATTATCCTCTCACAGGGCTTCGAGAAGCTTGTTCCCGAAGGCAACCACGGCTTCCTTCCCACTGGATGGACGGAAATCGATGCCGACGGCGATGGCCAGACTTGGCTGTCACTCGGCGCGAAGGACTTCGCCCATGAAGGAACAGGCGTGGCAGTCTCTTACAGTTATAACAGTGTCGTTCTCACTCCCGACAACTGGCTCATCTCTCCGAAGGTAAGCCTCAAGGGCACCCTTTCCGTATGGCTGCGTGGTAGCCACGCCACCGATTACGCAGAACACTTCGCCATCTACGTTTCCACCACAGGCAACACTGACACGAAGGACTTCACGGAGGTTCTCTCAGAAGCCGAGACGATAAACGGTTATCAGGAATACACCGTTGACCTGAGCAGTTTCGAAGGTCAGGAAGGCTACGTCGCCATCCGCCACTTCAACTGCACTGACCAGTTAGCACTCGTTCTTGATGAATTCCTCATCTACGACGAGAACGACGTGGACGCAGGATGGGAAACTCCTGTGATAGGCACTCTTGCCACCAATGCGAAGATTACCGGACTCGACGCCAACACACGTTATCAGGTGAAGGTTGTCAGCCACATGGAAGGACAGCCCGATGCCGAATCGAGCTCTGTAACGTTCAAGACTACCGCCAACGACGGCAAGCCTTACGACATTGCCACCAAGGCTAAGCCCAACTCTGCATACGTGGCTTGGAACGGCGACAGCAACGACTACCAAGTCTTCTATCGTCAGGCAGCCTACGACATCATCACCGAGGAAGAGGCTCAGTTCTTCTATGAGGACTTTGAGGGCAGCATGACCGGCTGGACCACGAACTCGCTTGTAGCCGGCTCAGGCTTAAAGGACGGCTCAGGTCTCGGTGGCGGCAAGGCCTTCTTCTTCGACGACACCACGTCGCCCAACCAGTACATCATCTCGCCCGAGCTGACCGACATCCCCGAAGGTGCAAAGCTGATGTTCAACTATAAGAGCGAAAACGTCAACTATCCTGAGACGTTCGAAGTGGGCTATTCCACAACGGGCAACGCCGTAGCTGACTTCACCTTCCCGAAGACCGTGACCAGCGAGAAGAACAAGTGGCAAGACTTTGAGATGACGCTGCCTGCCGGCGTGAAGTACATCGCCATCGGCTGCACTTCTAACGACCAGGACGGACTCTACATCGACAATGTGAAGATTGAAGGTATCAAGAAGATCACCACTCCTGTGGCTGCAGGCGAATGGATGATGACTGAGGTGACGACACACACCGAAGCTGAGATTGAGGGCCTCAACCCCGAAACGAAGTACGACCTGTACGTCAGGGCTAATCCCAACAGCGGCTCCATCGACTCCGACTTCACGACGTTCACCACTCCTGGCGCTGCCATCGACATTGAACTCGACAATGAGGACTTCGAAACGCATGTCACCCAATCCACCATCTATGCCAACAACGGCGCTTACTCCAACGTCACCATCAAGAACTACACGCTCAAGAAGGACGGCAAGTGGCAGACCATCTGCCTGCCCTTCGACGTGGACGTAGAGGACAGCCCGCTGGCAGGTGCTGACGTAAGGACACTCGACGGCATCCGTACGGTCGAAGGCGACGTTTGCGTGCTCGACTTCCTCGCTCCCGTCAACAGGATGAAGGCAGGCGTGCCCTACATCATCCGCTGGACGAGCGGCGACGACATCGCAGAACCCGTCTTCAACGGTGTCATTCTGGAAAGCGGTGTTTCCACCGTCTGGAAGAACATCAACACAGGTATGTACAATGTACAAGTTAACTACTATAGCACAAACTACTACAGTGGAGTCTGGGCGTATGACCCGTCTGACACGTTCTACATGGGCGAGGACCAAATCCTCAGCCTCTACAAGAAGGATGACATCGACCGTTGCTTCGATGGCAGGTTCGATATCTACTACACCTGGCCTGCTCCTATGACCTTCGTGGTGAACACTGGCGACAACCAGGATGTAATCACCGGCATTGCATCGCCTGCCGCAGAGCAAGGCGAACAGCGCATCTACAATGTTGCAGGCCAGCGCCTCGGCAAGACACAGCGCGGCATCAACATCGTAGGCGGCAAGAAGGTGCTCGTGAAGTAACCGACCCTCATGACTCCCCTCTGCGGGAGGACAATAATCAGAGCCCGCCCATGCCAAAGAGCATGAGCGGGCTCTTTCATGCCTCAGACGAATTGCGGCGTGACACGGTTTGCTTGTAGGGACGCGCCGTGGCGCGTCCCTACAAGGCGGTTTTATTACATACAAAAAAAGAGCCCGCCCGTGCTTGATGCATGGGCGGGCTCCTTTAATGGTTGCCTCAGGCTGTGCCAAGGGTGCCGTCGAGGGGGATGTTGTTTGCGGGCTGTTGCTGCTGCACGCGCTTGAAGGCGATGTTGTTGCGCAGCATTTGTCCGGGATTGACCAGCGGCAGTATCTGCTTAGGAATGCCTGCTTCCTCACTGCGTACAGCCATGATGCCGCGGGCCGCGCCGATGGTGATGTCAGCGATGTGCTGCACGAGTCCGGCAGGCAGCACCCATTGGTCGCCTTCGAGCTGATAGAGCGAGCTCCAACTGTCGCGTGTGAACTCGAACGTCGTCTGGACGCTCAGGATGAGCTGCGTGATGTCGTTCTTCTTGTACTCGAAGTTAGCGTTGCAACGCACGATGCGTTTGTCTGTCTCGCAGTTGAATTGCAGCTGATTGTTTACTTGCATTTCGCCTTCCGGCCACTCGCTGGCGAGGTTGACGAACTGGAGTTGCCTGATGTCCAGCAGGCGGAACTGAATCTGAATCTGTTTCTGTTGTTGTGCCATTGTTTTTTGTTTGTATTAATTGGTTTCACTTTGTTTGTTCTTTCCGAAGGCGGAGGCTGACGACTCCGCACGGTGGCGATCTGAACTTCGCAGGCGGAGATTGGCATCGCCGCAGCCTGCGTTTGTGATTTCCGCACGCGGGGATTGCCATCGCCGCAGGCTGTGTTTCTTCTCCCCTATTTCTTGGCCTTGACGGTCATGGCGTTGAGGTAGTAGAACCTGTTGGGATTGTTGTTCTGCTGCCCTGGCATGACGGTGACGGTGAGTTGCCCGTCGGCCGTGGGGCGGACGTGTCTGAAGGTAATCGTCTCGCTCGCATTGTCGGCCGACTGCACGGCATCGGCCCAAGTGTCTTCTCCTCGGACCACGATGCTCGTCTGTCGCAGCTCCTGGCTGTTCATGCGCGAGGAGAAGAACGTCAGCTCGTAGTCCAACGCCGGGTTGAGATGGCTGAGACGGACCGATGCGCTCTGCCTCGGCCCTTGGTTTCCGAACTTGCCCGACGCGTAGCCCCAGAAGCAAGAGCGCGAGACGTCGGCCGGCATCAGCATCTTCGTGGTGGTGTAGGACGCTCCGTTCCGGTTGGTGCCCCCGAAGTCGCCCACCACAGTCACGAGGATTCCGGTGGGAATCATGTTGCTGTCCGTGATATTGAGGTGCGTCCGCAGGCCGGGGGTAATGTCGTTCCAAGTGGGATCGGCCGTATGGTCGGCTCCAAAGTTGAGCTTCACGAGTCCGGAGGGCACGATGTCGTTGACGGCAGGCATCCCCTCGCGGTCGATGACGGTCAGCTCGAACGGACGGGCCACTGCTTCGTGCGCCGCCACCTGGCAGGCGTGGGCCGCCATATAGTCCATGCCGTCGGGGTGATAGCTGAAGCCCACGGGCGAGATGCCTGTGATGACCTCGAGCCAGGCGCAGGCCGCCGTGTATCGACCCATCTTGAGGTCGAGGTGATAGCCATCGCGGTTCATGTTGTCGCCCAAGTACGTTGTGCGCGCATTCTGAATGGCTGTGCCGCTTGGCACCACGAACCGCAGCTCGGGATGCTGTGCCATGGCCCACTGCACGGCGTGGCAGATGCTGTCGTACATCACGTCCTGCCGGTTGCCATAGTTCGCAAATCCACCATGAGTGCTGTCGTGTGAGTAGGCCCACGTCTGGTGGTATCCGAAGATGGCATCAGGGTTAGTCTGAAGTCCCTGAGTATATTGGATGAGATTCGACAAATATGGCTCGAAAGTGGCGGTGAGTCCCGACTCCTGGCTCACTTGCTGGAAGGTGACGAACTGCCAGGGTTCGTCGGTAATGATGTCGGCAAGTGCCATGCGGGGCGTGTTGGAGCGCCGGCCATCCACCACCTTGCGGTACTCGAAGGTGTTGTTCGCCTCCGTCACATCAATCCAATGCGACTGGAATCCCTGCCCTCCGCGATAGGCATTGCCGATGATCATCTTCACTCCAGCCTCGCTTGCCAGCTCCCAGAGGTACTGCTCTACGGCATCCTGCGAGAAGCTGTTGCCGATGGCGAGCACACGGACCAGGCTGTCGGGCTTCTCCCCTACTCCCTCCCCAGAGGCGGATAGTTCGGTCTGAGCCTGTGCGTTGAGGCAAAATATGAATAGCAGTATCCAGGAAATCCTCTTCTTCGTCTCCATCATCTTTTCTCCTTTTCTCCTCTCTTCGCAGAGGGATTGGGGGCGAGGCTTTTCCTGTATTCGTCGCTACCCAGCACCTGCAGGGCGCGCTCTATGCACGGGTCGCCCACAAGCTGCTGGCGTGCCCCGCCCTTTTGGTAGTAATATCGGTGGACAATCTCGTCGCAAAGATACGGTTCCACCTCTTTCCTGAAGCGCATGAGGTCGGCCCTCACGTCGTAGGTCAGCTTGGCTTCGAGCGCATCCAGCTCGGCCTGTGTCGTCTCTTGGTAGCCCTCCCGACGGATAACGTCGCGCAGCACCTTCAGAAGTTCCTTGGCCGGCTTGCCAGCCTCAAAGCCGCTCCGCCCGATGCTGTCGGCGAATGCAGCATAATCCTCGTCCGTGAGCCGGAACTCTCCAGCCGGTGCGATGGTGGGATGCTGTCGGCAGAAGGCGGTGGCGTAGTCGAAGAACTCGTCGCTCTGCACCAGCTCCGAGACAATGGTGGGCAGGCTGTCCGATTTCACCTCGATGTCCGGCTTGATGCCTCCGCCGTCGCGCACCTCACGGCCGCCTGCTGTGTGGAAAAGGTGCGTCAGGCTGTCGGGAATGGTGCCCGCCGAGCCGTCGGCATTCAGGTGACGGTAGTCGTAAGCCTGTATGCATCGGCCGCTGGGGATGTAGTATCTGCTGGTAGTCATCTTGAGGCTGCCGTGGTAAGGCAGTTCGCGTATCATCTGGACGAGTCCCTTTCCGTAGGTTCTCGTGCCCATGATGACGGCACGGTCAAAGTCCTGCAAGGCGCCGGCCACTATCTCCGAGGCCGAAGCCGAGCCTCCGTCCACGAGAACGACGAGCGGCATGAGGCTATCGACAGGCTCTGTGGCCGTATAGTATTCGCGGTTGGTGCGCGTCATCTTGCCTTTTGTATAGACCACCTTCTTGCCTTTTGGCAGGAAGAGGTTGGCAATGTCGACGGCTTCGTTGACGGCTCCGCCGGGATTGCCCCGCAGGTCGAAGACAAGGCGCTTGGCTCCCTGCCGACGCACCTCGTCCAGCGCCTCGCGAACCTCGCGGCAAGCGCCCTCGGTGAAACCCGTCAGATAGATATAGCCAGTCTGTCCGTCGCTGAGCATACCGGCGTAGGGCACCTGAGGGAGTTGTATTGTCTGCCGGGTGATGAGGAATGACTTCTCCTCATCCCCTCGTCGCACCTTCAGTTCGAATGTCGTGCCGGCCTCACCCCTGAGCATACTGCTCACCTTGGGCGTGAGCATTCCCTTCACGTCCTTGCCGTCGATGGAGAGAATGACGTCGCCTGCCTGGACACCTGCCTGCTGGCTGGGCGTACCCTCATAAGGCTCACTGATGACGGCGCGTTGCTCTTTCCTGTGATAGCGTATCACGCTGCCTATACCGGCGTACTTGCCCGTAGCCATCTGCCTGAGGTCCTCGTCGTCCTCGGGAAAGTAATCGGTGAAAGGATCCACCTGTTGCAGCATGGAACGTATGCCCCACCCTATCACGGTGTCGGCGTTGAGCGAATCGACGTAGAAGAGGTCGAGCTGCTTGTAAATATCGTTGAAGAGCTCGAGGTTGCGGCTGATGGCCGACCCGGGGTTCTCTTTCTTCTGCGCTGCCACGGGGAGCGACAGCACACACATTATTATTATAATTAATATATATAATATGGACCCCCTAACCCCTTTTAGGGGGAAAGAAGTTCCCGACATTTTGATATTTGTATCTTTTTCCATCTTTCCGTTCCGTTTAACCGTTTGTTTCCCTCAAGCGGAGGGTGTAGCGCCAAATTATTCCCCCTAAAGGGGGTTAGGGGGTCTTCCTTCTGATCTCCTTCCACACGTCGTCGGGCAACTTCGTTCCCACCACGCCGACCACATGCCCGGCTATCAGGCAGCCGAGGCGCAGGCAGTCGGGCAACGGCGCACCCTGATGCAGTGCGTGAAGGAAGCCTCCGGCAAAGAAATCGCCCGCGCCGGTGGTGTCCACGACGGGCATTCCTGCCGAGGGCACCACAGCCTCCTCGTCGCCGAGCCGCACGCTGGCGCCCTTTCCCCCGAGCTTCACCACTGCCAGGCACTTCATGGATGCTATCTCGCGGAGTGCCTCGAGCGGATTCTCCCTGCCCGTGAAGGCCGCAGCCTCCTCTTCGTTGGCAAAGACAATGTCAATGTAGTCCTGCACAAGATGACGGAAGAAGTCGAGATCAGCACTGACCACATTGTAGCTGGCGAGGTCGAGACTGAGCATCGTGCCGCACTCCGTCGCCGTCCGGCAAATAGCCTCCATCAGCTCATGGTTCTGCACGAGATAGCCCTCGATGTGGGCCATCGCCACGTCGTCAAAGAGCTGCGGCACGATGTCGCAGGCACTGAGCGTGGCAGCCGCACCGAGGAACGTGCCGAAGGTGCGTTCGCCGTCGGGAGAAATGAACGTGTTGGCAACACCCGTCGGCAGCCCGTCGCACTCCAGTAAATGCGCTTCGATGCCACACCGACGGCAATTGTCGGCATAGAACCTGCCGAGAGCATCACCACCCACCTTGCCGACGAAGCCCACCCTGTCGCCCAGACGGGCCATCGTAAGGATGGCATTGCCGGCACTTCCGCCCGTGGCCTGCTCCAGGGGAAGTCCCTCCATGCAGGCACGCAGCCGCCGCTGACCCGCAGCGTCCACCAATGTCATGCCACCCTTCGGCAGACCCGTCTCCATCAAGAGCGAATCGTCCGGCAGGCGCACAAGCATATCCACCAAGGCATTGCCTATTCCTATGATTTTCTCCATTATTCTCGAAATTTTCTGCAAAGGTACGAAGAAAAGGCGAAAAAGGGAAATGAAGAAAGCCTAAAGAAACACGTTTCGACGAAAAAGGGATAAGAATAAGGACTAAAACAAGGGCAAAAGAGAAAAAAACGCCTGCAAAATAAAAATTTTTCACTATTCACTTTTTGCTTTTCCCTTTTTTTCGTACCTTTGCACCGCAATTGAGAGAAAACCTCTTAGCATCAGACCTGCTTCAGTAGCTCAGTTGGTTAGAGCACATGACTGTTAATCATGGGGTC
>CAMVDV010000058.1 GCA_947166305.1 uncultured Prevotellaceae bacterium | reverse complement strand
AGCTGCCCATCGGCGACCCGACGCTCTCGGCCAAGGAAATCATCGCCAACGAAAGTCAGGAACGCATGGGATTGCTCATCGATGAGAAGCACATCGAGCACGTCAGCAAGATAGCCGAAAGGGAGCGAGCACCGCTTTACGTCGTGGGAGAAACCACCGGCGACGCCCATTTCGCCTTTCAGCAAGCAGATGGAAAGCGACCATTCGACTTGGATGTGGCACAAATGTTTGGCCATTCGCCCAAAACCATCATGCGTGACAACACGGTGGAGCGCAGGTATGCATCCGTCGAAGCCTCCGATTATTCCAAAAACTCCGAGTCCTCCGAGCTTTTGAAAAGCATTAAACGGGTCCTCAGCCTTGAGGCCGTGGCCTGCAAGGACTGGCTTACCAACAAGGTGGACCGCTCGGTGACGGGCAAAGTGGCACGCCAACAATGCCAGGGCCCGCTTCAGTTGCCGCTCTCGGACTGTGGCGTTGTAGCTCTCGACTACCGCGGAAAGAAAGGCATTGCCACGGCCCTGGGCCATGCACCGCAGGCCGCTCTTGCCGACCCCGCCGCCGGCAGTGTCCTCTCCGTAGCGGAGTCCTTGACAAACATCCTTTGGGCACCGCTCGAAGAAGGCTTGGATAGCGTCAGCCTCAGCGCTAACTGGATGTGGCCGTGCCGTTCGCAGGAAGGCGAAGACGCACGCCTCTATCGGGCAGTCGAAGCGCTGAGTGACTTCTGTCTGGCTTTACAAATCAACGTACCGACGGGCAAAGACAGCCTTTCCATGACGCAGAAATACCCCGATGGGACAAAGATTATTGCTCCAGGAACGGTCATTGTTTCCAGTGGAGGCCTTGTGAGTGACGTCAAAAAGGTCGTTTCGCCGGTTCTCAAGGACTGCCCTTCTACATTATTTCATATAGACTTTTCGTTCTGCGAACTGCGGCTTGGCGGTTCAGCCTTTGCCCAAAGCATGGGAAAGGTAGGGAGTGACGTGCCGACGGTGCGTGATGCGGAGTACTTCAGGGACGCCTTCGATGCCGTTCAGGGCCTGATAAAGAAGGGACTTATCCTTGCGGGTCACGACATTTCGGCAGGCGGTCTCATCACTTGTCTGCTGGAGATGTGCTTCGCAAACACAAGGGGTGGACTTGACATCACGCTCGACAAGCTGAAACAGGGCGAGCTGGTGAAGATACTTTTCGCTGAGAATCCGGGCGTCGTCATACAGGTTGCCGACGAACATCGCACGGAGGTGAAGAAGCTACTGGAGGCGGCTGGCGTCGGTTATGTCAGCCTCGGCCGTCCGAGCCGCGAGCGTCGCATCCTCATCACGAGGGGCGAGGAACAGTATTCCTTCGACATCGACGAGCTTCGCGACGTTTGGTTCCGTCCGTCGTTCCTGCTCGATCAGAAGCAAAGCTTTGGCGGCAAAGCCAAGGAGCGCTGTGAGAATATGGGCAAACAGCCTCTCGAGTGGAAGCTCCCGGCAGGCTTCACCGGCAAACTCAGCCAGTATGGTCTCAATCCGGACCGCAGGGAGAGGAGTGGCGTGAAAGCTGCCATCATCAGGGAGAAAGGTACAAACGGGGAGAGAGAGATGGCGTATATGCTCTACTTGGCAGGCTTCGACGTGAAAGATGTCATGATGACCGACCTCATCACGGGCAGGGAAACGCTCGACGAGGTGAACTTCATCGTCTTCTGCGGCGGTTTCTCCAACAGCGATGTGCTGGGCTCGGCAAAGGGCTGGGCAGGCGCTTTCCTCTATAACCCCAAGGCAAAGGAGGCGCTCGACCGCTTCTATAGCCGTCCCGACACGCTCTCTCTCGGCGTCTGCAACGGATGCCAACTGATGGTGGAACTGGGGTTAATTGGACAATTGGACAATTTCACAAATTCACAATTACAGGATAGTCAACTGTCAAATTGTAAATTGTCAAATTGTCAAATGCCCAAGATGTTGCACAACGACAGCCATAAGTTCGAGTCGGGCTTCGTCGGAGTGACCGTTCAGCCCAACAAGAGTGTGCTGATGGGCAGTCTGAGTGGGTCGAAACTCGGCATCTGGGTGGCTCACGGCGAAGGCAAGTTCAGTCTGCCCGGCAGGGAGGAAGACCACAATATCGTCTTGAAGTACAGCTACGACGGCTACCCTGCCAACCCCAACGGCAGCGACTTTTCGGCCGCAGGCATCGTCTCGGCCGACGGCAGGCACTTGGCCATGATGCCTCACCTCGAGCGTGCCTTCTTCCCCTGGCAGTGCGGCTGGTATCCCGACGCACGCCTCGACGAGGTGACCCCTTGGATAGAAGCGTTCGTCAACGCAAGGGAGTGGGTGAAAAGCAAGACGGGAAAGTGACGAAACCCCACAGGCTCCGGACGCGCCCGAAAGCCCGTGTCTGCGTGCCACAAAGAGGAGTCCGTCAATAACGGTGAAGCCTTATTCCATAACCCTGAAGCCTTATGCCCATAATGCTGAAGCGTTCTGCCCATAATGGTGAAGCCTTATTTCCGAACCCTTGCAATAGCGAAAAAGAACATCATAAACTTCAACTAAACAATCAGTAGAGAGGTGCTGGAACTCTTCAAGACATTCTTCCAAATCGGGCTTTTCACCATCGGTGGAGGCTATGCGATGATACCGCTCATCGAGCAGAAAGTGGTGGACGAGCAAGGCTGGGTGAGCCGCAACGAACTGCTTGACCTAATAGCAGTGGCGCAGTCGTGCCCCGGAATCTTTGCCGTCAACATCAGCATCTTCATTGGCAACAAGCTCCGGGGGAACAAGGGTGCGCTCGTCAGCGCCTTGGGAACGTGCCTACCTTCCTTCCTTTGCATCCTGATGATTGCACTCATCTTCCAGCAGTTCCGAGAGAATATTTGGGTGGAACACTTCTTCCGAGGCATCCGCCCGGCCGTTGTGGCACTCATCCTCCTGCCCGTCTTCCGTATGGCAGCAAGTGCCAAGCTCAATCGCTACAATGCTTGGATTCCCATCGCAGCCGCTTTCCTCATCTGGATGTTCGGCGTGAGCCCCATCTTCGTGGTCGTGGCGGCAGGCATCTTGGGATATGTCTATGGAAAGTACCTCAAGGAAGACCCGGGCAACCCATGATTCACAAGTCACAATTCACAGTTCACCATACATAAACGGGCGTCAGCAAATGATTCACTCATCCCTCATCCCATATCCCTTATGATTACGCTCCTTCTTCAACTTTTCTGGACCTTCTTCCTCATCGGCCTTTTCGGCTTCGGCGGAGGCTATGCCATGATATCCATGATACAAGGTGAGGTCGTGGGGCACTATCATTGGATGACAATGGGGCAGTTCACCGACATAGTGGCCGTTAGCCAAAGCACGCCCGGACCCATCGGCATCAATTCTGCCACGTATGTGGGCTACACATCGATGGTCAATGCCGGCTATTCCCCTGCTTGGGGAGTGCTCGGAAGCTTCGTCGCTACGTTTGCCGTGGTGTTGCCAAGCTTCGTATTGATGTTGCTCGTGAGCAAATTCCTCATGAAGTATCGGCACCATCCCTCCGTGGAGCACGTCTTCGCAGGCTTACGTCCAGCCGTCATCGGCCTGCTCTTGGCGGCAGCCCTGCTCTTGATGAACGGCGAGAACTTCGGCTCCGCGGGCGAGAACCCCTGGCGCTTCTGGCTCAGCCTGTTCTTGTTCTGCTTCGCTTTCATAGGCCAAAAAGTCTATCGCCTCGGGCCTATCCTCATCATCCTGCTTTGCGGATTGGCAGGAATCGTACTCGGACTCTAATCTAAGCCTATACCAAACTAAACACATACAACTATGAAAAGAACGCTACTTCTCTTGCTTTTGCTGCTCAGCGGCAAAGCCTTCGCGCAAGAACCCGACAGCCTGACCTTTGCCGTCCTGGGCAATTCCATCTCAACTTATTATGATTATCTCCCCCCAGGCTATGCCGTTTACTATACTGCCGGCAGGGAAAAGGACGATGGAATACAGGTCGGAGACCAGTGGTGGATGCAGCTTAGCAGGCTATCAGGCCTTTCCTTCCTGGCCAATGCCTCTTGGAGTGGCAGCCGAGTGGCAGCCGATGAGCTGAACAGCAATGCACCCTTCCTGAGCAATCACCGCGTCAATGCACTCGGCAGGGCAGGCGCTCCCGACTTCATCTTCATTGCCGGCGGCACGAACGACTGGAGCATATCGAGAGTACCGCTCGGGGAGTATCGCACAGAGAACTTCACCGACAGCGTAACCTTTCGCGGTGCCTACCAACGATTGCTTTGGAAACTCACCACATGGTACCCCAATGCGCGTGTCGTCTGCCTCAGCATCCTGCCAAGAGCAGAGAGTGTGACGCAGAAGAACAGCAAGGGATGGAGCCAAGCCGACGCCAATGCCAGCATTAAGCACATCGCGGAGCAGTTCGGCCAATACTATATCGACTGCACCACCATTCCCTTCAGCAGCAACTGGGGACTGTATATGATACCGGGCAACCTTCATCCCACTGCAGCGGGCTTCAAGTTGATGGCTCAGCACATATATAATAGGATGATAGCGCAGAAGATTATCACCCGCGACCTGAAGCGTTCGGGCGAAACGGACGAGGCCGAGCGCCTTCTCGACCTTAGCTTCACGGCAGAAGGCATCGTCAATAACGGCACGTTCCAAACCCGTATCGGCAAACATGGCTCGGCCTGCACCTTCTACGACGCTGAGCGCGACACATATTACGGTTGCTCTAAAGCCAAAGCCTCTGACTATTTCTATGCAACCTACGATGCTGATTCCCCTTTGGCCGAGGCTTTTAATGGAAGCGTGACGTGGGAAATGCTCGTCAGGCCCGATGCCTTGGGCGACCAGAACGGCAACATCGACCGCACATGCTTCTTGGGGAGCGAGCAAAACGGCGGCTGGGCTTTCTATAACTCTTCGCTTGCCAGTTGTTTTGCCTACGGGCATAAGAGCGGAGTGAAGAGCACTGTCAAGAGCATCGTGGGCGATTCCATCCTCATCCCCGGCAAGTTCTACCATTTGGTGTTGACGATGGACAGGCTAAGCCACGTCGTCCGCTACTTTGTGAACGGCAAGCTCGTCTGCACAGGCACAAGGGCTGCCACCGACATGGTGATGCCTGTTTGCGGAACACCTAAGGGCCGGAAGAACATGTGGATTTGCCTTGGCGGCGACGTGACGTCGGGTACCTTCAGTGGAGGCGCTGAGAATTCGTCGGCGTGCAGTTTTGTCTTTGCAAGAATCTACGACGGTGCCCTCACGCAGAAAGCAGCCTTGGCTCTCTACAACGACAGCGTGAAGCAGTTCACCGAGCCCCATGCGAGCCATGGCACCGAGCTTCTCCTGGACTGTGCGTTCACCCCTTCCGGTGCCGTCAACCGCGCTCCTTCCTTCCGTGGAAAGCCTGTGGAGATGGAAGGCGAGGTGCCTATCGCATACAACGCCGACCTGAATCTCTACGAGGCACAGTTCAGCCGCAACAGGTCGCAGTTCTTCAAGTATGCCATGGGCGACAATCCTGCCATCATGAACCAGCTTGCCGATGCCTACAGCGTGGAGATTCTGTGCAAGAACAGCAGCCAGTTCCCGACGACCAACACCCGTCCGCTCGGCTTCCTCAACGGCTATGGCTTCGGGCTGCAGATGAACAGCAAGGGAAACATTGGCTACACCACCACGACGCAGGGGCTCAAGGCCGACGGCACGCACGCCAAGACTGGCTGGTCTTGGATTGGAGCGGGCTCACTCACAGAGAATTACACGCACTACGTCATCGTCTATGACCGACGGAACTTCCGTTCGCAACTGTTTGTTGACGGCGTGCTGAGGGACACGCGCTGGCTCACCTTCAAGGAGTGCGCTGTAGGTGAGTGGACGCCCTCGGCTTGGTTTGCCATCGGAGGCGATGCCCACGGCACCTACGACGCGACCTCGCAGACGGGGAGCTTCCCTTTTGAGGGCGACGTGCAGGCGGTGCGCATCTATGGAAGAGCACTCTCCGGGAGCGAAGTGGAGAGCCTCAGGGACATCAGCCTCGTGCAGGAGCACAGCTACAGCATAGCCTCCGGCGGCTACGTCGGTGTCTGCCTGCCCTATATCTACCGCGTTCCGGAGGGATGCACCGCCTTCATCGTCACGGAGATAGCTTATCCCGTGGCGCGACTCATGCCCATTGCCAAGGCCGGCGAGTGCGTCCCCTGCGCCACGCCCGTCATCATCAAGGGAGAGCCCGGGTCCACCTTCACGCTCACGGCCGAGGACGTGAGCCAGGCCGACGCGTCGCTCCTCACCGACCTTTGGCCCGAGAACCTTCTCACCGGCGTCTATCCGGGCAAAACCTTGCAGAAGGACGAGGGATACTACCTGCGTCCCTCCGGCACGAACCTCTATCGTGCCGTGGGAAACGTCACCTTGCAGCCTTTCAGCTGTTACCTTATCTCGCCCGAGCGCAAGACCTACTACAAGATGGAGGAGATGGACGAGGCCACAGGCATCGGGGGAGTGAAGAATGGTCAATGGTCAATGGTCAATGGTGAATGGTCAATGAAGAATGGGAGCGGCGAAATGATGGCCGGCAAGTGCTATGACCTCGGAGGCCGACAGCTTTCTCCCCACAAGCGCGGGCCTCGCGGCGTCGTCATCAAGGGCGGAAAGAAGATAGCCACCGGCCGCTGACCCTGGCAATCGGCATGACCCGTTTAGGAGCCGACGCTTCCACGCGTCGGTTGAGCTTGGCAGTCAGATGAAAGCCGACGGCTTCCAACGCCGCAGCCCGAGATTGTCATCGTCGCAGCCGGAGATTGCCGTCTCCGCAGCCTGAGATTGTCATCGTCGCAGCCTGAGATTTTCATCCCTTTCGGTCAGGAATCCCGAAGTCGGACTTTGCAGCCCGCCTTGCAGCCTTCGGCGCGCCGTGGCCCGGCTACCGGCTTTCCTGCTGCAACGCTTCCCAGCCGATGCGGTCTTGCCACTCCACGAAGAGCGTCTTGAAGCGGTCTCCCTGCAGCCGGACCTTGCCCAGCGAGATGCGAGCCCACGGGGAGGACCACTCCTCGGTGCCGCCCTCGCGCGTATAGTCCCAGGCGCCGTACTTCTTCTTCAGCCTGTTCCTTATCTGACGCGTCTTCATGAGCAGTCCCACCTCGTTGCCCTGTATCTCCACGAAGCGCACGACGACGCGGTGGACGGTGTGGGAGCGCGGTGTGCAGTGCACCTCGATGCTGGCCCCGACGCCGTCGAAGAGTCCGCTCAGCCAGGTGCATTCGTTCGCTTCGTCCTCGAAGATGAAGCCCTTGGCCTCCAGCGAGTCCACAAACTCGCCTCGCTCTCCGCCAAGCGGCAAACCGAGGAAGACGGAATGCTCCTGTGCCTTGGCGCCCAGAAACAGTCCGATGAAGAAGAGGATGAAGAAAAAAAAGACCCTCACGGCCCCCTCCCCGCTCCCCCTTTGGGGGAGTGCTTCAATCCCGCTGAACGAGGAGGCAACGACAATGTGGCACTCCCCCAAAGGGGGAGCGGGGAGGGGGCTGTGAGGAGCGGGGAGGGGGCTGTGGGGAGCGGGGAGGGGGCTTTTCATTTATTCCTAATGATTTTCTTCCCTTTCAGCACGACGATGGTTCTCCGCGGGCCGTCTTTCCCGATTGGGATTCCTGCGAGGTTGGCTGCCGCCGAGCTTTGCTTGACTGCCGTCGAGCTTTGCTTGAATGCCTTTCCCTCGGACTCTTCTCCAAAAGGGCGGCGCACTTCTCCTATTCCGTTAGGGTCTTCGATGCCGATGGTGACGGTGTCGCCCTGCTTCACGCCCGCGATGGTGTAGACACCCTCCCCGTCGGAGCTGGCCGTGGCCTTGACTTTCGTGCCATTCACGCGGACAATATAGTCGCCCTCGCTGAGCTTGTCGTAGCGGAAGCGCAAGGGCTGGCCGGCTCCCGACGTAATCGTTGCCTGCAAGAGCTTGCCCTCCTGCCACGTCTCGCTGACGGTGAAGCATCCCTCGGCCTTCAGCCCGCTCACACGGCCTTCGCTCCATGCGGAGGGAAGGGCTGGGAGGAGGGAGATGACGTCGTCGTACGACTGCAACAACATCTCGCAGATGCCGCTCGTGCAGCCATAGTTGCCGTCAATCTGGAAAGGCGAATGGGCATCGAAGAGATTGTAGTAGCAGCCACCATAGTTGCCCATCTCGATGACATAGCTGCCCGAATGGCGCAAGGCGAGCGAGAGGTTCCTGCGGGCACGGTCGCCGTCGAGGCATCGGCTGTAGGTGTTTGTCTGCCAACCCATCGACCATCCGGTCACATCGCCGTTGCGTGCTATCTGACCATTGTAGGCTGCCTGGAACAGACGTTGGCCCTCTGTGCTCCCATCGAAGGCGCTGACCATCGAGAAGGGGTAGAGGCACATCAGGTGGGAAAGGTGGCGGTGGCCGGGATCGGACAGCGCGTTGTTCTTCCACTCAGAGATACATGTCTTTCCGCCATAGGTTTCTGTCCAAAGGCCACGGTCGAAGTTGTCATAAAGGTCTTGGATGGCAGCTATATCGCTTTGCGTCAGAGGCGAATCATCACCAAGTTCCCGATGACCTTTCATCACCTCGTCGAGGGCTTCGAAAGCCGTCTGTTGGGCGAAGGCCGTGACGTCGGTCGGCCCATGCTCCGGGCTCCACTCGCCCAGGATGACGTATTTCCCGTCGGAGTCCTTGGTGCTGATGGACTTGGTGAACAGGGCGTTCTGGTACATGACGGGCAGTGCTTCCTTCAGGAACTCGCGGTCCATCGTATATTTATAGTAGCGCCAAAGGTGCGAGCAATACCATGCGCCGAGGGTCTTCATGGCATTGTTCATCCAGGTCGATGTGCCTCCGAAGATATTGTTCTCCACGGCCACCGTCCACCCGCCAGCTCCGCTCTTTATCTTCTTTGCCAACTGATACCAAGGGGAGTTGCTGCCTGGTGCTCCGAGACTGAGGATGTGGCGGAGGAAAGGCAGGTGCATCTCGGAAAGGTTGGCTGGGTCGGCAGGCCAGTAGTTCATCTGCACGTTGATGTCTGCATGGATGTCGCAATGCCAGAACGAGGTGTTGCTCCTATCGTTCCAGATGCCTTGCAGGTTCGACGGGGCGTGGATGCTCTCATCGAGGTTGGCGCCGATGGTAAGGTAACGTCCGTATTGGAAGTAGAGCGCTTCGAGGAAGAGTCCGTCGCTGCTCCGTTTGTTCTGATCGGAAGCGTTGTAGAACTTGATGAGGTTCTCCGTTGTCATCGTAGAGGCGTTGCCAAGGCTGAGATTTACACGGTTCATCAAAGCACTGTGCGCGGCCTTGTGGCTGGAAAGCAATTCCGAATAGCTTTTGCCAAGTGCGTCGGCAATGCGCGAGCTGACGGTTTCGGACAGTTCTGCTGCTGTCTGTCCGCTCTTGAACGAAGCCTTGTCGGCATCATAGTCCGTCGCTGCAGCCATAATGATGTCCGTCCATGTCGCATCGGCAATGTTGATGCCATTGGAATTGACAGAGATTGTGCCGTCAGTCCTGACCTTGAAGCGCGTGTCATAGCTGACGATTTGCAGCTTGCCGTGGAAGGTTGCCGAAGCCGAGCCGTCGGTTTCCATCGCATAAGTCACGCCGCTGGCACCGATAAGCTTGTCCGGGGCGTAGCTCACGGCGAGGAAAAGCTGTTCGTCGCCCTTTGCCTCATAGTGAGCCACGAAGACCTTGTCGGTGGCCGACGCGAAGTATCGGCGGTGGAAAGCCGTCTTTCCGTCGGGCGAAAGGAAGTCTACGCCCGCCACACCGTCGATGATGTCGAGGAAACGGCTGTAGCCTTCGATGGGTTTGCCGTCAGATTCTGCCGCAGAGAAAGTGCCAGCCTTGTCCTCGACAAGTATCGAGCCGAAGTTCTGAAAGTAACCTTGTCCAACACTACTGCCGTTCGTGGCCTGTCCGCTCCACAGCGTTTTCTCATTAAACTGAATGTCGTCGCACATCACGCCGCCACGAATCGTGGCACCAATCTGCCCGTTGCCCATCGGAAGCGCATATTCCATCCACGTATCGCTGACGCCTGTTGCCGTGGCTGGCGTGTCGTACCAAAGCGAGAAATCGTGGATGTCGGTCGGACGATTGCCTTTCTGTCCGACACAAAACTCGCTGGGCAGCACGTCGGCTTCTGCGATGAGGTAGAGGATGTTGTTCACGTCGGCCGCTTGCCAAAGGCCTATTTCCTTGCCGACACCCGTTCCGCCCCATTGGTTGAAGTAGCGGTTGGCACTGGATGACGCGCCGTTCCACGAGATTTCATACTTCCCGACGTGGTTTGTGTTGGTTGTTTCCTCGATGGTGAAGCCGTTTGCATCGGCCGCCGTTCTCGTCTTGAGCCGACTCCCATCGTAATAGGCACGTCGGCCTGTACCTTTGCAGACGAGCTGGAAGCCTGTTTCGTTGCCCACGAGCTTCCAGAGCTGACTCTGCTCGCCATACTTCCGAGCTTGCGTCGTGACGTTTTTGCCCGAACCCATGTCCTGCATGACGAGGTCGGAGTTGGCAAACGTGACGTAGTAGAAGCGCTCATTCTCATCATTGGAGAAGAAGTCGTCGGGAATGCCTTGAATGGTGAGGATGAAGCGCGATCCTGTATCAGTGCTGCCCGATGCGTTGTCCCAATAGGCAAGATAATCGCCACGTTTGTTCCAGTACTTGTTTTCAGAACCGTGGTCCTTTATCCAAAAACCGTCACCGTTTCTGCCCATGTCGAACTTCGTGACGCTTGTAGTGCTGGTCTCTAAAACCATCTTGGCGCGCCCATTTGCTTCCGAGCCGCTCATGCCGAGCACATATTTCTCGCCCCGAGCCTTGTTGTAGAAGGAATATCCATCTGTTTCGTTGCCGATGAAAGTCCATAGACCCGTGTCTTCAGTGTCTTCGGTCGTGTTGTTTAGCAACAAGTTGACGCCGCTACGATAGCCTGCTTTCGTGCTGAGGAAGCCGCCGTTGCCCACTTTTATTGTGTACCAACGTGCGTTCGTGAGGTCGGCCGCGACGATTGTGCCGACGAGCAACATAATAAGTAATGTAAGGGAAAAACGTTTCTTCATAGGTTTGTTAGATTTTGAAAGCCAGGAAGTCGAGCATTTCGAATATCTCTTCTTTCGAGGCTTGTTGATTGATGCGAATGTCTCCGATGCCGCCAAGGAGCGTGAAGTTAATGTTGTCGGCCTCGTTCTTTTTGTCGTGCTTCATGAAGTTGAAGAGCCGTTCGTACTGCTTGCAGTCGATAGGGCAGTCGCCGTAATGCTCTCTGATGAATTGGACAACCTGTCGAAGCTTGTCTTTTGGGAAGTTGCATTTGCCGACGCTAAGAAAGAGTTCGCAGATAAGACCCCATGCCACGGCGTAACCATGCAGCACGGGTTGACCCTTTTCGAGCGCGAGGCTTTCGATGGCATGACCTGCCGTGTGGCCGAGGTTCAAGGCTTTTCGGAGGCCTCGTTCCGTCGGGTCTTGCTCCACGATGCGTTCCTTGATGCCGACGCTCACCTGCACAAGATGGCCGAGAGCCGTGTAGTCCGGTTCGTCGAGGTCAAAGGTGAGCAGTTCGTTGAGGTTTTGTTCGTTGCTGATAAGGCCGTGCTTGAGCATCTCGGCGTATCCGGAAAGGAGGTTTTTCGTGTCGAGCGAGCGCAGGAAATCGGTGGAGATGATGACTCGGTCGGCATTGTTGAAGACACCAATCTCGTTCTTCAGTCCGCCGAAATTGATGCCTGTCTTGCCTCCGACGCTGGCATCTACCTGGCTGAGCAACGTCGTGGGGACATTGATGAAAGCAATACCTCGCTTGAAGGTGCTTGCAGCGAAGCCGCCGAGGTCAGTCACCATGCCTCCGCCAAGGTTTAGCATGAGCGAATGTCGCGTGGCGCCTCCCTGTTGCAGACACGTCCAGACGTGCGAGAGCGACTGTAGCGTCTTGTTTTCGTCCGTGTCGCCGATGGTAATCATCTGTGCCGAAGCCATGCACGGCAGCTGGCTGATGAGCGGCCAGCACAGCTGAAGTGTGGTGGTGTCTGTGAGCACGAAGAGCCGGTCGTGCTGTCGTGCGGCCACGGCATCCGCGATGTCCTGGCCAAGATTCCTGCTTATGATGACTGTGCTGTTGTTCATAGTCCTTTCCCTCTTCTGGTTGGAGTGCAAAGTTACACATTATATATTTATAGAATAAAAAAATCAAAAATCAAAATTCAAAAAGTGAGGAAAATGGAAAAAAAACGTTGAAAAGTTTGGCTAATCCAGGAAAAAGCTGTACCTTTGCGCTCGCAAATGACAAGAAGCAACGGTCTTTGGTCGATGAAGAAGCCAAAAGAGAAAGTCGAAGCTTGTTAGATTGTAGAATGTGTTGGCGGGATAGCTCAGCTGGTTAGAGCGTCGGATTCATAATCCGGAGGTCGTGGGATCGTGACCCACTCCCGCTACAAAACAAAAGGACTTGCAGACACGATGTTCTGCAAGTCCTTTTTCTTTTGTCGCTTTCTCTTGTTCTCTTTTATTTCTTGACGAATGGTTTCAGCCCTTTTGCCGCCTCGGCTGCTGTGATGCGACGGCATCCGTTGTCGAGGTCGACGAGTACATATCGGTTGTTGCCCATGCCAAGTTCCTTCATGTAGGAGAGTTGTCGGAGGCCGTGACGCGTCTCGATGCGTTCCACCATGTCGTGATGCTCCTCGGCAGTCATGGCATAGATGATGTCGATGCAGGCCTGGTCGATGGCCAGGATGTCGGTGGAGGAGAGGATGCCCACGTCGGGGGTGACGAC
>CAMVDV010000057.1 GCA_947166305.1 uncultured Prevotellaceae bacterium | reverse complement strand
TCGCTAATCACCAAATTTATAGACAATTATATTTCATCGAACTCACGTTAATATAGTGCTGCAAAGATACAAATTTTAACTAATAAACGTTTGTTAATGGACAAGAAATTTCTCATTTAATAAAAGAAATGCTACCTTTGTTCCCTGAAACTAACAAACACTTAACTAAAAATCATATTATGGAGAAAATCATCGGACTAATCGACGCGCCGTTCACCCCTTTCCACGAGAATGGCGACGTGAACCTCGAACCTATTCCCGCCTATGCTAAGATGTTGCAGAAGAACGGCCTAAAGGGTGTCTTCATCAACGGAAGCAGTGGCGAAGGCTATATGCTCACCTCCGAAGAGCGCATGAAGCTGGCCGAAGCCTGGATGGCGGCAGCACCCGAAGGCTTCAAGGTCATCGTCCACGTGGGCAGTTGCTGTGTGCGCGAGAGCAAAAGACTGGCAGAACATGCCCAGAAGATCGGCGCATGGGGCATCGGAGCAATGGCGCCGCCATTCCCCAAAATCAGTCGCGTGGAGGAACTCGTCAAGTATTGCGAGGAAATTGCAGCAGGCGCGCCTGCCCTACCCTTCTATTTCTACCACATTCCTGCCTTCAATGGAGCCTATCTTTCTATGGTCGACTTCCTCAAGGCTGCAGATGGCCGCATCCCGAACCTCGCGGGAATCAAGTACACTTATGAGAGCCTCTACGAGTACAACCAGTGTCGACTCTACGCCGACGGCAAGTTTGATATGCTCCACGGACAGGACGAAACCATCCTCCCATGCCTTGCCATGGGCGGAGCAAAAGGCGGAATCGGCGGCACTACAAACTATAACGGAAGGAACTTGGTTGGTATCATAGACGCCTGGAACCGAGGAGATTTGCAGTCGGCACGTGAACTTCAGGATTATTCGCAGCAGGTCATCAACGTCATCTGCCATTTCCGCGGCAACATCGTCGGTGGCAAACGCATCATGAAACTCATCGGCCTCGACCTCGGACCCAATCGAACGCCCTTCCAGAACATCACACCCGAGGAAGAACAACAGCTCAAAAAAGAGCTCGAAGCCATTGGCTTCTTCCAGCACTGCAACGTGTTCTGAACGACTCATCGCAACTGAAAGCGAATTCTTTCACCACGAATTGCTGTTTTTCTAACCACGAATTACTTATTCTTTCACCACGAATTACACGAATTGGCTCCGTCCTCAATAGGCTTAAATAATTCGTGTAATTAGTGTAATTCGTGGTTAGAAAAACATGAAATCGTGGTTGAAACAAATATAAAGTCACATTTCGATTTCTTTATTTTCAGTGTACTTCGATGTCATGTCAACAAGAAAATCTCTTCTTTTCAAGTCAAGAACAGGATGCAGGATGCTGGCCGTCTTGTTCTTTTCGGTGTTTTTACTGAATATCCAGGGGAAAATAAAAGTTGCTTGCGTGGGCAACAGCGTGACGTTCGGCTACGGCATTGCCGACCGTGAGCGGGACAGCTACCCTGCACAATTGCAACGAATGCTGGGCAACGGATATGAAGTAGGCAATTTCGGACACTCGGGAGCGACTTTACTCTACAAAGGTCACCGCCCGTACATCGGTCTGCCAGAGTTTCATCAGGCGCTCGAATTCAGACCCGATTGGGTGGTTATCCACTTGGGACTGAACGATACAGACCCTCGCAATTGGCCCGACTGGAAAGAAGAATTCATCCCGAACTACAGAGCTTTGATTGATTCTTTCCTTTTGGTGAACCCCGAAGCGCGCATCCTTGTCTGCAAGATGACGCCCATTTTCCATCGTCATCCGCGTTTCCAAAGCGGCACGCGCGATTGGCACGCTCAAATTCAGCAGGCCATCGAGCAGGTGGCACAAGGCGCAGGAGCACAACTCATCGACCTCTACGAGCCGTTGCACTGCCGTCCCGACCTCTTTCCAGACGCTCTGCATCCCAATCCCGAGGGTGCAAACATTCTGGCAAAAACAGTCTATTCCGCCCTCACAGGCGACTACGGAGGGCTACATTTGCCTCCTGTCTATTCCACGGGAATGGTCTTGCCGCGCGACGAGCCCCTCCTGTTGGAAGGTCGTGCCAATGCACGAAGCAAAATAAGACGCGTGCTGAGCAAGGACGGCAAGGTGGTGGATGAGGGTGAGACTTTCTCGCGTGCCGATGGCTCGTGGAGTATGGAGATGTCCGAAATGAAGGCTGGCGGCCCCTATACGCTCACCATCACCGCCAAGCCTCTAAACCCCGACCATTATCGCTTCTACTATCCCGAAAAGTACCCTTATCTTCTTGACAACCTGACGAAAGCCGAGCCGCAGACGCTCACGATAGACAGCCTCTACTTCGGCGACATTTGGCTTGCCAGCGGTCAGTCGAACATGGAGCTGCGCGTGGACCAATGCAACACGCTCGACGAGGACCTCGCCGACGCCAAGCGCCTCGCAGGTCGCCTACATATATATAATATGCCCGCGCGAGCAAGGACGGATGCCGTGGAGTGGGACGACAGCGTGCTTGCTTACACGAATGAGCTGCGCCACATGGACTTCCAGGGATGGAAGACGGCTTCGCCCGAAGTGGTCGCCAAGTTCTCTGCCGTCGCCTTCAACTTCGCCCGAGTGCTTTGCGACAGCCTGCCCGACGTTCCCATCGGCATCATCTGTAACGCCGTGGGAGGCTCCACGACAGAATCATGGATAGACCGCACGACGTTGGAATGGGAGTTTCCCAACATCCTTCACGACTGGCGAGGCGGAGACTTCGGTCAAGCTTGGGCACGAGGCCGCATGACGCAGAACATTGCTCACGCCCTCAACAAGGAATCGTCGGCATACAATCCTCTCCAACGCCATCCTTACGAACCCGCCTACCTCTTCGAAGCAGCCATCGCGCCGCTCGGACACCTGCCCATCCGTGGCGTTATCTGGTACCAGGGAGAGAGCAACGCTCACAACATCGAGGTACACGAGAAGCTGTTCACGCTCCTTGAGCAATCCTGGCGCAAGTTCTATGCCCAGCGATGGAGGAGCGAGTTCCACAAGAAGCATTCCCTGCCATTCTATATTGTCCAGCTCAGCAGCCTGCCACGACCTTCGTGGCCTGCCTTCCGCGACAGCCAGCGCCGCTTGGCCATTCACCCCTCCTTTTTAGGGGACGGGGAAGGCTTGCCAGACACATGGATGGCTGTCAGCAGTGACCTCGGCGACAAGAACGACGTTCATTACCGCACGAAGCGTCCTGTAGGCGAGCGCCTGGCCCTGCTTGCGTTGAAGCACACTTACGGCCATGAGTTGGTTTGCGAAGGTCCGACCTTGCGTTTTGCAGGTCGCGGAAAGGACAACGACATCTTCCTGCATTTCGACAATGCCGACGGCCTCACCTGCACAAAGGGCTTCGAGATTGCCGCCAGCGATGGCATGTTCCATCCTGCCAACATCAAGATTGAAGGCGACAAGATTCTTCTCTCATCGCCTGACGTAAAGTTTCCTGCTGCGGTCCGTTACGGCTGGAGCGGCTTCACAGATGCCGACCTTCGCAACAAGCAAGGGCTCCCTGCCTCGACCTTCTATACGAAGATAAAGTAGGTTTGCACTTTTAAGTATCTTTAACGCCACCAGCGCATAACATTTCGCTTTCTTGCGCGTTATATTATATAAATAGGTAAAAAGAAAGTTATCATGAGACAGGACATCATCATCATCCTGCTTGCCTTCGTTGCATTGAGCGGGCAAGCGAAAGTCAAGGTCTTCAAGATGCCGACGGCAATGGCTTGTGCCAATGTCTACATGGGTGAGCTGAAGGCACGCGAAGTGATTCTGGCCGACACGCTGACGACGATTCGCTTCACTATTGAGTATCCGCAGGGACGGAACTTCCGTTTCGCCAAGACTTGCTACTTGATGGACGAGGACGGCACACGCTATCCTATCCGTCGCGCCGAAGGGCTTGAGCTGGACGCCTGGGTGTCGGTGCCCGAAAGCGGCAGCCTCGACTTCACGATGCACTTTGCACCCATGCCCAAGCGCACCAAGGTGTTCGACTTCATCGAGGGCGATTCCGGCGATGCCTTCATGCTTCTCGGGATACACGACAGCAAGAAGACGCCTACCCGTCCCTCCCGTAAAGAGAAAGACCCCTCTAAATCTCCCCTTAAAGGGGAGACTTTCTCCCTCCCTTTAAGGGAGGGTTGGGGTGGGTCTGCATCTTGGTTCCAGACCGACACCATTACCTTCAAGGGGCACATCGAGGGCTATGATGCCGAACGCTTCGGGTTCACATCGATGGAGTGCTATCAGAAAGACCTCTTCGAAAAGGATGGTGGCACGATGGTGCTCGACATCGCGCCCGACGGAACATTCCAGAAGAAGTTCCTCGCCAGCTATCCCGTGATGAATTCCTTCTTCACCCACGGCTCGAAGGTAGGCTTCGAGGAGATTCCCTTCTTTGCCCGTCCGGGCGAGGTCATCGACGTCACAGTCCACAGGAATGCCGACGGACGCTATGAGTGCCAGTACAACAGCGGCGCGAGCAAGGAGGCGGAACGTCTGCTGAAGTCGAAGCTGTTGATTAGCGACATGCTGTATCCGCTCAATTCATTCAAAGGAACGCTTGCCGAAGCTAACAAAAAGGCCGAAGAAGTATGGCAGAACCTGATGTATCGGTTGCAGGTAGTGGGCCGCTGCGACCGCTTCACGCCGCTGGAGATGCAGCTGGCGAGGGCAAGCGCCGAGACCCACTTTGCCGAAGCCTACATGACGTATGCCATGATGCGGGAGGACGACGTGAAGAAGATGGAACAGCGCGACGGCGTCTATCACGAGGAAATCGTGGACAGCACGGAGTGGCAGGCACTCCTCGACACGCGCAACTATACGCCGCTCCGCCGCATCGACTTTGACAATCCGCTGCTCCTCGCGGAGGATGTCACCTACTTCACCATCAATCGCATCCAGTTTGCATCGCCTGTCCGCGAGCGTGTGTTCAAGGATGCAGTGGGAGACGACAAGAAACGGCTGACGAACCTACAGTCCGCCCTGCGCGACCTGATGCACTGCGACCACAACAACCTGCTGGCTCAGCTCTGCATCTATCGCGAGTTGCTTAGCGAGTTCAATTATCTTCGCACCAACTACGAGTCCAGTCCCGACTCTCTCGACGACATCATGCAGCACTATTTCTCGGCTTTCACCCATCCCTACGTCCGCCAGAAAGCCGAGGCATTCTATGCCCGCAAAATGGCCGAGAAGGAACTCGCCAAGCCCCTGCCGTCCGACAATCGTGAGGCACACTTCATCCGCTCGCTCTCTGCCAAGTATCCCGGACGCTTCCTCCTCATCGACTTCTGGGGCATGGGGTGCGGACCTTGCCGTGGTGCGATTCAGCAAAGTAAGCAACTCCGTGCCGAGATAGCCAAGCGGGATGACGTGAAACTTATCTTCATCGCTGGTGAATCGACGCAGGGAGGTAGCGAAGCCTACCACAAGTATGTGAAGGAATGGCTGGACGGCGAGGAGGCCATCTGCGTCAGCAATGAGGACTTCAGCCGCTTCGAAGAACTGTTCCAGTTCAGCGGAATCCCCCACTACGAAACCATCACGCCCGATGGCCGCCGCGTCCGTGAAGACCTGCAGATAGGTGGCTACTACAACTTCGACGGCGGAATGCAGCTGCTGAAAGCGAAGTTCAAGCAGTAGCGAAAGGCATCGCAGGCACCACCGACAGCCCCTTGTTCCCAGAAGAGCAAGGGGTTGTTTGCATAAGTCTACACGGTCCTGCAAACAAGGCACAGGGTTCCGCCAATAAGGGCACAGGGTTCTGTCCGACATCGCACGCGGCGATTGCAATCTCTCCACGCAGCGATTGCAATCTCTCCACGCGGCAATTGCAATCTCTCCACGCGGCAATTGCAATCTCTCCACGCTGTGTCTGTTATCTCTCCACGTTGCTACATAAAAAAGCGGCAGCCGCTCTGAGCCAGAGTTGCTGCCGCACCCACAAATTAAAAACCGAATTCGCCGACATGCCAGAGCATCGGTGCGCATTCCTTAGCGCGGACAGATGCGTTTCCCTTCTCGATTCCTATTCTTATTTCTGGTATAGGAAACGCTTGATGCTCTTCTTTGGCGTCTTTTCGAACTCGTTTTCCATTACTTTTATGCTGAAGAGCTGAGCATAGCTTGGCAGTTGGGGATTGATTTCCTTGCGGTTCTGCTCCATGATGCCCTCTATGTCGCTCTCAGAGAGTCGGAGTTTCTTCACTTGTTCCTGGTCCGGATAGACGAGGCCCACGAGCTTGTCGTCGCGCTGCACGACGAGGCACTCGCCCACGAGCGTCATGCCGGAGAGCTTGTCCTCGATTTCCTCCGGATAGATGTTCTGCCCGTTGGGACCGAGCAGCATATTCTTGGAGCGACCCTTGATGAAAACATTGCCCCGAGCGTTCATCACGCCGAGATCGCCCGTGTGGTACCATCCGTCATCGTCTATGGCTGCACGCGTAGCCTCATCGTTTTTATAATAGCCAAGCATGACGTTCAGTCCGCGCGTCAGTATCTCGCCGGGGATACGCTCGGGGTCTGGGCTGTCAATGCGCAACTCTTGGTGGACGACATTCTTGCCGCACGAGCCCACCACCTGATCCTTCCAGTCGTCATAGGTGATGATGGGGGCGCACTCCGTAGCACCGTAGCCCACGGTATAGGCAAAGCCGATGTCGTGAAGCAACTGCTCCACCTCCTGGTTGAGCGCAGCACCGCCGATGATGACCTCGTAGAAGTTGCCGCCAAGGGCCTGCGTCAAGCCGTCGCAGATACGTTTGCGAATGCGGTCGCCGATGATGGGTACGTTCATAAGCATACGCACCTTGGGGTCCTGGATGCGCGGCATGACGGCTTTGCGCACCACCTTCTCGATGATGAGGGGCACGACGACGATGATGATGGGCTTCACCTCGGCCAGAGTGCGCATCAGGATGGTGGGCGAGGCCACTTTGGTGAGGAAGTTGACGTGTACGCCTACCATAAATTCGTAGGTGAACTCGAAGGCCATGCCGTACATGTGTGCCATGGGGAGCATGGAGAGCACGCGGTCGCCCGCCTTGATGATGTGGCCCAGGACGTTTCGTGCGAAGTCACAATTGCTCCATAGTGCGCGGTAAGGAATCATCACGCCCTTGGAGTTGCTTGTCGTTCCGCTGGTATAGTTCAGCACCGCCAGCTCGTCGGGCTGGTCCTTATGGTAGCTGAGCAGTTCGGGCAGGAAGCGACTCGGGAACTTCTCTCCGAAGAGACGGTTGAGGTTCTCGCGGGCATAGCCGAGCTTGTCGTTCCGACAGACGAGCAGACTGTAGTCGACAAGCGAGATGATGCCCTCCAGATGCGGCATCTCGTCGGCCAAAAGCGTCGGCCAAACCTTGTCGCCCACAAAGAGAAGTTTCGCCTCGGAGTGGTTCACGATGTCGTGCACCTGCGAGGGATGGAACTCATGGAGAATGGGCACAGCCACAGCGCCGTAGGTCAAAATACTGAAAAAGGCAGCCCCCCATCGGCTGAGGTTGCGGCCGCACAGAGCTATCTTGTCGCCCTTCTCGATGCCAGCCTCTTCGAAGAGGATGTGCATCTTCTCGATGACGCGCGCCACATCCTTGTATTGGAAGGTGAAAACACCATAGTCAGACATCGAATCGAGAAACCAATGCTCCTGAATGCTCTGTCTGATCATTTCATTATAAGAAGGTATTTGTGTCGAAATCATTTGCACATTTTGTTGAATTTTGTGCAAAGGTAAGGCAAATTACGGTACAATGCAAGAGAAACGGTAACATTTTTTGCACAAAAGACGAAAAATCGTGCAAAAACTGAGTAGAAGAGAACAACAGGCATAAGAAGTTGTCAAATAATACATATAGGGATTAAACCTTTTGCCCGAAAAATTGTCAACATATAAGAATAAAATCTTTGTAACTATGAAAACCAATCACGAAGAAAGGCAAGAAATGAACAGGCGTCAGTTCCTTGAGCGTCTGGGAATAGGCTCGGGCGTTGCCCTGTCGTTGCTCACCATTGGCTCTGTCGGAGCCATCGCTTCCCGTTCTCGCGGAAAGGCTTCCGGCGCATTCTCCCCTCTCCAGGACGAGACAGGGAAGGCGGCAAGCCAGATGACCTACCGCACACAAAACGGCTCGGGCGAGAAGATTTCCCTGCTGGGCTTCGGCATGATGCGTCTGCCCAAAGAGCAAGAGCAGGTCAACGAACTGGTCGATTACGCCTTGGCCCACGGCATCAACTACTTCGACACAGCCCCCATCTACGGCGGCGGCACTAACGAAGAGGCAACAGGCAAAGCCCTGAGCCGACATCCGCGGAGCTCGTACTATGTTGCCACCAAGATGTCGAACCAGAACGGAAGCTTTTGGCCCATCGAGAAAGCAAAGGAGATGTACGAAGCCTCTTTCCGTAAGCTGCAAGTGGACTACATTGACTACTACTTGCTGCACAGTGTTGGCGGAGGCGGACTTGACAATCTCAAGGGACGCTTCATCGATAACGGTCTGCTCGACTTCCTTCTCGCTGAGCGCAAGGCAGGCCGCATCCGTCACCTCGGCTTCAGTTATCATGGCGACGTGAAGGTGTTCGACTGGTTGCTCGACAATAACGACAAATACCATTGGGACTTCGTGCAGATACAAATGAACTATCTCGACTGGCAGCACGCTCAAAGGCGTGGCAGACGCAGTCGCGGCGATGCCAATGCAGAGTATCTCTACGGAAGGCTCGAGAAGTTAGGCATCCAATGCGTCATCATGGAGCCACTTCGCGGTGGAGGTCTGTCGAATGTCTCCGACGATGTCCGCCTTCAGCTAAGCCGTGCACGCAAAGATGACACGCCGGCACGATGGGGATTCCGCTGGGTTGGCTCGCATCCCAACGTGCTCACTGCCTTGAGCGGAATGAACCGAATGGAACATCTCAAGGAGAACATCGAGACATTCTCACCCCTCGAGCCTTGCACCGACGTGGAGAATGCCTTGCTTGCCCGCATTGCTGACAAGATGGCCGGACTGCCCACCATCGGTTGCACCACTTGTGCCTACTGCATGCCCTGCAAGTATGGCGTTGACATCCCGGGCAACTTTGCCTTCTACAACCAAGCCGTCACCGATGGACGCCTGCCCCTACCCGACCGCTCGGCACCCGATTTCGAGGAGAAGCGCAAAGCCTATCTCGAAGCTTATCGTGCTGCAATTCCTACTGCGGCAAGGGCCACGAAGTGTCAGGACTGCGGCGAATGCCTCAAGAAGTGTCCGCAAGAGCTTCCCATCCCAACCCACATGAGCCGACTCGTTGAGATGACGAGGAAAAGTTGACAGTTGATAATCAAGAACCGAAGCATCCACGTTTCGGAACAAAGAAAACAGAAAGACATTTACCATGAAGATAAATCACCATAATGCGAAGGCTTTCCTCTGCCTTCTTACGCTTAGCGTCTGCACTTGCCAAACGCTTTCGGCACAAACACGTCTGCGAGTGAATCACTTGGAAAGACCCCTTGGTGTCGATGATGCCAAGCCTCGACTGAGTTGGCAGCTCGTCGATGAAAAGAAGCCAACGCCCATCGTCGTGACTGACGAAAGCGGACGGGCCGTCTGGCAACACACCTCGCCGGCAGGCGAAGTGATGGTTGTCTACGACGGCGAGCCGTTGCAACCCTTCACGACTTATCGCGTCAGGATAGGCGAGGCAGAGACAAGTTTCGAGACCGGCATGATGGCTCAAAGCCTTTGGCAAGGCGCATGGATTTGCGACGGCATCGACCGCGAACGGCGTCCTGCTCCTTATTTCCGCAAGAAGTTCTCCATCACGAAGGCCATCAAGAGTGCCCGTGCATACATTGCCTGCGGCGGACTCTTCGAGCTGACCGTCAACGGCAAGCCTGCTTCCACAGGATTCCTTGAACCTGTCTATACGCGCTACGACCGTCGGACGATGTACATGACCTTCGACGTCACCTCGCTCCTTGCCGAGGGCGACAATGTTCTCGGCGTCGTGCTTGGCAACGGATGGTACAACTATCAGCCCAAGGCACCGTGGAACTTCGATCAAGCTCCTTGGCGGCAGCGGCCGAAGTTCTGCATGGACCTTCGCATCACCTTTGCCGACGGCTCCACGCAGGTTGTTCCTACCGACCTCTCGTGGCGAACGGCAGAAGGCGCCTTAGTATATAATAATATATATGTAGGGGAACACATCGACTTCAGGAAGCAGACGGAGTGGACCTCTCCGACGTTCGACGACAAGGACTGGCGGCGTGTCTCTCTCACAGGATGCCCAGCCCCACTTGTCGCCTCGCAACAGATGACACCCATCCGCAAGGCAGAACGGCTGACGGCAGTCAAGCTGACGAGCTGGGGCGACACGACCTTCGTCTATGACTTTGGCAAGAACATGGCCGGCATCACCGAGCTTTGCATCACCGGCGAACGCGACACGGAGGTGCGCATCGTTCACGGAGAACGTCTGACGGACGACGGTCACGTCGACATGAGCAACGTGAGCAAGTTCTACGGCGGCGACCGTCAGCGAGAACCTTTCGGCACAGACATCTTCTGGCTCAGCGGCGAGAGGGACAACTATGCTTGCCGATTCTCATACAAGGGTTTCCGCTATGCCGAAGTTGTGACGTCGAAGCCGCTCAGCCTCACCAAAGAGAACCTCATCGCCTGGCGCACGAACACCGACATGGAGTCGGTCGGCAGCATCAAGTCCTCCAACAAATTGCTCGAAGACATCATGTCGGCCACTCGCGCTGCCTACCTTTCCAACTTCGTGGGCTACCCCACGGACTGTCCGCACCGCGAGAAGAACGGATGGACGGGCGACGCGCATCTGGCCGTCGAGATGGCTCTCTACAACTTCGACGCTATCACCGCCTACGAACAGTGGCTGTGCGACCATCGCGACGAGCAGCAGCCCAACGGTATGCTCCCTAACATCATCCCCACAAGCGGCTGGGGCTACGACTTCCTCATCGGCATCGACTGGGTTTCCACCACGGCCATCATCCCGTGGCAGCTCTATCTCTTCTATGGCGACCTGCGTCCGCTCAGCGACAACTATGAGGCCATACGCCGACTGGTGGACTATGTGGAGCGAGGTAGCGACGGGCACATCACCTCGTGGGGACTGGGCGACTGGATTCCCGTCAAGGCTAAGTCCGACCGCGACTTCTGCGCCACGGTTTATTTCTATGCCGATGCCCTCATCCTCTCCAAGGCTGCTGGGCTGCTGGGCAAAGCCGACGATGCACGTCGCTACAGCCAGTTGGCTACCGACATCCGCAAGGCCATCAACGACAAATACTTCGACGCGGAGAAACACATCTATGCCGGCGGCACGCAGACGGAGATGAGCATGGCGCTCTACTGGGGCATCGTCGCCGACGAGCACAGGCAGGAAGTGGCGCGACGGCTGGTAGACGATGTCGTCTCCAAGGACTATCACCTCGACGTCGGCGTGCATGGATGCAAGGCTTTGCTCTGCGCCTTGAGCGAGAACGGCTATGCCGACGTGGCCTATCGCGTGGCAGTGCAGGACACCTACCCGTCGTGGGGAGCATGGATCGTGAGCAAAGGTGCCACCACGCTCCGCGAGAACTGGAAACTCGACAACAACGATTCCGACAATCACATCATGTATGGCGAGATAGGAGCCTGGCCCTACAAAGGTCTTGGCGGCATCTATCCCGACCCCTCACAGCCCGGCTTCCGACACATCATCCTGCGTCCCAACTTCGTAGAAGGGCTGGAGCACTTCGAGGCACGCCACAACTCGCCTTACGGAGAGATGAGCAGCAGCTGGACACGCAAAGGCCGCCGCGTCAACTACGACATCGTAGTCCCGCAAGGCAGTACAGCCACCTGGACCGCACCCGACGGCCAGACACACCACCTGCAGGCAGGAGCGCACCACTTCAAGCTGAAGCTATGATCCAACCCTATAACATTTTAACATTTTAACCTTTTAACATTTTAACATTTTAACCTTTTAACCTTTTAACCTTATAACCTCATAACCTCACAACCTTATAACCTTTCCTCAAATGAACATCAAAAGCATCATTCTGCTCCTCGGAGCATTCCTTTTCCTGACGAGCCAGACCACCAACACACCCATACTGACCAAACAGAAGGACATCACCGTCATCAACACCACCGACCTCGCCTCCGACGTCGAGGGCTATGCCGGCACGACGCCCGTCAAGGTTTACATCAAGGCCGGCAAAGTGCTCAAGGTGGAAGCGCTCGAGAACGAAGAGACCCCCAAGTACTTCGACATGGTGGAGAAAGGCATCATGAAGAAATGGGACGGCAAGGCCGTCAAAGTCGCTGAGAAACAGAAGGTCGATGTCGTGACTGGCGCCACCGTTTCCTCCGAAGCCGTCATCGAAAACGTCCGTCGAGGCATCAGCTACTACATCTACGCGAACAAGAAATAGCCCGCCTCCCGTGATGCTTTCCTAAAGGCCTGAAAGCCAACGCCCACGGGTCGCCCGAAAACTTCACACGAGAAGTTTAGCATTTACTCGTGAGTAGTTTGCCATTTACTCGTGAGTAGTTTGGCATTTACACATGAGTAAATTTCAACTTGCCAATGGACTGATTGCAGACCAAGCACGATAAGTTGGCAAACTAACCACGTTTAATCGGCAAACTAAACGTGTTTAGTTTCCACTCTTATCTCGTGCTGTATGCAAAAACTTCTCAGTGCCACTACGTTTTCTTTCAATCGCAGATAATAAGCGTAGGAAAGTTCCGTCGTTCAAAAGCACTCCCCCCACGGACAAAACGCGGCATGACACGGTTTGCATGTAGGGACGCGCCGTGGCGCGTCCGCCGTCCGCGACACATTCTCCTCTGCAATTACTTCGCAGCAAACACGGACGCGCCACGGCGCGTCCCTACGCGGCGGGCAGTATGCGCATGAAAGTTCCGTCCATTCAAAAGCAAACTCCACGGACAAAACGCGGCGTGTTCCTACAAGCGGGTTCGTCTTCCCTCTGATGAACTATATTCTTTTATATTGCTGTCCGCTAAAAGTCCAATGAGCACAAATTATCCTCCGCAATGCCGAT
>CAMVDV010000056.1 GCA_947166305.1 uncultured Prevotellaceae bacterium | reverse complement strand
ATTTTCGCTAATCACCAAATTTATAGACAATTATATTTCATCGAACTCACGTTATTTACTATTTGACAATTTACGATTGGGGGATTTGCTGTTTACTGTCTATATTCCCCCTTCTCAGCTTCCCCCGTTCCCGGAGGGAAGGCTTCGGAAGCCGGACTTTCTGCTTCATTGTCCCGACGCAAGGGATGCGTCGGCTCCTGTGTTTCACTTCTTTACTTTCATCTTCACGAGCGCAGCGCTGTGAGGAGGAAGGGTGACGCTGACGTTCTTGCGCTCGGCGCGGACATTGAGGGCGGCCTGAGTGAAGTAACTGTGCGGCGTGACATCGTCCGAACCGTAGAGGATGCTGTCGATGACCTTGCCCTTGAGGGGGAAACTGAAGGTGCGGTCGGACTCATATCCAGCGTTGACGAGCGTGACGACAAGTGTGTCGCCGTGGATGGTGGCAGCCGTGGAGAGGTCATCGTTATCGCTCACCTTGCAGCGAAGGCCGCCTTGGTGTGCCTTCATCATGGCAAACATCTGTCCATTGGCCGTGAGGCGGCTTCCGTCGGGGCGCACCTCGATGGCGCCCTCGCCTATGGGCTGGAAGTAGCAGACCAGAGGGATGTCGAGTTCACGCGAGCGGTTCAGGAAGAAATGCATGACGCGGGCGGCATAGATGCCCTCGCAGACGCAGGAAGGCCTGAACCAGGAGTGCCATTGATTCCATTCGTCGAAGGAGATATGAAGCTGCTTTCCTGTGCTATCCAGCGACTTTCTCATCCTTTCGGCCAGTTTGACAAGGTTGTCAGCCGAGGCGGTGATGCCTTCATAGGAAGCCTTGATGTCGGCGGGCGTAGTGAAGTGCCGGCCGCCGCCGTTGTAGGTGTGGAGCGATATGTTCTTCACCTTTTCCGACAACAGCGCGGCGGAATGCTCAGCCCAGTTGTCGTTTGGATAAGGGCCGGAAGAGACAAAATGGAGTCCGGGAGTGACCTTGAGCATCTCGTCGGCGTGCTGTTCGGCCATCTTGGCGTAGGCTTCGGGTCCTGAAGGCCCTTCCATGTGGATGTAGCCCATCTCGTTTCCGAGCGACCAGAAGCGGACGTTGTATGGTTCGCTGTGCCCGCGCTGTGCACGCTCCTTGCCGTATTCCGTTTCGGGCGAGCCGTTGCAGTATTCCACCCACTGCCGGCTTTCCTCCGGCGTACACCATGCGAGGTTTATGGTGAGCATGGGCTCCGCTCCCACCTCGCGGCAGAGGGCGATGAAGTCGTCGGTGTTGATTTCGTGGTAGTCGTATCCGTCGCTGTACGGCTGCGTTTCTATCTCCGTGGCAGCCTGTAAGGGTCCACGCTGGTCGCTTGGCAGCAGACCATCCTTCCAGCGGTATTCTCCGGCGAAGTTGCCTCCGGGCCATCTCAGCAGGCGCGGCCCGATGGCTTTCAAGTGGTCAACCACGTCGCGGCGCATCCCGTGGAAGTTGTCGGCAGGCATCATGGAGAGAGCTCCGACGGTGAGTTCTGCCTGCTCCGTGAAGGTGTAGCGGATGCTTCCTTCCTTGTCGGAGGCAGAGGGCGTGAGGGTGAAGGTATTCGTCTGCCAGTCGTCGGCAGGGGTGAGCCTGAGCGACGTCTGGGCATAGACCTTGCTGCCCTGACGGTCGGTGAGCTCGACGCGGAGCGAGAGCGGTGCCGACACTTTCGTCACGGTGCGCAGCTCGTAGGCCGTTCCGCTCTTCAGGCAGAGGTCTTGCTGTGCCATGCCTGCCTGCTGCCCTTGCTTCAGGTTCTGAATGACCTGCGAATTGAGTTCGTTGATGCGTCGCATCTTCTGCAAGCAGATGTGTTTGGTGTAGCTGCCTCCCTGCATGAAGAAGGCCTTTTGCCCGATGCCTTTCCAGTGCGAGGCCATGCCGGGTCCGGACGTAGGCTTGCCGGCGAACTTTCTGTTCTTGAGCATCTGTGCGCTCAGCCCTCCGTTGACGGCAGCGCGCGTGTGCTCGAGGTTGTGCCCGAAGATGTAGGGCGACACTTCCTCCGTGGAGCTGAGGTCTATCTGCTGAGCCTGAGCCTGGAAAGCACCAAGCAGGCAGGCCAAGAGAAGGATGTTTCTTTTCATTTTTTTCTGGTATTGATTAGTTGTTAAGGATAACTGTTATTTCGCTTTTTTCATGCCGGGAGTCCCGGAGAGGATGAGGGAATGAGGGGCTGAAGAAACGGGAAGTGGAAATCGCCGCAGGCGGAGATTGGCAACGCCGCACGCGGAAACCTGCAACGCCGCACGCGGAGATTGGCAACGCCGCAGGCGACGTTTTTTATGACTCGCTTCCGCCCCATCAACTTTTTAACTTTTTAACTTTTTAACTTTTATTCTAAAGGAAGGCTTCCACCTCGCCGTCCGCCACGCGGAACCTCACCTCGCGGCCGGCAAAGGGAAGGACATAGACACGGTCGGGGTCGTCGTGGTAATGCGGCTGCGGTCCGGAGGCCAACACCTCGCGAAGTGCCTCGAGATGCTCGGCATCAAAGGCTGCCTCAAGCTCCGCCGACAGCTTCACGACAGGGCTGTTTCCGGCTCCGCCCTCGCCCTTCGGGTCAACACAGTCGGCGAGGCTTCCCACAGCATCGGGGTGGCAGTCGGTGAAGAGCAGGTAGGGCTTGATGTCGAAGATGGGCGTTCCGCTCATCATGTCGATGCCTTCCACCTCGATGACCGGGCCGTCGGGCGTGTGAAGCGCGATGTTGACGATGCGTACGGAAGAGAGTCCGATGCCATTAGGCCGGAATGGACTTCGCGTAGCCCATACACCTATCCGCTTGTTGCCGCCGAGCCGAGGCGGACGAACGGTGGCTTTGAAAGTTCCTCCCCGACCTTCCCTTAGAGGGAGGGATGCTTCGCTGAAGGACCAGAGCAGCCAGATGTGGCTGAAGGCCTCCAATCCCCGCAAAGCCTCAGGGTCGCGATACTCCGGCTCGAAGACAATTCTGCCCTTTAAGCCTTTCACGAGCCCGCTCTGCCGAGGCACTCCGAACTTCGTGGGGAAGTCCGTCTCGATGTGAGCTATGGGTTTCAGTTCATGCATCGCTTAAATTCTCTATAATACAGCAGGCCCGCTGTGGTCAGGCCGAAGGGGAATGCCATCCACACGCCCACAAGTTTCCACCCACAGACAAAGCCAAACAGGTAGCCCAAGGGAAGGGATATGACAATGTAGGCCACGAATGCTATCCAAATCATCGGCTTGACGCGAGCCATGCCACGAAGGGCATTGGCGTAGGTGCATTGCAAAGCATCGCCCACTTGATAGAACAGGAAAGGAACCGTCAGCAACGCCACCAGGGAGGCCACGTCGGTGCTCGGCGTAAAGAGCAGCCCTACCTCGTCCCGCATCAGCATCAACGGCACGGAGAGCACGAAGGCTATCATCCAGCAGAGGTGCAATCCGGCCGCCGCCACCTTCTGCATCTGCTCCCACTCCCCTGCCCCACGGTAATAACTGACTTGCACGGCCACCGCAGCCGACATGCCATAGTAGAGCATAAAGAAGAGTTGGCCGATAACTATCATCACTTGATGCGCAGCCAAAGCCGTCGCTCCCAGCCACCCTACATAGATGGCGCTGAAACTGAACGAGGCTGCCTCCATGCCCAACTGCAACGCCACAGGCCAGCCAAGCCGATGCAGTTCCTTCTGGTCCTTCATCGTAACAGAAGCCCTGGGGAAATCCTTTCTGTACGGCTCGTAACGTTTGGTCAGATGGAACACCCCGGCCATCAGCACAAGCTGCACCACACGGCTCACAAGCGTAGAGATGCCGGCACCGAGCAAACCCATTTCAGGAAAACCCAAGTGCCCGAAGATGAGCAACCAGTTGCCCAAGATGTTCAGCACGTTGCTCAGGAGCATAATCCACATCGGCGTGGCCGTGTCCTGCACGCCGTCGCTGAACTGCTTGTAGGCGTTGAACACCATCTGCGGCAGCAAGCTCAGCAACAAGACAAGCAGATAGGGACGCATCAAGGGCAACAGCTCGACGGGTTGCCCCAAGTCAGGCAGGAAGACATAAAGCAAGCCTGCCAGCAACATCAGCAACATGCCGACGCCCAGGCAGGCAAAGAGTCCGTTCTTCAGCCCGGCTGCGATGTCGTGCACCCTGCCCTCTCCCAGCAAAGAACCAACGACGGGAGTGATGCCATAGGAGAAACCCATGCCTCCAATAAGCAACAGGCCGAGCACATTGTTCACGAAGCCTGCAGCCGCAAGCTCGCTCGTGCCGTACTGACCCACCATAAGCGTATCGGCGAACCCCATCACGATGGTGCTCAACTGCCCCAACATGATTGGCACGCCGATGCGCAAAAGGTCGGTGTAATAGTATTTCCTTAGAGGAACCACTTCACGTAGCAGAAGTCCTGACGGTGAGGCAGGTTCTTGTTCTTCGGGAACATTCGGTAGCAAACCTTGAAGCTGCCGGCATTGTCAATGCAGTGGGTGGTGGTGAAGGTGTAGAGGTTGCCTTCGCGCTTCACCATGTCGAAGGAATCAACATGGTAAACATGTTCCTTTCCGTCCTTGTCGGTGGTGAGTGTCACGAGCTCCAGTCCGATGGCATCGTCAAGTCCAGCCTCGTCAACGACAATCTCGATGTTGTACTTCTTGCCAGCCTCGATGGAGCCATTGATGAGCTCTTCGCCTTTCTTTGTGCTGACCACCTTGACTGCATCCCAGCGCTCGGCAACGGCTTCCTTCCAGAGAGCAATCTCCTTGGCAAGCTGATAGCCGTTGGCCTGCAACTTCTGCGAGCGGTCGCGAAGTTTGTTGTAGAACCTTTCGTAGTAATCGTCGAGCTGACGCTTCATGGTGTAGTGCGGTGCAATCTGTGCAATGCTGTTCTTGATCACCTTCACCCATCCCTTCGAAAGGCCGTTCTTATCCTTATTATAATATAAAGGTATGATTTCGTTCTCAAGGAGCGAGTAGATGGTTGCAGCGTCGAGGCGGTCCTGATACTCTTGGTTCTGATAGGTACGCTCTTCGGTGAGTGCCCATCCTGCACCTTCCCGATAGCCTTCGAGCCACCATCCGTCCTTCACGCTCAGGTTGACGACGCCGTTCATCTCAGCCTTCTCGCCCGATGTGCCGCTGGCTTCGAGCGGACGGGTCGGGGTGTTCATCCAGATATCTACGCCGCTGACGAGGCGACGGGCCAGCAGGAAGTCGTAGTCCTCCACAAAGATAACCTTTGCCTGAAACTCCGGGCGCTGGCTTATCTCGTAAATCTTCTTAATGAGTCCCTGGCCTGCACCGTCGGCCGGATGCGCCTTGCCTGCAAAGAGGAAAATGACGGGACGCTCGGGATTGTTGACGATTTTGCTGAGACGTTCGAGGTCGGTGAAGAGCAAGTGCGCACGCTTATAGGTGGCGAAGCGGCGACAGAAGCCGATGACCAGTGCGTTGGGATTGAAGTTCTCGATGAGCTTCACCACGCGCTGCGGGTCGCCCTGGTTCTTGAGCCATGTCTCCTTGTACTGCTCGGCCACATAGTCGAAGAGTTTCTCCTTCAGCTTCTGGCGCGTTTCCCATATCTCGGCGTCGGGACAATTGTAGATGCCGTGCCATATTTCCTCGTTCGACTGGTCGCTGAGGTGCTTTGCGTCAAAGTACTTGGCATAGATCTTTCGCCATTCCGTAGCGCACCATGTGGGGAAGTGAACGCCGTTGGTGACGTAGCCGACATGGCTTTCCTCGGGATAGTAGCCTTGCCAGATGCCGTTGAACATCTTCTTGCTGACCTCGCCGTGCAGCCAGCTCACGCCGTTGACCTCCTGGCAGGTGTTGCAGGCAAAGGTGCTCATGCAGAACTTCTCGCCGTGGTCGTCGGGGTTCGTGCGGCCCATGCCAATGAATTCATCCCAGCTGATGCCCAGCATCTGAGGGTATCCGCTCATGTATTTGCCAAAGAGTTGTTCGTCAAAGTAGTCGTGTCCGGCCGGAACAGGAGTGTGAACTGTGTAGAGCGAAGAGGCACGGACGACCTCAAGTGCCTGGTTGAACGTCAGTCCTTCGTTGATATAGTCGCACAGACGTTGCAGGTTGCAGAGGGCGGCGTGGCCTTCGTTGCAATGATAGATGTCCTTCTTGATGCCGAGTTTCTTGAGCAGGAGCATACCTCCGATGCCGAGCAGAATCTCTTGCTTCAGGCGGTTCTCCCAGTCGCCTCCGTAGAGAGCGTGGGTGATGGGCTTGTCGAACTCGGAGTTCATCTCGTTGTCGGTGTCGAGAAGATAGAGCTTGACACGGCCGACGTTGACTCTCCAGACGTAGGCATGGACGTGATAGTTCATGTAGGGTACGTCGATGACCATAGGTGTGCCGTCTTCGTTCATCTGCTGTTCGATGGGCAGGGAGCCGAAGTTCTGTGCTTCGTAGTTGGCAATCTGCTGTCCGTCCATGGCGAGGCTCTGCGTGAAGTAGCCGTAGCGATAGAGGAATCCGACGGCGCACATGTCGACGTTGGAGTCGGAGGCTTCCTTGACGTAGTCGCCGGCAAGCATTCCGAGGCCGCCGCTGTATATCTTCAGGGCGGAGTGTATGCCGTATTCCATGCAGAAGTAGGCCACTGAGGGTCGCGAGCGGTCGGGTTCAACGTCCATGTACTTGCGGAACATGGCATAGACGTCGTCGATGCGCTTCATCAGTTTCTTGTCTTTCACAATCTCTTCCTTGCGGCTGAAGCTGAGGCGCTCGAGCAGTGCCACGGGGTTGTGCTTCACGTCGTGGTAAACGGCTGGGTCGAGGTCGCGGAAGAGGTCGCGCGCTTCATAGTTCCAAACCCACCACATGTTGTGGGCGAGTTCCTCGATTTTGCTGAGTTCGGCAGGGATGTTTCCTTTGACAAATACCGACTTCCAGCTTGGCTGGTTTGCATTGCTTGCTTTAATCTTCATATTCTTTTATAGGGTTATTTGATATTTCTTTGCTGTGCCTTGCGGAGGGCAAAGTCGTAGGCATCGTAGTAGTGCCGGATGAAGTTTTTCCAGAGGGCTTTCTCTGCGAGTCGGCCGGCGTTGCGGCGCACCTTGTCTGCCGTTTTCTTGTCGAAAGCGGCAAAGCGGACGATGGCTGCGCTGAGCTGTTCGGCCACTTCCTGCGCATTGTAGTCGTTGCGCATGATGACTTCCACGCCGTCGTCCAGTCTGCTGTCGTGGCCTACGCTCGTGCTTGCCCAGACGCCAAAGCCGCTGAGCGACGTGGTGACGCAGGGGACGTGGAAGGCTGTGGCCTCGAGCGGCGTGTAGCCCCAGGGCTCGTAGTAGGAAGGATAGGCAGCGAGGTCGTCGCCTATGAGGAGGTCGTAGTAGGGAAGCTGGAAGATGCCGTCTGCGCCGTCGAGATAGCATGGGACGAAGATGACCTTCACGGGGCTCTGCCGGTCGTTCTTCATGCCGTGGGAATGCAGGAAGGAGAGCACCGGGTCATTCCACGGTTCGTGGAGGTTGTGGGTGATGACGGGGTCGGGCAGCGGGTCGGTGTAGGTGCCTCCCTGCCTGAGGCGTTCCTGAAGGTCGGTGCGCGGACCCTCCACCCATGCAGGAACTTGTATGAGCATGAGCACGGGGCGACGGAGGTCGCTGTCGTAGAGGGTGCGATAGGCTGCGTCGAGGAAGACATCTATGCCCTTATTGCGGTATTCATAGCGGCCGCTGGTGGCCACGATGAGTGTGTCGTCGGTGAACTCGCTTCCCGTCAGGGCGCCTGCCACCTGCAGTATCCTGGCGCGGGCTTCGCGGCGGCGCTTGGCAAAGGCTGCACTCGTCTGAGGCACGAAGTCGGCTTCGAAGCCGTTGGGAAGGATGACGTCGGGCTGCTTGTCGAGCAGTTCGGCGCACTCGCGTCCGGTGACGTCGCTCACGGTCGTGAAGCAGTCCACGTTGTGAGCCGCCTGTCGCTCCACGCTGTGCTTGGCTTCCATGTTGAGCTCCCCGGCCATCTGCGTGCCATTGTATGCCCAGAGGTAGTCGTAGAGGGGTTTGCCGTTGCCTGCGATGCTGCGCCCGATGCTCGTGGCATGGGTGGTGAAGATGGTGGCTATCTCGGGGACGTGCTTGCGGATGTAGAGCGCTCCGAGGCAAGTCATCCATTCGTGAGCCTGATAGACCACTTTCTTCTTGCTGCTGAGCTTGTTGCGGAAGAAGCTTTCCACCACGAGGCCTGCGGCATAGCTGAACATGCTGGCCTCGTCGTAGTCGCCATAGGCATGGAGGCTGTCCACGCCGAAGTCCTCCCAAGCCTTGCCGTAGAGTTGGTTCTTCTGGCTGAAGTAGGGCTGGAAATCGACAAGAATGACGAGGGGCTGGCCCGGGATGTTCCATCGGCCCGTGCGCACCCTGAGCCCTTCTGCCGCAGCTTTCTTCGTCCAGGCAGGCCAGAACTTCGTGTCCTCCGCGAAGAGAGGATTCTCCTTGCCCAGCCAGAGGTCGGGTCCGATGAATACCAGCTTGTCGCGGAACTGCTCCTGAAGGGTCTTGGCACGGGTGGAGAGGACGGTGTAGATGCCGCCCATCTTATTGCAGACTTCCCAACTACTTTCGAAAATAAAGTCGGGAACCAATCGTTTTTCGCTCATTAAGTGGATGTTTTCCCTAATTTGCGCGCAAAGGTACAACAAATTATGTTAAAAAAGAAACGTTTCGTGCTTTTTATATATAAATGTTTAGGATTTGGACTACAAGTTAATGTTTTTTTCACTATCTTTGTAGGAGATTTCAACGTCGCACGCGATGACTGCCATCATCGCACGCGGAAACACCAATCGCCGCACGCGATGATTGCCATCGCCGCACGCGAAGATTTTCGACACCGTATGAAGAAGACTGCAATGCTCTCTGCCGTGCTCTGCACGTTCACAGCCGCCCTCGCCCAACAGCCTTGGAAGATGCGGCTGACAGACCCCGATGAGAAGATCAACCTCCGCCTCGACCTCTATGAGGAAAGCATTGAGGTGCCGGGCTTGGAGGCCTTCGGCCCAATGAACGGCTACATGGACGGAAGCATTTACGGCGTATGGTATGTGGTGGGCTTCGACATCAAGGACGACCGCAACGCCACCGTCACCATCGCCAACGACCTGGGGAGCGAGGACCAGAAGCTCTCGCTGACGCAGACCTCCGACTCCACCTATCAACTGAAGTTCCTGGGCTACAACGCCGTCAAGCGCGCCCAAGGGAAGAAACTCGTGAAGATCCCATCGGAGCTCAAAATGGTAATCAAGAAATGACAACCCGCAAGAAATATCTTCTTACTGCATTTGGCGGAATGCTGTTCGGCATCATCCTCGTCGTGGCGGCACTCTACACGAGCAACGTCACCTCGACAAACGAGTCGTGCGCCGCTTGCCATGTACACCCCGAGGCAGAGGTGAGCTGGAAGCAAAGCAAGCACTACATGAACCAGAGCGGCGTGCATACCGACTGCGCCGCCTGCCATCTCCCGCCCCAAGGCACGCCCCGATACTATTGGGAAAAGACCAAAATCGGCCTCCGCGACGTGTGGATGTACCTGACGCACGACAAGGAAGACTTCGACTTCGAGTCGAAACGCACCGAAGAATACGCGCCGCGAATCGTCTTCAACGAGTCGTGCAAGAAGTGCCACGCCAATCTCTTCCCCGAAGGCATCACGGACGACGGCGTCGCTGCCCACCTCTACTACGAAGAGAACGAGCAGAAGCTTGGCCTCCAGTGCGTTTCCTGCCACCTCGATGCCGGGCACTTCATCGCCGGATACAAGCACGAAAAGATGACCGCTGCACCCATCGACACCACGGGACCCGTCTTCACTGAGCCTGCCACACTCTCCGGCTTCAACAACTTCACAGAGACCATCCCCGGCACACGCGCTTCCATCAGCATGATTGCCGTGCCTGGCGGCAAGTTTACTATGGGAAGCCAAGAGGGAGACAAGTTCAGCCGCGACGACGAATACCCTGCCCACGAAGTCACCATCTCGCGCTTCTTCATGGCTGAGACCGAGGTGACTTGGGACCAATACTGGGCTTTCTACGTCGAAACCATGTCGGAAGGTCGCACACCTCCCGAGAAGATTTACGCCAACAACAGCCGTCCGGACGTCGACGCCGTGTCGGGCCCCACGCCTCCCTTCGGCATGCCCGACCAAGGATGGGGCATGGGCAAGCGTCCCGCCATCACCATGACGCACTATGCCGCCGAGACTTTCTGCCAATGGCTCAGCCTCAAGACAGGCCGACACTACCGACTGCCCACCGAAGCCGAGTGGGAATATGCCGCTCGCGGTGGCACAAGCTCGCCTTATTTCTTTGAAGGAAAGCCCTCTGCCTACTCCAGTCAAGGCCTCTGGAACAGCATCTTCGGCACCGACACGACCACGATAAACCGCTACGCCATCTATGCCCTCAACAGTAAGAACCGCACACAGGAGCCATCGCGCGTCGCTCCGAATCCCTTCGGACTGCGCAACATGCTCGGCAACGTCATGGAGTATTGCCAGGACTGGTACGCCGAGGATGCCTACGCAAAGGCAGGCTCCGGCGCTGTCGACCCGAAAGGACCGGCATCGGGCATCGACTATGTGGTCCGCGGCGGCTGCTATGGCGACGATGCCAGCGAGCTACGATGCGCCGCACGACGCCGCACGGACTACGAAGCCTGGCTCAAAACCGACCCGCAGAACCCGAAGAGCATCTGGTGGCTCAGCGACATGAAAGGCATCGGCTTCCGCGTCGTCTGCGAAGACTTCACAAAATGAAAAACCACGCAACAACGTAATAACGATATAACGAAATAACGTAACAACGAAAAAAGAGAAAAACAACTATGAAAGAAACATCCATGAGCCGTCGTAGCTTCCTCACCGGTGCTGCGACCGTTGGAGCTGCTGCAGTGGCTGCTCCCGCATTGCTTGCCAGCTGCTCCGGCGGCAACAAACTCACGCCTCTCAAGAAAGAAGGCGAATACTATGTGCCCGAACTGCCCGACAAAGCCATCGAAGGCCGCGAACTCAAGGTGGGCCTCGTGGGTTGCGGCGGTCGCGGAAGCGGTGCCATCATCAACCTTCTCGACGCTGCCGACGGCATCAAAGTCGTTGCCTTGGGTGACGTCTTTGCCGATCGCCTGAATGAAGTGCGCGAACGCCTGAAGAACGAACGCCAGCAAGAGGTTCCCGAGGACAAGTGCTTCGTTGGCTTCGATGCCTACAAGCAGGTCATCGACTCGGGCATCGACATGGTCATCCTCACCACGCCGCCTGTCTTCCGTCCCGAAATGTTCAAGTATGCCACGGAGAAAGGCGTCCACTCGTTCCTCGAGAAGCCTATCGCAGTTGACCCCAAGGGCTACCGTTCGGTGATGGCAACAGCGAAGCAAGCACAGGCAAAGGGTTTGAGCGTCGTGGTCGGCACGCAACGTCACCACGAGCGTCGCTATGTGGAGGCCAACAAACAGATTCAGGCCGGACTCATCGGCGAGATCACCGGCGGCAATGTTTACTGGAACCAGGGCATGCTTTGGTATCGCCAACGCGAGGCTGGCTGGACGGATATGGAATGGAACATCCGCGACTGGGTGAACTGGAAGTGGCTCTCGGGCGACCACATCATCGAGCAACACGTCCACAACATCGACGTCTTCCTCTGGATGAGCGGTCTGAAACCCGTCAGCGCCACCGGCTTCGGCTCGCGTCAACGTCGCGTCACGGGCGACCAGTACGATTTCTTCAGCACGGACTTCACCATGGAGAACGGCATCCACATGCACTCGATGTGCCGTCAGATTGATGGCTGCAGCAGCAAGGTCAGCGAGTTCATCCAGGGCAGCAAGGGCAGCTGGGACAGCGAGACGAATGAGATAAAGGACCTCCAGGGCAACGTCATCTGGAAGTATGACGAGGAGAAGGCCAAGCAAGAGTTCCAGCAGCACGATCCCTACACGCTGGAACACGTGGACTGGGTGAACCACATCCGCAAGGGAACGGCTCACGAGGAGGCCACCGACAACGCCATCTCCTGCATGGCAGGCATCATGGGACGCGAAGCAGCCTATACCGGACAGACCGTTACCTGGGACGAAATGACACAATCTCCCATCGACTATCTGCCCGAGAAGCTTGAGCTCGGCCCGCTCGACCTGGCTGCAATGACAGTGCCTGTGCCCGGAAAGTAATAAACAAACGGAAGTATAACGAAGTTAAAGAAGTTATCGCTCACTGAGCTCGCTGAGGAAGTTAAAGGACAATAGCATGGGATGCGTCAACGTCTCCCAAACCTTCATCGGTATCGTCCTTTAACTTCCTATAACTTCCCATAACTTCTTCAACTTCCCCAAAAAAATAACAACAACTATGGAAAGGCGTAATTTTCTTTTAACCTCTGCCGCTGGTGCTGCCGCTGCAACGCTGGCACCCACCACCCTGCTGGCATCCTGTGCGCCGAAGCAGGAGACAAAGAACAACGACACAAAGCTCAACCTCTGCTTTCAGGAAGGCGTCACGCCGGGCGAGACGCTTCAGGAGAAGCTCGACTTCTGCGAAAGTCTCGGCGTGACGGGCTTCGAAGTGGGCGGAAGAGGCTTGGCCGGACGCGTGGACGAACTGAACAATGCCCTCAAGGGACGCAACATCCGCATGGGCGCCATCTGTGCCGGCTTCGACGGATTCATCCTTGCCGAGGACGGACAGAAGGACGACTTCGACCGAACCATGCGCGAAATCATCGTCGCTGCCGGCAAGATCGGCTCCTGCGGCGTCGTCATGGTGCCTGCCTTCAACGGACAGCAGCCCTGCCGCCCCCACACCATGGACACACGCAACTACCTTTGCGAGGAGCTCCACAAGCTGGGAGAGTTCGCTCTCGAGAACAACACAACCGTTATCCTTGAGCCTCTGAACCGCGGCGAATGCTTCTACATGCGCCTCGTGGCCGACGCAGCTGCCATCGCGCGAGACGCCGACAGCAAGGGCGTGAAGTGCATGGGCGACTTCTGGCACATGAAGGAGGAGACATCCGACTACGCTGCCTTCATGGCGGCAGGCACAGAATACCTGCAGCACGTCCACATCGCCAGCCGCGGCCGACGCCTCGTGCCAGGCGAGGACGGCGAGAAGGACGACTACCGCGACGGCTTCCGTGCCCTCAAGGAACTGGCTTACCCGGGCTTCGTCAGCTTTGAATGTGGCTACGAAGGCGACCGCAAGACGGTCCTCACCAACGCCGTCGAACTGCTCCGCAAGCAGTGGGAAGAGGCTTAAGCACAAGTCAACACTCTCCGCTCAACACGAACACTCTGCAAAACCCACACGAGGATTTAGGGAATTCCACACGAGATTCTGCCTGAATCCTCGTGTGGATTTTTTGCTGTCCGCCAAAAGAATGCAGTTCATCAGATGAAAGTCGACCCCGCCTTGTAGGGACGCGCCGTGGCGCGTCCGCAAAATGTCACGCAGAAATAAAGGAAATTATTGCTGTCCGCTAAAAGAATGCACCTCACCAGATAAGAGTCGACCCCGCCGTAGGGACGCGCCGTGGCGCGTCCGCAAATGTCACGCAGAAATAAAGGAAATAAAGGAAATTTTATCCCGCTGTCACATCGCATCAAATGATATTTCTTTTTTTCTGCGCTTTCTGCGTGACAAAAAACACTCACACAGAAATCACTCTAACTTTGCGGAGGATTGCGACGAAGTCGCATAAAAAT
>CAMVDV010000055.1 GCA_947166305.1 uncultured Prevotellaceae bacterium | reverse complement strand
CTCGTTGAAATGGTGGCAGACTTTGTTGCTGCGAAGGCAGAAGTTACGCCGAAACCTGCACCCGCTGCACCTGCTCCCGTAGCAGCACCTGCGCCTGCGCCTGCTGCAGCTCCCGCCGGAGCAAAGACCGTCACGGCTCCACTTCCCGGCACAGTCACAAAGCTGACCGTCAAGGTTGGCGACAAGATCAATGCCGGCGACACAGTACTGCTGATGGAAGCCATGAAGATGGAAAACAACATTACCGCTGAATTCGCAGGTACTGTAAAGGCCATCCTTGTTGAGGCCGGCGCACAAGTACAGAGCGGACAGGCTCTCGTGGAACTCGACTAAACAATATGAGGTAAGTGGTTAGCGGTTAGAAGTTAGAGAATACTTTTGGTTGCGACATCGGCTGTCGAATCATTTCTCTAACCCATACCACCAAGCCTCTAACGACTAACCACCATAATAATATAGAATGTAAAATGAAAAAGTATATTAGTCTTTTCCTGCTCCTTCTCGTGGCTGTGCCAATGATGGCGGCTGACTTCGACTTGGAGCAAGGCCTGAACGACTTCATCAGCGAGATGGGCTTCGTCACCTTCTTCGTGCAGGAAGAAGGATGGAAGAATGCCGTCATGATACTCATCGGTTGCTTCCTGCTCTATCTTGCCATCAAGAAAGAGTATGAGCCCTTGCTTCTGTTGCCTATTGCTTTCGGCATGATACTGAGCAACCTGCCTGGTGCAGGCCTCTTCGACTCTGATATGTGGAACAATGAGTTCCTCAATCCTGCCAGTCCCAACTATCACAGCTATGGCTACGTCATGGCTCATGGAGGTTTGCTCGATGTGCTCTACATCGGCGTGAAGGCAGGCATCTATCCTTGCCTCATCTTCCTTGGCGTAGGAGCAATGACGGATTTCGGTCCGCTGATTGCCAATCCCAAGAGTCTTCTGCTCGGTGCTGCTGCTCAGCTTGGCATCTTCGCAACCTTCTTGGTAACGCAGATTGATGTCTTCGGCTTCTCGATGGCTCAGTCTGCTTCTATCGGCATCATCGGTGGTGCAGATGGTCCTACAGCCATCTTCCTTACCTCAAAGCTTGCTCCCGAACTGCTTGGCCCCATTGCTGTGGCTGCTTATAGCTATATGGCATTGGTTCCTGTCATTCAGCCTCCCATCATGCGAGCCTTGACTACTGAGAAGGAGCGCAAGATTAGGATGAGCCAGCTCCGCACGGTCAGCAAGAAGGAGAAGATTATCTTCCCCATCGTCGTTGCCATCGTGGTGAGCCTGATTGTTCCCTCTGCCGCTACGCTCATCGGCTGCCTGATGCTTGGCAACCTCTTCAAGGAGAGCGGTGTGGTGGAACGTCTGAGCAAAGCAGCACAGAACGAGCTGAACAACATCGTGGTCATCATGCTGGGCACAACTGTTGGCGCAACAGCTACGGCCAGTGCCTTCCTCAATTTCCAGACCATCACCATCCTTTGCGTCGGCATTGTAGCCTTCGGCATTGGTAGTGCAGGCGGTGTGTTGATGGCAAAGGTGATGAACCTCTTCCTCAAGGAGAAGATCAATCCTCTCATCGGCTCGGCAGGCGTCAGCGCTGTGCCTATGGCAGCCCGTGTCAGCCAAGTCGAGGGACAGAAGGCCGACCCGAGGAACTTCCTTCTGATGCACGCAATGGGCCCCAATGTGGCTGGCGTCATCGGCAGTGCTGTAGCAGCAGGCATCCTGCTCAGCTTCTGCAGTTAAGAAGACCCCCTAACCCCCTTAAAGGGGAACATCCTATTGCTGCCCGAGAGTTTCAACATTGGGACTTTCGGGCAGTATATTAAATAAGGTAAAAAGATTATGAAAAGGCATACCATCACAATACTGCTTGCCTTCGTTGCATTTATCGCAAATGCACAAACTGCATCCAATCCTGGTTGGCTGTGGACCATCAGCGGCAACGGGTTGGCGCAGGACTCTTATCTCTTCGGCACTTGCCACGGCGACGGTATCAGCTTCACGGACGAAGAGATTTACAGCATCACTGGGCTTTCCGAAGCTTTAGACGAGGCTCAAACCGTCTTCTTTGAAGCCGATGCAAAGACTGACGAACAGAACGGCTCGAATGAAGAGTTGAAGCAACTCTATAGGCGGATTATAAATCCTGGCCCGGAATACATGATGCCCGAAGGCGTGTTCTACAAGCCGCTCTTCGACAGCGTGGCGCACTTCAACGAGGTTAACAAGTTCATGTCTTACGAAATGAAGGACGTGGAGTACTGGAAGAAGACACCCGGCTATTGGTGCATCCGCTTGAGTATGTATGCTTTCGCGAAGGTAAGGATGTGCAGAAGCGTGGACATCGCCATGTACGAGGAAGCTGTCAAGCGCGGCAAGGAAACAGGAGGCTTGGAAACGACGTCATCTGTGATGGGAATGATAATGTCAATGTACACAGATACAAAATACATCGACACGCTTTCCATGAAGGAGCAGGCCAAAATCATCTACAAGCTGGTTCATCGGATGAATAATGACAGCATCTTACAGTTCCCAAAGCTCCATGAAGCCTATCTTGAGAACGATACTTGCAAGTTTAACCAGTTCCTAGGGGAGTTTGAAGAGGAGCTAACGAAGATGAATATAGAGGATCTTGGGAACGGGATGCAAGATAAGAAGGACTACCAGAACGAGCACCTTCTGCGCGAGAGGAACGAACATTGGGTGCCTGTCATCAAGGAGAACATTGCCAAAAGACCTTGCTTGATTGCCGTCGGTTGCCGTCATTTGCTGAGTGCCGACGGACTGATAGCCATGCTTCGACGGGAAGGATATACAGTTGAACCTGTGACGAAGAAATATTAGCTTTTCCAACGTAACGTGTTAAGTTCGCCAACTTAACGTGCTTAGTTTGTCAACTTAACGTGTTTAGTTTGCAAACTTAACGTGCTATGTTTTTGAAAGGCTTTGAGGCTTTCTCACTTTCCTTCTTTGCTGATTACAGAAAAAGTTGTATATTTGCAGAGAAATAAGGATAACGATGGATGCTATCAACAATCTCTTCTCGCTGCTCAACTCTTTGCTTTGGGGATGGCCGATGGTCGTTCTGCTACTGGGCACACACCTGTTTCTCACAATCAGGCTTCGCATTCCGCAACGTCGATTACTGACGGGCATTCGCCTTTCTATAAAGAAAGATAAAGGCGCAAAAGGTGAGGTCTCTCAGTTCGGAGCCTTGGCAACGGCCTTGGCTGCCACCATAGGAACAGGCAACATTGTTGGCGTGGCAACAGCCGTTGCGCTTGGCGGACCGGGAGCTGTGCTGTGGTGCTGGCTGACGGGCATCTTCGGCATGGCCACGAAATATGCAGAAGGTTTGCTGGCAGTGAAGTATCGTGTGAAGGGCAATGACGGCAAAACCTACGGCGGACCGATGTATGCCCTCGAACTTGGCTTGGGCATGAAGTGGTTGGCACTCGCTTTTGCCAGCTTCACGGCGCTTGCCAGCTTCGGCATCGGCTGCACCGTTCAGGCCAACTCCATCGCTCTCTTGGCAAACGAGACGTTTGGCATCCCGACATGGATAGCGGGTCTGTTTGTCTGCTCACTCACTGCCCTCGTCATTATGGGCGGCGTGAAGTCCATCGCCCGCGTCTGCACCATCTTCGTTCCATTCATGGCTGCGCTCTATGTGATGGGTTGCATCTATATCCTCTACATGAACAGCGACTTCGTCTGGCCTGCCGTCCGGCTCATCGTAGCGTCTGCTTTCAATCCCACGGCAGCAGGCGGCGGCTTTGTCGGCGCTTCGGTGATGATGGCGGCACGCTACGGCATAGCCCGCGGACTCTTTTCCAACGAGAGCGGTATGGGCAGTGCTCCCATCGTGGCTGCTGCTGCACAGACGCGCAACCCTGTTCGGCAAGCCTTGGTTTCCAGCACAGGTACATTCTGGGACACCGTCGTCATCTGTGCCCTAACGGGGCTGGTGCTCGTCAGCAGCATCTTGGCTTACCCCGACATCAGCTATGCCGACGGAGCAGCCCTGACGAAGGTCGCTTTCTCGAAGATACCGTATGTAGGCGCACCCTTGCTCACGTTCGGCATCCTCACCTTTGCCTTCAGCACCATCCTCGGCTGGAGCTACTATGGCGAAAGTGCCATCAACTACATCGAGCGCCAACGCATCAACCGCTTCTACCGCATCCTCTACATCGTGGCACTCTTCTTCGGCAGCATCATCAGCCTCGACGTCATCTGGAACATTGCCGACACGATGAACGCGCTCATGACCATTCCCAACCTCGTTGCTCTGCTCTTGCTGAGCGGTGTTGCAGCTCGCGAGACGGACAAATACCTCTGGGGCGGTCGCCTCGACGAGGACATGGACGACGCAGAAACGCTGAAAAAGTGAGGGCGAACTGTCGCGGAAAATATCTAATCAAGAATTGATGCAAAACTAAACGTGTTTAGTTTCCAAATTAAACGTGTTTAGTTTTCGTTCTAACCGTGTATCGTTTTCAATCGTCTCACGAACGTCGCCCAAACATCGCCTGGCTAACCTCGCGAAACATCTATATATAATAATGTATAGTTCGTGTCGTACGAAGGAAACACACACGAGGTTTTCAATCCGTTCGTGCATTGATGCCAAACAAATCTTCCGGATGATGACGGATTTCGAATAAATTTTCGTAACTTTGCAGGTTGAAAAGTTGAAGAAGCGAAAGAGCCGAAACCTATGTCGAGCATCATGAAGATTGTCCCACTCATCGCTTGTCTCTCATTTGCAGCAGCAAACCTTGCAGCATCTGCAAAGAGCGACACACTTGTGTTCACGCCCCCTTTAGAGGGAATTAAATAGTTAAATCGTAAATAAATTGTAAATCGTAAATAGTTAAATCGTAAATTAATATGTTGAACATAACAATTCAAGAACAAGACGGCAACTTGGTTGCCATTCTGGAAGGCAGTTTGGACACCTCTGTCGCTCCTGAAGCAGAAAAAGCTTTAATCCCTCTCAGCGAAAGCGAAGGAAAAGACATCATCCTGGATTGCACAGGACTGACATACATCTCGTCGGCCGGGCTGAGACTCTTCCTGAGCATCCTCAAGACAGCCGAGGAAAAGGGACAGCATGTCTACGTTGCAAACGTCAGCGAGGCTGTTCGCAACGTCTTCAACATCACGGGCTTCTGCAACATCTTCGAATTCAAGTAAACATGATTTCGTGCGAGTCGAAGCAATGTTTCCCTCACCTTATAATATATATATTAGAAAGACAAAAAGAAAAGGAGAATGGAATCAATAGTATATTTAGGCTTCACGCTCCATGCCTGGATAACCATCGTGACGGTGCTTGGCATGTTCAGCATATTGATGTTTACCAAGATGCGTTCCGACTTCGTGTTCCTTGGTGCCATCGGCGTCCTGTACGTCACGGGAGTTTTGGATACCAAGGAGGCCTTCTCGGGATTCAGTTCAGCGTCGGTTGTCATCATCGGCGTCCTGTTTGTGGTCATTGCAGGTCTGACGCATACGGGTGTGCTGCAATGGGTGGTGAAGCATCTGCTGGGGCAGCCCAGCAGCTACTCGAAGGCCGTGATACGCCTGATGGTGCCTGTGGCAGTGTTCAGCTCGTTTCTGAGCAACACCACGATTGTGGCTCTCTTCGTGAACATCGTGAAGATGTGGGCCAAGAAGCTTGGCATCTCGCCATCAAAGTTGCTCATCCCTCTGAGCTACGCCTCGGGAATGGGCGGCATTTGCACCCTTATCGGAACGCCGCCTAACCTGATCATCAGCGGACTCTACGAGGACGAGACAGGCGTGGCGATGAATGTGCTGGCCACTACCATACCGGGATTGTTCTGCCTTGCCGTCGGCATACTGTCCGTCATTGCCATGCGACGCCTTCTGCCCGACCGCAAAGCTCCCGAATCGGCCTTCGAGTCGGCAGGCGAATATACAGTAGAATTCCTTGTTCCTTCCGACAATCCTGGCATCGCAAAGAGCATCGGAAGCTTGGGACTGAACAATGTCCGCGGCGGCAGCTTGGTGGAGTTGCGCCATTTCGACGACGAGAAGATAATGTCGCCCGTACCCAACGACGAGCCTCTTATGGGAGGCGACCGACTGGTCTATGCCGGACAGATAGAAGAGTTGTTGGAACTGAAGAAGACGCACGGACTGGTCAGTGCCGACCATCATGTGTTCCACTACAGCGAAGCAGAGAGCGGAGAGCATCGTCTGCGGACGGCTCACGTCAGATTCGGCAGCCATCTGTCAGGCATCACCATGAGAGAGAGCCACTTCGAGTCCATTCACAACGTCACGCTGGTGGCTGTATCTCGCCGCGGCAAACGCATCGAGAGCTCGCCGCGCGATGTCGTCCTCGAAGCAGGCGACACGCTGCTCTTGGAGATGGGAAGCAGCAGGACCAAAGTGCAGGAGTTTTCCGACGACCTCCAGTTCTTCGATTCTTCCGAGATTCCCAATATCGGAACAGGCACGTTTGTCTCGACTGCCATCATGATAGCCATGGTCGTCGTCTCTGCTCTCGGCATCATGCCGTTGCTTCAATGTGCCTTCATCGCTGCCGCCGCCATGATTGTCTGTCGCTGTTGCAATGCTGAACAGGCCATGCGAGCCATCAACTGGGACATCCTGATGGTCTTTGCAGGCAGTGTTGTTCTGGGCATCGCCATTCAGAAGACGGGCATCGCCGAGCGTATGGCTTTCGGCATCCTTGATGTCTGCGGCACGAATCCCATCGTGGTCATGACGGCCATCTGCTTTGCCGGCACCTTCATCACGGAGTTCATCTCCAACACGGCAGCGGGTGCTATGTTCTTCCCCATCATGTATCAAGCTGCTGAGAAGTTAGGCTACGACCCTTATCCCTTCCTCATCGCGCTGATGATTAGTGTAAGTAGCAGTTTTGCCACGCCCATCGGTTCGCCTACACACATGTTGGTTTATGGCCCTGGCGGTTATCGCTTCAGCGACTTCATGCGCATCGGACTGCTCATGAACATCATCATCCTTGCTGCCAACATCTTCATTGTCAACATCGTTTACCCATTGACACCATTGCAATAAGAAGAACAATGAACGAGACGCTGACACTTTTCGAACTGAACAGCCTGATACGGGATGTCATCGAAGGAAACTTCGACGAGGAGTACTGGGTGGTGGGCGAGCTGAGCGACGTTAGCACGCCTGCTTTCGGCGGACACTTCTACGGAGAGCTCGTGCAGAAGGACGAAGAGAGCGACCGCATCGTGGCACGCGCAAGGATAACTTGCTGGGCACGCAACTATAATATAATAAGGTTGCGCTTCCAGAAGGAAGCAGGCGAAACGTTGCGAAAGGGCTTGCAGGTGAAGTTGCTTGTCAGGGTGACGTTCCACGAACAATATGGCTTCGCGCTCAATGTCATCGACATCGACTCGACGTTCACGCTCGGCGACCTTGCCAAACGTCGCCGAGAGATTCTCCTTCAGCTCGAAAAGGACGGCATCTTGCACGACAATCAGAGCCTGACGTTACCGCGACTGCTCCGACGCATCGCCGTCATCAGCAGCGCCACGGCCGCAGGCTATGGCGACTTCTGCCATCAGCTCGAACGGAACGACTATCGTTTCCACTTCGACGTGAAGCTCTTTCCTGCCGTCATGCAGGGAGAGCAAGTGCCAGAAAGCATCATTTCGGCCATGCAGGACGTTCTCGAAGCAGGCGGGGCAGACCTTGTCGTCATCATTCGAGGCGGCGGGGCAAGCAGCGACCTTAGCGACTTCGACAGCTACGAGCTGGCATGTTGCATTGCACAATACCCGCTACCTGTGCTGATGGGAATCGGTCATGAACGCGACGAGACGGTGCTCGACTTTGTGGCTCATACGCGAGTGAAGACGCCGACAGCCGCTGCCACGTTCATCATCGAACATCAAGCAAGCGAAGCCGCATTGCTCGACGAGCTGTTCCAGCGCATCACACATTCGGCAAGCCAGCGCATCCTGAGCGAAAAGCAGCGGCTGGAGCACAAGAGAGCCGTGCTGCCGTTGCTCTTCATGAACTTTCAGCAGAAGCAGCAGAACAAGCTCAATCTGCTGAGGGAGCGTCTTTCGGCAGACGTCAGGCAGAGCATAGAAAGGCAGAAGCACAGCCTTCAGCTCATGAAGCAACGCCTGGAAAGCCTCGACCCGCGGGTGCTCCTCAGGCGTGGCTACACCATCACAACCTGTGGCGGCAAGCTGGTTCGCAGCATCGAGGGCCTTGCCGAAGGCGAAGTGCTCACGACTCAAACAGATAAAGGAGAAATTTATTCAAGGATAGTCATAAAAGTGAAGAATGAAGAGTGAAGAATGAAGAATTTGCTGCCGCCCTGGAAATAGCTATATTAACAAATAGTACATAAATAGTAAATAGTAAATTGTCAAATTGTAAATTTCTCAAATGGAATTGACTTATGAACAAGCGATGCAGAAGCTCGAGGCGATGGCATCGCAGATGGAACAAGGCGAAATAGGCATCGACGAGATGGCCGAGCGGTTGCGCGAAGCCCAAAAGTTGATGAAGTATTGTCACGAAAAGCTCTACGAAGCAGAAAAAAACTGCAAATCGTTGCTCAGTGTCGAGGAAAAAGCGTAACTTTGCGGCATAAAGTTAAAGAAGTTAAAGAAGTTAAGGGGAGTTAAGGGACGATACCAATGGGATGCGGTGTGCTTTCAGTCTTGATTTGGACTGAAAAGACTATTGTCCTTTAACTTCTTCTAACTTCATCTAACTTCCAAAAATAAATACAAAACACAATGAAAGAAATCGATTGGAGTAACCTATCCTTTGGTTACATGAAGACAGACTACAACGTGCGTTGCTACTATCGCGACGGCGCGTGGGGAGAAATAGAAGTGTGCAGCGAGGAGACCATTCCCTTGCACATGGCTGCCACCTGCCTGCACTACGGGCAGGAAGCCTTCGAGGGACTGAAGGCCTATCGCTGTCCCGACGGCAAGGTGCGCGTGTTCCGCTCCGACGAGAACGCTGCCCGGCTGCAAAGCACATGCCGAGGCATCCTCATGCCCGAGCTGTCCACGGAGAAGTTCAACGAGATGGTCGATAAGGTGGTGCGCCTGAACGAACGTTTCATCCCGCCATACGAGAGCGGAGCAACACTCTACATCCGTCCCTTGCTCATAGGCACGAGCGCACAGGTCGGCGTGCATCCGGCCAGCGAATACCTTTTCCTCATCTTCGTCACGCCCGTTGGACCCTATTTCAAGGGAGGCTTCGCCACCAATCCCTACGTCATCATCCGCGAGTACGACCGCTCGGCTCCTCTCGGCACCGGCATCTACAAGGTGGGCGGAAACTATGCGGCCAGCCTTCGAGCCAACAAGATGGCGCACGATCTCGGCTACAGCTGCGAGTTCTATCTCGACGCGAAGGAGAAGAAATACATGGACGAATGCGGCGCAGCCAACTTCTTCGGCATCAAGAACAACACGTATGTCACGCCGAAGAGCACAAGCATCCTGCCCAGCATCACCAACAAGAGCCTCATGCAGCTTGCCATGGACATGGGCATGAAGGTGGAGCGCAGGCAGATACCCGAGGAAGAGCTGGCCACGTTTGAGGAAGCCGGTGCCTGCGGCACGGCAGCCGTCATCAGCCCCATCGAGCGCATCGACGACCTCGACACCAAGCAGAGCTTCGTCATCTCGAAGGACGGACAGCCCGGTCCCGTCTGCCGCAAGCTCTACGAGAAGCTCCGGGGCATCCAGTACGGCACGGAACCCGACATCCACGGCTGGACGCGCGTCGTCATAGAATAGGCAAGAATAGACAATTCGTCACGCTTGATTATCCAAGTAAACGTGTTTAATCGCCCGATTAGACACGTTTTGTTTTTTTTGTTCGTATCCGAGAGAATAAACGCCGCACTATGTGTCTGCCGACGCCGCGTGCGGCGCAGGCCGATGCAGCACGCGGCATCTGTCGGCGCAGCACGCGGCGTCTCTGTAGAGACCTCCTTGCGTTCCTTTATTTTCTCTTTTCAATGCAAAAAATAAAGCAAGCCCTTGCCGTTTCGGAAATAATTCGTAACTTTGCATCGTCTTGTGGAACTTTCTGCAAAAAATGAAGTTGCAGGATGACAGCCACAACGACCAAGAGAGCGTTCCGCGCTTTCATCCTTTGTGACAAAATCGCCAAATTCAATGTCGAGGGATGGATGTCGAGGCAACGCCCACGGTATGTTTCGTATGCATACGGTTTCCACGCCGCTGTGCTCGAGCATATTCGGCGTGGGGTTAGTTGTTTCCAGTTCATTTCGGCAATGGTGTTTGGCGATACCAGTCACAAGATGGGTTAGGACATGTCCCTACGCTTTCTTGTTGCCATCTTTCAAAACCATTTAGTGCGATGCCAGGGGACGAAGTCGCAAACAGACAGAGCCTATGAAAAGATTTCTATTCCTGTTGCTTCTCATCGAAGCGGCTCATGCCTCTTCGTGGGCAGACACGGCCCTCGTGGTGCATCGAAAGTCTGGCGAAACCATCGAATTCGCCTTCAGTGAAGAACCCGTAGTGACCTATGCCGACGGCTTCCTTGTCGTCTCGGAAGGCAAGGCATCGGTCTTGTATCCTCTCACCGACATACAGAAGTTCACCTTCGGCGAAGTAACCGACCGTGTGACGCGCATCACGTCGCCTGCCGACGCTTTACCTCACCCCATACATATATATAATGTAGGCGGGATGCTCTTGCGTACTTTTTCTCCAAGCGACGACCGCAGCACATCGGCCAGTCTCGACGGACTTCCCGCAGGCACTTATATCATCAAAAACGGAACAATAAGTTACAAAATCATAAAAAAGTAAAAGAAAGTTATGAAAGCAAGAAACATTCTGGCAGCACTGCTTCTTATGATGGCAGGCCTGCAGACGGCGTGGGGGCAAGGCTTCCGCGTTTACAAGAGCGACGGCACAGTGGCACAGTTCAGCCTGCGCACGGACAGCATCGTCTTCTACGACGGCATCGGGTCGGACGTGGACTTCGGCCCCTTCACGCCCGTCAACCAATGCATCGTCGGCACATGGTACAAGACAAAGAGCGAGACCGTAACCTTCAACGAGGACGGCACGACGGACTATGTCAGCGGTGCCACCTACGAGTTCCTGCCTTATCAGGGTAATGTCATCATTTACAATGCCGACGGTGCGCCAGCCAGCTACTTTAAGGTGCTCAAGGTGACGGCAGAACAGATGCTCGTCGTCATGCCCGGCAGCACAACCTTCAGCGTGTGGAGCACCGAGCAGCCGCCACAGCCTGTCACCTCCATCACCATCAGCCCTGCATCGCTCAGCCTACAGCCAAACGAGACGAGCACCCTCACTGCCACCGTCTTGCCCAGCGATGCTGACAACAAGGAAGTGGAGTGGACGAGCAGCAACACCGCCGTCGCCACTGTCAGCACGAGCGGCAAGGTGACTGCCGTTGCCTCGGGAACTTGCACCGTCACAGCCACGGCCAAGGACGGCAGCGGCGTGAAGGGCACATGCCATGTGACGGTGGCTAAGCTCGTGACGAGCATCACCGTCAATCCTGCCACACTCACGCTTGAGCCGGGCAAGTCGCAGACCCTCACAGCCAGCGTCCAGCCCTCTGACGCCACGAACAAGCAGTTGAAATGGTCGAGCAGCAACACCGCCGTCGCCACTGTCAGCACGAGCGGCAAGGTGACTGCCGTTGCCTCGGGAACTTGCACCGTCACAGCCACGGCCAAGGACGGCAGCGGCGTGAAGGCAGAGTGCCAGGTGACGGTGGAACAAGCTATCAATGGCCATGAGTATGTCGAGATAGGGGGTCGGAAGTGGGCCACGATGAACGTGGGAGCGACGACTGTGGCAGGAAGCTACGAGACATGCTACGGCGACTACTACGCCTGGGGCGAAACAGAGCCGCGCTATTCCTCCATCACACGCACGGAAGAGGGTGAGGTCACTTTCACATGGAAGGAAGGCTACAGCAGCGGTTACAACTATTACAACTTTCCTTCCTATACGGACACGACGCTCGATGCCAGCCACGATGCAGCCACAGCGAACTGGGGCGGCACATGGCGCACGCCGACCAAGGAAGAGTATGAGGCATTGGCAGCAGCCTGCTCCGGCAGCAGTGCCGAAGTTCAGACTCCCGTTACTCTCATCAATACCATCACCGAGGGCGGCATCTACTGGTTGAGCAGCACCCAGACCATCGAGTCTGCCTACACGGGTGTAGCGGGCTTACTCTTCGTGAGCGCGAGCGACATCAGCAAGCGAGTTTTCTTCCCCGCCTCGGGCTACGTCTACGACACGAGCCTCTCCTATGGCGGCATGTACGGCAACTATTGGTCGTCGTCGCGCAACACGTCGCGTACCGACAGCGCCTGCTATCTGGAGTTCGACTCGTCGTGCGTCAGACCGCCGTACAGCTACGGCCAACGCTTCTACGGGATGACGGTGCGTCCCGTTTCAGACTGATAATCGTTGTCTGCCTCAAAGCATAATTAAATGACAAACCTTCCCGAGGCGACACACTCGCTTGTAGGGACGCGCCGCGAAAGCGCCCGCCATCTACGGCACATCTTCATCTGCTGCATCCTTGCAGCAAACACGGACGCGCCACGGCGCGTCCCTACAAGGCGAGTGCGTTTTTAGCAGACAGCAATAATAAAGAAAGGAAGATGCGTCAAAAGGAGAAAAGTGACTCCCTGCCTTTTGCCATCTTGATGGCTGCAACACAGGTTTCTTTCCCTCGCGGTTCAACACTGCCAAGCCTTGAGTCACGCCTTGACAGACATAGTCGAAATGCGGCGTTTTACCAAACTTCGTCCCAAATGCTGTGTGGCTTCACGCGAGCTGGCTCTGTGCCCTCGCCTCCGTAGTTGACATCGACGTTGCCTTCGACGTCTGTGATGCTTCCTGTCAGTATCTGACTCTGTTGCCAGAGCCTCACCGCAAACATCGCTGGTTGTATATAATTGCGTTTCATGTCTGTGTCCTCCTATTTGATGATTGTTTTCCTTCCGTTTCTGATGTAGAGTCCCTTCCTATGCGGACTGCCCGAAAGCCTCTTTCCGTCGATGGTGTACCAACTTCCCTCGAGGTCATCGATTGCCCGAATGTCATTGACGGCCGTCGGGTCGTCGTCGCCGAAGTTGAGCACGAACTGCTTGACTTCGCCTGCTTCTGCTTCAATCTCAAAGTAAGCGCGGAAGGCTCCAATGCTGGCGCCGACGCCTGGATAACGGAGCGTATTGCCCGCCCCCATGTAGAGGATACTCTTGTCTATGGCATCGAATGTCGTTGAAGTGTAGGTGCCTTTGAACGACACGCCAGCTTCCGCATCGACGAAATCGTTCACCTGCGTGCTGACGGAAACACCTGCAAAGACAGGATTGACGATGTTCGTGCCCTCTGCCCACTTGATGATGTAAGGCGTACCGCAGACAAGCGTCTCGACAGGTTCGGTGAAATTGAGCGTAAGCGTGCCGCCACTGAACGAAGCACTGCTCAGCGTGCGTGCCTCGGCTCCCTCAAGGACAGACCCTTCAAGCACAAGGTCGAACGGCAGGCACAGCGTGTTCCATGCGCCGTCCTTGTAGAGCGTGCGGTCTGCGAGTTTCACCTCATAGACCTTACCGCTGGCGGCAGCCGCCTCGATAGCCTCGTCGTTGCTGCTGTCATCGGTCAGTGCCAGCTCGTTCTTGGTCAGCGTGGCCGTGACGGTAACATTGCTGGCGGGCATGGTGAAGCTGTTGCCGTCGATAGCCGTGC
>CAMVDV010000054.1 GCA_947166305.1 uncultured Prevotellaceae bacterium | reverse complement strand
CTTTATTTCAGTGATTTCAAAGAACAATTAGTCCACTTTAACGGGACAGTAGTGTAGTGTTATCCCGAAGCTATCCGTATTTCTTTTGCAAAGGTACGACAAATAATCGGAAACCGAAAGCCGGATCGTGGAATTTTGTCTTATTTAACGCGGCAGTGGGAGTAGGCCGTCGGACAGTGCCTCTATTTTAGGAATATATTCATAAAAAACTTAATGAATGTAGGGGTGTATGGATTTTCTTAGTAAATTTGCAACAAAGAAACGTGAAATATAACAACAAGCCTTATGAAAAAAATCCAACTCTCGCTGGCCTAGGCCAACTTCCCCGACTGCATCATCAACAAAATCGACAAGGAGCGCTACGGCTACGACATCGAGCTTAGCAACGAAATCGACCTGAAGTTCAGCTATCAGGGCGCATTCATCGGGATGGACGACTAACCGCGCACCCCGATTCCTACAACCCAAAGAGTCCGGCTGGCATTCCAGTCGGGCTTTTTTTGCATCAGGTTCTTCCGCACAGGCAATGAGCCGGGCATCGGATTCCAATTCGCTTCCTCTCAAAAAATCACGACAACTTTTTTGTTCCAAAGTGCCGAAAACAGCGTCGAGGCACGTCGATTCTGCCGTCACGGCACAGGGCCACGGCCAACGCCGCATGCTGCGTTTGCAAAAACCCTGTGCCGCGTTTGCTGACGAGGCACGCAACGTCGGCGCAAAAAACACGCCGTTTTTTGACCCAAAGCACGTCTTTTTGTCCCATTTGTCGTGCCGCTGTTGGAATCTACGTTTTCCATGTCACTGAACATCAACAGAATAGAAAAACGCCGAAAAATGCCGTCGGAGCAGCCGTCGCGCAGAAAGAACGCCGTTTTTTTGCCGTCCTTCATCCGTTTTCCTGTAAAATAAACGACAAATAATGTTAAAATGTTAAAAGGTTAAAGTGTTAAAATGTTGAAAGGATAAAAAGGCGAAGATTTGAAAGGTTGAAAAGTTAAAAGGTAAAAAAGTTGAAAAGTCAAAAAAAGCTAAAAGGTTGAAACGTTGAAAGGTTGAAAATAAAAAGACGAAATCCCTTTGAAAAGTCTGCTTTTTTTTGTACCTTTGCGCCGTTTATGTGAAAACTTAAAAAAACAATAATATGTTCAGCAAAGAAGACATTCAGCAGATAGAGCAGAAAGGCATGAGCGTGGCGCAGGTAGAGGCGCAGTTGGAGAGTTTCAGGAAAGGCTTCGGCTACCTCAAGCTAAAAGGTACTGCATCGGTGGGCAACGGCATTCTCGCCCCCACCGACGACGAAGCCGAAGCCTATATACAGGCTTGGAGCGACTACAAAGCAGAGGGGCACGACATTGCCAAGTTCGTGCCGGCCAGCGGCGCTGCAAGCCGTATGTTCAAGAACCTGTTTGAGTTCCTCGATTCCGACAGCACGGTGCCCACAACCGACTTCGAGAAGATATTCTTCGCCCATATTCATAGCTTCGCATTCTTCGATGCGCTGAACGATGCCTGCTTCCTCTGCGAAGGCAAGGGCGTGGACGCACTCGTCGAAGAGGGAGACTACAAGGCAGTCGTGGCTTGCCTGCTCGGAGAGGAAGGCCTGAATTATGGACAGCTGCCCAAAGGCCTTCTGCAATTCCATGCCTACGACGACTGCGCAAAGACACCCGTCGAGGAGCATCTCACCGAGGCTGCACTCTACGCAAGCAGCAGAGGTGAGGCAGAAGTTCATTTCACAGTCAGCAGCGAGCACCGCCAGCTCTTCCAGCAGCTCATAGACCGTGTGCTTCCAGCCCTCACGGATCAGTACAAAATCTCCTTCAAGGTGAGCCTAAGCGAGCAGAAGCCAAGCACAGACACCATTGCCGTCAACATGGACGACACGCCCTTCCGCACCGCCGACGGCAGACTTCTCTTCCGACCCGGAGGCCACGGCGCGCTCATCGAGAACCTCAACGAACTCGACGCAGACATCGTCTTCATCAAGAACATAGACAATGTGGTGCCAGACCGTCTCAAAGCCGACACAGTCTTCTGGAAACAGGTCATCGCAGGCGTGCTTGTGCAGGTTCAGCGGCAAGCATTTGCCTACTTGCGACTCATCGAAAGTGGCAAGTACAGCCACGCCGACCTGGAGGACATCATACGCTTCGTGCGCCACACGCTCGGCTGCGACATGCCGGGACTGAAGAATATGGAGGACACGGAGCTCATCGTCTTCCTCACGGCAAAGCTCAACCGCCCCATCCGCGTCTGCGGCGTCGTGAAGAACGTTGGCGAACCCGGCGGAGGCCCCTTCCTTGCCTATAACCCCGACGGCAGTGTCTCCCTACAGATACTCGAAAGCAGCCAGATAGACAAGGACAACGAAGCCTACATGAAGATGTTTGCCGAGGGAACACACTTCAACCCCGTCGACATCGTCTGCGCCGTCCGCAACTACAAAGGAGAGAAGTTCCGTCTGCCCGACTTCGTTGACCCCGCCACGGGCTTCATCTCCTACAAGAGCAAAGATGGCAAGGAACTGAAAGCTCTCGAGCTTCCGGGCCTTTGGAACGGCGCCATGAGCAACTGGAGCACAGTCATGGTGGAGGTACCCCTCTCCACGTTCAACCCCGTCAAGACGGTCAACGACCTCCTGCGCCCAAGCCATCAGGAAAAGTAAACAGGATTCAAAGAACATCGTCCGTCGCCTTCCGCACATAACAGTGGCAGCCGACGGCAAACATCATATTTCACGACAGCAAAAAGATGAAGACAGACATCCTGATAGCAAGGGAGACTCCGCTGCTCCCCATCGACAAAATCGCGGAGAAAATCGGCATTCCTGCCGACAAGTTAGAACCTTATGGCCGCTTTTCAGCAAAAGTCCCCGAGACGCTCATTGATGAAGAGAAGGTGAGGAAGCACAAGCTCATCCTCGTCACTGCCATCACGCCCACAAAGGCGGGCATCGGCAAGACAACCGTGAGCGTCGGGCTTGCTCTCGGCATGAACCGCATCGGCAAAAACGCCATCGTTGCGCTCCGTGAGCCGTCGCTCGGTCCCTGCTTCGGCATGAAAGGCGGCGCGGCAGGAGGAGGCTATGCGCAGGTGCTCCCTATGGATAAGATAAACCTCCACTTCACCGGCGACTTCCACGCCGTGACCAGCGCCCACAACATGATAGCTGCCTTGCTCGACAACTACATCTATCAGCACCGCGAGGAAGGCTTCGCCATGAAAGAGGTGCTCTGGAAACGCGTCCTCGACGTTAATGATCGCAACCTTCGCTACATCGTCACGGGCCTCGGAGCCAAGACAAACGGCGTAACCATGGAGAGTGGCTTCGACATCACCCCTGCAAGCGAGATTATGGCAATACTTTGCCTCGCCAAGGACAGCCGCGACCTGCGCAGACGCATCGAGAATATCCTGCTCGGCACGACCATTGACGGCAAACCCTTCCGCGTGAAGGATATGGGCGTGGCGGGTGCCATCTGTGTCCTCCTGAAGGATGCTCTCCACCCCAACCTCGTTCAGACCACCGAGCAGACGCCTGCCTTCGTACACGGCGGTCCCTTCGCCAACATTGCACATGGCTGCAACAGTGCACTCGCCACGCGTCTGGCCCTGACCTTCGGCGATTACGTCATCACGGAAGCCGGTTTCGGTGCAGACCTCGGGGCTGAGAAGTTCTTCGACATCAAGTGTCGCAAGAACGGCCTTCAGCCTTCGCTGACAGTGCTCGTGGCTTCCACCCAAGGCCTCAAGCTGCATGGCGGTGTGCCCGAAGCCCATATCAAGGAACCCAATCAGGCTGGCCTGCGCGAAGGCTTGAAGAACCTCGACAAGCACATCGACAATCTCAAGAGTTTCGGGCAGAGCGTCGTGGTATGCTTCAATCGTTTTGCCGGAGACTCGGACGAAGAGATAGAACTCTGCCGCCTTCACTGCAAAGTGCTTGGTGTTGGCTTCGCCGTCAACAATGCCTTCACCGAAGGAGGCAAGGGCGCTGAGGCTTTGGCACAGCTCGTGGTGGACACCATCGAACGCAATCCCAGCAAACCTCTGCAGCTTTGCTACTCCGACGACATGAGCATCGAGGAGAAAGCCGAAGCCGTCGCCAAGAAAATCTACGGCGCCGACGGCGTGACCTTCAGCCCTGCAGCCAAGAAGATGCTCGGCAAGATAAGCGAAATGGGCGTGAGTCACTACCCCATCTGCATTGCCAAGACGCAGTATTCCTTCTCGGCTGATGCGAAAGCCTACGGCGTGCCGAGCGGCTTCACAGTGAACATCCGCGACATCGTCATCAATTGTGGTGCAGAAATGATTGTGCTCATTGCCGGCGACATCATGCGTATGCCCGGATTGCCCAAGAGCCCGCAGGCAGAACGCATCGACCTTACGCCCGACGGAGAGATAGACGGTCTGTCGTAAAACCCATCAAAACCCGACGGACAATTCACTTCGATTTGAATTTATTAATTTTGAATTTATAAATTATCAATTTTATTTCGTACCTTTGCAGCCGAATTGAGATACATTATATAATATATATGTAATATAACAAAGTAATATAATAAGAAAAAGACATGAAGAAAAGTGCACTTCAGGTGGCTCGTGCCGCCTATCAGCCCAAGCTCCCCAAGGCCTTGAAAGGCTCGGTTGTAGCTGTAGAGGGCGCTGCCACGCAGAGCGTAGGCAATCAGGAAGAGATTAAGGCCATGTTCCCCAACACGTATGGAATGCCCGTCATCACCTTCGAGGCAGGTGAGCAGAAGGCTCTCGAGCCGTTCAATGTGGGCATCATCCTCAGCGGTGGACAGGCACCTGGCGGCCATAATGTCATCAGCGGACTCTATGATGGCGTAAAGTCACTTAATCCCAACTGCAAACTCTATGGCTTCCTCATGGGTCCCGGCGGATTGGTTGACCACAAGTATGTGGAGTTCACCGATGAGTTCATTGATGAGTATCGCAACACTGGTGGATTCGACATCATAGGCAGCGGCCGAACAAAGCTCGAGAAGGAGGAACAATTTGAAAGCGGCATTGAGATTCTGCGCAAACTCGGCATTAAGGCACTCGTCATCATTGGCGGTGACGACTCTAACACTAATGCCTGCGTGCTGGCAGAATACTATGCTGCCAAGAACTATGGTGTGCAAGTCATCGGTTGCCCCAAGACGATTGACGGCGACTTGAAGAACGATCAGATTGAGACGAGCTTCGGTTTCGACACAGCTTGCAAGACCTATAGCGAGCTCATCGGCAACATTCAGCGCGATTGCAACTCGGCCCGCAAGTATTGGCACTTCATCAAACTCATGGGACGCTCGGCAAGTCACATTGCCCTTGAATGTGCTCTCGAGACACAACCCAACGTTTGCCTCATCAGCGAGGAGGTTGAGCAGAAAGCAATGAGCCTGGATGACGTGGTTACCTACGTTGCAAAGATTGTGGCCGACCGTGCTGCAGAAGGAAACAACTTTGGCACTGTCCTCATTCCCGAAGGCTTGATTGAGTTCATTCCTGCCATCAAGAAGCTCATCGCAGAGCTTAATGAAGTGCTCACCGACCCTGCTACCGGCGAGAGCCGCGAGTTTGGCAGCAAGGAAGAGCAGGTTGCATTCGTTAAGAGCCATATCGCTCCCGAGAATCTTGCTGTGCTTGAAAGTCTGCCGAAGGACGTTGAGCGCCAGCTTTGCCTTGACCGTGACCCTCACGGCAACGTGCAGGTCAGCCTCATCGAAACGGAAAAACTCCTCTCGGCCATGGTCGGCATGAAGCTCGATGCGTGGAAGAAGGAAGGAAAGTACAGTGGCAAGTTCTCGCCACAGCACCACTTCTTCGGTTACGAAGGACGTTGTGCCGCTCCAAGCAACTATGATGCTGACTACTGTTACAGCCTCGGATACAATGCAAGCCGACTCATTGCCAATGGCAAGACCGGTTATATGAGCGTCATCAAGAACACCACAGCTCCTGCAGCCGAGTGGATTGCAGGCGGTGTGCCCATTACGATGATGATGAACATGGAGCGAAGGAACGGTGCCATGAAGCCCGTCATCCGCAAAGCTCTCGTTGAGCTCGACGGCGCTCCCTTCAAGTTCTTCCAGGGCAAGCGCGACGAATGGGCAAAGAACACTTGCTACATCTATCCGGGTCCCATCCAGTATTGGGGACCAAGCGAGGTGTGCGACCAGTGTACCAAGACACTTGCCCTTGAACAAGCAAAGTAGTAAGACGCCAGCATCGCGTTCCGTAAAGAGGAAAGCGGGCGGCCAGAGAAGCGGGACCCGCGGGAAGCGAAAGCACACTTCCCGTGGGCCTGGCTTTTTGCATCTGTTTCGCGGACTGCCTTCATGGACGATTTGGCTGGGCGGACTGCTCATCACTTTTGCCTACGTCGCCCTTTTCTACCACATCTTTGTTGAGCCCTTCAGCTTCCGATGGCGTGCCATTTACGGCGAACCCACCTACCCTGAGGGCTATGAGGTGCGGGGCATCGACATCAGTCACTATCAGGATCGCATCAACTGGGAAAAGCTTCGCAACGCATCCATCGGTGATGCGCCCGTCAGTTTCGTCTTCATCAAGGCTACGGAGGGCGAAAAACTCTTCGACGACAACTTCAACAAAAATTTCGCCAGCGCCAAGCGAAACGACTTGGTCAGAGGTGCTTATCATTTCTTTGTTCCTGGCATTGACCCGCGAAGGCAAGCCGATTTCTACCTGCGCATCGCACAGCTCGAGCCCGGCGACTTGCCTCCTGTCCTCGACATCGAGAAGAAGGGCGACCTGACGCCCGAGCAGTTGCGGCGCGATGCCAAGACGTGGCTCGACATCGTGGAGAAGGAATACCACGTCAAGCCTATTCTATATACGGGCTACAAGTTCAAGATGTCGTATCTCAACACGCCGGAATTCGAGGCCTACCCTTATTGGATTGCCCACTACTATGTGAACGAGTTGGAGTACAAGGGCAAGTGGACTTTCTGGCAGCACACGGATTGCGGCAAGGTGCAGGGCATAAAAGGATTCGTGGACTGCAACATCTTCAACGGCACGATGCAGGAGCTTATGGAACTCACCCTGCCGGAGCCTTGAAAGAAATCCTCTCGGGTCAACAACAAAAAAACGCTCCAGAAAGCCACATAAAGCTGAAAAGTTGAGACGATAAGGCATTTAATTGTGGCTTTTCGTTGGTCAAACGAAACATTTGTGTTAACTTTGCAGACTGAAAAGATTGAAAAGTTGAAGCTGAAGTTTCTGATGTTCCGATAACCCTCTTACAGAGTGCTGAAAATAATGCTTCACCATTATCCGCAGAAGGGCACACCATTATCCGCGGAAGGGTGCGTCGTTATGGAAATAATGCTTGACCGTTATCGGGAGACTCCTCTTTCAGGCACATCCGAAACGAAAGTTGAGAAGCTGAAAAGGTTGAAGAGTTAAAAAGTAAAAAAGGTTCTAAAGAAGAAAAGCCAAAAAGGAATATGAAGCACACTTTGAGAAGTTCCGTCTGCACCGAAGGCCGACGCATGGCGGGAGCCCGCGCCCTGTGGGTGGCAAGCGGCATGAAGCGCGAGCAGTTCGGCAAGCCCATCATCGCCGTGGTCAACTCGTTCACACAGTTCGTCCCCGGCCATACCCATCTGCACGAGATAGGTCAAATCGTAAAGAAAGAGATAGAAGCCCTGGGTTGCTACGCCGCAGAGTTCAACACCATTGCCATCGACGACGGCATTGCCATGGGTCACGACGGTATGCTCTACTCCCTCCCCTCGCGCGACATCATCGCCGACTCGGTGGAGTACATGGTCAATGCCCACAAGGCCGACGCCATGGTCTGCATCTCCAACTGCGACAAGGTGACGCCCGGTATGCTCATGGCTGCCATGAGGCTCAACATTCCTGCCGTATTTGTCAGCGGCGGACCCATGGAGTCGCATAAGCTGAACGGCGAAAACGCCGACCTCATCACAGCCATGGTGAAGGGTGGTGACCCTTCCGTCAGCGACGACGCGCTGGAACAAGTGGAGCAAATGGCATGTCCCGGTTGCGGTGCCTGCTCAGGCATGTTCACCGCCAACTCCATGAACTCGCTCACCGAAGCCATCGGGCTCTCCCTTCCCGGCAACGGAAGCATCCTTGCCACACACAAGAACCGCATCCGCCTCTTCAAGCAAGCAGCAAGGACCATCGTCAAGAACGCCTTTGCCTACTATGAGCAGGGCGACGAGAGCGTCCTGCCACGCAGCATTGCCACTCGGCAAGCTTTCCTCAACGCCATGACGCTCGACATAGCCATGGGTGCCTCCACCAATACGGTGCTCCACCTGCTGGCCGTGGCACAGGAGGCCGAGGTCGACTTCAGGATGCAGGACATCGATGCACTGAGTCGCAAAGTGCCCTTCCTCTGCAAGCTCTCGCCCAACTGGCAGAAGTACAGCATCCAGGAGGAGAATCGCGCCGGCGGTATCCTCGGAATCATGGGCGAATTGGCCAAGGGCGGACTGCTCGACCTCTCCTGCAAGCGCGTCAATGGCGCCACATTGGGCGAGGACATCAAGCGATATTCTATTATAAATAATGAAAAACTGAAAGAAGAAATAGACGGCGGCATGTCGCCTTGGGACATCTATAGCTGCGCTCCTGGCGGCAAGTTCTCAAACGTCATGGGCTCGCAGGCCACTCATTACGACACACTCGACACCGACCGTGCCGAAGGCTGCATTCGTGACATCGAACATGCCTACATGAAAGACGGCGGCATGGCTGTCCTCTTTGGCAACATCGCCGAGGACGGTTGCGTGGTCAAGACGGCAGGTGTGGCACCAGAGCTTTGGCATTTCGAGGGACCGGCCGTCTGCTTCGACTCGCAGGAAGATGCCTGCGAAGGCATCCTCGGCGGACGGGTGAAGAAAGGCGACTGCGTTGTCATCACCCACGAAGGCCCCAAAGGTGGACCAGGAATGCAGGAAATGCTCTACCCTACTTCTTACATTAAGAGTATGCACATGGGTAAGGAGTGCGCCCTCATCACCGATGGACGTTTCTCTGGCGGAACAAGCGGACTTTCCGTCGGGCATATCTCGCCCGAGGCAGCAAGCGGCGGCAACATAGGCAAGCTCAAGGACGGCGACATCATCGTCATCGACATCCCCAGCCGCAGCATCAACGTCAAGCTCAGCCCAGAAGAACTTGCAGCACGCCCGCAGCAACCCTTGCGTCGCAACAGAGTTGTCAGCAAAGCACTGAGGGCTTACGCTCAAAGCGTCAGCAGTGCCGACAAGGGCGGCGTTCGCATCGTCTGAAGACCGAAGGAAAAGCCTGAACTACTTAACGACTTTCTACTAAACTACTTCAGAAACTTCAGTAAAATTGTTTCCACAAAAAAAGAGGGGCAGAATGTTCTGCTCCTCTTCTCTATTTGTATGAATGCTGTATTACTCGTTACCTGACTGAGAGGCGGACTGGCGAGCTGTGTCAATAACTTTCCAGAGGTATTCAGACCAGCCTTCGCGGTTGTAGTCTTGGCCGGGAGCCACCCATTCCTCTTGGCCGACATACACTTTGCAATAATAAGCATTCTCAAGCTTCTGACCGTCAACAATCTGGCCATCCATCTTGATGTACTCCTTCTTAAGCTCGTAAGAAGCGCTCTTGCCCGTACTGGGAGCTGTCAGCACAAGCTGGCCGTTCTTCACGTCCCACTGTGCATAGAGGCCGCTATCCTGAATCTCAGGGTCGGAGGGCTCGCCGGTGAATGTCACCTGAGCGCAATCGCCACTGCGGAAGATGAAGAAAGTGCCGGACTGTTTGTCGGCATTGCTCTTCAGCAGAACCTTCCAGCCGAGTAGCTCGCTCTTTGAAACAGAAAGCTTTTTGCCAAACTCCACTTCATTGCCATTCAGGTCGAGAAACTTCGTCTCCTCCTTGCAGGAAGTCAGAGTCGTTGTCGTGCCGCAAAGAAGGATGGCGGCAAGCATCCACATAAGACATTTTTTCATAAATAATGTAAGTAAATGTTGTTGTTAATTATCAGATTCTAATGCGGCTGCAAAAGTACAAAAAAATCAGTAAAGGGAAGTAAAATAGTGACATTTTTTTTGTTTATCCGAGTGGTTTTGTATATAAAACCATGTCCAGCAATCTCTTGTCTTCATGCGAGAGAGTGCATTTGCAAAGGAACTGACTGCGGAGCTTCGGGATGAAATATCCCCTTGCACTCAATATTTTTTCACTTTCCACTTTTCACTTATTTTTGCACCTTGACTTCGTCGAGCTGCTTCTGCGCTCGGAAAATACCAAATAAATTTGTTTTTTCTCTCACTTATTCGTACCTTTGCAGCGCGAAAGGATAACATTATTAAATAATGAACGAAAAGATAAGCGGTGCTGAGGCTTTGATGCGAAGCCTCGAACATGAGGGCGTGGATGTGCTCTTTGGTTACCCCGGCGGTGCCATCATGCCCACCTACGATGCTCTCTACGACCACAAGCAGTCCTTGCATCACATCCTCGTTCGCCACGAACAAGCTGCCGTCCATGCAGCCCAAGGCTATGCCCGTGTCAGCGGAAAAGTGGGTTGTGCCATCGTGACGAGCGGTCCCGGAGCAATGAACACCATCACCGGCGTAGCCGATGCCATGATTGATTCCACGCCAATGGTCGTCATTTGCGGACAGGTAGGTGCGGCCATGCTCGGCACAGATGCCTTCCAAGAGGTCGATGTGGTAGGCGTCACGCAACCCATCACAAAGTGGAACTATCAGATTCGCCGTGCCGAGGACATCCCTTGGGCAGTGGCTCGTGCCTTTTACATCGCTAAGAGTGGCAGGCCAGGCCCTGTCGTTCTTGACTTCGCAAAGAACGCTCAGACGGCAATGATAGAGTATGCTCCGCAAAAGGTTGACTTCATCCGAAGCTACAACCCTTATCCTTTGCCTGAAGAAGGTGCCATCGAGAAGGCGGCGCAAATGATAAACGAAAGCGTGAAGCCCTTCATGCTCGTGGGTCAAGGCGTAGAGCTTGCCGGGGCAAACAATGAGCTGATAGCTCTCTGCGAGAAGGCTCAGATACCTTTTGCCTCCACCATCCTTGGCCTTTCTGCTGTTCCTTCCGACCATCCCCTCAACATGGGAATGCTTGGCATGCACGGCAATCTTGCGCCAAACGTCATGACAAATCAGTGCGACTTGCTCATCGCCATCGGTATGCGTTTTGACGATCGCGTGACAGGCAACCTCAAGACATACGCCAAACAAGCCAAGATCATCCACTTTGAGATTGACCCGTCTGAGCTTGGCAAGAACGTGAAGCCAACACTCTCCGTACTTGGTAACTGCAAGCAGACGTTGCCAGAAGTGACGAAACTTGTTGAAAAGGCAACACACAAGGCTTGGATAGAAGGCTTCAAGCCCTACGAAGAAAAGGAACAGACGAAAGTCATCAACGCAGCTTTGTACCCGAAAGAAGGGCCGCTCTTGATGGGAGAAGTGGTGCGAAAGGTCAGCGAAGCAGCAAACAACGAAGCCATCCTCGTGACAGACGTCGGCCAGAACCAGATGTTCGGCTGTCGATACTTCAAGTTTACGAAGCCTCGCTCTATTGTAACCAGCGGAGGCTGCGGCACGATGGGCTTTGGCATACCCGCTGCGATGGGTGCCTGCTATGGTGCTCCCGACAGGACTGTCTGTATGTTCTGCGGCGACGGAGGCTTCCAGATGACCATCCAAGAGCTTGGCACCATCATGGAGAACCAGATTCCCGTGAAGATGATTCTGCTGAACAACAACTTCCTGGGCAATGTGCGCCAGTGGCAATACATGTTCTTCAACAAGCGATACTCCTTCACGCCGATGCTCAATCCCGATTACGAGAAGATTGCTGCCGGCTATAACATCCCTTGCCGAACCGTCATCGAGAGGAAAGACCTTGATGATGCCATCCGCGAGATGCTTTCGACCGATGGTCCTTACCTGCTGCAATGTGCCGTGAAGGAAGAAGACAACGTGCTGCCGATGACGCCACCGGGAGCAAATGTAGATGAGATGCTTTTAGAAGTAAAATAAAGCCCCCTCTAACTCCCCCCTTGGGGGAGGATTAATAAACAGACACATCTATGAATAAAGAAACAAAGAATAAATCTTCCCTTCAGAACACTCCCCCAAAGGGGGAGCAGGGAGGGGGCTCTCAATGCGGCGACTGCAACACTTGCGGGAAGTGCGACGAGATGGAACAGGCGCAGGAGATGCAAGGCTTCAATGAAGCCGTCTTTGCAGCCGCAGCCATTGAACGCGACAGTTTCGAGAAGAACCTTTCCCGCCAACGTCGTGCCACGCTTGCACAAGACTCTGCCAAAGGAAGCCAGAAGGAAACCTTTAGCCGCAATGCCGTGGCACGTCCTGCCGTGCCAGGTCACGAAGGAGCCTTGCTCAGTCATGACGGTCTGACGCTCTACACGCTCATCATCTATTCGGAGAACTTCGCAGGCATACTGAATCAAATCACGGCAGTCTTCACAAGAAGACAGGTGAACATCGAGAGCCTCAACGTCTGTGCATCGTCCACTCCGGGCGTACACAAGTACACCATCACCTGCTACTGTAAGCAGGAAATGGCAGAGATGCTGACCAAGCAGATAGAGAAGAAGATAGATGTACTGCAGGCTAACTGCTTCATCGACGACGAGATATTCATTCTGGAGACTTCGATGCTGAAGATTTCCACGCCGATGGTGCTGGCCAACAAAGAGATTTCGAGCATCGTGCGTCGCTATGACTCGCGCATCATCGAAGTGAACCCGACGTACACGATTGTCGAGAACACGGGCATCACGAAGGATGTGATTGAGCTCTTCACTCAGCTCGATGCCCTGGGATGTGTCCTTCAGTTCGTCCGTACAGGCCGTATTGCCGTGACGAAGTCCTGCATCGAACGCCTCGATGCCTACATTGCCAAGCGCGAAGAAGAACATCTAAATGCGTGATGCACCCTCTTCAATCGACAATTTGCATCAATATAAATATCCAAATCAAAAGAATCGTAAATAAATCGTAAATCGTAAATTGTCAAATAGTAAATACATAGACTCTTATCCCTTCTACGTTGAGCCCTTCCATGTTGACTTCACAGGTCGCATCTTTCTCGGCGTGCTTGGTAACCACTTGCTCAATGCGGCAGGCAACCACTCACAGCGTCGCGGCTGGGGCATCGGCGCACTCAACGAGACGAGACACACCTGGGTGCTCTCACGATTGAGTATCGAGATGATGGAGATGCCTCGTCAGTACGAGCATTGCGAGGTGCAGACGTGGGTGGAAAGCGTGATGCGCCTCTTCACGAACCGCAACTTCTCCATCCTCAATGCCGACGGCAAGCCCTTGGGCTACGCACGAAGCGTGTGGGCAATGATAGACATGGAGACGCGCAAGCCGTGCGACCTGCTCACGCTCTACGACGGCGACATCCTCAATTATGTCGTTCCCGAGGAAGAAAACATCTGTCCCATCGAGGGTCACGGCCGTTTCCGCTTCCGTGAGCCACAGCTCCTGCGCACCATCGACACCTTTTACAGCGACGTGGACATCAACGGACACATCAACAGCATAAAGTACATCGAGCACATCCTCGACCTTTTCCCGCGCGAACGCTTCGAGAACGGAGGCATCCGACGTTTCGAGATAGCCTATAAGACAGAGGCATACATGGGCGACCGCCTCAGCTTCTACAGCCAGCCGGCGGGCGACGACGAGACCGACATCGAGGTTCGGAAGGTTGCGATTAAGCGAGAGCAAAATGAAGAAGACTTCATTTCTGCCGAGCGTGAGCAAGCTCGACCGGAGGTCAAGAACGACGGCGAAGTGGTCTGTCAGGCAAAAGTCTGCTTCAAGTAAGCAAACCCCTCACTAGCTTCTGGGAAAATCCTCGTGAGTAAATCGCAAACGACTCGTGAGTAAATTGCAAACGACTCGTGAGTAAATCGCAAACGACTCGTGAGTAAATCGCAAACGACTCGTGAGTAAATCGCAAACGACTC
>CAMVDV010000053.1 GCA_947166305.1 uncultured Prevotellaceae bacterium | reverse complement strand
ACGCGCCACGGCGCGTCCCTACAGGCGACTGATAAAAACGTTTAATTGGCAAAGTAAACACGTCTAGATGGGCAATTAAACACGTTTAGTTGAGCAAGTAAACGTGCCAGCTGAAAAAGACTAATGAGTAAACGGCGATTTACTAAAGAGTAAATTGCCGTTTATACGTTAGTAAATTGTCTTTTATTCGTGAATGATTTTCTGACATCCCGTGGGATGCCGGTGCGTGTGGCTGAAGGTCGTGTCGGGAGGTTGCAGCGCGGCGGTGTCATGTCGTTGGCGTCTGGCTGTTCTTCCGCTTGGAGTATTTCACGACGGTGCGGATGACGAGGTAGTTGGTGACGGCGCTGATGGCTGCCATGGGGAGGTAGGCAATGGAGTCGCTCAGGCCGAGCACTTCGACAAAGAGCCACATGAGGCCCATGCGCATCACGAAGAGGTTGAACATGTGTGCTCCGATGATGCCGACAAGGCTCTTGACGGACGAGCCGGTCTTGAAGGTCCAGTAGACGGTGAGCAGATAGTTGACTCCGAGCGAGATGAGGTAGCCCGAGACGAGGGCTACCTGATAGGGGGCGAAGAGGCGCACGACGTAGAAGACGGCTGCGTCAATCATTGCGCACGTTCCGCCTACGATGCAGAAGCGTATAAACTGCTGCACCTCCTTTTGGCTCAGGAGTTTCTTTATTTTATTGACCATTGACCGTTTTCCGTTGACCATTAATCATTGACCATTGACCATTAATCATTGACCATTGACCATTGATCATTGACCATTGATTGTTTATGGTTTGCTGCTTGCCGTTTCATCCTGCTGAGTGGAGTAGGGGGATTCTCTGTGTGTTTTCCCGAATGGGTCAGGGGTTGTTTCGCTTGAATTTGGTGAAGCGCAGCCGGAGTACGCCGAAGAATGCTTCGCTGAAGATGCCTCCCGACATCTTGCTCGTGCCCAGTTCGCGGTTGACGAACACGACGGGCACTTCCTTTATGCGGAATCCGAGTCGCAGGGCAGTGTACTTCATCTCTATCTGGAAGGCATAGCCTTTGAAGCGGATGTGGTCGAGGCAAATGGTCTCGAGCACCTTGCGCGACCAGCAGACGAAGCCTGCCGTGGTGTCGCGAAGGCTGATGCCGAGCACGGTGCGGACGTAGGCCGAAGCGTAGTAGGACATGAGCACGCGACCAATGGGCCAGTTGACGACGTTGACTCCGGTGATGTAGCGACTGCCTACGGCCACGTCGTAACCCTCGTCGTGGCAGGCCGCATAGAGCCTCGGCAGGTCGGCAGGCGAGTGGCTGAAGTCGGCATCCATCTCGGTGATGTAGTCGTAGCCGTGCTCCAAGGCCCACTTGAAGCCGCAGATGTATGCTGTGCCGAGACCGAGCTTGCCCGACCGCTCCACGATGTGCAGGCGACCGGCAAACTCTCCGGCCATGAGTCCCTTCACGATGTCGGCCGTCCCGTCGGGGCTTCCGTCGTCGATGACCAGTACATCGAAGGGTTTCTCCAGTGATGTGACGGCCCGGATGATGGCTTCGATGTTCTCCTTCTCGTTGTATGTCGGGATGATGACAATGGTGTCGCTCTTTTTATCGTTCATAGTTCGTGTTTCGTGGTTCTTAGTTCATAATTGCACTCTCTCAGCCTGGAGCGGTTCGCCCATGAATATGGTTGCTTTTGTCTGGAAGACTTCGGCCTGCTCCGTGGTGAGGAAGCGCACGGAGCCTTGCGTGGTGATGCGCTCGTTCATCTCTGTGTGGCGCATGAGGTATTCCTTCAGGCTCTCGGCCACATACTTTCCTTGCTCGACGATGCGCACGCAGTGTGGCATGTATTGCCTTATCTTGCCGATGAGGAGGGGATAGTGTGTGCATCCCAGTATGACGGTGTCGATGAGCGGGTCGCGACTGAGCAGGCTGTCGATACGCTCCCTGACGAAATAGTCTGCGCCCGGACTGTCGTACTCCTCGTTCTCGACGAGCGGCACCCACATGGGGCAGGCTTCGGACGTGACCTGTATGTCGGGACTGAGCTTTGCCAACTCCAGTTCATAGGTACGGCTTCTCACCGTCCCCTGGGTTGCCATGATGCCGACGTGGCGCGTCTGCGAGAGGGAGCCGACGATTTCTACCGTTGGGCGTATCACGCCCAGCACCCTCCTGTGGCTGTCGATGAGAGGGAGGTCGGTCTGCTGTATCGTGCGGAGCGCTTTTGCCGAAGCTGTGTTGCAAGCCAGGATGACGAGATGACATCCTTGCCTGAAGAGGAATCGGACGGCCTGGAGCGTGAACTCATAGACGACATCGAAGGAACGGGTGCCGTAGGGCGCCCGGGCGTTGTCGCCAAGGTAGAGGAAGTCGCACTGCGGCATTGTCTCCCGCATCTCTCGCAGGATGGTCAGTCCGCCATAACCTGAGTCGAAGACTCCGATTGGGCCTGGTGCCGATGGCAATTGGCTTGCTGTCTCCATTGGCATGGGGTCAGTTGCCAGCTTTCTCTGCCGGCTGTGCCTCTCCCCCTGCAGCGGCAGGAGCAGCGGCCAGCCCAAGCTTCTGGCGGACAATCTCCGTCACGTCGACACCCACCACGGGGTTGATGTAGGGACAACTGTTGCCGTCGGTGTTGAGGATGTAGCCATAGCCGAGCTCCACGCCTACTTCGAGCAGGACTCTGTTCAGGCGTTTCTGTGCTTCCTGCATCATCTCCTTCTCGGCCTCGGCAATCAGCTTTTGCGACTTGGTGCGGAATTCCACGCCGTTGTCCATGAGTGTCTGCAACTCGGCTTGCCGCTTCTGCATGATGGCCTGCGGGAAGTCCTTCTGTCCTTGCAGGAAGTCGACGAACTTTCGCTGGAACTCTTCCTCGCCCTTCTGCGCCTCGGCCTCATACTTTGCTTTCAGTGCAGAGAGCTCCTGCGTGGCCTTGGCGTATTCAGGCATTTCCTTTAGCACCCGTTCGTAGCTGAGGTAGCCGAACTGAATCTGAGCATGACTCATGATGCAGAACAGCAGCAGCGGAAGAATGAATGAAAGGCGTTTCATAGGCTTTTAACTTTTCAACTTTTTTAATTTTCGCTTCTTCACCTTTCTATTGTATTCCCAGTTCCTTCTTCACCTGAGCGGTGATGTCGGTGCTGAGTGTGGAGTTGACGAAGGGGATGACGCCAGCGCTGGTGTCCACGACGTAGATGTAGCCGCCGTCTTCTCCGATCTTCTTCACTACGGCGAGCACCTTCTCGCTGATGGCGCTCATCTTCTCGCTCTGTGCCTTCTGCAGTGCAGTCTGATTGTCTTGATAGGACTGCTGCAGACGATTGTAGAGGTCCTGCAACTCTTGTTCGCGACGCTGGCGGACATTGTCGAGCAGGTTTGCCTGTTCCTTCTGGTACTCCTCACTCTTCTTCTGGAGTTCGTCCTGCATGAGTTTCATGTCGTCCTCGTATTGCTTCTGCATGGCCTGCATCTCCTCCATGGCAGTGGTGTACTCCTTCATGTTGGGGATGATTTCGGCTGTGTTGAAGTGAGCGAACTTCTGAGCGCAGAGGCTCAGGGGAGCCATCAAGAGGATGGCAATCAATGTCTTTTTCATAATGTTATAATAAATTATTGTTGTTGATTTCTTTCCCTGTTGTCTTTTTTTTCGTTATAACGTTATAACGTTATTTCGTTATAACCCTAAAACCTTTTAACTTTTTAACCTTTTAACTTTTTAACTTTTCACCTTTAATTGTATCCCAGCTTGGTGAGCACTTCGTTTGAGATGTCGATTTTGGGGCTGGCGAAGATGATGCCTGCATCGCTGGCGCGGTCGAGCACAAGGCTATAGCCCTTCTGGTCGCAGATGTCTTTTACGGCATTGTAGATTTCTTCCTGCACGGGTGCCATCAAGCTCTCGCGCTTCTTGTAGAGCTCACCCTCAGGGCCGAAGTACTTCTTCTTCAGCTCGGCGGCTTCTTTCTCCTTGGCTACGATGGCTTCCTCGCGCTTCGTCTTCTGCTCTTCGCTCAGGAAGACGGCTTCCGACTGGTAGTTCTTGTAGAGCGTCTGTGCCTCGGTGGTCAGCACTTCTACTTCTGCCTGCCACTTCTTGCTCACCTGGTTGAGCTGCTCATTGGCTCGCTCGTAGGCAGGAATGTTCTTCAGGATGTATTCCATATCAACCAGAGCAAACTTCTGTGCCCAAACTGATGTGCTGCCCAGCAACATCAGCATCGCAATCATAATCTTTTTCATAATGCTTAGTTCTTTGTTGTCTTCTTTTATATATTATATATAATGTATAGCGTTTGTAGCGTTTAGAATTCCTGTCCGAGGATGAAGTGGAAGTGGCTTCCGGAGTATGACCTGCTGCCAAAGACGCTGTCGAAGCCGTAGGCCCAGTCGATGCCCAGCAAGCCCACCATCGGAAGGAAGATGCGTACGCCAGCACCGAGCGAGCGCTTCATGTCCAGCGGATTGAAGTTCTTGATGTCGCTCCAAGCGTTTCCTCCTTCGGCAAACACCATGCCGAAGATGTTGGTGCTCGGGCTCAGGATGAAGGGATAGCGCAGTTCCACCGTGAAGCGGTCGTAGGCATAGCCCGACTCACCCCTTGGCGTGAGCGAGCCATTGTCATAGCCGCGCATACCGATGGTCTCGGTGGCATACGTCGTGCTGTAGCCGCTTGTGCCGTCGCCTCCGACATAGAATGTCTCGAAGGGAGAGCGCTTGTGCTTGTTGTAGTGTCCCAGGATGCCGAACTCCACGCGTGTGGAGAGGACGAAGCATTTGTCGTGACTGCTCAGGGCCGTGAATGTGCGGCTCTTGAACTTCCACTTGTGATACTCAATCCATCTGTACTTCTCCTGCATCTCCTTGTTGTAGGTGGCGCTGTTGCTGTTGGTGGCAAGGTTGGCGTAGTCTTTCTTGACGAACGCGCTGTAGGGCGGAGTCAGTGTGGCGCTCAGGATGAACTCTGAGCCTTTTCTGGGATAGATGGGATTGTCTGTGCTGCTTCGGCTCAGTGTCAGACCCAGATTGATGTTGTTGCAGTTGCCGTTGGACATGAGGAAGTACTGCCAGTTCTTCAGCATGTAGCGTGTATAGCTGAGCTCGGCAGAAAAATTGAAGTAGTCGTCGGGCCAGCGCAGGCGTTTGCCCCAGCCGATGGACATGCCGAAGAGCATCACATACTTGTCGGGGTCGTAGTAGTTCTCATAGTAGTTGTAGCTGCTGTTGCCGTAGCCGTAGAGATAGCTGTTGAAGTAATTATTGTAGTATGCGGAGTTGTAGTAGTTGTCGCTCACGTCGGTCTGTTTCGAGAAGAAGGCACTCAGGCTGAATGTGTTGGGCCTTTTCCCTCCGAACCAGGGATTCATATAGCTGAAGCTGTAGGCCTGATAGTAGCGTCCGTTAGTCTGTCCGTTGATGCTGAAAGTCTCGCTGTTGCCCATAGGCATCACGCCTCTTCGGAGAGCTTTCTTGCTGAAGAGGTTTGCCATGCAGAAGTTGCTGAACTTAAGACCTATTCTGCCGATGACACCCGTCTGCCCGTAGCCCAGCGAGAACTCAATCTGGTCGTTGCTCTTGCTGGTGAGTCCCCAGTTGATGTCCACGGTTCCGTTCAGGCGGTCAGGCTCCACCTTTGGGTCGATGTTCTCGTCGAAGTGACCGAGCGAGGCCAGTTCGCGATAGGAGCGCATGAGTGCTTCCTTGGAGAAGAGGTCTCCGGGTTTGTTGCGAAGTTCGCGGCGGACGACATTCTCGTAGACGCGGTCGTTACCGCTGATGCGGACGTGGCTGATGTGTGCTTGCGGACCTTCGAGGATGCGTATCTCGAGGTCGACGGAGTCGCCCACGATGTTTGTCTCCACAGGGTCGAGGCGGGAGAAGACGTAGCCGTTGTTGTAATAGAGGTTGCCCACGGCGTCTTCATCGACCATCAGTCGGTCGTTGAGGAGCTTTTGGTTGTAGACGTCGCCCGACTTCATGCGGAGCACTTTGCTCAGGATTTCTGTGGGATAGAGCGTGTTGCCCACCCATTCGATGTTGCGAACGTAGTACTTCTGCCCTTCCTCCACGTTGATGTAGATGTTGACATCCTGCTCATTGCAGGGCACCACGCTGTCCGACACGATGATGGCATCGCGGTAGCCCAGCTCGCCGTATTTGGTGAGGAGGTTCTCCTTTGCTTCCTTATACTTTGCCTCGACGTATTTCTTGCTCCTGAACCAGCCGGCCATGGAGTGCTTTTCGTGTATCTTCTTCAGCACGCCTGGCTTGATGAGGTTGCCCTTTATCTTTTTTGTGCTGAGGTTTTCGTTGCCGCTGATGTAGATGTGATTGATCTTTACCTTGTCTTTCCTTTCTACATTCACGTCCACTATGATCTTGTCGGGCGCGCCGGCATCGTCTCTCTGCACGATGTTTATCTCTGCATTCTTGTATCCTTTTTCAGAGAAGTATCTTTTGCCGAGGATTTTGGCGCGGTCGATCATGTTAGGCGTGAGCTGGTTGTCCTTCACGAGGCCAAGTTTTTCCTTCAGGTCGTCGCGTTCGTTCTTCCTGACACCGTTGTAGTTTATCTCGGAGATGCGGGGCCGCTGTGTGAGCTGAATGTGGAGGTAGGCGGAGTCGCCCACGAGGCTGTCCACGCTGATGGCAACGTTGCTGAAGAGTCCGTTGCGCCAATAGCGTTTCACGGCTTTGGTTATCTCCTCGCTTGGTATCTCTATCTTCTGCCCTTCGGCCAGCCCGCTCAGTCCGATGAGAAGGCGTTCGTCGTAGTTCTTGACGCCGTCGATGGTGATACGGGCGATGCTGTATTGCTTGGGCGTGCGGCTGTAGTCGATTTCGGGAGCCACTTCGCGTCGCACGACTTGCGAGAGTGCCGGCAGGAGCAGCCCGAAGAGACAGATTATGATGAGGTAGGTCCTTTTCACTTTAGTCCGTAGTTTCTCTTTCTTCTTAGTGTTGTTCAGCCTTTTGCCACCTGTTCGCCCGTCATGCCGAAGCGGCGTTGCCTCTGCTGGTATGCGGCGATGGCTTTGTGGAGGTCTTCTTCGTGGAAGTCGGGCCAGAAGGTGTCGCAGAAGTAGAACTCGCTGTAGGCGCATTGCCAGAGCAGGTAGTTGCTGATGCGCAGTTCGCCGCCGGTGCGGATGAGCAGGTCGGGGTCTGTCATGAAGTTGGTCTCCAGGTGCTGTGAGATGTATTCTTCGGTGATGTCTTCAGGCTTGATGCGTCCGGCCTGTGCTTCGCTCACGGCATCGCGCATGGCTTTGGTGAGTTCCCAGCGGCTGCTGTAGTTGAGGGCGGTGACGGCGGTCATGCGCTTGTTGTTCTTCGTGTGCTCCATGCACTCCAACACTCTGTTTCGGGCAGGGGCTGGCAGCCGGTCGATGTCGCCGATGTAGCGGAACTTCACGTCGTTCTTCATGAAGATTTCGTCCTCGAGCTTGTCGGCCACGAGTTGCATGAGCGTGCCGACCTCGGCCTCCGGGCGGTTCCAGTTCTCGGTGGAGAAGGTGTACATGGTGAGGAACTTGACACCAAGCCTTGCGCATTCGGAGGTGATGCGTGTCACGTTCTCTACTCCCTGTATGTGTCCGCTCGAGCGTGGGAGTCCTTTCTGCTGTGCCCAGCGTCCGTTGCCGTCCATGATGATGGCGATGGAGGCGGGGATGTTGTTTCTGTCGAGTTGACTTGCGTCGAGCTTTGCTTCTGATTCCATATCTTTCTTTTGTTTGTCCCGACGCTTGGAGGCGTCGGTTCCTGTTTTTCAACTTTCTGTTCTCTGTCTTGTCTCTGCGGACGCGCCACGGCGCGTCCCTACATCCCTAATCCCTAATCTCTAATCTCTAATCCCTACATCCCTAATCCCTAATCTCTAATCTCTAATCCCTAATCTCTAATCCCTAATCAGTTGTTGCACTTCCTCAGCTTGGGGAACATCTCGTAGGTGATGAAGAACATGGCGAAACTGTAGCAGTCTTTGTTCTTGAGGAATCCGCTCTTCACGCCGTAGGGGTCGGCGAGTTGTGTTCCTTCGGGTGTTGCGTCGAGCTTATCGGTGGTGCTGAATCGCATCGTCCACTCGAATCCGAGGTTGATGCGTGGACGTAGTTTGTACTTCACGCCGAGGCCGACGGGGATATTCATGCCTCCGCAGAAGCCTCCGCCTCCGCCCATGCCGAGCGTGACGCCTGCTCCGGCCAGGATGTAGGGTGTGATGCGGCTGTTACCCTTGTAGCCTACTCCTGTGCCGTACCCCCAGAAGTTGAGCTCGAACTGTGCGCCGATGTCCATGACGTTGCGCGAGAACTTCACCCGGGTGGGCAGTCCGCCTTCGGGCGACAGGCTGTAGGGGTCGGTGGGCAGGAAGCCGTCGGTCGAGCCGTGTATGTGTCCGAATGCAATGTTTGCCTTGACTGCCATGCGGGGATTGAGGATGCGTCGGGCGGTGATGGCTCCCATCATGCTAAGGTTGGCGAATGGCGTGCCGTTGGCATCGCCCAGATAGAAGCAACCGCCCAGGCCGGCGCCAAGGTCCATCTTGTATTCCAGTTCTTCCTCTGCTGTGGCGGGGAGGAAGAGGAGCAGGCAGCAGAGGGTCAGGGCTGCGCGAATCCAAGTCTGAAGAGTCGTCCTCGCCATATTTGGGTGTTAGTGATTATCCAGATGAAGTTGTCTTGGTCGACGGTGCAAGCGATGCATCCGTCGGAACCTATGAGCTGGGCGGGCAGCGCGTGCTGTGTGTCAGGCTGCCAGGTGATGCCGTAGTCGCGGCTGACGTACATGGCGTTGAGCGCAACGAGACTGCCGTCGGCCGTAGGGCCGCCGAGTGCGATGCACTTGCCGTCGTAGTGGAGCAGCGACATGTGCTGGAGTGGGGGACAGGGCGACTGGTTGTCGGGCGTCAGTGGGAAGTATGTCCACTCGGCGTCTGCTTCGCGTTCGCTGTCGTTCCACATCTTGTTCCAGACGACGGCGTGGGCTGAGCCTTCTCTCTGCCCGACCATGACGATGCGGCTGTTGCCGTTGGCCTGATGGAGGGTGAGGGTTCGGACGTCGGAGGCTGGCAGGAGGCTGGCATCGGCGTCGAGCTTGTCTTCCTCCCATGTGGAGGCATCGGCCGAGCGGAGCAGTTTGCCCTCGGAGATGGCGTAGAAGTAGTTGTCGCTCCTCTCGATGAGTGTGAGTCCGCCGGGCAGTGTGTTGCCCACTTGCTGCCATTGCTTGGCGTCGGTGGAGGTGAGGATTTGTCCGTCGGAGGTGCTGAGGTAGAGGAAGCTGTCGTGCTGGCGAAGTGTCTGCAGGTCGGTGGTTTCGGGCAGTCCGCTTGTGGTGTTTTCGAGCCAGGAGGCTTTTGTGTCGGCCGAGGGGCGCTGGAGCAGGACGATGTCGGCGCCTGTCTTGCCGAGCACGAGGAGCTGTCCGCCGAGCGTGAAGGCCTTCATGTCGGTCATGGAGGCAAGGCGGCTATCGCTTTCACACTTGTCCCATCGGATGGAGTCGCCTTCCTGTCGGTGGACATTGACCTTGAGTGTGTAGATGCGCTGCGTCTGGTTGTCGCCCGAGGCGAGGAGGAGTTCCAGCGGATGGGTCAGGTCGAGGCTGTCGGTGGCGTTGTAGGATGTCCATCCAGCCTCGGCGCCTTTCTCCCGATAGGAGAGGGTGGAGCCGTCGAAGGCGATGGTGGCGGTCACTCTGCCGAGCTGGCTTCCGTAGGGCAGCGAGTCGCGGTTCTCGATGGTGAGGCTGCGGTGGTCGACGGTCATCTCGAACGTTCCTGCCGGAAACGACGTGGTGACAGAGCCTGCCACGCGCTTCACGGTGCCGAGCGTCACGGACTTTATGTAGCAATAGTCGCCGGCCGTGGTGGTGGCGACGCTGTCGTCGCTCTTGCAGGCCGCCAGGGTGATGACTGCGGCGAGCAACCAAAGCAGCGGCCGGACGATGGTTGGTTGGTTTCCCTGCATGGTGCGTCTGTGTAATTCCAAGGTGCAAAGGTACGAAGAAGTTAAGAATTTAGAAAGAAGAATTAAGAATTAAATGCCTTTTTGCCTTTATTTTAAGTTAAATTAGGGAAAATGTAGGAGTTGCAGGCCTTTGCAATGCCTCTGCGCCGTTGGCCGTGGTGCCTCTTTCGTCATGCTGTCTTTGCCGAAACGGATGCCCGCATTTGTCAACGCCGCACGCGGAGTTCTTTGCAGCATCATGAACGTGCAATTGCATGGTCATGATGCTGCAATTGCACGGTCATGACCATGCAATGAGAACCCTGCAGGGTTTTGAGTGCAACTGTGTGGAGGGTGGGCAAGGGCTCAGTGGCTGCGGACGTAGCGGCGAATGCTGTTCCCACAGTAATGGTGTTCGCTCAGGAGTGTCGCATCGCGGAGGGTGGGGGAGCAGACGCCTCGGCCGAGGCAGAAGGGGGCTGTCTCGATGCGCGCCTCGTCCCAGAGTTCCTCGTCGATGAAGCTTTGCAGTAGCCGCGCACCGCCTTCCACGAGCAGCGTCTGGATGCCCCTTTGGTAGAGGTCGTCCATTATCTCCCGTAGGCTTTCGTGCTGATAGACGACGGTGGGGACGCTGCCGTCCAGGAGCCGAAGGGTGGGGGGCAGGACGTTGTGGCGGTCGATGGTGAGGCGCAGCGGACTGGGTCCGGGCCAGAGGCGTGTGGTGAGCGAGGGGTCGTCCGCCAGGGCTGTCCGTGTGCCCACGAGGATTGCGCCGCTCCTCGCCCTGAGTCGGTGTACGAGCGTCTGTGTCACATCGTTGGAGAAGCGCACCGGGGGAGTGGTCGCGGCGTTCAGTCCCATGTATCCGTCGCTGCTCTGTGCCCATTTCAGCGTGACGTATGGCCTGTGCTGCTGGTGGAATGTGAAGAAACGGCGGTTCAGATGCCGGCATTCCTCCTCCATCACGCCCGTCACGACCTCGCATCCCGCCTCGCGCAGCCTTCTGATGCCCTGTCCGTTCACTTTCTGGAAGGGGTCGGTGCAGCCCACGACGACGCGCCGGATGCCGCTCCTGATGATCAGCTCCGTGCATGGCGGCGTCTTGCCGTAGTGGTTGCAAGGCTCCAGGCTGACGTAGATGGTGCTCTCCGGCAGCAGATGTCTGTCCCTGACGCTCGCGATGGCGTTCACCTCGGCGTGCGGTCCGCCGCACCGACGATGGAAGCCTTCGCCCAGAATGCGTCCGTCGCACACCACCACGGCACCCACCATCGGGTTGGGAGGCGCACCGGCTTCGCCCTGACGCGCAAGCTGGATGCAGCGACTCATGTATTTTAATTCATAATTCATATTTCATATTTCATAAATTCTTCGTACCTTTGTCCCTGAAATCTTGAATCATCAGCCTTCAATGCTCAGCGTTTAATGGTCAATGCTCAGCGTTTAATGGTCAATGTTCAATGGTCAATGGTCAATGTTCAACGTTCAATGGTCAATGAAAAGCTACGTCAGCGGTATGGCAAGGGCGAGGCTCGGGCGCTCTATGAGCTCATCATGGAGCGGCGATTCGGCCTTTCCCGCACCGACATCCTGCTCGGCAAAGGTACGACATTATCGGCAGAGGACAAAGAAGAGCTGCAAATAATTGTGGAAAGAGTGGCGAAAGGCGAGCCGGTGCAGTACGTTTTGGGCAGCGAAGTGTTCTGCGGACGCGAGTTCTGCGTCGGTCCCGGCGTACTCATCCCCAGGCCTGAGACCGCCGAGCTTGTCCGTCTTGTAGAGCAACACCTTGCCCCCGGCAGCACAGTCCTCGACATTGGCACCGGCAGCGGCTGCATCGCCATCACGCTGGCACTGGACGGATACAAGGTGACGGCTGTCGATATCTCCGACGACGCGCTCTCCTACGCCCGCCGCAACGCAGCCCGCCTCGGCGCAGACGTGCAGTTTGTGAAGGCAGACATATTAAGGTTAGTGAATAGTGAAAAGTTAAAAGTGAAGAATAAAAGTATCCTTCCTGAGCCAAGGGAAACTGAGAAAGGAAACATTGATTTTTCATTTTTCACTTTTCACTCTTCACTTTCCGCCATCGTCAGCAACCCTCCTTACGTCTGCCAAAGCGAGGCTTCCATGATGGACGACAATGTTCTCCTCCACGAGCCTGCGCTTGCCCTCTTCGTGCCCGACGACGATCCGCTGTGCTTCTACAGGGTTATTGCCGACATCGGGCAGCGTTGCCTCGCCGACGGCGGACTCCTCTTCTTCGAGACGAACAGAGCCTTTGCCAAAGCCACGGGCGAGATGCTGCGGCAGAAAGGATACATCGACATCAGCATCCACAAGGATCAATACGAAAACGACAGATTTGTATGGGCAAGAAAACAGACGAACCAATGACCAGAAGCGAGGCGCTCAGCAGACTGACAAGCCTCTGCAGCAAGAGCGAACATTGCCTCTACCAGATAAAGGAGAAGCTCAGGGAATGGAACGTGTCGGCCGACGACTACAGCTACATTCCCTACTATCTCGAGAAAGAGAAGTACATCGACCAGACGCGCTTTGCCCGGGCCTACTGCCACGACAAGTTTTGCTACGACCATTGGGGCCGCGTCAAGATAAGGCAGATGCTTCGGCACTATCAGCTCTCCGATGAGGACATCGCCGAAGGCATGTCCACAATATCCGAGGACGACTACCGCCAGACCCTCCAGGACTTGCTCCTCGCAAAGAACCGCACGCTCCGCGACACGGACATCTATCTGCGCAAAGCCAAACTCATGCGCCACCTCCTCTACAAAGGCTTCGAGCCGAACCTCGTGTCCGATGCCGTGGAAGAGTTTTTGGATTAGGGATGTAGGGACGCGCCGTGGCGCGTCCGCTTCGGGGATTAGGGAATAGAGATTAGGGATTAGGGTTTGGATGATTCGCGTGTAGGGACGCGCCGTGGCGCGTCCGCTCATTGCAAATCAGGGATTAGAAATGTAGGGACGCGCCGTGGCACGTCCCTACATCGGGGATTTTAGCAATCTCTGCGGGAATCTTCCGTCTCATCTAACGGCCTATTTCCTTCCTGCCGCCCGTGATGTAGATGTCCGCGTCCCGCTTCGTCGTGCGCCGCCCCTGCAGGTCATAGACATTATCGTTGGCCATTAATAAGTTTTACCCTAACTGCCAAACGTTTTACATTATTTTTTTATAATGATACAAAAAGACTCCTGCCGTTCCGATGAACAGCAGGAGTCTTTGTCTGTGCCGATGTGCGGCGCTTTACTTCTTGTTGAGGTAGAGGTCGGCCTGCACGGCGCAAGCCACTGAGCAACCTACCATCGGGTTGTTGCCGATGCCCAGGAAGCCCATCATCTCAACGTGGGCGGGCACTGAGCTTGAGCCTGCGAACTGTGCGTCGCTATGCATACGGCCCAATGTGTCGGTCATGCCGTAGGAAGCAGGACCTGCTGCCATGTTGTCGGGATGCAGCGTGCGACCTGTGCCGCCACCGCTGGCTACGCTGAAGTATGCCTTGCCTGCACGGATGCGCTCCTTCTTGTATGTTCCTGCCACGGGGTGCTGGAAGCGAGTCGGATTGGTGGAGTTACCTGTGATGCTGACATCAACGTCTTCCTTCCACAGGATGGCCACGCCTTCGCGAACGTCGTCGGCACCGTAGCAGTTCACTGCAGCGCGCGGACCATTCGAGTAAGCAATGCGCTTCACTTCCTTCAGCTCGCCTGTGAAATAGTCGAACTGTGTCTGAACGTATGTGAAGCCATTGATGCGGCTGATGATCATAGCTGCGTCCTTGCCCAAGCCGTTGAGGATGCAACGCAGAGGCTTGTCGGCTGGTCTCGACTTGTTGGCCATCTGTGCAATCTTGATGGCACCTTCGGCAGCAGCAAAGCTCTCGTGGCCTGCGAGGAAGGCAAAGCACTTCGTCTCAGGGCTGAGCAGACGTGCAGCCAGTTCGCCGTGGCCGATGCCTACCTTGCGGTCGTCGGCAACAGAGCCGGGAATGCAGAAGCTCTGCAAGCCTTCGCCAATGTAGTTGGCAGCCTCCACAGCGTCCTTTGCCTTTTCCTTCAGAGCGATAGCAGTGCCTACGACGTAAGCCCACTTTGCGTTCTCGAAGCAAATCATCTGTGTCTCTTCGCAAGTCTTGTAGGGGTCGAGGCCTGCAGCCTCACAGATTTGGTTGGCCTCTTCGATAGAAGCAATACCATGTTTGTTCAAGCAAGCAAGAATCTGCTTGATGCGACGGTCTTGTGACT
>CAMVDV010000052.1 GCA_947166305.1 uncultured Prevotellaceae bacterium | reverse complement strand
TACTACTGAATAGATGGCAAATTACTACTGAATAGATGGCAAATTACTACTGAATGGTTTGCGATTTACTACTGGATAGTTCGTCAACTACTTTTGGGTCGTTTGACATCTACCGGTTCGTTGTCTGAAATCCTCATGTGCATTTCGTGAAACCTTCTCGTGCATTTCGTGAAATCCTCGTGTGGATTTTGTGGACTCATGTTCGTGCGGAATTGCTGATCCGCACCAAAATGTAGGGACGCGCCGTGTCGCGTCCGCCAACCCAGACTCATTCTCCTCCGCTGTTCCTTTTCTGCGAGCACGGACGCGCCACGGCGCGTCCCTACAAAGCGTGTGTGATATTTACTGTCGCGCCATGGCACGTCCACAAGGCGGACAAAACAAAGCAAGAGGGTATGTCGAGAACGACGAATACCCTCTTGCCTCTTATCGTGTCGGATGACACCCGGGTGGCTTATTCTTCGTCGCCCCAGATGTCCCAACTGTTGTCTTCATTGGTCAGAGCCTGACTGCCGTCCACGGTCTTGTCGCTGATTACATTAAAACTCTCTGCCAGCATCTGCGCTGCCTGTGCCTCATTGATTCCAATGGCGGGGCACAAATAAAACTTCTTCATATCTATTATATTTTTATTATATTATAAATAATGTATAAGTCGCCCCCTCCCTCCTTTCGGGAGGAAGGGAGGGGGCTGCAGCTTTTACTTCAGCACCTTCTTGCTGCCAACGATGTTGACACCCTTCTGCATCTTCTGGATGCGCTGACCTGCAACGTTGTAGATGGGAGCGTTGTCGCCTGCCATCTCGACTGCGTTGATGCCAGTGCTGCCATCGGGCTCGAAGCCGTAGAAGCTCTTCACCTCACCCTCGGAAGAAGTGATAACGAGGTATCCCTTGCCTGTTGCGATGGTGGTCTCAGGCGTAGCCTTTGCAAAGCCGACCTCATCGTCCACCTTGGCAAGGATGAACTGTGTGCCGTCTGCAACGATACCTTCAGAAACGAGGAGGTCGTTCTCAGTGCCAAGAGCGGCATCGGTGGTGCGCTCAACAGCATACTTGCCGGCTGCTTCTGCCTTCACAACGACTGCCGTGCCGGCAGGAACTGCTGTGACGGGCTCGAGATGAACATAGTCTGCCTGCTTCTGAGCAGCAAATGCACTTACCTCAGCACCTGTGAAGTCAACGTCAACAGGAGCAACGTATGTGGCATAGAGGTTCTCGCCTACAGTTACAAACTCTGTAGAAGACTGGCCTACGCAGTAGAGACGGAAGTTGTCGACAACAATCCAGTCGCGTTCCTTGACATCTTCAGCATCGCGGTAGATACCGATTTCGAGCATTCCGTTGTCAACCGTAACGACGGGAGCCTGCACGGTGTAAGTGCCAAGCTTGAAGTAACGGGGAGCCTGGTTGCATCCGTCGGGAATCATAGTTTCGTTGATGCGACCGTAGCCTGCACCCTTGTTTGCACCGTCGAGGATGCTGGGCAACAGTATGCTGTTGTCCTCGCTGCCTGCATAGAAGTAAGCCAGCTGGCGGTCGTTGCCTGCGATGGCATCTTCCCAAGAGCCGTCACGATAGTAGCCTGTGCATTCTACGATGTACTGACCTGCGGGCAGGCCTTCGATGGTTTGCTTGAGGTAAACCTTGCCTACTTCGGCTGTGTTCCACATCTCAAATACATAGTCACCGTTGGCGTCGTTACCCTTCCAGTTCCAGATAGAGCCGGCGTTGCGTTCCCACTTCGAATCGTTGAGGTCGCCATTGGCAGCACCCTTGTCATTGCCGTCGAAATCGTTCTGGCTGAAAGTATTCTGATGGATGTAGTAGCTGACGTCAGCAGGGTTCTCAGGAGTAGCAGCTGCTGCAAGAGCTTCGAACTGCTCGCGAGTGATGACCTTCCAGTGATTGTAAGGATTGTCGGCACCTTGCTTGTCGGTGTCAACCTGATAACGCTCGTCCTCAGTCATGCCAAGGTAGCGGTCGGTACCGCTCTGGATGATGCGATAGTTGCCATCGCCGATAGCTTCGAATGTCCAAGCCCAGCCTTCGTTAGTCGTGAAGTCGTCGCCATAGCCGCAGTCAACGTAACCATTGTGGCCGAGGCCATCGTTTCCACCACGACGTCCGTTAGGCAGGTTGGTCTGGATAGCGAAACGGTTCTCGCCGCTGCTGTTGGCACGAAGAATCAGAGGCCATGCGCTGATGTTGTAGTCGAGAGAAGCATGTGTGCCCCAGTCGTTGCCGCCAGCGAGGAACTGACCGGCACCTACATTGTAGAGCCAGCACTCCAGACCATCGGCAGGTGCGGCAGAAGCAATATCGTAGTTGTGACGCGGAGAGAGCATCTTGCGGAGTTCCCAACGGATGCTGCTGAGAGCATAGTTCACGTCTTGCAGGCATACGGTGGCGTTCTTTGCGTAAGCAAGCAGTTCGGCAGGGAAGCCTTCCACGCTTTCTGCTTGTTTGACGGCAGAAGCAAGGCGATGGCGGTTCTCGTTGTTCTCGAACCTTGCGCTCGGAGAGTTCTCTGCCATGCTGTTGCCATAGATGCCGCCGTCGGCATAGCGACCGCCCCAGTTCTGGTGAACGTGGTAAGCAAAGACGTTGACTGTGCCGTCGGTGTTGATGAGGGCGCGCTGCTCGTCGTTGAGCTTGACAACTTCATCTTCGTACCAGCCGTTGACGCCAGGCTCTGTGCCTGTGCGGCTCCATACGAGCGTGCCATTAATATAGTATTCGCAAGGAGCATCATCGTGAGGTGCAGGCATGTAGAGCTGTGCAGGCAGTTCGCCTTCAGCCTTGAAGTAGCGGCGGACGTATACCTCACCCATGTTGCCGGGCCAGCTGTTGGGCAGGACGGTGTTGTTGTAGTTCCAAATCTCTGTCCTTGAGTTAATCATCTCGTAGTCTGTCTCGTACCAAGCCTTGCCGTTCTCGTCGTTGGCAGGCTCTCCGAATACATGGTTGAAGTATGCATCGCTGTAGCCCATGCCGGAGTCGAAGGTCATGGTGTAAGCGTACTTGTAGCTGTCGCCACCATACTTGATTGAGCCGAGGATGGCATCGCTTGTGCCGTCCCAAACTTCAACGTTGTCTGCTGTGGTGGGAGGTATGGCAGTCGTGATTTGATACTTCTTGGGATAGACGGCGTGCTCTATCAAGAGGTTGTCGAAGTGGAATCGGAACTCCTTGCCGTCGTCGCCAACGCCGAACTGAATAGCCATTGTGGCAGAAGTGCCGTCGGCAATGAACTTGAACGTGTTGAACTGGTTGGTTACAGCGGCATTGGTGAGGCCGACATAGCCAAGCACTTGGCCGGAGGCACTTGTTGGAACAAGGCCACGGCTAAACTCTGGAGTGTTGATGACAAAGAAGGGAAGCAGGGTGTAGCTGCTCCAGGAGTTCCAGCCTTCGGATGTGAAATTGAAGGAAACGCGATAGGTGTCGCCCTCGGTGAGTCCTTCTACGGTGCACTGATAGGGTTCCCAGTCGCCTGCACCGACGTAGGGATTGAAGTAGTTGTTGTTGCCTTCGTTCTCGATGTTTCCGAAGGTGGTCTCATAACCCCAGCGGCAATTCCAGCCACCGCCGTTAGCCTCGCGCTTCATGTTCTGGTAGTTGGTAGCAGTAATTGCTTCGTAGGATGTTGCGCCGACATCAACCCATTCGTCACCGTTCCAGTTGTATTCGTGGTTGTCGGTGGTGTTGATGACGTACTTGCCGGGATAGACGGTGATGCCTGCGTCGGCAGCGATGGCCTGTCCGTCGGGACTGAGTTCGAACTCGCCGCTGTTGGCAGAGTAGAAGATGTCGCCTGTGAGCTTATCCTTGAGGCCGCCTTTGCCTTCGCTGTTCACAATGGGAACGAGATCCATGACGAGCTCATCGCCTTCGTAGAGCTGCAGGCTGTAGAGCTTTGTGAGTGTGTTGTAGCAGTCGGTCTGTTTGCCGCCGCCTGGTACGTCCTTGTTCTGAGCGAAGACGTAGAGCGGGGTAACGCAGTCGGCAGTCTTGGGACTGTCGGTGATGGTGCCGATGTGTGTCGTGCCGTCAGCTTCGTAAATCTCCATTGTGCCTAATGCTGCATCGAGGACTGTGACAATTTTCTCATTGTAGCGCATGGCATCTCTGTTGCCTGTTTCGCCACCGAGGTTGATGGTTGCATTGGTTGTGAAGAAGCAGAAGCGGTCTTTCCAGCCGCCGTTGAAGTAGCCACAACCGTAGATGGCTTTCCAGTCGCCACCTGTCTCGGCATCAATCACTGCAACCGCACGCGTGTTGGCCTTGGGGATATAGTTGAGGTTGATGTAAGCATCGCTGGTACTCTTGATGTACTCAATCTCGGTGACACTTGTTGCGCCTACAACTTTCAGCGAGCTGACTTCGGGATAGAGACCGAATTCTTCGTACTGATTGAGGTTGTTGAGGGCATAGAACTTGCTCGAGCTCTTGTCGAAGACATAGGGCTTGTTGCCGTCGTAGCCGGAGATGTTTTCGATAGGTGTTGCCTCGAAGGGACCTACCAAAGGCTCTGCCACCGGTGCCTCGTTCACTGTGTAGTCCACGGTGATGGTCTTCACGATGAAAGAGTTGGCTGTTGCGGTGAAGGTGACCTCGGAGGGAGATGTGCCTTCCGCAGGGGTCCATGTGCCTGTGGCGCTGCTTGTGGTGTAGGTGCCAGTGTCGACAGAGCCTCTGCCTGCTGCGGTTGCATTGGTGGCGGCAATGGTAATCTTGTTGATGACGGTGCCTGTCTTAGCTGTCACCGTGAAGGACTTGCCGCTTCTGAATGTGATGCTGTTGGCAGCGATGGTTTGTGTTCCGCTCGTGCCGTTGATGACAACGGAGACGGTGCTGCCGCTTGCCTTCCATGTGTAAGGCAGACTTACGTTTACGCCCGTAGCGGCCGCACCAAGCGACTGGTAGAGCGCTGCTGCATCGAATGTGGCGGTGTCGGCCATGAGCTGGCCAAAGCCGAAGACAAGCGATGCAAGAGTTAATAATTGTTTCTTCATACTTGTAATGATTTAGTTAATAAATAGGGTTAATTGATGTTATTTTGCCCCAAATTTACATATTATTATAATAAGTTGCAAGTGTCGGGGCAAAAAAAATCGCCTTATGCGTGGTTTTTGACCTCTCTGCCTGTTGTTTTGCCATTCTCGCATCGTGTGGAGATGCCCTTGCCCCGACTGACGGACCTGTTTTTCAAAATGAAAGCAATCTTGCGGAAAATCCGTGCAAAGTGTCAGTTTTTGCACACATCGGAAAGTGGAGTTTTTGGGCTCTCTGGACGGGGTTTTCGGCAACACTCCGTGGGGCGATTGAAAACACTCCACTGTGTGTTGGCGAAAACCCTGTGGAGTGTTTGGAAACGAGGCGTGCCGCGAGCGTGAATTCCGAAGGCAGAAAAGTGTGCAAAAACGGGCAAAAGGTGCGGATTTTGTAAAGCGGAGTTTGCAAAAGGACGCTTTGGAAATGGAATCAGAAAGCGGGGAACTGGAATTTGTTCCTTGAAATTCAGTTTGTTGGAAAATGGCTTTCGATTTGAGGCCTTGTTTTCCGTCTGGGGTAGAAAAGTGAGGTTGGAGGGAAAATCGTGGCTCCTGAGCGAAGGCACAAAAAAAGGAATGTAAGCAAAACGTCGGTTTTGCTTACATTCTGTCAGAGGGAGATGATGGGCAGGATAGGGCTAATAGGGCCTATTAGCCTTATTTGATGTTGCCCACGCTGATGAGGTATTCTGCAATCTGCACGGCGTTGAGTGCGGCACCCTTCTTTATCTGGTCGCTCACGAGCCAGAATGTGATGCCGTTGGGATTGGCAAGATCCTTGCGGACGCGGCCTACGAAGACATCGTCGCAGCCCTCGTGGAAGAGAGGCATGGGGTAAGGCATTTGACAATTTGACGATTTACAATTTGACGATTTGTCGTTTGTGCAATTGTGCAATTGTGAAATTGTCAAATTTGGGTCGTCTTCCAACTGCAACCCCTTGCCCTGGCGCACGGCCTGCTGGAACTCTTCGACGCTGACGGGACGCTCCGTCTCGGCCCAGACGCTTTCGCTGTGGCAGCGGAGGCTGGGGACGCGCACGCACATGGCGCTCACCTCGCAGTCGGTGTGCATGATTTTCTTAGTCTCGTTGTACATCTTCATCTCCTCCTTCGTGTAGCCGTTGTCGCAGAAGACATCAATCTGCGGGATGACGTTGAAGGCGAGCTGATAGGCAAACTTCTCGACCGTTGGCTTCTCTCCTGCAAGCACTTGCCGGTATTGCTCATAGAGTTCGGCCATAGCAGCCGCACCTGCTCCGCTGGCAGCCTGGTAGCTGGCAACGTGAACGCGACGGATGTGCGACAGGTTCTCCAGTGCCTGCAGCGCCACAACCATCATGATGGTGGTGCAGTTGGGGTTGGCTATGATGCCGCGCGGACGGCACAGTGCGTCCTCGGCGTTGCACTCAGGCACCACCAGGGGCACGTCCTCGTCCATGCGGAACGCGCTGGAGTTGTCTATCATCACGGTACCGTGCTTCGTGATGGTCTCGGCAAACTCCTTGCTCGTGCCGCCTCCTGCACTGGTGAAGGCAATGTCAACGCCACGGAAGTCGTCGTTGTGTTGCAACAGCTTCACTTCTATCTCCTTGCCGCGGAACGTGTATTTCCGTCCCGCACTGCGCTGGCTGCCGAACAAAAGAAGTTCGTCGATAGGAAAGTTTCTCTCGTCGAGTACGCGCAGGAACTCCTGTCCCACGGCACCACTTGCACCTACAATTGCTACTCTCATAATATCTTTATACCTTAGTCTATAGTGTTTTCGTCTGCAAAATTACACATTTTCTATAATAATGTGGCACAAGAGGCAAGAATATGTTGAAAAAAGTGTATCTTTGTGCAGATTTAGACCCAAAACGAAGTAATCTGTCATGCTTCATCCCGCCCTGGCAATGCCTTTGGCCGCATCGGCTCTCATCACCGACCCCACGTGGATCTTCTCGGTGGTGCTCGGCATCATCCTGTTCGCGCCGTTGCTTCTCAGGCAGATGAGAGTGCCTCCCGTCATCGGACTCATCGTGGCTGGCATCCTCGTGGGGCAGTATGGCTTCAATCTCCTTGCTTACGACAGCTCCTTCGAGCTCTTCGGTCAGGTGGGCATCTACTACATCATGTTCCTGGCCGGCCTTGAGCTTGAGGTGGGAAGCGTGGACCGTCACGGGCGCGACGGCCTGCGCTTCGGCCTGCTCACCTTCGCCATTCCCTTTGCCCTCGGCATCGCTTCCAGCGTCTGGCTGCTGGGTCTCAGCCTGCCCACCGCTGTCCTGCTCGCCTGCATCTATGCCAGCCATACGCTCGTCACGTACCCTGTCGTGGGTCGCTACGGACTGAACCGCCACAAGGCCGTAGTGGTCAGCGTGGTAGCCACTGCCGTTGCCCTTCTCGCCGCCCTGGTCGTGCTGGCAGTGGTGGTGGGTGCACAGCGGCCCGACACGTCGTGGCTCACCTGGCTGTTCTTCGCCTTGCGGTGCGCCCTCTATGTCGCCTTCGCCATCATCGCGTTCCCCAAGATGGGACGCTGGTTCCTCCGTCGCTACGAGGACGGCGTCATGCAGTTCATCTTCATTCTCGCCATCGTCTTTCTCAGCGCGTCGCTGGCAAAGATGGTCGGCCTCGAGGGTCTGCTCGGTGCATTCCTTGCCGGCCTCATCGTCAATCGTCTCATTCCAAAGACCAGCCCCTTGATGTCGCGGCTCGAGTTCGTGGGCAACGCACTCTTCATCCCTTACTTCCTCATCGGCATCGGCATGATCATCGACCTCGGCATCCTCTTCCGCCATCCCCAGACGCTTTGGCTCGTGGCCGTGATGGTGCTCACCGGCACACTCTCTAAGTTCCTGGCCTCAGCCATCGCGGCGTGGAGGATAGGAGAGGGGAGGAACAGCATGTGGCTCATGTTCGGCCTGACCAATGCCCATGCCGCCGGAGCACTCGCCATCGTCACCATCGGCACGGCCCCCGAGGTCCATCTCATCGATGCCGAGGTGCTTGGAGCCACAGTCATGCTCATCTTCTTCAGCTGCCTCATCAGTGGTTTTGCCACAAGCCGGGGAGCCAAGCGCCTTGCCCTGAGCGATACGTCGCTCGAGGACAACCGTGGTTCCTATCACGGCAAATGCCTCATCACCTACAGCCAGGAGGATAACGTCGATGTGATGACGCAGCTTGCCATACTCATCCGCAATCCTTTCATCCCCGACAGCCTGATGGGACTCTCCGTCGCATACGATGGCAACGACAAGGACAGCGTCAACAGCCACCGTCGCGGACGCCTGCTGCTCGAGAAGGCGCAGATGATAGCCGCCGCCGCCGACGTTCCCATGGCAGTGCTCAACCGCATGAGCACAAACATAGCAGGCGGCATCCTCCACACCATGAGCGAATATGACTGCGGCGAAGTCATCGTCTGCCTCAACGACAGGACGTCGGGGATGCCGAAGTCGTCGCTTGGCACTGTCATCGACAACGTGGTGAACGGAACGCACCGCGAGGTGATGGCCGTGAGGAGCATCGTTCCGCCAGGCACCATCCGCCGTGTCGCCATCGTCGTACCGCAGAAAGCTGAATACGAAGTGGGCTTCTACAAGTGGCTCGAGCACATTTGCCGCATCGGGGAAGAGCTGGATTGCCATTTGGAATATCATGCCCATGCAGATACCTTGCCATATATAAAAGGATATATGGAGCAAAAGCACAGTCATGTGCGTTCGCATTACACAGAAATGAACCGCTGGACGCAGTTCCTCAACCTCCAGAACGAGCTTGACCTGAGCTGTATGCTCATAGCCGTCACTGCCCGTCCGGGATTCATCTCTTACCAAAACCAGTTCGAGGAGTTGCCTATGCTCATACGTCGCTACTTCAGCCACACGAGCGTCATGCTTCTTTTCCCCGACCAGTGGGGCGAACCGCAGGAAAGCATCTCCGTCTTCACCCCGAACGGTACGGCCGTTCAGCGTCAGCCACGCTCGCTTGGAGGCTGGCTCCGCCGCCTTTTCTTCACGGCACGCCGGTCGTCCATGCTGCTCCTCGCCTTGCTTCTGCCGCTTCTCGCCGTGGCTCAGCGCCCATGCTTCAGCAAGATGTCGCCCATGGTGCGCTTTGCTGTCTTGCAAGACATGGGCGCAAACGGCCAGAGCCGTAGGGCAAAAGCCAAGGAGCAGAGTTCGCCGAGGATGCTCGTCCTCGTGCAATCCGACAGCGAGGAAGCACTTCGCCGGCACGATTGCCGCTGCTATGCCCATTGGGGAAACATCCATGCAGTCAGCGTCCCCAAGCGAGAGCTTGCCTCCCTCTCGGCGTGTCGGGAAGTGACGCGCATCGAAAGCGGCAGAGCGTGCGATGCTCAGACCGACACCGCTGCCATCATCACCCATTCCGACGTGCTGCGAAGTCCTACTCCACATCGCTCGGCCTACACGGGCAAGGGCGTTGTGGTGGGAGTGATGGACATTGGCTTCGACTTGACCAACCCTTCTTTCTACACCCGCGACCTTAGCGACTATCGCGTCCGCTCTTTCTGGGATATGCTCGATTTTGAAGGACAGGAAGCCGGGGCAAGTGAAGTAGAAGGGCTTCCCGTCGGCGCTGCCTACACGAGCCGGGAAAGCATCTTGCAGAAGGCTTGCTCGTCGGACAGCCGTTTGCAGTTCCATGGTTCCCACACAGCCAGCACGGCAGCCGGCAGTGGTTTCGACTCGCCTTATATCGGCATGGCTCCCGAAGCCGACATCTGTCTTGTGTCCAACGCAGTTTCCGACGACAAGGAACTCGTTCCCGACTCGCTTTGGGAGTTCTATGGTGCTGTGGCCGACCTGCTTGGCTTCGACTACATCTTCCGTTATGCCGACAAGGTGGGAAAGCCTTGTGTCATCAACTTCAGCGAAGGTTCCCACGAGGATCTCTATGGCGAGGCACAGCTCTTCGGTGCGGTGTTGGACAGCTTGGTTCGCCCGGGTCGTTTGATTTGTTCTTCTGCCGGCAACAATCAGCTCTACGGAACTTACATGAAGAAACCCAGAGGCAAAGAGCGTGTAGCAGCCCTCATCTTGCCTCAGAGTACGACTTCTTATATGATGCTGCGCAGTCGAGGCGACTTCTCCATTCATCTCGACTTCATGCGTTCGCCTACAGAAACGCATCTCAACTACACGTTGCCTCTTGCCGACATCCTTGCCACGGAGGACAGCCTCTTGATTGACACAGTTCAGGCAGGAAACCTCACCTACAAGCTCACCTTTGGCTGCTATCCGTGTTGCTACGACGAAAGTCAGCTTGTCACGGACGTCGTCATCGCCAAGATTGGCAGCGGAGTGCTTTCGTCTGTGAAAGTAGCAATAGGCATCAGCGGAAAGGAGTCTGAGGTGGAAGTCTTTCAGCAGAAAGGCTATTTGCTGAATAGTGAGTCGTATCCCGACTATATGGACGCGGAGTCGACGCACAACATCAACTTCCCAAGTTCGAATGGCAGCGTCATCTGTGTCGGCGCGACGTCTTACAGGACAGGATTCTTCAATGCCGACGGATTGTGGAACAAGTACGACCGTGGCAGCGGCGGCAACATATCTATATATAGTAGCATCGGTCCGACGCTTGCAGGGCTAACCAAGCCCGATGTCGTTGCGCCTGGCTCGAACATTGTGGCAGGCTTCAACAGCTTCTACACAGAGATGAATCCCGACGACTACATGAAAGATTTCGACATAAGCCGTTTCTCATGGCAAGGCCGTAACTACTCATGGGTCGTGCAGAGCGGCACAAGCATGGCTTGTCCCATCGTGACAGGCATCATAGCGCAGTGGATGCAGGCCGTGCCTACGCTTTCCAAGGAGCAAGTCCTCGAGGTCTTCGAGGCAACCTGTCGGCGTCTCGACCCCGAGCTTCCTTGTCCCAACAACCTTTGGGGCTATGGTGAAATTGATGCCGAAGCAGGATTGGAGTACCTCCTCGCGCACGCCGATGGCATAGTTTCCCCAAGAGAATCCTCATCTCCCTTCAGTTGGAATGAAATCGTAAATAGCAAATCGTCAAATAGTAAATGCTTTAATCTTAGCGGCCAAGCACTTAATGCCAAATGGCAAAACGGCAAGTTGCCTTGCGGCATCTATATCATCTCCGATGGCGAGGGCAGATATCGGAAGATTGTTGGAAGGCCCACCCCCGCCCTCCCTTAAAGAGAGGGAGTCTTCGCTTGGATTTACCCCCTTAAGGAGAGAACAAAGGCGGCAGCAAATTAATCACTTTTCACTATTCACTTTTCCCTTATATGATACAAGTTCGTGACATACATAAGAGTTTTGGCAGTCTGGAAGTGCTCAAAGGCATCGACCTCGACATCGAGCGAGGCAAGATAGTCAGCATCGTAGGCGCAAGCGGAGCAGGCAAGACCACGCTTCTGCAAATCATGGGAACGCTCGACCGAGCCGATTCCGGCAGTGTCATCATCGACGGCGTGGACGTCATGAAGCTGAGCGATGCCAAGCGTTCTGCTTTCCGAGGCCAGCATATCGGCTTCGTCTTTCAGTTTCATCAGCTTCTGCCCGAGTTTACTGCGGAGGAAAATGTCATGATGCCTTTGCTCATCAGAGGCATATCGAGGCGCGAGGCAAGGCAGCGTGCCGATGAACTTCTGGCGTTCATGGGGCTTAGCGAGCGTGCTTCGCACAAGCCAAGCGAGCTTTCGGGCGGCGAGAAACAACGTGTGGCCGTGGCCAGGGCGCTTGCAGGAAAGCCCGATGTCGTCTTTGCCGATGAGCCGAGCGGCTCGCTCGATTCGCAGAACAAGCAGGAGCTTCACCGCCTTTTCCTCGACCTTCGCGACCGTATGGGACAGACTTTCGTCATCGTTACGCACGACGAGCAGCTGGCCGACCTTGCCGACCGAAAGATTTGCATGAAAGACGGACGCATCGTCTCGGACTCCGACAGCGTTTGCTGAAGCAGAGTCGAGACGATGCGTCCCAGTTGTTGAGTCTTCCTCTTTTTTATTCCATCGTCAGTTTCCCGTCTTTTGCATCCACTTTGATGGGGCGGTTCCTGTCGACTTTTCCTGCAAGGAGTGCTTTGGAAAGGTCGTCGAGAAGCAGTCTTTGTATGGCACGTTTGACGGGTCGTGCACCGAATTCCGGGTCGTAACCCTCGTTGGCGAGCAGGTCGATTGCTTCGTCGGTGATGTCCAAGGTAATGCCGTTCTCGCGGAGCATCTTTTGGATGCCTTGTATCTGCAAGCGGACTATCTGTTTCACTTCGCCCCAGTTCAGGGGTTGGAAGACGATGATTTCGTCGATACGATTGAGGAATTCGGGTCGGATGCCACGCTGTATGAGCAAGTCTCTGACGTCTTCTTCCTTCTTCGAAAGGTCGGGCGAGGCAATCAGGTTGCTTGTCATGATGATGATGGTGTTCTTGAAGTTGACGGTTCGGCCTTTCGAGTCGGTGAGCCGTCCGTCGTCGAGCACCTGTAGCAAGGTGTTGAAGACATCGGGGTGTGCCTTTTCAATCTCGTCGAAGAGCACTACCTGATAGGGTTTGCGACGCACGGCTTCGGTGAGCTGACCGCCTTCGTCGTAGCCGACGTACCCTGGAGGCGCACCGATGAGGCGTGTCACGCTGAATTTCTCCTGGTATTCGCTCATGTCGATACGCGTCATCATCGACTCGTCGTCGAAGAGATACTCTGCCAATGCCTTTGCCAGTTCTGTCTTTCCCACACCTGTTGAGCCGAGGAAGATGAACGAGCCGATGGGGCGCTTAGGGTCTTGAAGTCCGGCGCGACTCCTGCGCACGGCGCCTGCCACGGCAGCGATGGCTTGCTCCTGACCTACTACGCGTCGGTGAAGTTCTTCTTCCAGGTGGAGCAACTTCTCGGTCTCGCTGGTCTGCATCTTCGAGACAGGGATGCCTGTCCAGCGGCTTACGACGTCGGCAATGTCGTCGGCCGTCACCTCGTCGCGCAGGAGGCGTCCGGCACCATTGTCCGCAGAAGCGGAGAGCGCAGCAAGTTGCTTGTCGAAGTCAGGCAGTTTAGAGTAGCGGATTTCTGCCACTTTGGCGTAGTCGCCGTCACGTTCTGCCTGCTCTGCTTCTTGCCTGAGTCGCTGCATGTTGTCCTTGATGGCTTGGATTTTGTCTGCCTGCTGTTTCTCGTTTTCCCATTGCTGTCGCATCTTGTTCTCCTGTTGGCGGAGTTCGGCTATCTCCTTTTCGAGAGCTTTCAGCTTGCCAGTCTCGCTGTCGGACGACGTCTCTCGGCGGATGGCTTCACGTTCTATCTCGAGCTGTCCCAGCCGGCGTGTGATTTCGTCGAGCTCTTCGGGCACGGAGTCTCGCTCCATGCGGAGCTTGGCAGCCGCTTCGTCCATGAGGTCGATGGCCTTGTCGGGAAGGAAACGTTCGGTGATGTAGCGACTGGAAAGCTGTACTGCAGCGATGACGGCATCGTCCTGGATGCGCACTTTGTGATGGTTTTCGTAGCGTTCTTTCAGGCCTCGCAGGATGCTGATGCTCGAGAGAATGTCGGGTTCGTCCACCATAACAGTCTGGAACCTGCGCTCCAGAGCCTTGTCCTTCTCGAAGTATTTCTGGTACTCGTCGAGCGTGGTGGCACCGATGCTCCGCATTTCGCCGCGCGCCAGGGCAGGCTTCAGTATGTTGGCAGCATCCATTGCGCCGTCGCCTCTGCCTGCACCGACGAGTGTATGTATCTCGTCGATGAAGAGGATGATGCCGCCGTCCGACTCTGTCACCTCGCGTACGACGCCTTTCAGTCTTTCCTCAAACTCACCTTTATACATGGCGCCTGCCACGAGCGCACCCATGTCGAGGCTGTAGAGTTGCTTGTTCTTCAGGTTCTCGGGCACGTCGCCACGGAGTATTCTGTGTGCAAGTCCTTCCACGATAGCCGTTTTGCCGGTGCCGGGCTCACCGATGAGGATGGGATTGTTCTTCGTTCTTCGGGAGAGGATTTGCAGCACGCGGCGTATCTCGTCATCGCGTCCGATGACGGGGTCGAGCTTACCCTTGCGGGCTTCCTCCACGAGGTTTCGTGCATACTTCTCCAGGCACTTCTCCTCTTTTTGGTTTTGATTGTACTGTGTCATAGTTAGTTTTCTCCTTTCACTTTCTTTTCCGACAAAGAGCGTGCCGAGTCTTTCCTGCCGTCTCCTGCGGTGGATGCAAGCGCCGCAGGATGCGACAGAATGTCACGAAGCAAGCCATAATGACCTGAAAGCAAGGCGAAGATGCCGCCACGGACTGCAAAAAACAGGTTCATCCCCGAATTGCGTTGGCAAGTTTATATAGTAGTATAGAAAAAGCCGCC
>CAMVDV010000051.1 GCA_947166305.1 uncultured Prevotellaceae bacterium | reverse complement strand
CTGCTTCTTGTCATAATTGAGACAGAAGTTGAGGCTGACGCGGTAGATCCACGTCTTGATATCACTTTTCCCCTCGAAGGAATCAAATCCCTGCCAGAGTCTGATCAGGATCTCCTGAAACAGGTCATTCACCTCGTCTTCATCCTTGGAGAACATATAGCAGACCGTATAGATTGTCCGCTTAAATTCTTCAACGACTCTTGAAAATCTTTGCTCTTTTGTTTCCATTTCTTATTCGTTCTTACCCGTTAGACAACAAACGAATGAAAAAACTACATAAATTCCGATTTATCTGACAGCAAAGGTACGACAATTTATCGAGACAGCAAAGTAAAGTTATGAAAAAGCCGCCCGGGGCATGATTGGACGGCTTATGTGACAAAGAAGTCTGTGACGTTCTGAAAACTAACCATGAATAGTTGGCAAACTACTCACATGAAATTAACAAACTTCTCGTGTGAAATTAACAAACTTCTCACGTGCATTTGGCAAACTAATCATGTTTAGTTGGAGAACTAATCACGTTTAGTTGGCAAACTAATCACCTTGCGGGCATCCCCTCAGCCCTCCAGAACCGGGGGGAAAATGAAGCATAAAATAAAAAAAACTGCTACTTTATTTGGAGGTAACGGATTTTTTTGTACCTTTGCATCAGAATAAGAGAATTGAATTCCGGGTCATATCGAGCTTTGTTCTCGTTCGGCACAGGTTCAGTTCTCTTTTCTTATTCTCATAGTGTATATATACATACCTGTTTGCCTTACCATGACTTTGCACTCCAAATTCACGCCATTATGAGTAGCGTGGTGTGAGGTTGTCTTCTCCTTGCTGCCTCTAATTTACTTGTAGAGTCGATTTATCTCTTCTTGCAGATTGGACAGGAACTTTCCTGCGTGAGCACCGTCCATCTGCGTATGGTGGAACTGGAAGGATATAGGAAGTTCGTATCGGAACAACCTCTTTCTGTATCGTCCCCAAATCATAAACGGGTTATTGAATATCCCACTATTCATGCCAACGGCTCCGTCAATCTCAGTATCTATAATGGCCGATGTGCCAATAACCATACATTCATCCGACAGGTCCCTGTCAGCACAACTTTCAGCAACCTTCAGTGTGTATTCCATGTACTGCTGACTGAACATTTCGATGTCTTCGGTGAAGAGTATGTCACAAGAAGAAACCTCGCCCTCTTTGTTCCTGACGATGGTATTGACAGCAAGATGGTCGTACTGCATCAGCTTGTCGCCGACAGGCAGGAGATAGAACTCTTTGACGGAAGAAGCGGCTTTGCCGATACACCAGTCCAGCAGCATGTTGAACTTGCACCCCTTCTTCCGGCTTATTCTTACCAAGCGTGTAACATCAATCGTCTTGAAGAATGTGACCATCGGGTTGGGAGCCTTCATCCACAGTTCAAAGGCTTGGGCACGGCAGGTGTCTTTTGGATTAACTTCACGCATAGATTCCGATTTATCTCTCAATTGGTGTATATTCAATCTTGGCTTCCTCGTCAGTTGCTTCAAGCTTCATGATGACAGGGCGCAGGCCATCATTGCAGCTGACAATGGCGACGCCAGGTTCCTTTATCCAGTCACCATAGTAGAACAGCCCTTTGTCTGCACCATGTGCCAAGGCGAACACATATTGGTAGATGGCTTTCCATGCCTCGTCGCAGAAACCCTCTGGCTTTGCGTAGTCAGCATAAAACACATCGCCCACCTTCATCATGGGGCAGGCTTTCAGCCCACGGATGCCATATTCTTTCGCCAAGTCCTCATTCAGCATCGTCTTGAGGATGGTAATCTTTACTTTCTTCATGGATATATGATTCTGTTCGTTGTCTGCAAATTGGAATGTATCTGATATGTGGTTTCTCTTTCTTTCTAATTCTTCTCCAAGTAATCAAACAGATTGATTGTTCCCGCTTCATTTTCTATATTAAGAATAGGCACTTCCTCCACCATCTTTGTGTTGCCAGTTTCCTTGTCAACATAGAAATGAACCGTTGCTCCCGTGTAACTTCGGAACATCACTTCATACGTTGAATCCGATTCTGCCACCATCTCGACAGCCATGATGGAGGGGTTTTCCTTGGCGGCACTCCAGTCATAGGCTTCATGACAGTAGTTACTTATTCCCTTGAAGGCGCTTTCTGCCGTAACCCTTTTGCCGGGACGACCTGAACCGCACGAAGAGAAAAACATAAGCGACAAAGGCAATATGACGATGAGTGGTTTCATCTCTCTATTCGCAAAACATCCGATTTATCCATTGGTAAATGGCAATTTACTAAGTAGTAAAAGACCGATTATGCACTAATAAATTGCCATCTTTTCATGTGTCGAGAAGAAAAAAGGCAGCAGTGGCACGTCGGGTGTGCTGCTGCTGCCTTTGATTGCTACATTTAGTTCTGTCCGTACATCTTGTCCTTCTGCTCGCGGATGGCATCGCTCGAGATGTAGTCATCATAGTCCATGAGCTTGTCGATGGTGCCGTTGGGCGTGAGTTCTATGATGCGCGTGGCAACGGTCTGAATGAACTCGTGGTCGTGACTGGCAAAAAGGATATTGCCTTTGAACAGCTTGAGGTTGTTGTTGAAGGCTTGGATGCTCTCCAGATCGAGATGGTTCGTGGGGGTGTCGAGAATGAGGCAGTTGGCGTTCTTGAGCTGCATACGGGCTATCATGCAACGCATCTTCTCGCCGCCGCTAAGCACGTTCACCTTCTTCAGCACTTCCTCTCCGGAGAACAACATACGGCCCAGGAAGGCTTTGAAATAGACTTCGTTTCCTTCACCGAACTGGCTGAGCCAGTCCACAAGATTGAGGTTGCTCTGGAAGAACTCAGTGTTGTCGAGCGGCAGATAGGCAGTGGTGATGGTGATGCCCCAGGAGAAAGTGCCTGCTTGCGCTTGACGGTTGCCGTTGATTATCTCGAAGAGCGCGGTCATGGCACGCGGGTCGCGGCTGAGGAAGACCACCTTGTCGCCCTTTTCCACCGTGAAGCTGACGTCCTGGAAGAGCACTGTGCCGTCTTCGGCGACTGCCTTCAGACCCTCCACTTCGAGGATTTGATTGCCGGGCTCGCGGTCCATCTGGAAGATGATGCCCGGGTATTTGCGTGTCGAAGGCTTGATTTCTTCGACGTTTAGCTTTTCGAGCATCTTCTTTCTGCTTGTGGTCTGCTTGCTCTTCGCCACGTTGGCAGAGAAGCGACGGATGAACTCTTCCAGCTCTTTCCGCTTTTCGTCGGCCTTCGCCTTCTGGTTCTGAGCCTGACGGAGCGCAAGCTGCGAGCTCTGATACCAGAAGCTGTAGTTGCCGGCGAACATGGTGACTTTGCCGAAGTCAATATCGACGGTGTGCGTGCAGACGCAGTCGAGGAAGTGACGGTCGTGGCTGACGACGAGAACTGTATGTTCAAACTCGCTCAAGTATTGCTCGAGCCATTGCACGGTGTCAAGGTCAAGATCGTTAGTTGGCTCGTCGAGAAGCAGGTTGTCTGGGTTGCCGAAGAGTGCTTTTGCCAGCATGACGCGCACCTTTTCCTTGCCCGAGAGCTCGCCCATGAGCTGGTTGTGCTTGGCTTCCTTGATGCCAAGTCCGGAGAGCAGGGCTGCGGCGTCGCTCTCCGCCTCGTAGCCTCCCATCTCGGCAAACTTGTCTTCCAGCTCAGCCACGCGTATGCCGTCCTCGTCCGAGAAGTCGGCTTTCGAGTAGAGTGCCTCGCGTTCCTTCATGACTTCCCACATCGTGGTGTGGCCCATGAGGACGGTGTTGAGCACGGTTTCCTGGTCGTATTGGAAGTGATCCTGTGAGAGGACGGAGAGTCTCTCGCCCGGTCCGAGCTCGACAGTGCCTTTTGTCGGCTCGAGTTCGCCGCTGATGGCTTTCAGAAGTGTTGACTTGCCGGCTCCGTTTGCACCGATGATGCCGTAGATGTTGCCGCTGGTGAACTTCATGTTGACGTCCTTGTAGAGGACACGCTTGCCGAATTGTACGGCGATATTGGATAATGTTATCATAGCTTTACTGTTAAAGTTTCTTCCTTAGGGCTATAGGTGCTATAGTTTCTATGGTTTCTATAGCTTCTATAGCTTCTATAGCTTCTATAGCTTCTATAGCTTCTATAGCCTCTATAGTTTCTATAGCTCTCCCAGCCTTCTTTTCAGCTCTTTTATTTCCTCTTGCTGCTGGTTGTAGGCTTTGAGGGCGCGTTGCTTCAGGTCGTCGTAGGCGTGCTGCCAATGGGTTGCTTCTTGCTGGGCTGAAGCAAGCTGTTGTTGGAGCAGGGGAACCATGTGCTCCAGCTCGGCTAGATGCTCGTCCTGCTGCCGACGATAGTCTGTGCGGGCCTTATGCATACGCTCTTTCACTCCGCCTTCCTTGATGAAGACGTCTTCAACGCCTTTCATGTATCTGTTCATCATGGCATCAACCTGATAGCACAACGTCAGACCGACATTCGCCATCTCCTCTGCAGTCCAGTGCTGAAAGTAGTCTTCGTAGTCGCCGAGGGCGTTGTGTGCTTTGGTGAAGTCCTGCATGGGCTGGAAACGCTCATCGGCAGGAGACCATACCTTCAGATGGCGGGCTTTGAGGAAGTCATCATAGTCCTGTCGCAGCTCTCCGATGCTGGCACGAGCCACGTTCAGCAGGTTGACCTCCATAGCCGTAGAAGTCTTGCCATCCTCCGAGCCTTCGACGATGTTCTGCTTACCGGAGCGGGCAGCTTGTACCATCTGGTCAACAGTACGGTCGCCGTGTTTAGGCAGGAAGCGCTCGCAGAACACAACCGTCATCTGATACAGCACCTCAGACTTCTGATAGAAATGCAAGTCCTGCCACTTAGGCACACTTCGGAAGATGCTCAGCGGCTTCTCCTGCTTTTCGCTTGGCATATTCAATTGTTTTTTAGTTTCTTTTCTATGGTTTCTATAGTCTCTATAGTTTCTATAGTTTCTATAGTCTCTATAGCTTCAATAGTTTCTATAGTTTCTATAGCTTCAATAGTTTCTATAGTTTCTATAGCTTCTATCTTATCCTCAGTATCTCTCCCACTTGCACAGCCTGGGGTTCTTCCCATCCGTTGAGCTTGCAGAGCGACTCCAGGCGGATGCCGTAGAGTTGTGCTATGTCGAAGAGGCTCTGATTAGCTTCGACGATGTGAATAGGCTGTTTCCGGAACTCGCGCGATGCGCATTTGCGCTTCTTCTTGAGGTAGATGATGTCGCCTGCAGTCGGGGCATAATCGCGCGGAAGGTCGTTGTACTTGTAGAGTTTCCTGAGGCTCAGGCCTGTCTTCTTGCTGATGGTTGCCATGTCGTCGCCCACCTCGACGACGATGAAGAGGTTTTTGTTGTTCTTATATACAACGTGTCGTTGCCAGAACTCATCTGTGCCGTGGCTGTTTTCGACGCTTTGCGGTGCCTTTGCCTTCTGGCCCTTACCAGTGTCGAACTGATGGAGGTTGTACATCTCGATGACGCGAATCAAGGCATCGGCATAGTTTGGATTGGTGGCGTAGCCTGCGGCTTTGAGTCCCCTGGCCCAGGCTTTGTAGTCGGTACGGCTGAGGCGATAGAGTCCTTGATAGCGTTTCTGTTGCAGAAACTCAGAATGATCGATGAAACTCTCGCGGGCGCTTCTGTACTTGCGGAAGCGGTCGTCGGGCCGGTCGTCGCTTTTCACGACGTAAGGTCCCGTCCATGTGCTGCCCACTTTAATGCCGAAGTGGTTGTTGGCCTCGATGGCCAGACGGCTTCGACCCGCGTTGCTCTCGAGCATACCTTGTGCCAAAGTGATGCTCGCAGGGATGCCATATTGGTGCATCTGCTCGATTGCCCAGTCCTTGTAACGGTCGATGTAGGTCCAGTAAGCCTGGTTCGTTCGCTGAGCCCAAGCCATTGAACATCGCACGTTGAACATTGACCATTGGGCAAAGAACAATAGAAGGAGAAGGATGTGCTTTTTCATAATACGGGCGCAAAGGTACAAAATTTATTGAACATTATGTATTGAAGATTGAAAATTTATTCGTAACTTTGTGCCGTATTGACTTAAAGTTCAATGTTCAAAGTTCAAAGTTCAACGATTTTGGCATGAAAGAGTATAAGATTGAAACGCTCGTACACATCTATGAGCCTTCGGAATTGAGCAAAGATGACCTCGAACTGGTGGAAGCCGCCAAGCGAGCCACCGAAGGCAGCTACGCGCCGTACAGCAAGTTTCGCGTCGGTGCAGCCGCCCGGTTGCAGGACGGAACCATCGTAGTCGGTGCCAATCAGGAGAACGCTGCCTATCCGTCGGGCCTTTGTGCCGAGCGTACCGCACTCTTTGCCGCAGGCGCGCAGCATCCCGACGTGCCTGTCACCGCCCTTGCCATCGCGGCAAGAAAGGGCAGGCAATACCTTGCGCAGCCCATCTCTCCGTGCGGCGCCTGCCGACAAGTCATTTCGGGAGTGGAGGAACGCTACGGAACGCCAGTCCGCATCCTGCTCTACGGCACCGAAGGCACCCTTGTCTCCGACGGCATCAGTCCGTTGCTTCCGCTCCGATTCATCGACGAAGATATGCGATAGGCTTGCTTCAGCAGACACGGGAGCCTCGTAAAAGGAAACGGACAGCCGCTCTTTTATGTCCTAAACTGCGAATTGCACGAACTGCACGAAAAGTTCAACTGCTGACTGTTGTCACTTGAAAATTTGTGTGATTCGTGCAATTTGTGGTATAAAGCTTTCGGTCGTATTGTGACAAACGCTCGTGTGTCTTGTGCAGAGCGCGTTGGCTTCGCCGCTTCTTATTGCGGCTCACGGCCGGCCGAGGCAGCAGAAACACAGGCAGGCAGGCTTGAGTGTCGGCCGTTCAGAGCAGGCCGTTCATCCTTCGCCACTCTTTACCCTTGGGCGTGTAGAGATAGATGATGGCTATTACACACGGCACGACTACAAAGAGTCCAACTAAATACATTCCCATCTTATACGTCCTTTCTTTTGCTTGTGAGCGATAGTCCTAATATCAACGTTGAGAACACGGCTGCCAATCCAATGAGGTAAACAATCATCTTGTTTGAGACATCGTTGAACAGAGACGTGATGACAACACCAGTAAGAATGTACTTTGATACATCTATCAGGTAGTTGGCCAGCTTCTCCCTCCGCTGGTTCGGTATGGGATGCAGCGTGTTTTCGGCTGTTTCCTGCTGGTTGGCCTCTTGCGTCTTCTGTTGCTTTGATCTCTCGCGCCTGGTGCTCATCTCAGACTTGTTTGCGTGTTTCCGTATGCAAAGTTACGGTTTTTCGTCAAAACCACAAAGGAAATCGGGCATTTTCTCGCATATATAATGTGCCGTGACCTGTTTTGCTTGTAGGGACGCGCTGTGGCGCGTCCGCCATCCACGCCGCATTTTCGTCCGATGTACCTTCGCGGTGAATGCGGACGCGCCACGGCGCGTCCCTACTGGGCGAGTGGGTCGTTTCCCATAACGGGCAATGTCAACCTGTAAAAATCCTTGACAGAAAATGTGACGAAAAACGTGGAGTTCGGTCTTTTCGCGTGGAGCGTTACCAAACTACACGTGTTTAATCGGCAAACTAAACACGAGTAGTTTGCAAATTACTCTTGAGAAGTTGACCGTCGTGACACGTCGATTTTGATGCAAAACCATGCGCTATTTGTCTGAAATATGTAGAAAGTATGTACTTTCTTTGCTTGCTTTCAAAAAACTTGCCGTTATAACTCATTGAATATTACATGAAATTCGATTTGAGCGCGTCTTTTGCCTCGGGTGGACAAAAGTGCCAGAGCGAAGGAAAAACGCCGTCAGAGAGCGTGCATTTGGGAAAAGTTTTGACAAAATCTGAACGCTGCGAGTGCTCAGCATCCGCTGAAAGCGACGTCCTCGAACGTGAGGCTCGGGATGAGTTCTGCTTCCCAGGGGTCGGCATCGTCGGCCACCGCCACCAGTCGCTGCCAGACATCAAGCATATTGCCCGTGATGTTCATGCCGCTCACGGGCTGGATGATGATGCCATCCTCCATGAGGAAACCCTCGATGCCGTAGGAGAAATTGCCCGTCACGGGGTCGCAATTCCCTCCGTTGAAATCGGTGACGAGGATGGTAGGGGCCCCCTCCCCGCTCCCCCTTTGGGGGAGTGCTTCATTCTCGCAGCCATTATACAGCGGCTTTGTGGCACTCCCCCAAAGGGGGAGCGGGGAGGGGGCTGGTTCTGAGCTCTCCATGATAAGTCGGTGCGTTCCCTGCGTCGTGGGAGGCATTCCGAGCTTGCGCGACATCGGTGTGTCAATGAAATAAGTCATCAGTCGCCCTTCCTTGAAGAGCTCCCTCCGCTGTGTCGCCACCCCGTCGTAGTCGAAGAGAGCGGCCCCTCTCGTGCCTACTTGCAGCGGGTCGTCCACAAGGTTTACCAGTGGCGACACAACTTGTTCGCCAAGTTTGCCGATGAAGAACGATGTGTCTTGCTGCAACGCCTGGCCGTTCATCGCGGTGAGAAGGGGCTGAAGGAAGTTCCCGGCGCACGGCGACTCCAGTATCATGCGGTATCGGCCGCTGGGTGCAGGCCGTTGTCCTATCTTCCTGAGCGTCCGTTGCAAAGCTGTTTGGGCGATGCCTTGGCGTGGCATCTGATGGAAGAAGAGGCGCGACTCGCCCCATCCGTCCATTGGGTGCTGGCCGCTTTCGCCTTCCACGCTGATGATGCTCGTCAGCGTGCAATAGCTACTCTGCTCGCAGGCATCGAAGCCGTTCGAGATGAGGTAGTGCGCCTCATGCTGTCGGTCGACGTAGCGCGTCTGCATACTGATGATGCGTTTATCTTTTCCCTCCACCTCTCTTGCCGTTTCTTCGAGGAGTTTTATCTTCTCTGCAGGGGCGATTTCGCAGAGCGAGGCATCGAAGTTCTGCAGGTCGGGTCCGCCGCCTTTGTAGTAGCGTGAGGGGTCGGCCAGCATCCGCGACTCGTCAGGCTCTAGCAGTCGGGTGGTCTCGAAGGCTTGGCGAATGAACGACTCCACGGCGTCCGCTTGCAGATTGTTCGTGTAGAAGAAGCCTTCGCGCCCGTCGAGGTAAAGGTTGATGGCAAGTGAGAGCGACGTGGCACGCAGCATCTTCTCCAGCTTTCCGTCGCGCAGGACGATGTTGTCCTCGTGGTTCTTCAACAGGACAAGCTTGTAGTCCAGGCTGGCAGGAAGCTTTCGGATGACCTGCTCGGCGAAGTAGAGAGACCCCCCAACCCCCTTTAGGGGGAGAACTCCCTCATGGCTCCCTCGAGGGAGAGGACTGTTACTTCTTAATTGTTCACTTTTCATTTTTCGCTTCTCACTTTCCCCCTAAAGGGGGTTAGGGGGTCTTCTATCCCACCGTCAGCTTGTCTATCAACACGGTTGGCAAGCCTTGGCTGACTGCCACCTTCTGCCCTTCCTTGCCGCACATGCTGGCACTATGGTCGATGCGAAGCGTGTCGCCCACCATGCTGATGTGCCGAAGCGCCTCGGGCCCGTTGCCGATGATGTTGAGGTCGCGCAGAGGACGGGTCAGCTTGCCGTTCTCGATGAGCCAACCAGTCTTCATGAAAAAGGTGAAGTCGCCTGCGCCGATTTGCACCTGTCCGTTGGTAAACGACTCGGCATAGATGCCTCGGCGGACGCTTCGGATGATGTCGTCCTCCTTCGCCTCGCCCGGAAGCATGTAGGTTGACCGCATTCGTGGCAAGGGCGGACAGCGGAAACTCTCGCGCCTGCCGTTGCCCGTGGGCTTCACTCCAAAGTGACGGGCGCTGATTCGGTCGTAGAGAAAGCTGTTCAGCCTGCCCTTCTCGACCAAGACTGTCCTTTGTCCTGGGATGCCTTCATCGTCGAAACGAAGCATTCCGGCGTCGTTCGGGAGCGTACCGTCATCGACAATCGTGATGCTCGGATGGCATATCTCTTGTCCCATCCTGCCAGTGAAGATGCTGTCTCCCGTGCGGATGAAGTCGGCTTCGAAGGCATGGCCGATGGCTTCGTGCAGCAAGATGCCGCTACTTCCAGCAGCCATCACGACGGGCATCTCGCCACCTTCTATCTGTGTGGCAGTGAAGAGAAAGTCGGTTCGCCGCACAGCTTCGCCCACCACCTCGTCGATGACTGCCTCCGTGAAGAAGTCCGCGCCCATTTGCATCATGCGGGAAGCGTAGCCCATCTGCATTTGTCCGCCTCTTTCCATGACGATGCTCACGGAGAGAGCTGTGCGCGGACGGAGGTCATGGAAGGCGGTGCCGTCGCTTCCTGCGTATTGCACTTGCTGCATTCGCTGGGCGACGTAGGCTTTTACCTTTATAATAGAAGGATCCAAGGCATAGGCTTTCGCCTCTGCCTTCAAGAGAAACTGGCGAAAAGTCTCAGCCCCCTCCCTGCTCCCCCTTTGGGGGAGTGCCACAAAGCCGCTGTGTTGTAGTGGCAGCGAAAATGAGGCACTCCCCCAAAGGGGGAGCGGGGAGGGGGCTATGCCTACAGCTTTTGCTGCCTTCTTCAGCCCTTCCTCGCTGAGATCCATCGTGTAGGCGTAGGCTGTCTCGGTGCCTTTCACGGCACGAATGCCTGCACCGTGAAGGCAGACTTGCTGTGCCTGACTGACCTTCCCATCCTGCAGCACCATGCTGCTGATGTCGGTGTTCTCGAAAAAGATGTCGGCGTAGTCGCCTCTTCTACTACTTGTCAAGGTATTCTGCGAGAGTCTTGCCGAGTTCTTCACCACGGAGACCGGACTTGATGACCTTGCCGTCGGGACCGAAGAATACTGTGGCGGGGATGCCTTTGATGTTGTAAAGGTCGCTTGCGGCGCACTCCCATCCTTTGAGATCGCTGATTTGCGGCCATGTGATGCCAAGGTCCTTTACGCCTTTTGCCCAGGCTGCCTTGTCATTGTCGAAGGAAATGCCGACCACTTCGAAACCTTTGTCCTTGTACTTTTCGTAGCAAGCCTTGACGTTCGGCATCTCTGCGCGACAGGGTCCACACCATGAGGCCCAGAAGTCAACGAGTACATACTTGCCTTTGCCGACGTAGTCGGTGAGGTGGCATTCCTTGTCGTTGAGGTCTTTTCCCACGAAGTCCACAACCATTGCACCCGGGAGCTTGTTCTTTTCGCCGCTGATGGATGCCACGACAGGCTCGAGCATCTTGTTGTCCTTGAACTTGTAGTCCTTCAGGAAAGCTTCGATGAATTCCACTCCCAGCTCGTCGCCTCCGGCGCGCAGGAAGTAGATGGGCAGCAGGTTGTCTTTGTTCTCCTGGATGATTTGCTTTTGTGTGGCGACGACATCGGCCATGATGTCCTCATAACGTTTGTCGAAATCGGCCATCATAGAGTCGGGAATTTGTCCGCCGAGCTTCTCGTTTGCCTCCCGATAGGCCTTCATGAGGTCTTCCATCGGACTGCTTGCCATCTCGATGCGGTCGTTTGCTTCGGCAAATTTCATGTTGAGGTCGGAGCCTTTTGTCACGGTGGCTTTGCCGTCTTCGATGGTCACTTCGATGGGCTTGCCGTCGAGTACGACGGTGCAGAGCGGGTTGCGACGGTCGGCGCTACGGCCGATGGTGGCAAACGTGGCGTCGGTGGTGTCGATGGTGAACGTGACGATGCCGTCGGCGAGCTGTCCGTCGGCATACATCGAGCGGTCGAACATACCGTAGAGGAACGTGGGAGCCGGGTCGCCTAGGTCGCCCTTCACCTTGATTTCGGTCTTTGTCTCGGCACAAGCCATCAGGCAGATGGCGGCCAAAAGGGTCATGAAGAGATTCCTTTTCATAGCGTGATTTATTTGTTTTGGTTATTTAGTCGTTTCAGGTGCAAAGGTACACTTTCTTGCTGATAATACAAAATAAAGCATCTGATTATTTGGAAGGAAGGGGAAAAAAGTGTACTTTTGTTGTCAAAACAATGTCTTTGAATTAGATAAATTAACAAGATGAAAGGAAGAATCATCCTTGCAGCCCTGCTTCTGGTGGCGGGCATGCAGACAGTTGTTGCTCAGTCGGTCGTGCTTTATAAGTCAAACGGTCAGACTATTGAGTACGAAGTTGAAGAGCTGGACAGCATCGTATTTAAGGAAAAAGTTCCCAAGCTGGTTACATCTATTGTGCTGAGCGAGACGAGCATTACGCTTCAGCCCGACGAGACGAAGCGGCTTACGGCAACAGTACTTCCTTCTGATGCCGCGAATCCTGCTGTGACGTGGTCAAGCAGCGATGAGAATGTGGCAGCAGTAATAAGCAATGGCTTGGTCGTGGCTATTGCCAATGGCAGTTGCGTCGTCACCTGTTCTGCCACGGACGGCAGCGGCGTAAAGGCCGAATGTCTGGTGAGGGTTGGTGTTGCTCCGATACCCGAGCCGGGCGACCACGAATACGTCGATCTCGGGTTGCCAAGCGGCACGCTTTGGGCGACGTGCAACGTCGGCGCGAGCAGCCCCGAAGAGTACGGCGACTACTTCGCATGGGGCGAGACGGCAACAAAGACATACTACAACTGGAGCACATACGTTTATTGCAATGGTACATTTGAAACCTTGACGAAATACTGCGCAAAGAGTAGTTATGGCTATAATGGTTTCACGGACACATTGACAGAACTCCTTCCAGAGGACGATGCTGCAACGATGAACTGGGGCAGTGACTGGCAGACACCCAGCCATAGTCAATTCCAAGAGTTATATTCAAATACGACTACGACTTGGACAACTCAAGGCGGCGTCAGTGGCAGATTATGCACAGCAAGCAACGGCAACTCCATTTTCCTGCCCGCTGCGGGCGTTAAAGGTGACTCAAATCTCATGGAGGCTGGCAGTAAGGGACATTATTGGATGCGTACGCTCAACATAAACAACTGTGACAATGCATACTATCTGTATTCCCAATCTTACATCTCCGACTGGGATTATTGGGGATACCGCTACTACGGAAGAAGTGTCCGCCCCGTTCGTAAGCAAGCATCGCAGACGACACAGTACGTCACTCAGATTGTCTTGAACCAATCGACACTGAGCCTTCAAACGAATAGTACATTCACCCTCACTGCGACAGTGCTCCCGTCTGATGCTACCAACAAGACCGTGACATGGATGAGCAGCAATACAAGCGTGGCGATGGTAAGTTCATCAGGGCTTATAACGGCTAAAGCCCAAGGCAGTTGTGTCATTACTTGTTCCGCAACGGACGGCAGCGGCGTGACGGCAACATGCGCAGTGACGGTAACTTCTGGCACGACACCTGACCCTGTCAACCACGAATATGTTGACCTTGGTTTGCCCAGCGGCACGCTTTGGGCGACGTGCAACGTCGGAGCAAGCAGCCCGGAGGAATATGGCGACTACTTCGCATGGGGTGAAACAGGACCGCATGATGGTTGGTGGTGGTGGGATGGTTACATATACTGCAACGGCTCAAGCAATACACTAACGAAGTACTGCACACAGAGTGGATATGGCTATAATGGTTTCACGGATAACCTGACAGAGCTTTTGCCCGAAGATGATGCGGCGACGGCTAACTGGGGCAGTGACTGGCGGATGCCGAGTGAAGAGCAGATAATGGAACTGTACAACAACACGACGCAGACATGGACGACTCAAAACGGCAAGTATGGTCAGCTTTGCACCGGTCCCAGTGGGAACTCCATCTTCCTACCCGCTGCGGGTTACTATGATATGATAAATTTCTACAATGCAGGCAGTCGCGGCTTCTACTGGTCACGTTCGCTTTACACGGGCGACAGCAATAACGCAATCTGTATGACTGTCAGCTCTGGCACAATCTCCTATGGTGGCAACTACCGCTACTACGGTTATAGTGTTCGCCCCGTTCGTAAGGAAGCTTCGCAGACGACAAAGTATGTCACTCAGATTGTTTTGGACAAAACATCTTTGAGCCTTCAGCCGAATGATACATACACCCTTACCGCAACGGTGCTCCCGTCTGATGCTACCAACAAGACCTTGACGTGGGCAAGCAGCAATGTAAACGTCGCGACGGTAAGTTCAAATGGTCTTGTAACTGCTAAAGCCTATGGCAGTTGTGTCATTACTTGCTCTGCCACCGACGGCAGCGGCGTGAAGGCAGAGTGCCAGGTGACGGTGACTTCGGGCACGACGCCCGACCCGGGCGACCATGAATACGTTGACCTCGGCTTGCCCAGCGGTACGCTCTGGGCGACGTGCAATGTCGGTGCCAACAGCCCCGAGGAATACGGCGACTACTTCGCATGGGGTGAGACAGAGCCTAAGACGAACTATAACTGGATCACCTACAAGTGGATGAACGAAGGTCAGGCGACCTGGAGCGAGATAAACAAGTACACGTTTGCCGACGGGCAGACGAGTGCCTGCTGGTACGACGCTGATGGCAACTTCATTGGCGACGGCAAGACGGAGCTCGACCCTGCGGACGATGCTGCGACAGCCAACTGGGGTAGCGGCTGGCAGATGCCGAGCTTCGACCAGATTCAGGAGCTTCTTGACAACTGCACGATGGCGTGGACGACTCAGGGCGGCGTGAACGGCACCTTGGTGATCGGTCCTAACGGGAATACGCTATTCCTGCCCGCTGCGGGCTACCGCGACGGCACGAGTCTCGACTACGCACGCAGCTATGGCATCTACTGGTCGCGTTCACTCGGCACGAGAGGCTCCAACAGCGCGTACCGCCTGGTCTTTAACGCGGACAACAGGTTCTGGTACTACGACTACCGCTACTACGGTCGAAGCGTCCGCCCCGTGCGTGTGAAATAAGCAGCCTCACCCCCAACCCCTCTCCGAGGAGAGGGGAGAGAATAAACGTGGCAGGTTTGCACCAGTGCAAGCCTGCTTGGAAACGCCCCGGAGGGGCAGAAAGTCGTCAGCCCAGGGCATCGCCCTGGGTTTTTGATGTAGTAGGCGAATGCGCTCTGTAAGAGCAAAAGCTTTTGCCCCTACAGGGCGGAATATAGAATTGTTTCGGCAACCCAGGGCGATGCCCTGGGCTGATATCTTGTTGCCCCGTTGGGGCGTTGTCACCCCGCCTGTGCTCTTACACCCTTTCAAGGTGAGTTGGCACGTCTGACGCAGTGCGGGAATAATCTCTCTATGGGAAAACTCCAGTACTACCACGGTAGTACTGGAGTTTTCCCGTGGTAGTACTGGAGTTTTCCAACGGTAGTACTGGCGACTTTACTGCAATGGAGAGGTCAGAATCCGAAGTAGCGTTTGGCGTTGTAGTAGGAGATGTCCTCCACCATCTGCCGGATGAACGGCATCTCCTCTCGGGGGAGCTTGCCTTCCTCCACGTCGCGACCGATGATGTTGCACAGACAGCGGCGGAAATACTCGTGGCGAGGGTAGGAGAGGAACGAGCGGCTGTCGGTCAGCATGCCTACGAAACGGCTCAGCAGGCCGAGCTGCGAGAGGCAGTTCATCTGGCGCTCCATGCCGTCGAGCTGGTCGTTGAACCACC
>CAMVDV010000050.1 GCA_947166305.1 uncultured Prevotellaceae bacterium | reverse complement strand
GAGGGCTTCAGCCTAATTTTTATATCGAGAAAAAAAATTTAGCGGACAGCAATAAAAATTATTCTCTTTCCTCCCGATTTTTGCAGGTCGCAGCCTTCCTTCCGACGGCTCTGACACCCATTCCCTGAAGTGCCGCTACTGCAAGGGCTATGACAACGCGCCACACACCTTCGATGAATACGGCACCTGCACTGTCTGCGGTGTCAACACGTCCTACTACACCGTCAGCGTCTACCTCCCCGCCGACAATGAAGACACGGGTAGCTACGCCTGTGGAGCAGAAGGTGGTGGTCCTGTCGGCTGCAAGAAATGAGGCGCTGACTGGGGCGCCTGAAAACACCGCGTGCGGCGATGCCAATCGTCGCACGCGAAAACGGTGAACGCCGCACGCGACGATTGACATCTCCGCGTGCGGCGTTTTCTGTCGTCCCGTGGGGGAGGTTTCCTTAGGCCGTCAGGAGGAAGTAGATGATGGAGGCTGGGATGGCGAGCAGGGCGCTGTCGAAGCGGTCGAGCATCCCGCCGTGGCCGGGCAGGACGTTGCCACTGTCCTTGATGCCTAGCTGCCGCTTGATAAGGCTCTCCACGAGGTCGCCCCATGTGCCGAAGACGACGACCGTCAGTCCGAAGCCGAGCCAGCGCAACAAGGGCATCGTCTCGGGCTGCCACCACCACACGACGACTGCCGCAGCAAGAGTGAAGATGCCGCCGCCGATGCTGCCCACCCACGACTTCTTAGGCGAGATGCGTGGGAAGAGCTTCAGGGGAATGTACCTCGAGAACGTGCATCCGCAGAGGTAGGCAAAGGTGTCGTTCACCCAGATAAAGATGAAGAGGGCGAGGGGATAAATCCAATTGTAGGCCATGGTGCCGGTGCCTGCGTCATAGACAATGCTGAGCAGCGGCAGCAGGGCAAAGGGCAGGGCGATGTAGATTTGCGAAGCGAAGCAAAGTGCCCACCCCTTCAGTGGCTCAGGACTGCGACGATAGAGTGCGCTCACAAGAATATATATAAGCAGAAGTCCGTAGAGCGAGAACATCTGGGCTGTCTGCGGACTGGCAATGGTGCTGAGCCATACGGCAGTAGCCAGCACGACGCCGGCCATCGCGTTGATGGGGCGAGGCATCCTGGCACCGAGGTGGGTGTTCATGAGCGTGCCGAACTCCCACAGCGTGTCGGCCATGACTGCGGCAAAGAAGAAGAAGGCACTCACCGGACTGTAGACGGTGCAGCCCACGAGCAACAGGACATAGACGACACCGGTGAGGGTGCGGACGATGATATTAGGCATAATTCTTTTCCTTATGACGTTATGACGTTCTTTCGTTATTTCGAGGTGTTGGAGTTTTCGGGGCTGTCTGTCAGCAGTTCCTCCGTGCGGCTCACCCAAGGACGCGGGCCGAAGATGCGCTCCACATCCTCGGCGAAGATGACTTCCCTCTCCACCAGCAGCTGGGCAAGCTGGGCGTGGCCCTCGGCATTCTTCTGCAGGATGTCCTTCGCCCGGGCATACTGCTGGGCTATCATCGCCTTCGTCTCCTCGTCGATGAGCTGTGCCGTGGCTTCGGAATATGGGCGCTGGAAGCCATACTCCTGGTTGTCGTAGTAGCAGAGGTTGGGCAGTTTGTCGCTCATGCCCATGTAGGTAATCATGCTGTAGGCCTGCTTCGTCACGCGCTCCAGGTCGTTCATTGCGCCGCTGCTTATTTGTCCGCAGAAGAGTTCCTCTGCCGCACGGCCGCCAAGCGTGGCACACATCTCGTCGAGCATCTGCTCGCGAGTGGTAATCTGGCGTTCCTCGGGCAGATACCAGGCTGCGCCGAGGGCACGGCCACGCGGCACGATGGTGACCTTGACCAGCGGATTGGCATATTGCAGCAGCCAGCTGATGGTGGCGTGGCCTGCCTCGTGGAGGGCGATGGTGCGTTTCTCCTCGGCAGTCATCACCTTTGTTTTCTTCTCCAGACCGCCGATGATGCGGTCCACGGCAGCCAGGAAATCGTCCTTGTCCACGGCCTTCTTCCCATTTCGGGCAGCGATGAGGGCAGCCTCGTTGCAGACGTTGGCGATGTCCGCCCCGCTGAAGCCCGGTGTCTGGCGGGCGAGGAAATCGACGTCGAGCGACTCGTTGGTTTTGATAGGCTTGAGGTGTACTTGGAATATCTCCTTGCGCTCGTTGACGTCGGGCAGCTCGACGTGAATCTGCCTGTCGAAGCGTCCGGCACGCAGCAGCGCTTTGTCCAGGATGTCGGCGCGGTTGGTGGCAGCCATAATGATGACGCCGCTGTTCGTCCCGAAGCCGTCCATCTCGGTGAGGAGCTGGTTGAGTGTGTTTTCCCGCTCGTCGTTGGCTCCCATCTGCACGCCTCGGCTGCGGGCGCGGCCCACGGCGTCGATTTCGTCGATGAAGATGATGCACGGTGCCTTCTCCTTGGCTCTCTGGAAGAGGTCGCGGACACGGCTTGCACCCACGCCGACGAACATCTCCACGAAGTCGCTGCCCGACATGCTGAAGAAGGGAACATCGGCTTCGCCGGCCACGGCTTTGGCCAGCAGCGTCTTGCCTGTTCCCGGAGGCCCTACGAGGAGAGCGCCTTTTGGTATCTTGCCTCCAAGCTCCGTATAGCGTTGCGGGTTCTTGAGGAACTCCACGATTTCCTGCACTTCGAGCTTGGCTCCGGCCTGGCCCGCCACGTCTGCGAACGTCACCTTGTTCTCTTCGTCCTTCTCGAAGAGCTTGGCACGGCTCTTGCCGACGTTGAAGATGCCCATCGGCCCGCCCACGTCCGAGCCGCCCCCCATGCGTCGCATGAGGAATATCCAGAAGAATACGATGAGGATGAGCGGCCCGAAGCTCCAGAAGAAGTGCATGAAGTCGTCGTCGCCCTGCCTGTATTCTATCTCTCCGCTGAAGTTTTGCAGAGTCTGCTGCTGGCTGATGAACTCGTCGAGCTTGTCGGGCGAGGGAAACTGCACGACCACGAAGGGTCTCGTGCGGCTGTCCACCTTCTGTTCCTTGAAGACATCGCGTATGTGGCTTGGCTCGACGTACATCTGGAGCGAGCCTTCCTTCTTGTTGACGATGATGCGGGAGGCATAGCCTTGCTCCACATAGTGTTTGAACTGGCTGTAGTTTGCGTTTCTCGATGAGGCTCCCGAGAGCATCGTGCTGTCTCCGCTCATGAGGAGGTAGCCGAGCGTGAGGGCGATGATGAGGTATATCCAGGTGAGGCTTGGCTGCGGTCCGCCTTTCTTCTTTGGGTTGCGGCCGGAGTTTCTGCCCTGGCTGTTTTGCTTGTTCTTGTTGTTGTCCATGTTCAGTCGAGGTTGGGGATGGAAGTGAGCTGGGCATCGGCCCAGAGGTGTTCGATGTCGTAGAATGAGCGCATGTCTGGCAGGAAGATATGTACGATGACATCGGCATAGTCCATTGCCACCCAGAGTGAACCTCTCAGTCCGCTGACGGCGATGGGCTTTGCCGAGAGTTGCTTTCTGCAGGTGTCGCCGACGGAGTGTGCAAGGGCTGCCACCTGCTGCGGCGAGCCGCCTGTGCAGATGACGAAATGGCTGCACACGGCATCGGCTATCTCCGTGAGGTCGGCCACCACGATGTCTCGCCCCTTCTTGTCTTGCAGGCCGTCCACAATGGTCTGGACCAGTTCGTTCTTCTTTTTCTTCATTCGCAAGGTATATATATTAAATATGTATAAGCTAAATTGAGTGCAAAGGTACGAAGAAGCAATCAAAATGCAAAATAAATTATAATTTTTTGGGAAATTATTTGGTAGGTTTACAAAAAAGCCGTACCTTTGCAGCGCATTTCGAAAGGGATGTGCAGCGAGAACGGGTATCGTCCCGGCCCGGAGGGAGTTCTCCGGAGTGCGGTGGGCGCGGTTCTTGCGAGCGAAATTGGGCTATGGTGTAATGGTAACACTGCAGATTCTGGTCCTGCCTTTCCTGGTTCGAGTCCGGGTAGCCCAACCCTCAAAAGAGATGAAAACAGACGCCGCCTGCGGAAATGAACAGTTCCGCAGGCGGCGTTTCTTTTTCCCGCAGCAGGGAAGCCTGATTGCCGCGTGCAGGGATGTCAATCGCCGCGTGCGGGGATGTCCATCTTCGCAGCCGGAGATCCGGGTCGCCGCCTGCGGGGATGAAGCACCTTGCTGCCGACGGCGATTTTCGCTGGCGGAGAAAGTTTTTTTCCTTTTCGCTTTTCGGTTTTGATTTTTTGTCGTACCTTTGCAGCGCGATTCGGGAATCGCACTCATTAACACATCAAGACAAAGCTATTTTCTCAAACAACAATGGACGACTATCACGCGGATAATTACGATTCTTAGCGCTCCGGAGCTCGCATCGATATGCCACGCTCCGGCATGGAGCAACGACAATTGTGCATTAACCCCGACCTTAAAAGAAAGAGGAGGAACCGAACGATGCGAACTTACTGGAACACTTCGAATGGTCTGCGCACCATTGAAGGCTGGCAGCCTGGCTGCTGGGTGCAGGTTACTTGTCCCACCCAAGACGATGTGAACTTTCTGGAGCAGCAACTCCACATTCCTGACTATTACATCGGCGACATTGCCGATACCGATGAACGTGCACGCTACGACATTGACGAAGGCTGGGTGCTCATCATCCTGCGTATCCCTTACGTCAAGGAGACGAAGAGCCGCACGCCCTACACCACCATCCCCTTGGGCATCATCATGAAGGGCGACGTGCTCATCACCGTGTGCAACTTCGAGACCGACATGATGATCGACTTTGTCTCCTATCAGCAGAAGCGTGGGCTGGGATTCGTGGACAATGTGGACATGATATTCCGCCTGTTCCTCTGCTGCGCCGTGTGGTATCTGAAGCGACTCAAGCAGATTAGCTCGCGCATCGACAAGGCCAAGCAGAACCTCGACCGCGACATCAACAACGCAGACCTCATCTCGCTGAGCCGATTGCAGGACAGTCTCACCTACTTCGTCACGTCCATCCGCGGCAACGAGAATCTCTTGTCGAAGCTCAAGTTCAAGCTTCCCATCGACGAGCTGGACGCCGACATGATAGAGGATGTGGGCATCGAGATGAGCCAGGCACGCGAGACCACCAACATCTACGCCAACATCCTCGACTCCACGATGGATACCTACGCCAACCTCATCAACAACAACATGAACTCCGTGATGAAGATGCTCACCAGCATCAACATTATCCTCATGTTCCCCACGCTCATTGCCAGCATCTTCGGCATGAATCTGGTGAACGGCATGGAGTCATACCGATGGGGCTTTCCCATTGCTCTCTCACTCTCCATCGGCATCACCATACTCTTCATGTGGTATTTCAAGCGGAAAACGTGGATTTAGCCCTCGCCGAGTGTCATTCTGTGCGCGCACACGGACATTTTCTTACAGAACGCATAAAAAAACAGGCCCTTTCCTTGCAGGTTAGGGCTTTTTTTGCGTACTTTGTCCCCACTATAGTTATTTAACAAACACAAAAACACAACGATGGACTCTTTAGAGACGAATGAGACTACTGCCCTCGAGCAGTCTTCTGAGATTACAAACGAACAGCCGGCAGCCGAAACCGCCGCCGCCGAAGTAGAAACAACCGTGCAGGGCGCAGAGCCGGAGCAGGCCGAAGAGGAGGGAACGCCCTCCGAGGCTGAGCAGAAAGCCGTGGAGCAGACCTTCCGGACGAAGGCCGAAGTGGTGGCCAGAGTGCAGGAAATCGCCGACAGCGGCGAGGCCGGGGACCGCAACGAGCTCAGCCTGCTGAAGCAACTCTTCTACAAGTTCCACAATGCCGAAGTGCAGGAAGCCTTCGCAGCCTTCAAGGAGGCTGGCGGAGAGGAAGACAAGTTCATGCCGGAGCTTGATGCCGACGAGCCGGTCTTCCGTGCGGCTATGCAGACCATCCGCGAGCGTCGCGCCGCATTGCAAGAGGCTTTGGAGCAGCAGAAGCAGGACAACCTCAAGCGAAAGCTCGAGATTCTGGCCCGCATCCAGCAGCTTGCGTCCACACCCGAGGAGGCTAACCAGAACTTCGACGAGTTCAAGGCGCTCCAGGCCGAGTGGAAAGAGATTAAGAGCGTGCCGGCAGAGCGCGCAACCGAGCTGTGGAAGAATTATCAGCTCTACGTTGAGCAGTTCTACGACTTGCTCAAGCTCGGCCACGAACTGCGCGACTACGATTTCCGCAAGAACCTGGAGGTGAAGATGCGCCTCATCCAGCAGGCAGAGGCCTTGGCCGAGAACCCCGACGTGCTCGGTGCCTTCAACCAGCTGCAGGCCCTCCACCAGGAATGGAAGGAGACGGGCCCCGTAGCCAAGGAGGTGCGCGAGGAAGTGTGGGCTAAGTTCAAGGAGGCGTCCACCGTCATCAACAAGCGCCACCAAGCCTACTTCGAGGCTATCAAAGCGCGCGAGGAGGAGAATCTCAGCAAGAAGACGGCCCTGTGCGAGCAGCTCGAGGGCTTCGAGACAGAAGGCCTCAAGACGTTTGCCGACTGGGATGCCGTCACGACGAAGATAAAGGAGCTGCAAGCCGAGTGGAAGACCATCGGCTTTGCCCCGCAGAAGATGAACACAGCCATCTTCGAGCGCTTCCGCCAGGCCTGCGATGCCTTCTTCGAGAAGAAGAATGCCTTCTTCAAGAACGTGAAGGAGGAGCTCAATGCCAACCTCGCCAAGAAGAAAGAGCTGGTGGAGAAGGCCGAGGCCCTCATGGAGAGCACCGACTGGAGAAGCACGGGCGATGCCCTCATCAACCTCCAGAAGCAGTGGAAGACCATCGGCACCGTGCCGCGCAAGTACAGCGATGAGCTGTGGAAGCGCTTCACGGCGGCCTGCGACCACTTCTTCGAGGCGCGACAGGCTGCCACCGCCGGCACGCGCGAAGAGGAGAATGCCAACAAGGAGCAGAAGCTTGGCATCATAGCCCAACTCAAGGAACTGGCAGAGGCTCAGGGCGACAACATCATAGCCCAGGTCAAGGAGCTGCAGCAGAAGTGGAACGAGGTGGGACACGTGCCTTTCCGCGACAAGGAAACGCTCTACAAGGAGTACCGCGCCTTGTGCGACAAAATCTACGACGCCTACGGTGTGAGCCAGGCCAAGCGCCGCCTCGACGGCTTCCGCAAGAACCTTCAGCAGAGAATCAGCAAGGAGGGCGGCTCCATCGACAGCGAGCGTCAGCGCATGCAGCGTGCCTATGAGCGTATGCTCGCCGAGATCAAGACCTACGAGAACAACATCGGCTTCCTCAACGCTGGCAGCAAGAAGGGCAACTCCCTCGTAGAGGCCATGAACAAGAAGGTGGAGAAGCTGCGCAGCGAACTGGACTTGCTGGCGCAGAAGATAAGGATGCTCGATGCTCCCCAGCCCGTCGCCGAGGAGAAGCCTGCTCCCCAGGCTCCGGCACCCGAGGCTCCGGCCGAGGAACCTGCTGCTCCGGCAGTTGCTGAGGCTGTGGCTCCAGAGGCAGAGCCTGTGGCAGAGGAGCCCGTTGCTCCCGAGGCTCCGGCCGAGGAAGCTCCGGCAGAATAATTCAGCCCCGACAGGGGTAGGACAAGGTGCGTCGGCAGAGGTCGGCGCACCTTTTTTGTGCCCGTCGGCAAGGGTTCGGCAGGAAGCCTGTGGGGTTGTCGGCAGAACTCAGCAGGGTTATGGCAGGAAGGCAACAGGGTTTTCGGAGAACTCTGAGTAATCTGAATGATTGCTGTCCGCTAAAACTTCTTAGTGCTTTGCTGTCGGCTTTCAAGGGGGCTGTTTTGCATGTGGGGACGCGCCGTGGCGCGTCCGCCAATCGCGAGACATTCTCGTCCGCCAAACCTTCACTGCAAACACGGACGCGCCGGGTTCGTCTTTCTTCTGATGAACTGCATCCTTTTTAGCGGGCAGTATTAAATCTGAATAATCGGAGTATTCAGAGCACTCTGAGTCTTCAGACCAATCGGGATCATGCTCCTCGAAGAGCCCGCGAGATGCCCGGGGCTGATGGGCATGATAAGGCGGATATGGCCGATAAGCCCGTCCTCCTTATTATGCAAAATAGCGCTTGCTGTTACGAAAAACAGAACAATTTCATAAAAATAACGGCGCAGAGAGTGAAAAATCGGTTAATAATTTGTATCTTTGCAGCCGAATTATGCGCACGATGCGCGCACGCATATATAAGAAAGGAGCGCAGAGAGACATGAATTGTACCGTAAAAGCCGTCGAGACCAAGCGCCAGATGACCGACTTCGTGGAGCTTCCCCGGAAGATATACAGGGGCAATTCGTGCTATGTGCCCGACCTGGAGCGCGACGTGGCAGGCTGGTTCGACCCTCGGCACAATCCCGGATTGCAGCATTGCGACGTTGTCCCCTTCGTCGCCTACAACGACAAGGGCGAAGCCGTAGGGCGCATAGCGGGCATCATCAACCGCAAGGCCAACCAAATCTGGAAGGGCAACTGCGTAAGGTTCGGGTGGATAGAGTTCGTGGACGACATTGATGTCTCCTCAGCCCTGCTCTCCGCAGTGGAGAAGTGGGGCAGGAGCAAGGGCATGGACTGCATCCAGGGACCGCTCGGCATCTCCGATTTCGACAAGGAGGGTATGCTCGTGGAGGACTTCGACCAGATGGGTTCGGCCATCACCATCTACAATCCGCCCTACTACCCCCGCCACATGGAGCAGCTGGGCTTCAGCAAGGAAGCCGACTGGGTGCAGATTAAGGTCAAGGTGCCCGCAGAGGTGCCGCCCAGATTCGACAGGGCGCAGAAGACCGTGACGCAGCTCTACGGACTGAAGGTGAGGAAGCTCACGCAGCAGGAAATCTTCCAGGGAGGCTACGGCCGCAAGATCTTCCACCTGCTCAACGAAGCCTACAGCCAGCTCTTCGGCTTCACGCCGCACACCGACGAAGAGGCCGATGCCTTCGTAGGCCAGTACGTCCCGATGCTCGACCTCAGGATGCTCCCCATGGTGGAAGACGCCGACGGCAACCTCATCGCTTGCAGCATCACCATGCCCAACGTCTCGCGCGCACTGCAGAAGTCCCGCGGACGCCTCTTCCCCTTCGGATGGTTCCACCTGCTCCGTGCCCTCAAGTTCCGGCACGAAGACGAGGTGGAGCTCCTCCTCATTGCCGTACACCCCGAATGGCAGGCGCTCGGCATCAACGCACTGCTCTTTGCCGACCTCATCCCCGTCTTCAACAAGATGGGATTCCAGTGGGCTGAGACAGGACCCATGCTCGAGAACAACCTCAAGGTGCTGACGCAGTGGAAGTCGCTCAACCCCGTCTTCTGCAAACGCCGACGCTGCTACGGCAAGGACATCACGCCCCCGGCGGACGCACAAAACCCTTAGACAAAAAGAACAAAGAACAATAACGTAAACAAAAGACAAACAGAATACAACCTGATGAACAGAGTAGTAATAACAGGCATGGGCATATGGTCATGCATCGGAACAAGCCTCGACGAAGTGCGCGACGCACTTTATCAGGGAAAGAGTGGCATCATCTTCAGCCAGGAACGCAAGGACGCCGGCTTCCGCTCGGCCCTCGTGGGCAACGTACCCAAGGTGGACCTCAAACCCTACGTCCCCCGCAACCTCAGAGCCTTCATGCCCGAGGAAGCACAGTACGGCTACATCGCCACCAAGCAAGCCCTCGAGCAGGCAGGCATCGACGATGACTTCCTCGCCCAGCACGAAGTGGGCATCATCTACGGCAACGACTCCGTGGCAGAAGCCACCATGCAGAGCCTCGACAAGTTCCGTCAGGCCGGCAGCACCGTGGCCTGCGGCAGCGGAGCCATCTTCCAGAGCATGAACTCCAACATCACGATGAACCTCGCCTGCCTCTTCAAGCTCAGAGGCATCAACCTCACCGCCTCAGCAGCCTGCGCCTCCGGCTCACAGAGCATAGGACTCGGCGCAATGCTCATCGCACAGGGACTGCAAGACTGCGTCGTCTGCGGAGGAGCAGAAGAGAACAACATGTACGGCATCGCATCCTTCGACGGCATACAGGCCTTCTCCATCCGCGAAGACCAACCCGAAAAGGCCAGCCGGCCCTTTGATGCCGACCGCGACGGACTCGTGCCCAGCGGCGGAGGAGCAACCGTAGTGCTCGAAAGCTACGAACACGCCGTGAAGAGAGGAGCAACCATTCTGGCCGAAATCGTCAGCTGGGGCTTCTCGGGCAACGGCGACCACATCTCCACACCCAACGTCGCCGGACCCGCACGCTCCCTCGAACTCTGCCTCAAGGCAGGCGGCATCGACCCAAAACAAATTGGCTACATCAACGCACACGCCACCAGTACCGTCATCGGAGACCGCCGCGAAGCACAAGCCATCGCACAGCTCTTCGGCGAACGCACCGTCCCCGTCACATCCACAAAGAGCCAGACAGGCCACGAGATGTGGATGGCAGGCGCCAGCGAAATAATCTATTCGGTACTGATGATGAAGAATGGATTCATCGCAGGCAACATCAACTTCGAGAAACCCGACGACGAGACAGCCTGCCTCAACATCGTGCCCGAAACCAGAGAACAGCATTTCGACATGTTCCTCTCTAACAGTTTCGGCTTCGGAGGCACCAATTCCACACTCATCGTCAAGAACGTCTGACCACACCCTATACATTATTATATTATTCGCGCGCGAATATTCACTTTAACCAAAACGTAAGAACATGACAAGAGAAGAAATTATTGCTGAAATCAACGCCGAACTGGCAGAAGAATTTGAAATCGACGAGGCAAACATCACGCCCGACGCACCCATCTACCAGACCCTTGAACTCGACAGCCTCAGCCTCGTGGACCTCATCGGCATCGTCCAGACAAAGTACGGCGTGCTCATCTCCAAGGCAGAGCTCCCCAACATCAAGACTTTCGCACAGCTCTATGACTACATAGAGCAGCACCAGAAGTAAACAGGACGAGTCATAATTCACAGTTCACGGTTCACCGTCAGGCTGCAACTTGTTGCAGGCAAGCGGCAATCGTGAATAATGGATTTATTGTTTCGGGAACAGCCTCCGGAGAAAAGGCATCTCTGCCCCATCTTCATGAGGCCCCTGGAAACGATGAGAAAAGGAAGAGAAAGGAAGGAGCGACGAAGAGGTTCGTGTCCGTAGTGTCAGATTTCAGCGTGCGGCGTTGACAAACTCCGCGTGCAGCGACGGCAAACTCCGCGTGCGGCGATGACAATCCCCGCGTGCTGAGTTTACAGGGAAGACAGGGCAGGAATTCCGGAAGGAACTCCCGGAACTTGAATTATGAACTAAATGAGCGAAGTCCTGATTATCGGCAGCGGACTGGGCGGGCTTGAGTGCGGCGCACTGCTCTCGCAGGAGGGCATCAGGGTGCGCGTTCTCGAGGCTTCCAACCAGCCTGGAGGCTGCATGCAAAGCTTCCGCAGGGGCGGATTGCACTACGATACAGGACTGCACTATGTGGGCGGACTGGCACCAGGGCAGGCCTTGCACAGTGCCTTCGTGCGGCTCGGCCTGATGGAACTGCCGTGGCAACGCATGGACGAGGACTTCGATTATGTCATCATCCAGGGCCGTCACTTCACTTTCAGGCAAGGCTATGATGCCTTTATGCACGGCCTTGCCAATGACTTCCCACACCAACGCGAGGCACTCCAAAGCTTTGTCCACCGCCTGCAGCACGTCACGGCAGCCGACATGGAAGTCTGTGCCTACGACTACCTCAGGCAGATATTCTCCGACGAACTGCTCCTGAACGTGGTGAGCGCTGCCGCGATGAAGACAGAGCTGCGGCCTGAGTCGCTACCGCTCTTCAATTTCGCCCACACCTGTTCGAGCTATATCGAAAGCAGCTGGAGGCTTCGGGGAGACGGGAACTTGCTTGTGGACAAACTCGTGGACACTATCCGCAGTGCAGGCGGGGAGGTATTGACGAACAGCAAGGTCGTGAGCCTGACAGAGAAGGAAGGTCGTGCCGCAAGCGTCGTTTGTTCCGACGGCAGAAGCTTTGAGGCAGAGTATTTTATCTCTGACATTCATCCTGCAAGCCTGTGCCGTCTGACAGAAGAATGCCCGTCGGTGCGGAAATCATTCCGCAGGCGGATGACTTCAGCGCAGAACACTTGCGGCATGTTCACCGCACAGCTCCGGCTGAAACCCGGTGCCTTGCGCTACTTCGGCCACAACGTCTTCATCTACAACGAACCGAACGTCTGGACGATGGCCGAGGACAACAGCCCGGTGAAGGGTGTCATGCTGAGTGCAAGGGTGCCCGACGAGGGCATCGACGACGGCGATTGCAGCCTGAGGCAAATGGACCTCCTCACGCCGATGCCTTGGCATGAATGCGAAGCCTGGAAGGATACGAGGGTAGGGCACCGCGGCGACGGCTACAAGGCTCTTTGCCGGCAGAAGACGGAGCAGTGCCTTGCCTTGGCCGAGCAATACATTCCCGGGCTCAGCGGCATGGTGGAGCAGTGCTATACCAGCACCCCTCTCACCTATCGCGACTACTTGGGGAGCCCGGAGGGAGGAGCCTTCGGGATGAGGAAAGACTGCCGAATGCCGATGCTCAGCTTCCATTCGGTGACAACGCCGCTTCCCAACCTGCTGCTCACAGGGCAGAGTGTGGTGCTGCCCGGCATCGAGGGAGTCACAATGACGGCCTTCGAGACGTGCAGCAAGATACTGAATAAGACGAAAGAAAACTAAGCGTATATGATAAGAAAACTCTTTGCCATCCTTGTCCTGCTTCTGTCGTTCTGCACGAGTGTGCTTGGGCAGAAGATAACGGGCGTCATTATTGATTCATCGACGGGCGACAGCTTGTCACTGGCCGGTGTGACTTACAAGGATCGCAAGGTTTCAACGATTGCCGACCTTGACGGTGTCTTCAGCATCGCACGCATCAACGGTGCCACCCTCACTTTCACCTGCATGGGATACAAGGAGGAGACGGTGAACGTCACGAAGGCTACGCCCAGCCGCCTCACGATAAAACTCAAGCCGGACACTAAGAATCTGCAGGAAGTGGTCGTCAAGGCCGAGAGAAAGCGCTACGTCCGCAAGGACAACCCTGCCGTGGAACTGATGAAACGCGTCATCGAGAAGAAGAAATCCACGAAGCTCGAGAACCATGACTACTTTATGTATAACAAGTATCAGAAGCTCTCGATGGCTCTGAACGACTACAAGGTGAAGGAGCTCGACAGCACTGACGTGGGGAAAGTGAAGTGGACGCAGCAGGCCGAGCTGAGCCCTTACAACAACAAGATGGTGGTTCCCATCTCGCTCGACGAGACGGTGACGCAGCATATCTACAGGAAGGACCCGAAATCGGAGAAGGATATCATCACAGGCGAACAGAGTACGGGCCTCAACCAACTCTTTGCCACGGGAGAGATGATTAACACCACGCTGAAGGAAGTGTTCCAGGACGTGGACATCTACGACCAGTACGTGAAACTCCTGAAGTTTCCTTTCCTTAGCCCTATTGCCTCCGGCGCCACAGCCTTCTACCGCTACTACATCAACGACACGGTGCTCGTGGACCGCGACTCGTGCTTCCACCTGACGTTCACGCCCAATAATCCGCAAGACATTGGCTTCAACGGCGACATATATATTCTGAAGGACAGCACGCTCCACGTCAAGAAGTGCCATCTCTCCATCCCTAAGAAGAGCGACGTGAACTTTGTCAGCTCGCTCCACATTGACCAGGTCTACAGCCAGCTGCCCAATGAGGAGTGGGCCCTGACGACCGACGACATGTGGGCCGAGATGACATTGCTGGGAAAGAGCTTGCTTGTGGTGCGCAACACGCGCCTGAGCGACTACAGCTTCGAGCCTCTCCACAAGAACCTGTTCAAGGGTCAGGCCAAGGTGAAGCGCATGGCCGACTCGAGGAATCAGGATGAGGAGTTCTGGGACCAGTATCGTGCGGTGCAGCTGACGCAGAAGGAGGGCGGACTGGGCGATTTCATGACGGCCATGTCCAAGTCGAAGAACATGCGCATCCCGCTGCTTGTGGTGAAGACGTTGCTGGAGAACTTCATCGAGACGTCGAAGGCTGGCAAGCCAAGTAAGTTCGACATCGGGCCGGTCATCAGCACCTTCTCGAGCAACTTCTACGACGGTTTCCGTCTGCGCGTGGGCGGTCAGACGACAGCAGCGTTCAACAAGCACCTCTTCCTCGAGGGGCACTACACGCATGGCTTCAAGTCGGGCGGCAACTACTACGGCGGACAGATTACTTATTGCTTCAACAAGAAGAAGCATTCCTACTTCGAGTTCCCGCAAAGGATGATTGTCTTCGAGAGCAGCAACGACGTCACCTCCGTCTCCGACAAGTTCCTCAAGAACAGCAAGGACAATCTTTTCGTCAATTTCCGCACCGAGACGGTGAACATGCTCTACCGCAACAACAAGCAGCGCCTGGGCTTTGTCTGGGAGACGGACTACGGGCTGAACTTCACGACGAACATCATTGCCGAGAGCAACAGACCGGTGGGCGACTTGCGCTTCATCCATGTCAACGACGGCACGGAGGACTACCGTATGCGCACCACGGAGCTGAACGCCTCGGTGCAGTTCTGTCCGGGACAAACCTACATCAACACGAAGCAGGACCGCTGGCCCATCAACAAGGACAGGCCTGAGTTTACCATCCGCCACGCCACCTGTTTCAAGGGAATCCTCGGGGGTCAGTACGCATCGAACCAGACGGAGATCGGTATCTTCAAGCGTCAGTGGCTGGGCAGCTGGGGACGTATTGACATCTATGCCTCCGGCTCGATGCAGTGGAACAAGGTGCCTTTCCCCTTGCTCATCACGCCTCCCACGTGTATCTCCTACGTCGAGCAGGAGGGAACGCTCAACATGCTCCGCAACATGGAGTTCTTCATGGACCGACGCATCTTCTGGTCGGTGTCCTGGAACATGAATGGCAAGCTCTTCAACCGCATCCCTCTCTTCAAGAAGCTCAAGCTTAGGGAGTACGTCGCCTTCCGCGGCGTGTGGGGAACGCTCACCGACAAGAACAACCCTCTGAAGAACCAGGGCGACGAAATGCTCTACGAGTTCCCGGAGAACTCCTATGCCATCGACGGTCACAAGCCCTACATGGAGGTGGCCGTGGGCATACGCAACATCTTCAAGATCTTTGGCGTGGACTATGTGCGCCGTCTCAACTATCATGAACACCCGGGGACGAAGAAGAACGGTGTCCGCTTCAACCTCACCTTCTCCTTCTGACCGCCCGGCCAACACACTAAAACTTTCAATCATGTCCGTGCGACTCATCCTTTCCGTTCTCTTGCTCCTGACGTCCTGCCCCATGTTCGTGCAGGAGGCAGTGGCTGTCGACATTCCCAAAGAGCATGTCTTCATCTTCGAGCGTAACTCAAACACGAACTATGTCTGCTACGACGTGAACCTCTCCGCAGGCAAGCTCAACCCGAAGGAGCCCCTCAAGCCCTATTGGGTGCTGAGCGAGGGGACGAGGATTGAGGGCCTCACCTTCCTGGACCGCAAGATGGCGTTCGGAGTGAAGGTGGTCAGCGCCACGGAGGAAGAGGCCACGGTGCATCTCACCGCATACAAAGGCCTGCAGATACGCGTCTGCAAGCACGGAGGCAAGTGGGTGGGCATCGTCAAGATAGGAGGCCGCGAGATGGTGCTCAGCAAGATGTTTGCCCAGATGAAGCCCCCCATGCACGTCAAGTGCGAGTATGTCGACATCTTCGGCACCGACGTCCAGACGGGCCAGAAGCGCCGCGAGCGCATCAAGCCCTGACCCTCCTCCAGCCACATCGCATGGGGATTGTCCGGTGAGGCTGAGCCTCCTTGTAGGGACGCGCCGTGGCGCGTCCGTTTAGTATCCATAAGTAATATGTAGAAATAGCACGCGCCGTCGTCGGTTGGCGGACGCGCCATGATTTGTTGGCGGACGCGCCGTCGTCGGTTGGCGGACGCGCCACGGCGCGTCCCTACAGGGAGGGTGCGCATACATCGCATTGGGCGATGGCAAACGTCGCGTGGGGCGATGGCAATCGTCGCATAGTGCGATGGCAAACGTCGCGTGGGGCGTCCGTTACAGCAGCGCTTCGATGGCGGCCTCCAGGTCGGGGATGTCCTCCTGACGCGCCTGAAGGTCGCAGTTGCGGTCAATGAGGAAATAGCAGGGAAGCAGGCCTACGTCGTAGAGACGGAGCATGTCGCTCTCCAAACCCTCTTCGCACCACACGCTCACCCACGGCAGTGCCTCGCATCGCTGCTTCCAGAAGTGCAGGTCGGGGTCGAGGCTCACCTGAAAGATCTCAAGCCCTCGGTCGTGATACTTGCCGTAGAGTTCCCTGAGGAGCAGTGTCCGCTCCGTGCTACCCTCCATCCCGAAGGCCATGAAGTCGAGCAGTACCACCTGTCCGCGCAGGCTGCTGAGCGTGTGCTCCCGTCCCTCGATGTCGGGAAACGTCATGTCGATGATGCCCAGCTCCCGCACCTTCTCACCGTCCACGTTGAGCACTATCTGCCTCGGGCTCTGCTGTGCGCGCCGACACTCCGCCACGATGCCCACGATGTTCTGCGTGCGAGGGCTCCCAGGGAAACGCTCGTTCCAGGCATTGGCCACGGCCTGCACCCAGGCAAGGTCGCTCTTGTCCTGCATCGGATTGAAGATGAGGCCCGACCCAAGCGTTTGGAAACAAGCATAATAGCTGTAGGCGGTGCCATAATGTCCGGCAATGATGTCGCGCTTCACCCCAGCCTTGTACTTCTCCACGGCCAGCTCGATGAGACTGTCGCGCTCGGCCAGCGTGAAATCCCTGTTGGCCGAGATGCGCCGGGCCTGCCGCTCCAGCTCCGCCAGGCGGAGGCAGAGCAGTCGCATCGTGTCCTGCGTCGGACTGCCCTCCGTGGTGTAGCCGAACGAGAAGTCGGCAATGTCGGCCCGGATGCGCAGCGTCTCCGTGCTGTCCACGGCAAGGTTCACGGCCTGACGGCCCAGGCGCAGACGGTAGAACTCAGGCGTCTCGGGCGCATCACCCGTGAATCGGAACCGTCCGTCCCCTTCGAGGCGGATGCTATCAATGCACACCGCGCCCTCAGCCAGCGAGAGGTGGTCCAGATAAAGCACCGAGTCGGCAGCACCCGTCACAGTGCCCTCAATCGTGAACTTCCGTCCCTCCCGGCACCCAGCCAGCAGGACGGACAAAAGAAGTATAAACAGCGTCTTTTTCATCTCATTACGGTTTGGAAAACGTGCAAAGGTACGAACTTTTACACTTTAGGCAAATAATTCTGCATTCTTAGTTCATCATTCTTTATTTTTTCGTACCTTTGTGCGATTTTTATACAAGTGACGTAAGAAAACAATAAGTTAAACAAAACAAGATGAACGTAATTACAAAGACAGTCGAGTTGCCTGATGGAAGAACCATCAGC
>CAMVDV010000049.1 GCA_947166305.1 uncultured Prevotellaceae bacterium | reverse complement strand
ATATACATTATATATAATATACGCGCGCGAGGAAGGAGGGCTTTCCGCACGGTTACCCGTGCGGCACGGTGGCTCTATAAAAAAGGAAGGAAGGAAAGAAGGAGGGAAAAAGGAAAGCGAAAAAGGGGAGAAGGGAAAGGGAGGGGGAAAGAAAGGGAAAGGGAGGGAGAATAAAGAAAAAGGGAGGGAGAATAAAGAAAAAGGGAGGGAAAAAGGAAGGAAAGAAGGAAGGGAAAGGGGCCTGCGGTTACATACGGTCGCGGTACTCGGAGGGGGACATGCCGGTCTGGGTCTTGAAGAAGCGGCTGAAGGATGCTTGGTCGGAGAAGTTGAGCAGAAGGGCGATTTCCTGTATGTTGAGCTCGAGGCGATGGCGGAGCAACATGCGGGCTTGTACGGCGACATAGCCGTTGATCCACTCCAGGGCGTTGGTGCCTGTGTGCTGTTTGATGACGGTTGCGAAGTGCTTGGGTGTGAGATGGAAGAGATTGGCGTAGAATCGCACTTCGCGGCTCTCGCGGTAGTGTTCGGTGATGGCTTGGTAGAATCGGCTGAAGAGTCGTTCGCGTGCCGATGGGTGGTGGGTGTCTGCCCCGTTTTGCCCTCGGTAGCCGCGGAGGAGCAGGAAGAGCACGTCGAGCAGTTCGCCGAGCATCTCCCACCGGCTTGGACTTTCGATGTGACTGATGGTGTGGAGCATACGGAAGAGCTGGTGGATGATGCCGAACTGGGCTTCGTCGAGCTGGAAATGGGGCTGATAGGCGTAGAAGAAGTTGTCGCGGAAGACGTGGAGGTACTGCCGCTTCATTTCTTCCTGGAACTTGGGTGACAAGACGATGAGCATGGCATGGTAGTCGTCGGACGATTCCTGCGGGCAGATCATGTGGTGGGCTGTGATGACTGCGATGCTGTGCTGGCGGAACATGGTGGGCTTCATGTCGCACCCTATCTTAACCCATCCTTGCAGGTTGAGCGCGATGACCATGTAGGGGGTGGTGAATGGCTCTTGGTAGACAGGCATCCTGCGGACATCATCGAACACCATCAGCCCACGCTCGTTGATGAGCTCGGGCTGGTCCGTGATGGGATGATATCGGTGGAGGTGTGCCATATTTTTTACATTTTCGTTTGCAAAGTAACGACCTTTTTCGCAGAAATGCAAGAATAGCAGAAGTTTAGCTAAACATGACGGCGTTTTAGCCACTAACATTTCGTGTTTATCTGCCTATTAGGTCACTTTGGGCGACATTTTGTATTATCTTATTGCAAACCACAAAGATAGGGGAAAAAGGCATACGTCCAAAGGAATCTGCCGGTTTTTTTCGCCTAAGGGAGGAGAATGCTTTGCCTCGGTGCCTGTAGGGGCACAGCATTCTGGTGGGGAGGGCACGCTGTGCTGTCTGGAAGGGCACAGGGTTCTCGTTGCTTCATCATGATGAAGCAATTGCTGCATCATGATGGAGCAATTGCAGCATCATGACCGTGCAATGGACACGGCAGGCGACGTCGGGCATCCGGCTGTGCCATGACGGGGGAAAGGGCGTGCCGGAAGGGCGGACGGGAGCGGGTTCAGACGGAGCAGAGGAGCAGGATGATGAGCTGCGCGGTGAGGATGCGCAGGAACATGCTCAAGGGGTAGACGGTGCTGTAGCCCACGGCTGGCGCGTCGCCAGCTGCCGTCTGGTTGGCAAAGGCGAGTGCCGGGGGGTCGGTGGTGCTGCCGGCTATCATGCCCATCAAGGTGAAGTAGTTGACCTTGAAGAACATTCTGGCCACGAAGCCTACGATGAGCAGGGGCACGACGGTGATGAGGAATCCGCACCAAACGTAGGTGAGTCCGTCGCCGTCCACGACGGTGCTGACGAAGCTTGCTCCTGCCTTGATGCCGACGCTGGCGAGGAAGAGGGCAAGGCCTATCTCGCGGAGCATGAGGTTGGCGCTCGTGGTGGTATAGGCCACGAGCTTTGCCCTGTAGCCGAAGCGCCCGATGAGGATGGCGACGATGAGCGGTCCGCCAGCCAAACCGAGCTTGACGGGTGTGGGCACGCCGGGTATGGCGATAGGGATGGCTCCGAAGATGATGCCCACGAAGATGCCGATGAAGATGGCAGCAAGGTTGGGATGGTCGAGCTTCTTGACGCTGTTGCCCATCTTTCGCGCCACGCGGTCAACGGCGTCCTCCGGGCCCACGACCACAATGCGGTCGCCAATCTGCATCCTCAGGTTGCGGTCGGCAAAGAGGTTCATGTCGCCTCGGCGGATGCGGGTGACATTGACGCCATAGACCGAGCTGAAGTGCATCTGCCCGAACGTCTTGCCGTTCATCGAAGGCTGCGTGACGAGGATATGCTTGCTCACCATGGGCACGTCCTGCTCCTCCCACTCCACAGTCTCTTCCGGTCCGATGAAGACGCGGATGGCTTCGGCATCGTCCTGCGCACAGGTGATGTACATCTTGTCGCCCTCGTTGATGATAGTGTCGCGGTTCGGAATGCTCACATGGCCGTTGTGCAGGATGCGGCTGCACACGAAGTCGCGGCCCAGGAACTGCCTCACCTGCAGGATGGTGCGGCCGGTGAGGTAGGCATTCTTCACGACGAGCGTCATGCGGTGCGGCGTGGCGTGCGGATTGGCAGCCAGTTCCTCCTCAATCTTCTTCTGCTCGTCCTTCAGGCTAATGCCGCACAGGAACCTTATGGCAATGGTAGCACCGATAATGCCCAGCACGCCGAGCGGATAGGCACAAGCGTAGCCGTTGGCAATCGTCGGGGCTCCAGGGCCAAACACCTGATTGCAGGCCTCCGTGGCAGCGCCGAGGCCGGGAGTATTGGTCACGGCTCCGCAGAGAACGCCCACCATCATGGCGAAATTGCCGGAGTTGGCGGCGTCGGAGGCTTTGCTGTCATAGAACACAAGGAAGTAGAGAACGATGCAGCAAAGCACGTTGAGCAGAATGATGCCCAAGGCCATCACATTCAACTGCACGCCCCCCTTCTTGAAGCTCTCGAAGAAACCAGGCCCCACCTGCAGGCCTATACAATAAACGAACAGGATGAGACCAAAATCCTGAATGAAAGTCAGCACGTTAGGCGTTCCCGTGAAACCCACATGCCCCGCCAGTATGCCGGCAAAAAGCACAAAGGTGACACCCAACGAAATGCCGCCCAACTTCAGGCGGCCCAGACCGATGCCGACAGAGATGACCAGTGCGTAGAGCAACACAATGTGGGCCACGCTGTCGGTCGACGTGAACAAAGCTTGTAACCAATCCACCATTGATATTTACGATTTAACGATTTACTATTTAACGTGAGTTCGATGAAATATAATTGTCTATAAATTTGGTGATTAGCGGAAATTGTTGTACCTTTATAGTGTTCAATTACAAAGTCGTACAAACAATAATCGCTATGTTCACCGAAGACAAAGTTACTGAAATTTTCTTTATGGCAGACGAATTTCACAAAGTTTTTTGCCGTATGTTAGACAAATATAGTCTCAATGCCCCCAAAATGACAGGAAAGAGGCCTTACCATAGGGCAGGAAAGCTCTCTGTTCCCGAGATTATGACCATTATGATACTGTTCCACAATTCTGGCTACCGTTGCCTGAAGCATTTCTATCTGAATGAGGTCTGCGTGAACCTCCGCCACCTGTTCCCGCAGGTCGTCTCCTACAATCGTTTCGTGGAACTGGAGAAGGAGGCGGTCATACCGCTCACCATCTTTATCAAGAAGGTACTCTTGGGGAAATGCACCGGCATCAGTTTCGTTGACTCCACGCCTCTGCGTGTGTGCAAGAACCAGCGCATCCATATCCATAAGACTTTCAAAGGCTTTGCAGCCAGAGGCAAGTGCTCGATGGGGTGGTTTTTCGGTTTCAAGCTACACCTGATCTGTAACGAAAGAGGCGAATTGCTGAACTTCATGGTTACGCCTGGCGACGTGGATGACAGGAAACCTCTGGAGAACAAGAGATTCATCGAGATGATATTCGACAAGCTTGTGGCAGACAAGGGGTATATCAGCAAGAACCTCTTCCAGAAGCTCTTTGTGGACGGCATTCAGCTCATCACAAAGCTAAAGAGCAATATGAAAGGGGCTCTGATGACTGTTTCGGACAGAGTGCTGCTGCGTAAGAGGGCAATTATCGAAAGTGTCAACGACGAGCTCAAGAACATCGCACAGATTGAACACTCAAGACACAGGTCAGTCTGCAACTTCGCTGCCAACCTGTTGGGAGCAGTTGCTGCCTACTGCTACTTCCCCAAGAAACCATCAATACAGGTGGTCAGAGTGCTTGATAATCAGCTTACTCTCTTCTGAATCAATTTCGTCGAACTCACGTTATTTACGATTTATCCTTCGACGATTTTCGATTTAAGGATTTACTATTTACGATTTATCCTTCCTGATAGAAGCATTCGCTGTTCCTTCCGGCGGCAAAGGTACGAAAAGATTGGGAATTAGGGAGTAAAGAACAGCGAAAAAGTGCAAAAACGGCAGAGAAGCGAATAATTTTCCACGCCACGCTTTCTACTTTCATTTTTTTATTGTACCTTTGCACGCTATTCAAAGCAAACCTTATACATTATATTTATTAATAACAATGGCAGATAGTAAAGAAAAACTCTTTTCTGACTTCACCGCCCCCACCCGCCAGGAATGGCGTGACAAGATTGAGGCAGACCTCAAGGGCGCGGACTATCAGAAGAAAATGGTGTGGAGAACCAACGAAGGCTTCTCGATGGAGCCCTTCTATCGCAAGGAGGACGTGGACAAGCTTCCACTCGTCAACGCCCTGCCCGGCGAGTTCCCCTATGTTCGCGGCAACAAAGCCGCCGACAACGAATGGTATGTCCGTCAGGACATCAAGTGTGAAAGTGCGAAGGAAGCCAATGCCAAGGCCCTTGACATCCTGAACAAGGGCGTGACGAGCCTCGGCTTCTGCATTCCCAAGGAAAGCGTGAGCCCCGGCTACATCGACGAACTGCTCGAAGGCATCTACGTCGACTGTGTCGAGCTCAACTTCTGCACCTGTCAGTGCAAGGCCGTAGAGTTGGCACAGATCCTCGTGGCCTACTTCCAGAAGAAAGGTGCCGATGCAGGAAAAATCGAAGGCAGCATCAGCTTCGACCCACTGGAGAAGATGATAATGAAAGGCAAGGATACCACCGAGAAGCTGGCCTCGGCCAAGACACTCGTCGAGACCTTCGCCGCCTACCCCAAGTTCCGTCCCATCGCCGTCAACGCCTTCAGGCTCACCAACGCAGGCGCCTACAGCTACCAGGACCTCGGATATGCCCTCGCATGGGGCAACGAATACCTGGCAGAGCTGACCGATGCAGGCGTAACTCCCGAGCTTGCCGCACAAAGCATCAAGTTCAACCTCGGCATCAACGGCGTCTACTTCATGGAAATCGCCAAGCTGCGCGCCGCAAGGATGCTTTGGGCACAGATTGTAAGCCAGTACACCGACGACAAAGAAAGCGCCAAGATGCACGTCTGCGCCTTCACCACCACCTACAACCAGACACTCTTCGACAGCTACGTCAACATGCTTCGCTCGCAGACAGAGACCATGTCGGCAGCATTGGGCGGCGTCGACAGCATTGTCGTCACACCCTTCGACGAACCATACGAAGTTCCTACCGAGTTCGCAGAACGCATCGCCCGCAACCAGCAACTGCTCCTCAAGGACGAATGTCACTTCGACCGCATGGTAGACGTTGCCGGTGGCTCCTATTTCATCGAAGAGCTCACGACGGCACTGGCTGGACAGGCATGGAAACTCTTCCTCGCCGTTGAGCAGGAAGGCGGCTTCCTGGCAGCAGCAAAGGCTGGCTCGGTGCAGAACACCATCAACGAAACAAACAAAACCCGTCATGCCAACGCCGACAAGCGCAAGGAATTCCTGCTCGGCACGAACCAGTTCCCTAACTTCATCGAGAAGAGCGAAGGCAAGGAACCCATGGAGTGCTGCTGCAAGAACAGCTGCGGCTGCGAGCAAACCGACATCCCTTCCATCAAGACATCACGCCTCGCCAGCGACTTCGAAGCGCTCCGCCTCAAGACGGAAAAGGCTGCGAAGGTGCCCGTGGCCTTCATGTTGACCATCGGAAACTTGGCTATGCGCCAGGCTCGCGCACAGTTCTCGTGCAACTTCCTTGCCGCTGCAGGCTATCAGGTCATCGATAATCTCGGATTCAAGAGCGTTGAGGAAGGTGTCGACGCAGCCCTCGCCGCAGGAGCCGACATCGTTGTCCTCTGCTCGAGCGACGATGAATACGCAGAGTACGCCGTTCCTGCCTACAAGTACCTTGACGGACGCGCTCTCTACGTTGTGGCTGGCGCACCGGCCTGCATGGAAGACCTCAAGGCAGCAGGCATCGAGAACTTCATCCACGTCAGGTCCAACCAATTGGAGACCTTGAAAGAGTATAACACTAAACTCGGCATCTAATTATGGCACGCAAACAATTCAACAACATAGACATCTTTGCCGGCATTGAGGCCAAGGACGGTCGCGCCTGGCAAAAGGAGAATAATATCACTGCCAACTGGAAGACAGCCGAGCAGATTGACATTCAACCCGTATATACTAAGGAAGACCTTGAGGGAATGGAGCACCTGGACTTCGCAGCCGGCATTCCTCCCTTCCTTCGCGGCCCGTACAGTATGATGTATCCCTTCCGCCCGTGGACCATTCGCCAGTACGCCGGCTTCTCAACGGCAGAGGAGAGTAATGCTTTCTACAGGAGGAATCTTGCTTCAGGACAGAAGGGTCTGTCCGTAGCCTTCGACCTTCCCACTCACCGTGGCTACGATCCCGACAACCAGCGTGTGGTTGGCGACGTGGGAAAGGCTGGCGTTAGCATCTGCTCGCTGGAGAATATGAAGGTATTGTTTGACGGTATCCCCCTGAACAAGATGTCCGTCTCGATGACGATGAACGGAGCCGTGCTCCCCATCCTGGCTTTCTACATCAATGCCGGCCTGGAGCAGGGCGCGAAGCTGGAGGAGATGGCAGGCACCATCCAGAACGATATCCTCAAGGAGTTCATGGTGCGCAACACCTATATCTATCCACCTGCATTCTCGATGAAGATTATTGCCGACATCTTCGAGTACACTTCCCAGAAGATGCCAAAGTTCAACAGCATTTCCATCTCGGGCTACCACATGCAGGAAGCCGGAGCTACGGCCGACATCGAGTTGGCTTACACGCTGGCCGACGGCATGGATTACCTGCGGGCGGGCATCAATGCAGGCATCGACGTGGACGCCTTCGCACCCCGCCTCTCGTTCTTCTGGGCCATCGGCGTGAACCATTTCATGGAAATCGCCAAGATGCGTGCCGGCCGCCTGCTTTGGGCGAAGATCGTGAAGAGCTTCGGCGCCAAGAACCCCAAGTCGATGGCGCTGCGTACGCACTCGCAGACGTCGGGATGGTCTTTGACGGAGCAGGATCCCTTCAACAATGTGGGCCGTACCTGCATTGAGGCTATGGCAGCAGTGCTCGGACATACGCAGTCGCTCCACACGAATGCGCTCGACGAGGCCATCGCTTTGCCCACAGACTTCAGCGCCCGCATCGCCCGCAACACACAGATCTACATTCAGAACGAGACGCAAGTGTGCAAACACATCGACCCGTGGGCAGGAAGCTATTACGTCGAGAAGCTCACCTACGAGCTGTACCACAAGGCATGGGAGCACATTCAGGAGATCGAGAAGCTGGGCGGCATGGCGAAGGCCATCGAGACCGGCCTGCCGAAGATGCGCATTGAGGAGGCTTCGGCACGCACTCAGGCCCGCATCGACAGCGGTGTGCAGACCATTGTCGGCGTGAATAAGTATCGTCTGGAGCACGAAGATCCCATCGACATCCTTGAGATCGACAACACGGCCGTGCGCCTGCAGCAGGAAGAGTCGTTGAAACAGCTCCGCGCCCACCGCGACGAGGCTCAGGTGAAGAAAGACCTGGAGGCCATCACCGAGTGCGTGCGCGAGTTCAACGAGGGCAAGAAGAGCGAGCACAACCTGCTCGACCTGGCCGTCATCGCTGCCGGACACAGAGCCACCCTCGGCGAAATCAGTGATGCCTGCGAAGCCATCGTGGGCCGATACAAAGCAGTAATCAGAACAATTTCAGGCGTGTATAGAAGTGAAAGCAAGAACGACGCACTCTTCGAAAAGGCTTGTGCCATGACCGACGAGTTCGCCAAGAAGGAAGGCCGCCGCCCTCGCATCATGGTGGCGAAGATGGGCCAGGACGGTCACGACCGCGGTGCAAAGGTAGTAGCCACGGGCTATGCCGACTGTGGCTTCGACGTGGACATGGGACCTCTGTTCCAGACTCCCGCCGAGGCAGCGCGTCAGGCAGTGGAGAACGACGTGGATATCGTCGGAGCCAGCTCCCTGGCAGCCGGTCACAAGACGCTCATCCCGCAGCTCATCGAGGAGCTGAAGAAGCTGGGCCGCGAGGATATCATGGTCATCGCAGGCGGTGTCATCCCCGCCCAAGACTATGACTTCCTCTACGACGCAGGTGTCGCCGCCATCTTCGGCCCCGGCACCCCCGTACCCTACTCCGCTGTGGAGATGATGAAGATTCTGATGGGCGAAGAATAAACGCCGCGAACACAAACGCCGCACGCGGAGATTGACATCGCCGCACGCGGAAATCCCCGACGCGGCACGCTGCAACCGACAACGCAGCGTGCCGCGTTTTTCATATCCGCAGGCGACCGGTGCCGGCGGGCCGTGGCGTGTCCGCCGGAAACCCTGTCGGGTTGCAGAGGGAACGCAGCAGGGTTCCGGCAACAATGCCACAGGGTTTTGCCAATAACCCTGCTTTTAGTGGACATAAATAATCCAGAAAAAGATGTGGCATGACACGTTTTGCCTGTAGGGACGCGCCGTGGCGCGTCCGCCAGACGCTATATATTCCCTTCCTTTGTGCCTTCGCAGCAAACGCGGACGCGCCACATTCTCCTCCGCTGCACCCTTCGCTGCCAACGCGGACGCGCCACGGCGCGTCCCTACAGGGAGGGTTCGTTTCTTTGCTGACAGACATAAATTTCACTTTTCGCTTGCCGTTTTGGGAAAATAATCGTACCTTTGTCGGCGATTTTCCCCAAAAGGGGAAAAGAAATCCACGCTATAACCATTTATTACATACACAAATGAACGTAAGAACCCTCCTTACGCAGACGGTCACGCTGCTCGTCGTGGCCCTGTTCTGCACACCGGGCATCCAGGCAGAGGAAGTGACGGAAGCGCAAGCCCTCGGCCAGGCGCTCGACTTCCTGCAAGCCCGCCAGTCCAACTCCGGCAGCCCCCGCAAGGCACAGAGCGTCAGGCCGCAGCTCACGCTCAAGGGCAAGGTGAGCGGACTCTTTCTCTTCGACGTGAAGGACGACGGCGGCTTCGTCATCGTCTCGGGCGACGACCGCGTGAGGCCCGTCCTCGGCTTCGGCGAGAGCGGAAGCATCGACCCGGGCAACATTCCAGACAACATGAAAGCCTGGCTGCAAGGCTATGCCGACGAAATAGCCTGGCTGCAACAGCAAGAGCCTCAAGGCTCCGCACCCAAGGCCGCGAGGAGCAAAGTAGGCTCCCACAGCACCACGGCCATCCCGCCCCTCTGCACATCGACGTGGAACCAGAACGCGCCCTACAACAACCTTTGCCCCACCTACCGCACATGGTCGGGCACCAGCCGCTGTGCCACGGGCTGCGTGGCCACTGCCATGGCGCAGGTGATGTACTTCCACAAGTGGCCGCAGGCCGCCACGAAGGTCATCCCGGGCTACACCAGTCCCACCGAAGGAATCGAGCTTTCCGACCTGCCGGCCACGACCTTCGACTGGAACAACATGAAGGACAGCTACTCGGGCAGCTACACTACGGCACAAGGCAACGCCGTGGCAAAGCTCATGCAATACTGCGGCTACTCCGTCAAGATGGACTACAGCTCGTCGTCGGGCGCCTATACCGAGGACGTCGCCGTCGCCTTGCGCGAATACTTCGACTACAACGCCACGACCACCAAGTTCGTCTCCCGCAGTTCCTACACCTATGCCAAGTGGACCGACCTCATCTACCACGAACTCTCCGAGTCGCGTCCCGTCGTCTACGGCGGCCTGTCGTCGGGAGGCGGACACGAATTTGTGTGCGACGGCTACAAATACGAGAACTCCACCGACTTCTTCCACATCAACTGGGGTTGGGGTGGCGTGAGCGACAACTACTTCGTGCTCTCAGCCCTCGACCCCGACCAGCAAGGCATCGGCGGCAGTTCGTCGGCCGACGGCTTCCATTATGGCCAGGACGCCGTAGTCGGCATACAGAAGTCCACAGACAACGGCACGCTGGCCGACATCGCGCCCAACGACAACAACCTCTCCGTCAACAGCATCACGCTGAGCATGGACGAGGTGCCGCCCTCCATGCCCGTCGAATTCACCTTCAGCGTCACCAACAACGGCACAGACGACTACGACGGAGACATCTGGCTCTGCCTCAGGGAGGAAGACGGCGACTACCTCGTGGAAGCAGCCCCCGTGCTCATCCCTGCAGGCGAGACCAAGGAATGCGTCATCACCTACTCGCTCGCCGAGGAGGGTACCTACACATTCCTCCTCGCCTACGTCGACGGGACAGGCGAAATCGTCTCAGACGAAAGCCAGACGGCCACCCTCGTCGTGGCTCAGGCCGTGACAAACGACGTGGTGCCCGTCTACGGCTACTGGGCCGACAGCTACAGCCGCAGCCAGTTCGTCATCGCAGAAGCCGACCTTGCCGACATGGCAGGCTGCGACGTCAGCGCCATGACGTTCTATTCCACCACAAGCTCCGCCAACTGGGGCAATGCAAGCTTCGACGTCTATCTCAAACAGGTGCAGGAAACCACCATCTCATCCCTAAAGGACTGGAACACACTCGACAAGGTCTATAGCGGCAACCTCTCCATCGTCGGCAACAAGATGGTCATCACCTTTGCCGAACCCTACTACTACGAAGGCGGCAACCTGCTCGTCGGCATCAACCAGACCGTCTGCGACGACTACGCACGCAGTCTCTGGGTAGGCTCCAACGTGCAGGGCGCAAGCGTAGGCGGCTACGGCTCCAGCATCAGCCAGCAGAACTTCCTGCCCAAGACCACTTTCAGCTACACGCCCGGCACTACGCCTCGCGCCCGAGTGCCCAAGAATCTCGCCGTAAGCTACAGCGGCGGCACGGAAGCCACCGTGAGCTGGACAAGCGACGCTACGGCCTTCGACCTCGACGTGAACGGCACCATCACCACCGACGTCAGCAATCCCACCACTCTCACCGGTCTCCAGCTTGCCACTATATATAATATTAAGGTACGCGCGAAGGAGGGAGAATCCGTAAGCGACTGGACCGAGGCCGTCACCTTCACGACCGACCTCTCCGAATCCACTTGCCAAATCCGGCTGGAGCTCACCGATGTCATGGGCGACGGCTGGAACGGTGCCGCATTCCTGCTCGTCGATGTCCTCACTGGCAAAGAGCTCGGCACCTACACCTGCACCGATGAAGCCGAAGCCGGCGTCCCGCAGACCTACAACGTGGAAGTGCCCGACGGACGCGACATAGAGTTCCGATGGACCAAAGGAAGCTACGACCAGGAATGCTCCTACGCAGCCTACGACGTGGCAGGCAACCTCATCTTCAGCGGCAGCAAACGGCCCTCGGGAGCCTTCGCACATCACGTCGACTGCAACGCCGTGCGCACCGTCATCCTGGCTTCCGGCCAAGACAACACCGCACTCATCGAGTCGCTCCACGGCACCGAGAACTGCACCGTCACGCTCCAGGACCGCACACTCTTCACGGACGGAACATGGAACACCCTCTGCCTTCCCTTCGACGTCACACTCGAAGGCAGCCCACTCGAAGGAGCTGATGTCCGCACCATGACCGGTGCTACGCTCGAAGGCCAGACTGTCTATCTCCAATTCTCCGCCCCAGAAGCCCTCACCCAGCTCTCTGCCGGCACGCCCCTCATCGTCCGCTGGACGGAAGGCGAAGGCGAAGACCTGCAGAACCCCGTCTTCACAGCCGTCACCATAGACAAGACCGTCCGCGACGCGTCCTTCGACATCGAAGAGGGAACAGCCATCGAGTTCAAAGGCACCTACGCCCACACCGACTTCGCCGACGCCGACGAGAGCATCCTCTTCGTCGGCGAAGGCAACAGGCTAAACTATCCGCTCGGCGGAGCCACCATTGGTGCCCATCGCGCCTTCTTCAAACTCCAAGGCATCAGCCTCAGCCTGAAGGAAAACGTCAAGCAATTCCTCATGGACGTAGGCGAAGACGACCCCACCGCCATCCGTCAGCTCCAGCAGACCGCAGCCCACGGCCAGGCACAGCACTGGTTCAGCCTCGACGGCAAACGCCTCTCCGGCAAACCGGCAGCCAAAGGCATCTACATCACCAAGGGGCGCAAGGCCGTCATCAAGTAGGCTTCACGCATAAAAACACGCATACATTCCGTCATATATGCACATATCTCTCAACTGAAGCAGACACACATATCAGCATAAGTTCGCAACTTGTAGGATAAAGTTCGCTAACTTTCGCAAAACAGAGAACACAGATGAAGGATTTCGTCTGTGTTCTTTGCATATATATACGTCAAGTAACGCAATATGCAACTAAATTGCACCCAAAACGCAAGAAATATCCCATATATTTGTCGGCTTATGCAAAAAACGTTAACTTTGCACCCGAATATGCATGTCAAGTGTTAAAATAGTCTTAACTAAATAATAATGTTTAACCAAAGTATTAGTAAAATGAAAAGGAAAAGATTCCTGGCGAAAGCGTTACCGACGCTGTTCGCCGTGCTACTCTCCGCAGCAGGAGTAAGAGCACAGCAAGCCATACCCTACTCGTATGGCTTTGAGGATAACGACCTGGCTACCGACGGATGGGTGCTTCAGGGAGCCACAAGTTCAAACACAGGCATCTTCGCAGCAGCCTATCAGAACGGAAGCTATGGCTTCAGGTTCCATTACTCAGAACAGAACGCCTACCTCCTCTCGCCCGTACTTACCGGCACCGACAAAGGTGTGGAGGTAACGTTCTCCTACAAAGAGTACAGCACATCTTACGGCGCTGAGCAATTCCAGGTGGGCTACACCACCGACGAAACTGTCACCGACGCAAGCACTTTCACCTATGGCGACATCATTAATGCAGCCACAACGACGTGGGAGAAGTACACACAGACCTTCCCCGCCGGCACAAAGCGCATTGCCGTCAAGTACATCTACAACGACATCTTCTATCTCTTCCTCGACGACTTCACCTTCGATGTCCCTGCTACCGTGGCAAAGCCCACCGGCCTCAAGGTCAGCTACACAGGCGGAACACAGGCCACACTCAGCTGGTCGAGCGACGATGAACTCTTCGACATCGACGTGAACGGCACAGTCATCGAGGACGTGGAGAACCCCTACACGCTCACAGGCCTTGCCTACGAGACTGAATACACCGTTATGGTACGCGCCAAGAAGGACGGCGAAGTCAGCAAATGGTCAGACCCCGTCAGCTTCACCACTGGTGTGCAGTTCCCCGCACCCACCGACGTGGCAGCATCCGACGTGACCGCCTTCACGGCAAACATCAGTTGGAACGGCACCGCAGACAGCTACAACCTGCGCTACAGGTCAGTCGCAGAAGGTGCGGTTATCTTCTCCGACAGCTTCGAAGAGGGCCTGAGCCAATGGACAATCGTCCGCAACGGCGAGGGCAACGACAACACAGATTGGATACAGTTTGATGGCAGCTTTAGTACCAAAATACCTGGTCACAGCGGCGAATACATGGCTATGTCCAGAAGCTGGAGCGGCAGCGCATACAACGTCGACAATTGGATGATTTCCCCCCTTGTAGAACTGGGCGGCATTCTGAAGTTCTGGGTAATGGACGATGGCGAATACCACGAACACTACGACATCTACGTTTCCACTTCCACCAACGACATCAGCGCGTTTACCAAAGTCTATGAGCCCGGCGAGGCCACTAGCGACTGGACTGAAGTGACAGTCAACTTGAGCAAATTTGCAGGCCAGCAAGGTTACTTCGCTTTCCGCCACACAGACGCTGACCAAGACTTTCTCCTTATCGACGATGTCACCCTCACTGCCGCCGTAGCAACCGAGTGGACTCTTGTCAACGGCGCAACCAGTCCCTACAGCATCGAAGGACTCACACCCGAAACAGCGTATGCGGTAGAGGTGCAGGGTGTATATGCCGACGGCGAAAGCGCTTGGGCAAGCACAAACTTCACGACTGCCGAAGACGTAGCCACGCCTTCTGATCTGGCAGCATCCGATGTCACGAAGACCAGTGCCGTGCTCACTTGGACCGAGAACGGCGAGGCCACAGCCTGGGAGATTATGCTGAACGACGACGAGGAGAACCTCATCTCTGCCGACAGCAATCCCTTCACGCTGACAGGACTCACGCCTGAGACGACCTACACCGCCAAGGTTCGCGCCGTCAACGGTGAGAAGACCAGCAAGTGGAGCAATGCCGTTTCCTTCACAACCCTCATCGCATTCCCCGCTCCTACTGACCTTGCAGCCGGCGACATCACTGTCTCCTCTGCCACCATCAGTTGGACAAACGATGATGCCGACGCTACGGGTGCTGAGCTGCAATATGCGGTTGGCATTCTTCCTACAGAATATAAATACGACAATGGAACGGCTGTAAGCAGCGTGGCAGCAGGCGGCGACGAATTTGACTATGCCGTGATGTTCCCCGCAGGCAGCTTCACGGGCAACAAACTCTTCACCGTAAGCATCTTCGACGGAGCTGCTGCTTCGGGCGGAACACTCACGGTTTATTCCGATGGCACTGCATCTCCCGGCACAGCCCTTGCCTCAAAGAATCTCACCCTGACAGGGTCCGGCACATTCATCGATTTCGATTTCGAAGGACTGGAGATTGATCCCACAAAGAACCTCTGGATTGTCGCCACGAACCCCAGCGGCGCAAGTGTGGCAACCGCAGAAGATGTCCTTGACGATGCCAACGGCAGATGGCTTAACTACGGCGGCTGGATGGATATGGCCAATGCTGGCGTGTCCGGACGCTGCTGGCTGATTCACGCCAACATTGGTTTTGCTACCGAAAGCGAACTCACATGGACGACTGTGGCTGACGCTACCTCTCCTGCAGAACTGACTGGCTTGACACCCGGGACTGCATATGCCGTCAGAGTGAAGAGCATCTACGGCACTGAGGGCGAGAGCCAGTGGGCATACACTGCCTTCACGACTGTGGATGAGAACCCCGTTCCCTCTAACATTGCAGCCGAGCTTGCTGCCGACGGCGCCGTCCTCACATGGGAAGGCAAGGGCGACAGCTACAACGTGCGCTACCGTCAGGCAGCAACCCAGGGCGAAGCCTACTTCGAGGACGACCTGAGCACTCTCGACAACTGGACTGTTGTCACCGCAGGCGAAGGCCCGGGCTGGACTATCACTAATGAAGCTGGCGCCAATGCTGCAACGGCATATAGCTGGAAAGACGGCAATTCGTACAATGCCGACAACTGGCTCATCTCTCCAGCCGTAGAGTTGGGCGGCAAGGTAACCTTCAGCGTCAACACTTCCACCTCATATCCCGACAGCTACGAAGTGCTGCTTTCTACGACAGGCACAGAGACGACCGACTTCACCACCACACTGCAGGCGATGACAGTAGCCTCTCCCGGACAAGTCAGCATTGACCTGAGCGCATACAGCGGCACAGGCCACATCGCTATCCATCACGTTAGCACGGACTGCTACCTCCTCATCGTCTGGGACTTCAACGTCTACGGGCCGGACGCTCCTGCCGGCGAATGGACAGAGCTTACGGTTGCTGAGACAACGGCCACTCTGAGCGGTCTCGCCACGAACAATGCCTATGAGTATCAGGTGCAGAGCGTGAAGGACGGCAGCACTTCTGAATGGAGCGCAGCCAGCCAGTTCGCACTGCTGACCCTTGCCAACAATGCCGACAACAAGGACATCATCAACAAGTTCAACGGCATGACGGCTCACGTCACCCTCGCCGACCGCACCATCTACACGGACGGCACTTGGAACACCATCGCCCTCCCGTTCGACCTCTCGCCCGAACAGCTTAAAGAATCTCCGCTTGCCGGCGCCGACGTGCGCACTTTGCGCAACGCCCTCACCGTCTCCGAAGATTCTGTCACGATGAACTTCACCGACGAAGGTGTCATCGAGAGCGCATGGGGCGTTTACTATGGCGGCGTGCCCTACATCTTCAAGATTAACGGAACAGGCACCATCAGCAATCCCGAGTTTGCAGGCGTGACCATCGTGAAGAACTTGAGCCCGATGACAGGCAGCGATGCAACCTCTGGCATCAGCATCGTCTTCAATCCCACCTTCGGTGCCATTGACTTCACGAGCGATGACACGAGCGTGCTCTACGTCGGCAGCGACAACAAGCTCGTCTATCCGCAGGCCGGCGCAAGCATCGGCGCATTCCGCGGCTACTTCTCCCTCACAGGCATCACGGCTGAGGAGGCAAGCGGCGTGAAGATCCTGACGAACCTCGACGGCGACGAAGACCCCACCGGCATCGCTGGCATCGAGAATGTCAAGGAGAACGGCGAATGGTTTGACCTGAGCGGCCGCAAGCTCGCTGGCAAGCCCGCACAGAAGGGCATCTATGTGACCGAAGGACGCAAAGTCACCGTTAAGTAAATCCGAAAGAAGACAGAAGACAGACGGAGATGAAAGAAGACAAACGACATCTGTGACGTCCCCCATCTTCGTCGCCCAGAGCGACACATCTCCATCTGTCCTCCTCTAACTGCAAACCATTTAATTCTGAAGATTATGAACAAGACATATATGATGCCCACCTTGAGAGTGGAAGAGGCTCAGCCTACAAGTATCATTGCCGTAAGCATCAAGGGCGACGACAGCACCGGCCTGATAAGCGGCGGCGGCAGCACTGAGCCTGCACACACGCCCGAAGACGACTGGAACATCTGGGGAGAAGAATAACACCTCTCTCCACCGACAACAAAGGCACTCCCGAGGTGCCGAACGCAAGAGGCTGTGCCCCATCAAGGCACAGCCTCTTTCTTTATCCGTCGGCCGAAGACATCGTCAGGGGTACAGCCTGTGTGTGAAAACAATGCCCTGCAAGGGCGAAAGCCTCAAGGAATTATTGACATCAGCCAAAAACCTCTTCGCCAGTAGGGACGCGCCGTGGCGCGTCCGCGATTGCTGCGAAGGCACCCGTTCTGTCGGATTTGCAATCCGACAGCATTTAACCCAAATCGGTCATTAGAATTTTAGTCAGCGTGCATTTCTTCTTAGGGCAGGTTTTCGTCTTATGTAAGGGAGCAATGCGGGCATTGTGACCGCACATAAGGCGGAAAGATGCCAAGAAGAAATGTGCGAGGACTAAAATAGAAGTTCTTAGATTAACGTGAGTTCGATGAAATATAATTGTCTATAAATTTGGTGATTAGCGAAAA
>CAMVDV010000048.1 GCA_947166305.1 uncultured Prevotellaceae bacterium | reverse complement strand
ACCCGCACGTCAGTTTAGCAAACTGGTGGTTTCAGCCACTCACCCAAACTTCCTTCCAGTCTTCGGGAGCAAACTGAGCAGTCTCTGCCGCCCTTTTTCTCTCGTTGCGGTTGCAAAGGTAGAGTTTTTTTGCGAACTGAGCAAGCATTTCGGGATTTTTTTGTAACTTTGTGCTGAAAATAATGCAAAAAGATGAATAATCCAACTCCACAGCTTCCCGGCGGATGCTTCCTGGTGCAGTTTCCCCGCATCACTGACAATCGCGGCAGCCTGGCCTTCGGTGAGGCCGAACGCCATGTGCCCTTCCCCGTCCGACGCATCTTCTGGACCTACGACATCAAGGGCGGCAACGCCAGGGGAGACCATGCTCATCGCACCTGCCAAATGGTGCTTTTCCCCATCGGAGGCAGCTTCGACATCGAGATCGACGACGGTCGGCAGTCCGTAAGCCTCCACATGGACGACCCCAGCCAGGGCGTCTTCATCCCGCCGCTCGTGTGGTGCCGGCTCATGAACTTCACCCCTCATGCCGCCTGCATCAGCCTCGCGTCCGAAGAGTACAGCCCCGAAGACTACATCCACGACTACATGGAGTTCAAGGCATTGACCGCTGAACATTGACCGTTGACCGCTGAGTCATTGACCATTGACCGTTGACCATTGACCATTGAGCCGTTGAAGCCTCAGCTCGACCGTACGGCGTTTCAAATCTCCGCGTGCGGCGTTGACGATCTCCGCGTGCGACGTTGACGATCTCCGCGTGCGACGTTGACAATCTCCGCGTGCGGCGTTGGCAATCTCCGCGTGCGACGTTGACGGAGAACACAGGGCAGGACTTTCGGAAGACGCTCCAGAATCATTGAACATTGAGCATTGACCGTTGGCTGCTGATAAATCGTAAATCGTAAATCGTCAAATTGAAAATAGAAAAATTGTACATTGTACATTGCTAAATTGTAAATCGAAATGACCATCATCCCTTACTCGATAAACAGAAAGGAGACGTGGGATGCCTTCATCGACCTGTCGAAGAACGGCACCTTCCTCCTCAAGCGGGGCTTCATGGACTACCATAGCGACCGCTTCTTCGACTGCTCCCTGCTCATCTACAACGGCATCTCGCCCGACGACGAGTTCAAGGAGAACCGACTCACCACGCGCGACCTCGCCGCAGTCTTCCCCGCCAACTGGGTCGAAGAGCAGCTCACCGTCTATTCCCACCAAGGCCTCACCTACGGAGGCCTCGTCACGCTTCCCGACGTGACGCAGAAAGAGGTGATGGAAATGATGGAGTCCGTCATCGGATACTATCGCGATATGATGGGAGCCCGACGCCTCATCTACAAACCTATACCTTATATATATAGTAACATCCCTTCCGGTGAAGACCTCTATGCACTCTTTCGCGCCGGAGCAAGACTGGAGCGAAGGCTCGTGAGCACCTGCGTCTCCATGCAATATCCCATGAAGATGGCCACTCTCCGCATTCGGCAGGCACGCAAAGCCGTCGACCATGGCTTCTACATCGACCGCATGACCGAGGGTGACTCCGAGACATTATGCGAATACTGGGCCTTGCTGGAACACGTCCTCCTCAAGTATCACAACAGCCACCCCACGCACTCCTTGCAGGAAATGCAGTTGCTCATGGACCGTTTCCCCAAGAACATACGCCTCTACACCGTGCGTCACGAGAAGAGAATCGTGGCAGGAGCCGTCATATTCGAGTGGCGAAAGGTGGCACACATGCAGTACATCGCCAGCGGAGAGGAAGGGAGAGAGTTCGGCGCCCTCGACCTCCTCTTCCGCCATCTCATAGGCGAACGCTACAAACAGTTCGACTTTGTGGACTTCGGAACGTCGAACGAAGACGGAGGACGCGTTCTCAACGAAGGACTCATTCACCAGAAAGAAGGCTTCGGAGGCAGGGCTGTCTGCTACGACACCTATGAGATAAGCCCTCTCCCTGCTTTGCCTAACCCACCCTCCAACTCCCCTTTGCAGGAAGAGAACAAGGATGCCACAGCCATCTGCACCGTTCCCTATCTCGACCTTCGCCGCATCTCGGCTTCCTTCGAGCCAGAACTGACGGCAGAAGTGGCGAGAGTCGTACAAGGCGGATGGTATCTGCTCGGACAGGAGAACGAACATTTCAGCAAAGCCTTTGCCGAGTTCTGCGGCGCCAAGCACTGTGTGCCGACAGGCAACGGCCTGGATGCACTCACCATGATACTCGTGGCCTACAAGCGAATGCTCGGATGGGCCGAAGGCGACGAAGTGATTGTCCCCTCCAACACCTACATCGCCAGCATCCTTGCCGTCAGCAGGGCCGGACTCCAGCCTGTGCTTTGCGAACCTCTCCTCGACGACCTTCTCATCAATCCAGATGGTATCGAACCACTCATCACCGATCGCACCAGAGCCATCATGCCTGTGCATCTCTACGGACGTGTCTGCCAGATGCAACCCATCATGGAGGTAGCCCAAAGGCACGGCCTGAAAGTCATTGAGGACGTGGCACAGGCTCAGGGAGCGCGCTATCATGGACTTCGCGCCGGACACCTCGGCGACGCGGCAGGCTTTAGCTTCTATCCCGGAAAGAACATCGGTGCACTGGGCGACGCAGGCTGCATCACGACCGACGACGATGCGTTGGCCGACTACGTCCGTGCCATGGCGAACTATGGCAGCAACGAGAAGTATCTCAACCTGATGAAAGGCCTCAACAGCCGCATGGATGAAGTGCAGGCAGCCGTGCTTTGCCTCAAGCTCAGGCGACTGGACGAGGACAACGAGGCACGTCGTCGCGTGGCCGAAGCCTACACCGGCGGCATCACAAATCCACTCGTCGCGCTCCCAAAGATGCCTTCCGACGTGTCGGAGAACGTATGGCACATCTATCCGGTCCGCACTCCGGAGCGCAATGCCCTGCGCGAACATCTGTCGAAGGCCGGCATCGGGACGATGATTCACTATCCCGTACCGCCCCACAAGCAGCAGGCCTATGCCGAGTGGAATGCTCTCTCCTTCCCCATCAGCGAGCGCATCCATCGCGAAGAGCTCTCCCTCCCCATATCACCGCTCATGACGCAGGAGGAAATCCGCCGCGTCGTCAAGGCCGTCAACGAGTTCAGAATATAAAAACTCTCTTGCCTGTGCTCACCACACCTTCTCGCTGTGGCCGTCCTTGTAGTGGATGATGCGCGGCGAGGCCTTGTGGTCTGTGACTTTCTTCCCTTCGAAGGAGTAGACAGCCTCCACCTCTTCGCTCTCCTGCGACCTCATGACATCCTTTACATTTACGGCAATTTGCGCAATCTCACATGCCTCGAACGCAATGCCGGCAATGTTTTCGCCCTCACGTCGCTGATAGTCTTTTGGGAAAATGTTTACGTCCGAGGACTCAAATCCATAGCTTGCCACCGTGCCTGCTTGACTCCTGACGTGCATAATCCATCCCGTATGCTTGTCGCCCGAACTGAGTCGGACAGCATAGTCTGAGAAGCAAGCGCCATTGAAGTCGCCCTCGGTCAGAGGAATTCCGTTGATACTGATGTGATGCCCGAAGTTCGTTGTCTTCATGGGAATGACGTAGCCAAGGTGATAGAAGTCTGCGACGTGCTGAAAGACATTGGCTGGCCGGTCTCGGAAAAAGTCCTTATATCTTTGTATCGTGTTGCTGAAAATCTTGGAACTGCCTAATTTTAGCGTCACGAAAGACCTTGTGACCTCTGTATTCAGGCGTTCATATTGTTCGTCCAGATAACGTTGGATGGCATCATGCCGCATGAAGTCTCCCAGGAACACCATGATCCTGTCGACCAAAGGTTCCCTGAAGCCTGGCATCGTCAGAATTTTCCCGACCAACCTAATACGGTTCCATATCCAAGTCGAGGTTTGGTGCAATTCATATTCCTGGCTTCCGGGCTTACCTGTGTTGGTAAGGTACGTCATATAGTTGAACGTTACGGGGTCTGTGCAACGGAAAGGTGCGCCAATCATGTCCATGTCTTTCATTATCCATCGCCATTTCCCTATTTCCTCCCCACCTTGATTTCTGCACCACATGGAGACATTGTTGTAGGGCCAGTCGGTATTCGCACAGATAGCGTTGATTGCAATCATGTCGGCCATGTTGTCCATGTCGAGATGCTGCGATGCTTCCTCGTATGTCATGGCATCCGACAGTATGGCGTCCCTGATTGCCTTGAACGAAGCGGATGAGTTGCTGTTGAGGAGTTCAATCATCTCTATGTCTTCCAGCCCGTCGTAGTTGGCCCAGACATAGTCCTCGTCCGACTTCTCCCTAAGTCCCATGAATCCTTTATATTCTCCATTGATATATACAATGGCTGGAGAAAAAGCCTGATAGTCGAGGTCTGGCATATGCCTGCCGAACCAGTTTTGCATAAGCCCTTCCAGCACTCGGCTTCCCTGGGTGCAGCTTCTGAGGCACAGGGCTTTCACCTTTTTCATCTTGGGCTTGGCTTCCGGCCAGAAGCGCCCTTTCAGATGTTTTGTGCCGAAGCGTTTGTTTGCGATGAGCTTCACGCTTTTCTGTTTTGCGCTGCGGGTGGAAGCTCCATACATTCCCGTTTCGCCCAGTTGATTGAAGAGTGGTGTGCTACCGGCTGTGCCCAGATATTCCATATTCAGTGGACGGCGCCAGTTGTATGAATAGTTGGGCATCGTGTTGCCCGGCAATGTGTCGGAACTGAAGATACCTATTGTGTCGCTGTAAAGGTATTCCTCGTTTGTGGCGAGCGAGATGATGGGAATCGCGGTGACCTCCGGGTGGAAGATGTAGCTCTCCGTGCGCGACGGCGGGCAAAGGGCTTGGGAGGAAAGGAGACGGGCACGCACAACGGTCGACTTGTCGATGACAAAGGTCGTGTCGTTTCCTGCCACACAGACGGCCCTGGCGTCTGGCTCTCTGCCGTCGAAAGTAAGGAACAGGCGTGTGTCGGCGGGCAACGACTTGCCGTGAGGCTTGGCGACGGTGAGCGTTTCGCTTTCTGTCATCACATGACCGGCGACAGAAAACGACGGCTGGGGCAGCATGACCTCGCTCTTCTCAGCGAGGTTTGAAGCGTTCGGCGTGGCGCGGACGACATGATGCCATATCTTGTCACCGTCTCTTCGGCGGGCATAAGCGATATTAGGTCCGGGCATCGTAGGGTATGAGATGGAATCGAGCATCTTTCCCTTGTTGTCGAAGAGGTAAAGCTTTCCAGCGCTATCGGAGTTCAGGCGAAAGTCTGTGTGCTTGCCTCTTGCCTCCTTGTCGAGGAAGATGAGAGCGTAGCCGCCTGAAGGCACCACTTCGTCGGTCTTTATCCGATAGCCTTCCTCGTAGTTCGGAGTCTGACTGACGTAATACTTATTGATGCTCACGTCGTTCTCCGTAGGGTTGAACAGTTCTATCCAAGAGTCGGGGAAGTCCATCTCTTCAAACACGACGTTGATGTTCGACTGCATGATTTCGTTGATGCAGAGGCTGAGGGCTGAGTCGGAAGCCATAGCAGCCGTGGCACAAGCCAAACCCGCTAACATGACAAAAAGGAGGGTGAGGTTTTGTCGAAACATATATCCTTATGTGGAAACTTAATTGATATCCTTATGTATAGAACAAAGTTCTTTCTTTGGCTCGAAGCAAAAACTGCCGTTTCCGAACGCCGGTTGCATCTGATTGTCCGACACTTGGAACCGAAAGGTCGACGAAGTCAAGCGTCGGCACCTGTTCTTTTGGCTGCAAAGGTATGAATATTTGGCAAAATTTCCAAAAGTTCTGCCAGAAACTTGGCCTTATCGTTCTGTATGTGGCTTTTCTGAGGCTGAAAATCCTCTTTTCCGACGGCTTGCTCCCTGCTGTGTTGGTGTTGTAGCCCGACGGACTGACCGACGTCTGGCTGTTGGTTTCTGCCCGACGTCTGCCGCCATGAAATATTGAGGGGCGCTGCCTCACGGCTGCGCCCCTCTGGTTTGGTTTTGGAAAAAGTCTAATTGAAATAATGGTTTGTGATTGTGTTTAAGCCTCTGCGGGAGTTTCTGTTTGTTCACTCTCTGCGGGTGCAGCCTCCTCTGCCTGTGCAGCTGCTTCGGCTTCGGCCTTGGCTACTGCCTCGGCTGCCTTCTTGTCGGCCACTTTCTTTGCAATCTCTTCGCTGACTTTCTTCTCAGCTTTCAGTCTTTCGGCTTCGGCTGCTTTCTTGTCGGCTTCGGCCTTGGCGGCCAGCTTGCTGAGGCCGTTCTGCTTGTCGGCCTTCCATGCATCGAATTTTGCCTGACATGCTGCTTCGTCGAAGGCTCCCTTTCTGACGCCACCGCGCAGGTGTTTCATGAGGTAGACTCCTTCGCCGGAGAGGATGTTGCGGACCGTGTCGGTGGGCTGTGCGCCGCACTCTACCCAGTAGAGGGCACGGTCGAATTTCAAATCTACAGTGGCGGGATTGGTATTCGGGTTGTACGTACCAATCTTCTCTGTAAACTTACCGTCACGCGGTGCTCTTACATCAGCTATCACGATGCTGTAGAAGGCGTAACCTTTACGGCCGTGACGCTGCAATCTGATTTTTGTTGCCATAATTTAATTAGAACTTTTAATAGGTTTGAAATGTGCCATTAACTCGTAATGGCGGCGCAAAGGTACGAAAAAAAAGGGATATGGTAAAAGGGAAAAGTGAAAAATCTTTTGATTTTGTGTTGTTTTTCTTGTTTTTGGCTTTGCCGGAATGGGTCGGAGGGCTGGTTTTCTGTGCTTTTCCTTGACGGCGTGTCCTTTCCCGGGGCTTGGGATGTTTGCCGACGCCGCATGGGGCGTTGATTGCAGGGTCACGACCATGCAATTGCAGCATCATGACCATGCAATTGCACGGTCATGATGCTGCAACGACAACCCTGCAGGGTTTCTGATGACGGGAAATGGGGTGCGGGGATGAGGCTCAGCGGACGTACTTCGTCGTCCTGTTGCCTACGGTGACGGTCTTAACGGGGAGTTGTCCGTGGAGGACTTGGATGTCGGCGGTACCGTCGGGCTTGACCTGGCAGGTGCCCCAGGCGTAGCCGGTGCTCCAGAAGTAGTTTCCGGGCTTGTCGGTGAAGGCTATGTCCTGGCGGACAGCGGAGTAGTGGAAGCCGCTGAGTGCGATGACGCCTCCCCAGGCAGCCATGGCGCGCGAATAGTGATGGCCGCATTCGGGCTCGCTGAACGGGTTTCGCTTGGCTCCGTCGAACCTGTTTCGCACGGCACGAAAGCACTTCAGTCCGTCGGCGGTCATGCCTTCGTAGAGCATCCCGATGGCTGCGGTGTACTCAAACCCGGTCATGGCCTCGGCGAAGTAGGGGAAGGGTACCTGAAGCCTGCCCTTCGGCCACGAACCCATGACGAGGCCTGCCTCGCCACCGTAAACGAAAGTGCGCATATTGTTGAAGTGTCGGCCGAAGTCGTCCAGCCAGTTATACTTCATGATGCTCTGGAGTGTCTGCCGAATGTGCTGCCTGTCGGCCAGATAGCCAAGGCCGCAGATGTGGGCCATGTACTGCCCTACGAGCTGATCGACGAGGCATCCGCGGCCGAGCTGAAAGTCGGGAACGCTGACCTGCGGGTCGTCCATGTCGATGAACTCAAAGGTTTCGGGCGACGTAATCTTGTGTTCGTAGTATTCCCCGTTGAAGAGGTTCTTATCCATCCAGGCACTTCCCTTCTCAAAGAGTGCGTGGCACTTCTTGGCGAAGGCCTTGTCCTTCATCTCCCTTGCCATTTCCTCGGCGGCACGCAGGGCGCCCATGTACCAAAAGCCCATCTGTGGGTTGGGACCGAAGTAGTTTACGTCCATCGTGTTGTGCTGTGAGCCTTCCATCACCCCGTCCTCATTGGCATCCCAGCTGCCCTTGCCGTCGATACCGTTGTCGTCGAGCCAAGCGTAGGCAAGCACTTTCTTCACCTGCTCCCAGTTCTTGGCCAGGAACTCCCTGTCTCCCGAGAGTTGCCACTCGCGATACATCTTCATGACGCAGCCCATCTGTCCGTCCGCGGCAGGGGAGTTTCGCTTGGAGGCCTCGCTCAGAGGCAGGTCGGCGCGGAAGTTCATCAGTCCATTGGCCTTGGTGGCGTAGTTCAACTCCACGTCGCGCATGGTGCGAGCCAGTTCGCCGAAGAGGAAAGGAGTGGACACTTCGTAGTTCCAGACGTGGGTGCAAGAGCCTTTGCACGAGCCTGATCGGTTCCAGACGCCTTCCCATCCCATCAGGTGTCCGCTGGGTAAGCGGAAAACCGTCTGCGACCTGAGCACGGAAAGGTTAAAGAGTGCGGCTTCTTTCACTTCCTCGGGATAGGAACTCTCGAGGAATGAATTGACAAAGAGGCGCGTCTCGTTCTCGAGGCGCGGTATCTGCGGCACAATCTTCTGTGCGGCGTCCCACGCATCGGTGTAGAGTGTGCTGTAATAATTACCTACGACTGTGGGCGACCAGGCTTTCCTGTTGGGGAAATTCCAAGTGAGGTAGAAGACGAACGTCTCGGTCCCACCGGCGGCGACGCGTTTGCTGACGGCGAGCGAGGCCATGGGATCCGGCTCCAGCGGCCAAGCCTTGTCGGTGAGGACGCCGTCCGCGCTGAAGTCATCCCAGAAGTTCAGTATGGCATTCTGCCAATGGTTAGGCTTGGAACAGGTGCGGAAGCTGACACCATCCGTGGCGGTCGTGACCAAAGCCATCGTGCCCCAGGCGGGATCATCGTGCGCCACGCTGTCCGAATAGAAATAGATTCCGCTCAGTCCATCTTGGCTTCGATAGACATTCTTGTTGTCCTTGCATCCGGCAAAGGAATTGCCCCTGCCGTCGCGGCCAATGAAGTTGCGCATGGTGCCGCACACGCTGACGTCGACAGGCACTGCCCCGGTGTTGGTAACCTCGTAGGCCAGCACCGCCACAGGCAGTCCGCTGCCCTCGGCATCGGCAGGGACGAGTGGGTTAAAGCCCTTGATGCGCACCTTGACAGGCAGGCCTGGATCGGAAAGATTGACTTGCCCGAAGGGATAAGCCGCGTCGAACGATGCCTGACGGAAACGAGGCATACCGTGATGATTCACTTCCTCGCCGCCGCCACCGCGCACATATTCATGCGAATAGAGCGGCCCTTCGAGCAAGGTGGTAGTGGCCTCACCGTCTGCAGGCTTGGCATATATGGCAAAAAAGGGCGCGTTGCTGCTGCCGGTATAAACGGTGCTGAAGCCCTTGGCCGGTATGTTCATGATCTCCCAGTCACGCAGTTCTCCCCGACCCCCGAGCGATACTTGCCCGGTGCCAATGCCTCCCAGGGGCAAAGCTATCTGGAAAAGATGATTTTGGTCGTAGTGTTTCAGCACAGGCCAAGTGCCTGGATGCCATTCGGCGGCTGTCGTCAGGAGAGGAAGGACGGACAGTCCGATTGCAAAGAAAAGTTTCTTATTCATGGTTGATTATTAGATTTTCCGCCACAAAGTTACGAATTAGCGAGCACAAAACAAAGAGAAATGGGAAGTTGTTACTTTGATTTTTAACTTTTCGCTTTTCACTTTTCACTTTATGATTCTTCGACCGACAGGTCAAAGTTACGAATTAGCGAGCACAAAACAAAGGGAAACCGGAGGTTTTTCATATAATAATCCCCTCTGATGCCTTCCCTTGGGAGGGCATCGGAGGGGATTTACTTAGGAACGGCGCTCGGCGGTTACTTCACCAGCACTTTTCTGACGCTGCCGTCGGCTGTCCTGATGATGTTGATGCCCTTCGCTGCGCCGGAAAGCCTGCGGCCATCCACTGAGTAGCGCATGGTCTGCACGTCGGCATCCTGCCGGGTGAGGCTGATACCAGTGCCCTTTGTCTTGATTTCAGCCTGTGCTGCATTGACGATGACGCCTGAGGTGCGGTCGATAAGCAAAGCCACTGCCTTGAGCTTCGACTTGTCCTGTATCAACGACTTCTTCGTGATGTCGCCAACATAGGTGAACGTTTGGTTGACGTTGGCCGTGATTTTCTCCTTCACGGAGCCGTCGATGCCTTTCTGAATGCCCCAGGCTGCCACGGGAACATGATTGAACTCCAGGCCCGAAACGCTTGCTCCGGCTGTGTACCAGAAGCTCATGCTGCTGTCTCCACTCTGACCGTTGTAGTAGTTGTTCTGTGCCCAATCCGATGTCGTGCCGCTGAGTCCGTCCTCGGTGAGCACGAATGCAATGCCGTACTGGCCTTCGTCGTCGGAGTAGGAGAAGTTGGTCGTGGCTGTGAAGGCAACGGCCTTGCAGTTGTCATCCTCCCATTCGGCTGAGAGCTGGACGCTGCCTTGTGCCAGACGACCAAGGGCTGTATTGACAACGGACGTGAGGCTGGCGAACGACGGGTCGGCGGAATACCGGCGATCTGTAATGGAGCTTGGGTAGCCACCGGCAAAGGTGTTGATGACAGGGGTGTATTCCGACAGCTGCATGACATCGCCGCTGTGGGCTGCTATCTGCACCACTTGGTCGCCAAACGTCTCGTGTATCTTCTCCATGCCTACCATTCCTCTGGGGCACCATCCGCACCATGTGCCGGTGAACTCTTCGATGACAGGGCGCACGGGGCGCTTCTCGGCGAGGGTGATGATGAAGCCTTCGGCCTTGCTGCCAACGTTGGGATTCTCCTCTTCGTCAACCTTTGTGATGGTGAGGGTCTTCTTATATTTCCTGGGCTCCTTTTCGGAAGGGAAGGCGAGGCTGACGGTCTTTGTTCCTCCGAAAGGCAGCGAGCCGAGTGAGAGCGTTTGCTCAGGGCCGGCAGGGCCGTCGTCGGTGGCTATCGTGTAGGAGATTTGGCTGATGGTCTGCTTGCCTGTATTGGTGATGGAAACGGGCACGTTGACGCTTTCTCCCTTGAGCACGAAGCTATTGCCAAAGTCGTCGGCCACGGCACCGTATTCGTTGAAGGTTCCACCCTCGATGAGTAACTGGAAGGCAAGCTTGCCTAATCCGTTGCCATTGAGGTCGGTCCAGTTCAAACCTGCCTCGGGATTGCCCACCAGGAATGCGTTGGGTGCGTCCACACCGCCGCTTCTGATGAAGTAACCCGTTGAGCTTTTCACATAATATCCAATGTAGAATCCGCCGTTATTCACTTCGTAGGGAGTGCGAAGGTTGAAGTCGTTGATGCCGTCCTTCAGCGTCCCGATGGCGGTTTGCATGTAGTCTGCCTCGCCAACCTTGCTGGGCAGCGTCTTGGAAATCCACAGCCTCAGCCCGGTAAGGGTGGAGGCGACGCCCGACGAGATGTAGATGCGGACGGCTTTGACTGTGGACGTTCCGAGCTGAGGGTGGTTCGCGGGAACATAAATGGCACCCATCAATGCCATGGAAGTCCCTGTGCCTATGGTGTAATCACCCACCTCGAAGTCGCTTTCGTTGAAGTATCCCCACCAAACCTGGTTTTCTCCAGCCTCGATGATGCGGGCTTTGGCACTCACTGCCACCAGCATTGCGATGGCAAACAATAGTAGTTGTCTCTTCATAACAATTAGGTTTTAAGTTAATAATTGGGTTTTCTGATTGATGTTTCCTGATGTTCTTTCTTGGTTGATGCAGGGTTCCTGAAATAAGGCTTCGCCGTTATGGGCATAACCCTTCGCCGTTACGGCCGTAAGGCTTCACCGTTATGGACATAACCCTTCACCGTTATCGGCGGAAGGCTTTCCATCTCCTGCGGAAGGCTGCTTATCTGACTGCGATTTTCCTTGTCCTGGTGCCCTCCGTCACGAGGTAGATGCCTGCTGAGGGACGGCCGCTGACGGGGCGTCCGTGCAGGTCGGTGACCGACAGCCTGCCTTCCTGCGATGCCCGGGGCGAGGAGATGGCGTCGATGTCGCCGTTGACGAAGATGATATTCACCTGATGCGTCTCCAGTCCCACCGTGACCTTCAGCGTGGCCCTGAGGTAGCCTTCGGTGTGAATGCCCATGGCATCGAACTGCACTTGCTCGCTCCCCGTCAGGGCAAAGCGCTTGGTGAGCACCGTCTGACCGTTCAGTGGCGTGCATTCCCCTCCCATGCACCACTGCATGACGTCTGCCTCGAGGCTGTTATGGGTGATTTGTAAGGTGGCCGAGGCCGTGAGGGGCATTCCGGAAAGCTTCAGCAGTACGAGTCCATCGGCAGGGTTCAGGACATCGTTTGTCACACATGACAGGTCGCCAAAGAAGTCCTCTTCGGCAGGAATGGTCACCGTCTCGCCGTCGGGGAGCACTACTCCTTGATACTGAAAAACAAAGCCTTGGGCCTGGACCATGATGGCTGCGGCCAACAAGAGCGTGAGGGTAAGGAATTTCTTCATAAGCTATCTGTATTAAATGGTACTTTTATTCTGACGGCCTGCTGCACGCCTTGGGCATTGTGGACGAAGGCCACGACGCTGAGATGCTGAGGGTTCCAGTCGGGATGCAGTGGCTGAGTGAGCGCAAGCGAAGCGATTTCGCCCTCACGAATGCTGAAGTCTTGACCCCAAATGCCATTGACTGCGGTGCGGAACACATGGTTGTGGATGTACTCTTGGTTGGCCGTTCCGTCAGGCATAAGCTGGAGTGCCTGTATGCCATCCTCAAGGATCCAGACCTGAAGCTTGCCCTCTACGGTGCCATCGGTGCCCTCTGCCTCGAGGCGGACCGCAATGTTACCATCCTCCACCATAGCCGTTCCCTCCAGACGCAAGGGCGACGGCTTGGACAACTCTTCCTTCACCAAGGCCGACCACTCCGTATATCCTGCCGGAGACCTGCGGTCTATGAGCCCGACAGGCTGGTACTCAAGCTTCCAATGGCTGTAGTATTCATCGCCAAGGGCAGTCTTCAAGCCCGCTACCTTAGCGTTCCCCGCAAAGGAAAGGGGTCCCCCGTGGATGCCAACAGCCACGATGTTGTCGCCATAGGCCGCTTCCAGTTCCTCGATGACGTCGGTCGCTTTCGGGCAATTCACACACCGTTGTCCCGTGAAGTCCTCGATGAGAACCACCCTGCGGGCTGGCTCTGGCTTCTCATAGACAAGACGTTCGGCCTCAGAGATACGGTCGCAGCCAAGCAAGAGCAGGCATAAACACATTATATAATATATATATGAACGTAACATCGCAGTGCCTTTCAGAAATTATAGTTGTAGGAGAAAGTGAAACCCGTAGTGGCCGGCACATATCGGCACACGCCTCCCGAGCAGTTATAGCCCGCCCTTGTGCGTCCATAGCCGAGCTGCAAGCGGTGCTGGCCAGTGTTGTAAGTGACAAGACCCTGGTAGTAATGGAGTCCCGTGGCACCGCAATTCCACATATCACTAACGGTGAGCATCCAGTGAGGCACAAGGGATAGCTCGAGCAGGCCATAGGCCCAGTCGCCTTTGTCTTGACCTGTCGTGAGATATTGGAGTTCGGCGCGAAGTGTAACCTTAGGCGAAAACTGGTATTTACCATCAGCGATGAAGACATGAGTGTGCACGTTTCCACCATGACCCTCCACGACAGTTTGGTTATACTGTTGGCCGAGATACATGAGATTGAGCTTGAATGCCTTCGAAAGCCTGCGGCTCAAGGTGACATCGACACTGCGATAGTAGGTCTCATCGCCCCACTTGAAGAACGGAGCGGTGTAGCCTTTTGTCTGTGAAAGCAGGTCGGGACCGTTGTAGAAGCGGCGGTCGAGGGCACGAACGTAGGAGAAGTTTGCTTTGAGGTTCATGCCGTATCGCCCGCCGAGCCACGTCTTTCGGCGGAAGTTGTAGCCCATTTCTGCCTGCAAGGCCCACTCTCCTCCCGCCAACTGTGTGGCGTAGGGGTAGAGAGCGGCAAGGGCGTAGGTCTGATCCTGCGTGAATGCTGGCAGATGATTAATGGCTGAGGAGATGCCGACGGCTTTTGTTACCTCGCCAGTGCTCTTGAATGACATGTCCTCCGACCTTTTTGCCTGGAGCAAGAGGCTGAGGTTTTTGCCTGAATAGGAAGCGGAAATCATGGCTGCCGACCCTTTCCGATAGATGTAACCGTTGGCGAAGGATGGGTCCTCGCCCTTTCGTGCATACTCGGCAAGCAGGCTCCAGGGGCCGTGATTGAGTGCGGTGCGTACGTCCCAGGCGTTGACAAACTTGGGGAGGCGCAGGCGATAGACGGGGGTGAGGAAGACCTTTTCGTCGTTCTTCTCGTACCTGTTGACCCATGAGCCTCCGAGGGTGATGCCCCAGGCCTTCTGCTTTAGCCTGGGAAGGAACTCGGTGAGGCTCAACTCGGCGTCGGCTCCGCTGATGAGGGCATCGTTCCAGTCCCAATAACGTCGTTGCACTCCGGCGAGAGCCTTGAGCGTTACGCCGCGAACGGGCCGCGCCACGAGCCGACCGCCGAGCAGTGAGTTGTCGATGCCAAGGGAGCGTTGCTCGTAGGTGCGCAGGATGAAGCCGGAACCGAACTGCTCGTAGAACGTGCCGACGGTGAGTTCGCCCCAGGGGAGCTTGCCTTTGATCCAGAAATGCGGCACGCCCCATCCCTCGAAGTCGCGCTCGTAGCCGGGAAGGGGGTACTCCGTGAACTCAAACCGCAGGCCTGCATCGAGATAATGGCTCTGCATGAGCAGGTCGGCGTAGGTGTTTGTGAGGAAGCTGCCGGTCTTTTCTGCCCCAGTAGCGCTGTCGTGCCGGGGCACAAGCATGTCGCTTTGTATGCTTCCGGAGAGGGCTATGCCCTTTCGCTCCCAAGCCTGTGCGGTGGAACAGAAGGCGAGGGCGAGGAGAAGGAAGAGAAGGGAAAGCCCCCTCCCCGCTCCCCCTTTGGGGGAGTGCCACAATGTTGCAGCCTTTCCTCCGTCTGTTTTCAGCGAGAATGCGGCACTCCCCCAAAGGGGGAGCGGGGAGGGGGCTTTTTTCTGACTGTTAGGGTTTCTCATTGTTCCAGCAGGGCGCGTACTTTCTCTATGAGTTCGGTTTCGCCTCCATCGGTGTAGCCGCTGTGCTTATAGACGATTTTCCCCTTGCCATCGACGATGAGGGTGTAGGGAATCATCTGTCCGCCGAGGGCGCGGAGGAAGTCGCTGTTGGGGTCGAGCAGCACGTCGTACTCCCAGCCGTGGCTCGAGACGAGTGGCTTCACCTTGTTGATGTTCTGTGCCTGGTCAATGCTTACGGCGACGATCTTCACGCCTGTCTCCTCCTGCCAGTCCTCGTAGACCTCGCTGATGGCGTCGAGTTCGCGGTTGCAGGGCTTGCACCATGTGGCAAAGAAGTCGATGATGAAGGGCCGACCGGCGTTCTGCAGTGTGTCGGTGCGCACTTCGGTGCCGTCCATTGTCTTCAGGGTGAAGGCAGGGAGCTGGGCCTTCAGGCTGCCAAGGGAAAGGCAGAAGACGGAGAAGAAAAGTAGTAGAATTCGTTTCATACGCTGATGTCGTTTATGTTATTCGAGCACAAATGTACAATTATTTAGCAATATATAGACAATTATTTGCAGATTTTTTTCGCTCAACCCCTAATATCTTGACATATTTCAATGCAACTTCCGTCCTTCGCGACTGTGCCTTCGAGCACACATGGCCGTGCCTGATGCCCCACATCGCGTGCCGCGTTCATTGCATGGTCATGATGCTGCAATTGCACGGTCATGATGCTGCAATTGCATGGTCATGATGCTGCAAAGAGAACCCTGTAGCGTTCTGGACGACACCCCCGTTCGTGCGGATTTGCAATCCGTACGCTTCGGATATAAGGACTTGTAATTCTGCAACTAATGGCCCGCTCGTGCGGATTTGTAATCCGCACGAACCGAATATAAGGATTTGCAATCCTGCAACTATTGCCTCGGCGCATTGCAAATGCCCGTGTTCCTTTCTGTCGGATTTCGAAATCCGACAGAACGAAAAGGCGGCATTCTTGCAGTCCGTGCAATTCGCGGTTAGAATAATAATTTTTGAGTTTTGAATCAGTACAGCACTTTCTTTCTGCCTACCACGTTCACGCCTCGCCGCATCTTCTGCAGGCGTTGGCCGGAAAGATTGTAGATGATGCCCTTGGAGCCCTCGGGGTCATTGAGGCCTGGAATGCCCTTGATACCCGTGGGGTCGTCGTCTTCAAAGCCAATGAAGAGCTTTGTGCCGCCGGTCCCGACGGGCAATGGCAGGTAGGCGCGTCCGGCTGGAAGCGTATCCGTGCCGCTCGCCGGAAGGAAGACACAGCTTCCGGCATCGTCAGGGTCAAGCCCGAGGAGATAATTACGCTTTCCGTCGCTTTCCTGGGGAAGGACTTCTGCCGTAAGCTGAGGCCTCAGCAGATTATCGCTGACGTCTGCCGCAGCATCGTCCACTCGCCTCAGTGTGACACTCTCCGCCCCTTCGCCGTAGAGCACTACGCCTGTGCCGGCAGGGATGTCCTCTATGGCAGAGAGGATGACGCGGTTGCCGCTCGTGCGCACCGCCTTGAAGGCGCTCACGCCCTCGGTCTGCACCTCATAGGGCTCGGCTCCACTGAAGGTGGCGAAGCCGCCCGTCAGCGTCACGTCCTTCGTCTCCGGCCCATAGTAAAGGAGTCGGAAGTTGTCGAAGGCAAGCCAGTCGCCGGAAGAGTAGCCCTTCTTGAGCAGACCGATGGACGTCTGGCCGCCCGAGACGTTGGCTCGAAGCGGTCCGTTCACATACTTCTCGGGGAAGAACCAGAAGACGCGGTTGAAAGTGTTGGCGTTGTCGGGCATATATCCCACCTCCGCGTTGCCTCGCCAAGCAAGGCCATTGAAGTCGCCGAGCTGGGATTTGTCGGGAGCGGAAGAGAATCCGCCGTCGAAGACCGACATCACCTTGGCCTCAGCGTCGCCGATGAAATAGTAACCGCGCAGCTCTTCCGTGCCCAAAGCCCTGGTCATCTGGCTGACATCAGCGTTCCATCCGTCGCGATAGAAGGCCTGAACCGTCAAACCGTACTCGCCGTCGGGGATATCGGAGATTTCCTGCGTCATCGTGAAGCTGCTCGACTGCCAAGTGCTGTGCGATTGCTGGCACCACAGCTCGTAGGGCGTCTCGAAGTTGCCGCCCTCACGGCTGATACTCCATCCCGCTACGTTTGCCTCGCCACGGCCTCCGTTCCAGAAGTAAAAGCCCGGGTTGGTGATGAGGAACGTGGCGTCGAGCGGATTGTCCTTCGTGGCGTGCTGACGGAGGTAAGCGATACGCTCCTCACGCGTCACGAGTTGCCAGACATCGTTCGTGGCGTTGTTCGCAACATAGTAGGCCGTCGGGTGAAGGTTGTAGTTTCCGCGGTAGGAGGCAAGGCCGATGTACTGCCCGTCGCTGTTCCTTATTCTATAACAGTTCGGCACGCCGTCCTGAGTGCTGCTCTCAAACGTCCAGGCAGAAACAGAGGTATTGTCCAGATAGAGGTCGGTGTGACTCATATTGGTTGTCTTCGAGTCCGTGCTGAAAGCAGGAGTGTAGATGGCATAGCCGCCTTCGTAGGGCATAATGCTGAACTCCATGCCGTAACAACCTGCGGCTGCATAGGTCGTCCACCTGTTCCAATAGTCCTCATTGTTCTGCAACCATAGGCCGGTGGAAACGTTGTATAGGTAGAAACGGCCCTCGGTGAGTGCCTTTCCCCTGTAGGGCGAGAGCGACAAGGCCGTTTGTGCAGCCGTCACAGCCTCGCGCAATCCGTCGAGAGCGGCACGCTGCTGGGCGTAGGGCGTCGTGTCGTTCACGGCAGCAGCCACTGCCACGGCAGCCTGGAGCCTGTTCCAAAGGTCCTGAGTGATCGCTTCGTTGTCGATGGCATCGGCTTGGATTAGCAGCGCCTGGATGTCGGGCAACAGGCTGAGGAGCGTGACGTCCTTCACCTTCAGGCGCAGGATGTTGATGCTAAAGGGCTTCGTCGGGAAGGATATCGAACCGTCGTCATTCACGCTGACGCTCTCGTCGTGCGGCACAATGGCCGTGGGATTGTCGAAAGTATTCTCGTCGTTTCCGCTGGAACTGTTCATCACGCGGGCCGTTCCGGAAGTGACTGTGCCGTTCTGGAACGTGAGGTTCGCCGTGCGAGCCACTGCCCCTGGGTTGACAAGCTTCACGATGAGGTCGTCCGAGGCGTCGTTTATGGTGCAGGAGGCATAGAGGTATTGGGTGACAGGCTGCTGAATGTCGAACTCAAACATCTGCGTTCCGTCGAGGAAGCATTGGACGTGAAGGCCTTTGCGCACCACCTTTATGGCGTATTCCTGTCCCGTTGCCACGCT
>CAMVDV010000047.1 GCA_947166305.1 uncultured Prevotellaceae bacterium | reverse complement strand
TACTTGATAATCAGCTTACTCTCTTCTGAATCAATTTCGTCGAACTCACGTTAATTACAGGCGGCAAGGCGAGACATTTCCAAGCAACCTGCGTTTTAACGATTTTCCTTAATTTTTATGTAAAGTTACAGCTTTTTAACATACAGAGCCTAATAATAGGTTAAATAATGTTAACTCATGGAAAAAGTTTGCAAAAAGGTGGTAAAAGGTCATGAAACAGGCCGGACAATTGTAAATTTATGAATAAAAAGTCGTATCTTTGCGCCCGAAAAAACGAAATAACATTAGAATCGATGAATTTTGTAGAAGAACTGAAATGGAGGGGCATGGTACATCAGATGATGCCCGGAACAGAAGAACTGTTATTGAAAGAACAAGTCTCGGCCTACGTCGGCATTGACCCGACGGCCGACAGTCTGCACATCGGCCACCTTTGCGGCGTGATGATGCTGCGTCACCTGCAGCGTTGCGGCCACAAGCCCATCGCTCTCGTCGGCGGTGCAACAGGCATGATTGGCGACCCCAGCGGCAAGAGCCAGGAGCGCAACCTGCTCAACGAGGAGACGCTCCGCCACAACGTGGAGTGCATCAAGAAACAATTGGCGCGCTTCCTCGACTTCGAGAGCGACGCACCCAACCGCGCCGAACTGGTCAACAACTACGACTGGATGAAGGACTTCACCTTCCTCGACTTTGCCCGCGACATCGGCAAGTGCATCACCGTGAACTACATGATGGCAAAGGACAGCGTCAAGCGCCGCCTCAACGGTGAGTTCCAAGACGGTATGTCGTTCACCGAGTTCACCTATCAGCTCCTTCAGGGCTACGACTTCCTGCATCTCTATCAGACCAAGAACTGCAAGTTGCAGATGGGCGGCAGCGACCAGTGGGGCAACATCACCACGGGCACCGAGCTCATCCGCCGTAAGCTTGGCGGCGACAACGAGGCCTTCGCCCTCACCTGCCCCCTCATCACGAAGGCCGACGGCAAGAAGTTCGGCAAGACCGAGAAGGGCAACATCTGGCTCGACCGCAACCGCACCACGCCCTATGCCTTCTATCAGTTCTGGCTCAACGTGGCCGACGAGGACGCAGAGCGCTACATCAAGATATTCACCTCGCTCGACAAGCCGACCATCGACGCCCTCATCGAGGAGCACCGCAAAGACCCCGGACTGCGCGTCCTGCAGAAGAAGCTGGCCGAAGAGCTGACCGTGATGGTTCACAGCCGCGAGGACTACGAACAGGCCCTCGAAGCCAGCGGCATCCTCTTCGGCAAGAGCACGAAGGAGAGCCTCGTGAAGCTCGACGAGCAGACGCTGCTCGACGTCTTCAGCGGCGTACCTCAGTTCGAGATAAGCCGCAGCCTGCTCCAAGGCGAAGGCACCAAGGCCGTCGACCTCTTTGCAGAGCACACACAGTGCTTCCCCAGCAAGGGCGAGATGCGCAAGCTCACCCAAGGCGGCGGCGTCAGCCTCAACAAGGAGAAGCTCGCCTCGTTCGACCAGATGGTCACCGAGGCTGACCTCCTCGACGGCAAATACCTCCTCGTGCAGCAAGGCAAGAAGAAGTATTTCCTGCTCATTGCGAAATAGAGGAAGTTAAGGGAAGTTAGAGGAAGTTAGAGGAAGTTAGAGGAAGTTAAGGGAAGTTAGAGGAAGTTAAAGGAAGTTAGAGGACAATAGTTTTTTCAGCCCAAATCAAGACTGAAAGCACACCGCATCCCATTGGTATCGTCCTTTAACTCCCCCATAACTTCCCTTAACATCTTTAACTTCTTCTATCTTCTACGTTAGAAGAAGTTAGAGGACAATAGTCTTTTCAGCCCAAATCAAGACTGAAAGCACACCGCATCCCATTGGTATCGTCCTTTAACTCCCCCATAACTTCCCTTAACTTCTTTAACTTCTTTTATCTTCTATATTTGTCATCACCATGTAGGGACGTGCCGTGGCACGTCCGCCAAACGCCAAACGCCAAACGCCAAACAGCGAATCGGCGGGCGGACGCACCACGGTGCGTCCCTACATGGCTGCAAAGCGGATGTGTCAAAACGGGAGATGCGGCTCGCCGCATGGGGTGCTTGATTTCTCGCACGCGGCGATTACACTTTCCGCGTGCGGCGATTACGCTTCCCGCACGCGGAAACGGTCTTCGCCGCACGCGAAAAATTTCACGCCGAGCACTGTGCCTCTAACTCCCTCATTTTCATTGACACATCCTCTTGCTGAGCTTTAACTTTTTAACTTTTCAACTTTTTAACTTTCCCCCCTACCTCGTCACGATGTAGTTCACCACGGGATAGATCTCGCCGTTGGCGTCCTTGACGTAGTACCAGACGAGGTTCCACTTGAATCGCGGGTACTGCGATTCGTCGTCGATGCCATTGGGCAGGCCAGCAACAGAGCCTTCCACGGAGGAGCCTTCGCCGATGATGTGGGATGTCTCGTGGGTAAAATTGTAGTTGAAGCCTATGCCGGCCTTGATGCCCATCAACGTTCCCACCAGTTCTGTCTCTTCACTAATCTCTACCCCGTTGGTATGTGTTGTGTTGCTTTCTAACTCAATGGAGCGGGTGACGATGGCGCCACCTGTGCCTATCGTCTCGTAGGAGTTGTTGTTCAGGCCTTGAGCAGTCAGGAAGGGATAGTCCGGGTTGTCACGGATGATGCGCGGCGCGTTGTCGTAGCTTTCGGGATAAGTGAAGGGCTTTCCGGGCGTTGATGTCAAGTGGTCTTGCGGACGGCCCACGCCCTTCTGGCTTGCAGTCAGCCTCACATAGTCTTCGAGTGCCATGGCGGTCATCATTCGTTCACGCGGTATGGACACTTGGAAGGTCAAGCCTATCTCGTCGGGGTCGTCGCTGCCTGTGATTTCGTAGTGATAGGTGTCGTATGGCATAGCCTCTAACACCACGACATGATTCTGCGTGGTGCTGTAGTACACGCTGTAGGTTGTTACGTCCTCGTGGTCCGTTGCCTTTGAAGCCGAAGCACCGACTTTGTTAGTAAACTCTAAGCCGGCATTCATGGCACTCAGGAAGGGTGCGCTCCACGAATAGTTGAACCCGACGATGACAGAACCGCCCCATGTGTTGGAGTTGGCCGTGCCTGTGCCGTCGGAGCTGCTCTTGCCCCAAGTGGTGGAGGCATTGTCCGAGCCGGTAAGGTCCTCGTAGTAAGGGGCAGCGGCAAGTGCTGCATAGACGCGCGGCTCGCTGAACGTCACCTCATGCTCAAGGAAGCGGAAGTGCTTGGACTGCTCGCGGTCCACAAACTTGCAAAGGACGGGATGGGAATTGTGTTCATCACCATCCTCCATATAATAAGTATAATCGCTTTCGCGAGGTTTGTTATCATAACTAAGACAAAGGTACCTAAAGAGTTCCGGGTTTCCCGAATTGTTCCATCCAAAGTATTTCTCGTTGAAATCGCCCCTCGTCCTCACGGTCGTGCCGTCTGCTTCAAACCAAATCTCATTGAATTCTGCCTGGCTAAAGTAGGTGTTACCGCTGAAGCCATTAGAGTTCATCCTTTGAATATAATTCAAATAGAATACGAGAGACTCCTTATAGTCTTCGATAGTCTGGACTGCCATGATGGCATCTGCGGGGATTGAGTAAAAAGCATAAACATCACCATATTTCAGAAGGTCTATGTTTGACAAGAGGGAGCCTTGCCTGACAGGTTTGTTCTGCAAAGGGTCATAACGGAAATAAGAATCGCCTACCACTAGGTCCGGGTAGTTGTCGCGGCCGCGGAAGTAGCCGAACACTAAATCCATGTTGCCCACATGATGGAAGAGAGCTTCGTCGATGCCAAACACTTCGCACATGGTCTTGCCCAGTACGGTTTTTTCCGTCAGGTTGCCCCCGTCGTCATATTCTAAGCGAATCATATAAAGATAGCCTTCCTTCGTCAGCTGGGTGTTGCTTCCTGTCTGTAGTCCACGCGTCAGCACGGCAATCTCCGGCAAATTGTTTCCGCTCATGTGACCTGCCTTCACGTCGCAGAACAGGCAGGACGATGCAATGACCTTTGTGAAGATGGGTGCTTCGTCAATCAGTCCCTGGCTATATATCTGCAAAGAGCCTATTCCGTCGGTGTTGTTGAGGAGCAGCACGATGTCTTCGTAGCCGTCGCCATTCACGTCGGCCACGTCGAAGCGCAGGTTGGGCGTCCCGATGTAACTGCCCTCGTCGGCAAATGTCCGCTCATGGAGGCAACAGAGCGTCACACCGTCGAACACGGCAATCTTGTCCGCCACGTTCATCACAATCTCCTCCACGCCGTCGCCTGTCATGTCCTGTATGCACCTCAGGTTGAAGGCTCGGGCAAAGTATTCGGCGCGGATGTCGGACAGTTGATTATTGGCAAGGTCAAAAGGGAACTTGGAAAAGTCAAAGGATGGCATCTGCCATTGGTATTCGATTCCTCCTCTATCGAGCAGCGGCTTGCTTGCAAGTCCATCAAGGATAGCGTTGTTTGCCGTGGAATCGCCGAAAACTGTAATCTTGACGATACCCTCGCCCATTATGCTTGCCACGGGGGGGAACTCTCCCTTCGTCACACCGTCTGTGAAGATTCTGGCCGGACGGCTCCACGATGCATACACCACATTCTCATAGCCTGCGGCATTGCCCTGTGCATATACTTTCCTGAGATGGCGCTGGCAGTCGCTTCCGTTGACATCAAGCGGCACGAGTCCCTTGGATTCGCAATGCCAGATGTTGGCATTCGGGCTTTTATAGAGCACGCCAGAGCGATTCTCATCCCATTTGTCCAGCACCCTGTAGTTACCTTCGCGTCCGCTGTAGTCGAAGAAGATGCTGTTGCGCTCGGAGCCGTAGGTGTAGTAGCTGCCCAGCGGACCGTTGGTATTAACCAGATGCATGGGTATATTGCGGCGAGAGGACTGCGCTTTCTCTTCAGATTTAAAGGACTTCCGCAGTATTTCCTGATAGACCGATGTTGCAGGCCTGCAGCCGCGAATGGTGAAGGCACAGCGGCGGTCGTGGATGACCATGGGATGGAATATCGGGTCGAGAGCCTGTATCTCGAAAGTAACAGGGCAGCCCTGGTACATTGTGGTGCGTGTGGCCCATGCTCCAATTAAGTCGTCGTCCGTCACATTGCCGTCGGCATCGACGTAGCCGCCGGGCAGGAGGTTGAGGTGAAGGGTGTCGAGTCCTTCCTCAAGCATCAAAGGCCAGTCCTCGTAGCTGCGGTCTTTGAGGAAGTCGCCCAGCGTCAGGGTGTCGGCCTGCAGGTCTTTCAAAAAGGCTTGTATCTCATCTATGCTCGGCATCTGCCATCCCTCGGGCATCGCCTTGCGTGCACCAGACACAGTGTAGTAGGCACGGCTGCCGTCCACGAACTCGGCTGCCGCAAGGTCATCCATTTTTGACCATATCTTCGGGTTGCTGGTCTTGATGAGGCCAGGCATCGTCAGCGGACGCAGGTCTTCGAGCATCCACAGCATGTCGCCGATGCGGACGATGGGATAGTTGTAGCCTGCGGCATCCTGGCAACGGAAGAAGTCGAAGAAGACGTCGTGCGAAGACTCCGGGCTGAGGTGCATGATGGTGCGCATCTGGCCGCTCTTGCCTTCGAAGCGAAGGATGTCGCCCTCGTTGAACTCCATGTACTCTACATTGGCATCGGCTGCACGCGACTGCTGCACGGGGGCAGTGAACCTGACGGGCAAGCTGCGGTCGGCCCATTGGTTGGCTCCGCCGAGGGCAATGCCGCTGAAGGACTTCGAGCCGCCACATATCCAGCGTGTGCTCGCACTGAGGCCTTGGCCCTCTACCTTTATTATATATATACCCGGGGCTTGCCCTGGGATGCGGGCCGTGTTGCGTCCCTTCTGCACATCGAGCACGGCGCTCTCCATGAGCATACCGTTGGTGCTGTAGATACCCACACGGACGGGACCGTCCTGCTTGGCGTCGAAGATGAGTGTGCCGTCGCCCATTGCAGGGTTGGGCGTGAGGATGGGCTGAGCGATGCCGATGCTTTCGGCAATGCGCTCCACGGGAGTGATGGTCTCAGCGTCGGCAAGGCGCAGGATGTCGGTGCCGCTGAGCGTGACGGGCGCAACGTCGGGGCGCGAGAGGTTCGTCACTGTCACGCTTTCCACCGTTGTGGACTCGCCACGACCGGCAAACGTGAGGTCGATGTAGGACAGTTCTTCCTGCGCCATGACAGGGAGGCACAGCAGGGCGAGCATCATGGCTGCCTGCCTGCGCAGTTGGGTAAGTGTAGAGTTCTTCATACCTTTTTATTGAATTAGAGGTTTGTGTTCGCTGACTATATTACACGGCGCAAAGGTAACGAAAAGGTCTCAAACAAAAAAGAAAAAAGAGCCCGGGGCTGTTACGAAACGTGCAAAACGTAACAGGTTTGATAAAAAAGTCCCGATGGAATGGGCATTTTTTTGCAAACGCCATCCGAGGAAAGAGAGGACAAAATGTGCAGGGACATGCCGTGGCACGTCAGCAAAACGGCAGGCCGACGCTATGCCAACAATGCCATTACATATAATAAAACAAGGGATTCAACGAAGATATGAAGGAGGGGCAGGCATTAGGGGAAATGGCTTATTTCTCGTTATAGAGCAGTTGAAGTCCCTGCCTGCGATAATACGGGAAACGAGTGTCGCTGGAAACGAGGATGAGCTGTTCGGTGATGGCATGGGAAATGATGATGTGGTCGCTGGGGTCCTTATGGCCGTGCTGGATGTTTGGCCGTAAGCGGGAATAGGTGAGCAAGTGTTCCTTTTTCACAGGAAGCACTTGAATGAAGAAATCGCCCTCAATGGACCGCACCATATCTTCAGCTGTCTTCCATCGGCGAGTATCGAAGCTGTTGTTGTAGTAACCTACAATCAACTCGCGGACGGTCTCTGCACTCACATAGAGCTGGGCATCCGGCTCGTTGAGAGCTGCATGTACATCTACATTTACAAGATCGGGGTCGGTGGCCAAGTATATAAAAATGTTGGTGTCCAGAAGATAGCGCATCGGCTCATAGCATATAGGCAGGGTCATAGACAATGAAGCTTCCCTTGTTTTTCCTGAATGCTTCCATATACTTATTGCCTGCGGGCTTGGCCGAATTGATGGCTTTCCTTTCTTCTGGAGTGAGTTTCCTCGTCCTCCTTTTTCTTGTCGTTGTTGCTTCCATAATGTATGTTTTATGTTGTTACGGGTACAAAGATAGCAATAATTTGGGGATTATCGTGCATCTGAGGCGTGAAATCTTACAAAAGCGGGGCGAAAATGCAAATAACTATTCAGTGAATCATATTAAGGAGTGCCCTATCGGGCAGAAATCATGCAAATCCATTCAAATCTGTCAAATCTTTATGACTATTGCCTATTGATTTGTTTGATTTGAAAAGATTTGAAAGATTTCTCGCCACAGGCGACTCTGGAAAAGTGATTCGCTGAACAGTTTCAAATGCAATTATCATTGCCAGATGGTCGTTTAGTCGTTGGGGAAAAACTCTGTGGGCGACTGGCCTGTGTGTTTCTTGAAGGCACGGTAGAAGTTGACGCGGCCGGCAAAGCCCGATGCTTGTGCCAGGGCATCCATGACGTGGTCTTGCAGGTAACCTTTGGCGATGAGATGCTTGGCTTTCTCTATCCGAAAGCTGTTGACCCACGTCTTGAAGCTGATGCCCTCGCAGGTGTTGATGGCAGCCGAGACGTTGCGATAGGATTCGCCTGCCTGCATCGCCACCTCCTCGATGGTGAGGTCGGGCTTCGTGAAGAGCTGCTGCTCGGTCATCAGCGAGGTGAGACGGAGCATCAACTCCGACCAGTCGCCATTATCTTCTGAAGGAGCTTCATCGGGCACAGGCAAAAGTTCGACAGACGATGGAGCATGGTCGACGGTTATCGCCGGCTCTATCTGATGGAAGGTGAAGGCATAGTTGATGAAGCGCAGGCAGAAGACGGCATAGTATGTGGCCAGCACCAGGGTGAAGAGCAGGTTGGTGAGCACGGAGGGATGCAAGGCATAGAGCAAGGCAAGGAGTCCGATGGAGAAAGCCGTGTAGAAGGATCGCCTCACCCATCGGAGCCTTTCCCACTCGTCGCCCGAGAAGTAGCCAGCCATGCGTTGCTTGTAGTCGGAGTAGCGTCGGCGGAACAGCACGACGTAGCGCGTGAGGATGCCGGCATAGAAGAACAGTAAAAAGATGAAAAGGTGAAAACCAGAAAGGCTGAAAAGATGATACAACGCGAAGGCAAGGGCCGTGGGCAGCAGTATCAGCGACAGCTCTCGCCAGAAGCGTCGCCATGTGAAGAACTGCACATCGATGAGCGTGGTGAGCGCAAGGGTGAAGAGGAAAGCCTGGACGATGCCCATGGCCACCATCATCATCTGCTGTTGCGCGGGCGACACCTCGAGCCGTACTCCCATTGCTTCCACCACGAGCGCAACGAAGAAAGCGAGATAGGCATAGCTCATCATGCGTCGTGCCATGCGGTAGCCTCGCAGACCAGCCTCGTCCTGCGGCACATGGACGAACAGGAAGCAAAGGCCGAAAGCAAGTATCAGTCCGGGCAGGACATAGCAGGTCAGGATGTCATTCAGATGCGTGAGCATGGTCGCAGTGGTTCATTTCGCCGACAAAGGTACGAAAAAAGTTAAAAAGTTAAAAAGTTAAAAGGGTAAAAAGTTAAAAAGTAACTATTTAGCGAATCATGTTAGGAGTGCCCTATCGGGCAGAAATCTAACAAATCCATTCAAATCTGTCAAATCTTGTTCGTGCGGATTTGCAATCCGCACGCAGGGAGTATAGGGATTTGCAATCCCGATATAACTGTTTTATCGCATTGCAAATGCTTATATTAAATACTGTCGGATTACAAATCCGACAGAACGGGAAACTATTCAACGAATCATATTGAGCAGTGCCCTATCGGGCAGAAATCAAGCAAATCAATTCAAATCTGTCAAATCTTTATGATTATTGCCTATAGATTTGTTTGATTTGTAAAGATTTGAAAGATTTCTCGCCGCAGGCGACTCTTATGTTGAGGAGTGCCCTATCGGGCAGAAATCATGCAAATCGATTCAAATCTGTCAAATCTTTATAATTTTTGCCTATTGATTTGTTTGATTTGAAAAGATTTGAAAGATTTCTCGCCGCAGGCGACTCGGGAAAAGTGATTCGCTGAACAGTTACGATAAAAAGGATAAAAATGAAAAAAAAGAATGAAAATTGATTATCCACAGCCATACCACCAACGCCCTGAAGCACAGGCCGGCGCAAGTCAAATGGCTGTAAGCTGTCAGCCAGACCTTGCCTCTTTTGGCGGACAGCAATAGCCTCCAAAAAACTAAACGTGTGGAATCGACAAAATCCACGTGTGGAATCAGCAAAATCAACGTGTGGAATCGGCAAAATCAACGTGTGGAATCGGCAAAATCCACGTGTGGAAGTTTCTCATCCAAGTAGGGACGCGCCGTGGCGCGTCCGCGTCCGCAGCGAAGGCTCGGCGGAGAAGAATGTATCGCGGCAGGCGGACGCGCCACGGCGCGTCCCTACAGGCAAGACGAGTCATGCCGCAGGTCGTCCGTGGGGCTTAATTTTTGAATGACGGCGCGTCCGCTCGCCGAGGAGCAAATCTTCTGTATCCTTTTCCCCTAAAAACACACAAAAAGTGACGCGAAGCAAATAATTTTTCTCTATTCACTTTTCACTTTTCACTTTTTTTCGTACCTTTGCAGCCGCAAACGCTAAAAACGTTTGATTTTGGATTGGGCTATGGTGTAATGGTAGCACAAGAGGTTTTGGTTCTCTTAGTCTTGGTTCGAACCCAGGTAGTCCAACCACAGAGAAGGGGAAGTGTCGAAAAAGACATTTCCCCTTCTATTATATTATACTGTCCCCGCCGTGGTCACCTGGCTCCCTTCCTTCTGTTGCACTCGATGCAGAGCATTTGGCAGTTCTCGATGACGGTTCGTCCGCCGTCGCGCCAGGGAGTGATGTGGTCGCCTTCCATCAGTTCGTAGTAGAACTCGCGGCCGCAGAGCGGACAGATGTGTTGCTGCTTCTCCCAGACAGCCAGCTTGATGTCCTCGGGGAAGGCGCGAAGGTCGAGATAGTGCTCGTCACCTGTCAGGACATAAGGGATGATGCCCGACTGTTTCTGAATGTCGCCGTCGCGCATCAAGGCCGAGATGCGTTGGGCAAGTGCCGAGGTGTCGAGCGTCGTGGTGCCGAAGCGGTCGTAGAGTTCTGCCCAGTTGAGGCCCTTCATGATCTTTCTGAACTTCTTCATGTCGAAGTTTGTCTGTGCCCAGTTCAGGACGTTCTGGAAGTAAGTCCAGAGGTTGTTGGCGTTGGGGTCGTGCTGATGTGCAGCCATGTAGCCTTTGACGGACTGCGGACGTCCCAGCCTCGTCTCGTGCTCAGCCATCCATTCGAGGGCTTTGCGAAGGAAGTCCTGACGGATGGGTGTGCCGTTGACAAGGTCCTTGCCCAAGCGTGCGCCGCCGCTGTTTGTCTTGGAGAAGTGTCGCTTTGCATCCGACACGAAGGGTCCGGCAAAGATGGCAGTGTTGATTTCCTGGTCGTTCAGCACTTTTCCTGCGATGTTGATGGTCTGGAACCAATTGAGCTTTTCGCTTGCCTCGCCTTGACAGACGTAGATGTCAAGCTTGTAGGAGAGGAACTTCTCCTTGATGTCGGCAGGCTGATTGTGGAAGTTCTTGAAGTCGATGGAGAAGTGCCCTGCATAGTATTCGCAGATGGAGATGGTGCGTTGCTGTCCGTCCATCACTTCGTAGGGGCAGTCGGCATCGTCGCTTCGCTTGACCCAGTACATGATGTTCAGCGGGTAATCGTTCAGCACGGTCGTGATGACGGCCTGCTGTTCCTTTTCGTTGTAGATGAACTCGCGCTGATAAGGCGGACGGATGTCGAGCAAGCCGCCGTAGCCTCGCACGCCCAGCTCGTCGTTGTTGATGTAGCCTTCCACTATCTCGCGGACGGTTACTTGCTTTTTCTCTATTGTCATCATAGGTTCTTGGGGTGTTTGTTGCGGATGAGGATGCGGGCATATTTTCTTATACCTTTTATATATGGCCTATCATATTTAGTAAAGCCTTGAATCCTCAAATCCCTTACTTCTTCTGTTGTCTCGTTCTCTGTTGCTCCTATTATTTCAAATTGGTCAGGGTTGTACTTATCGAGGAATGTGATAGGAACGCCCATAGCACCTGCATAGTCGCATGGAATATCAGATGTCTTACTTACCTCTATTGCATCATAATTATCATAAATAGGATAATCTTCTTCAGAGTAATGGCATACAAGGTCTATTTCTTCGTGTCGTTTGTTATGGTCAAGATTTGTATACCAGTGACAGTTACGAAACTTCACAAGTCCCGTTTCTTCATTATACACGCCAGCTGCATAGTCGGGCTTTGTCTTGACAGGAATCTTAAAGTATGCATTACCTGCATTAAAGCCATAACCCAGCCATATTTTATTATGCATAAATAAAGAAAAGATGTCTTTGTTTGTTGCAGCATTTACGTTTCCTACGATTAAGAACTTTCTTTCGTACTTAATCAACTGACCAATATATTCTCTTAGCAACGAGAAAGGCGGGTTGGTAACAACGATGTCGGCTTGCTTCAGCAGTTCGATGCACTCTGCGCTGCGGAAGTCGCCATGCTGACGAAGCAGGGAAATGGCATTCTTGTCGTTCCTGAGCAGGTACTGCACATCTGCCAAGTCGACTGCACCGTCGCCGTTCAAGTCCTTGACTTCAGTTATCTCTACCTTGTAGGCCATCTTCTTAGGCTCATCGGTAAAGTCGCCAAAGTCCAACAGCAGTTCGTTGCCCAGCACGGGCGAACCGTCGAAGCAAGTACAAATAAGTTTCTTCAAGCCAAGCAGGTTGAAGTTGAGGGCAAAATACTTGAAGAAGTTGCTCTCATAAGGGTCGTCGCAGTTGCAAAGCACGACCTTGCCACGGAAGTGCGGCCAGTAGTGCTGCAGCTCACGCTCAATGTCTTTCATCTGCGTGTAGAATTCATCTTTCTTCGCAGTCTTGGCAGCGTTAAGATTCTTGTTAGCCATACGCCATGCATTGTGCGTATTGCTTATCTTCGGAGGCAGGCAGTAGAGCACAAATGAAGCATGGACGTCTATCCATGCCTCACAGGCTCTACCAAAGCCCACCAAACCAGATATAACACGCCCATGCTTACGCACAGACGCTTGCTTATTTCATTTGGTTTGGTCTTGCATGAATTTGGTAGATTCGTGAGGCAATTCCGAATAACAGCAAACGCTTGTTAATACTTCCAATAAGATCTGAAGGGCACCTCCGCTGAGGTATTTCATGCCCTTTCGCACGGCAAAGTTACGAAAAAAATGAGAATAAAGCGCACGGAAGAAAGGAATTTTTGCACCCGTCCGTGCGGATTTGAATTCCGAACGCATCAGATATAGGACTTTACATTCCCAAAACAATTTGTCTGTCGCATTTCTGTTGCTTATATATCCCTTCCGTCCGAACCTGCAAATCATGCAGAACTTTTTCCCCTTCGGCCTTTCGCCAATTCAACTTTTCTTTGTACTTTTGCAGCAGGAAAATAGGCTACAGCACAAAAGAGACAACTCCGAGATGACACGCAGGGAACTATATCGCCAAGTGGCGGCTTACTTTAGGGAGACAATGCCCGAGGCTGGGACGGAACTGCACTATGCCGACCCGTTCCAACTGCTCGTGGCTGTCATCCTCAGCGCACAGTGTACCGACAAACGCATCAATCAGGTCACGCCTCATCTCTTTGAGGACTACCCCACTGCCGAGGCAATGGCGAAGGCCAGCCCCGAAGTCATCTACGACTACATCCGTTCCGTCTCCTACCCCAACAGCAAGGCTCGCCATCTCTCGGCAATGGCCCGGATGCTTTGGGAAAAGCATGGCGGCGAGGTGCCGCAGGACATGAAGCAGCTCACAGCCTTGCCTGGCGTAGGACGCAAGACGGCCAACGTGGTGCTGAGCGTTGTCTGGGGCGAGGCACGCATGGCTGTGGACACCCACGTCTTCCGCGTCAGCCACCGCATCGGCCTTGTGCCCGACTCTTGCACCACGCCTCTTGCCACCGAACAGATGCTCACCCGCCACTTCACGAAGGAAGAGATACCGCAGGCGCACCACTGGCTTATCCTCCACGGACGCTACACTTGCACCAGCCAGCGACCGAAGTGCGACAAGTGCGGACTCAGCCATCTCTGCCACTTCAGGAAGGTTTCCTCTTAACGTCGAAAGGCACGAAAGAATCAAATTTGTAGCGATAAACTATCAGGTCGTTTCGTTTCTTTCTGTGTCCCACGCTTCAGAAAAAGACCGAGAATGAACATTTTAGCCGATTTATCTTTCGTCATTTCATTTTTTTTCGTAACTTTGCAAGGAAAAATAAACAAATAAAGCACTACAGACATGAAGAAGTGCCACACCATCCTGTCCGCTCTGTCCCTCATCCTTGCCTTCGGCACGGCCAAGGCAGCAGACGACAACAGCCTCTACTTCACCAATGCCATCGTCATGCCAGGGCAGCAGACCAACATCGAAGTGAACCTAAGAAACACGGCCACCGACCTGACGTGCATCGAGGCAGAACTTGCATTGCCCGAAGGACTTAGCTTCGTCGTGGACGAGGCTGGCGATCCCGTCTGCTCCCTGCTTAACGGTCGTGCCCAGGAACATGAGCTCCTGGCCAACATCCTCGAGAATGGCAACCTGAAGCTGCTCATCAGTTCGGCCGAAGGCGCGCTCATCAGAGGCAACGACGGTGCCTTCATCAGCATCTGCATTGAAGCCGACGCCGATGCGCTCTCCGGTGACTATCAAGTGGAGACCGTCGGCGAGTCGCTCCTCGTTGACAGCAACGCCGAGGCGTACTACAATGTCGGCATCGCGGGAGGCATCATGATAACGGACGACCCGACGGGCATTGACTCACAGACTGCCTTTGGCGAGGACGGAACGGCAAATGGCAAGATATACAACCTTGCCGGTCAGCAAATTTCGAATAGCAAGCGCTCTGACAAGAAACTGCCACGCGGCATAAACATCGTGGGCGGCAAGAAGGTGCTCAACAAATAAAAGGAAGACACGCCAGAATAAAAACGACAACGGATTAAACGGATTGAACGGATCATATATGGCATTCCGTCTAATCCGTTTAATCCGTTGTTTTATTATTGCTGTCCGCTAAAAGGATGCAGTTCATCAGATGAAAGTCGGACCCGCCGTGTAGGGACGCGCCGTGGTGCGTCCGTGTTCGCAGCGAAGGTAAGGCGGAGGAGGATGCGTCGCGGAGAGCGGACGCGCCACGGTGCGTCCCTACTGGCCGACCACTTAACGAAATGACTCCGGGTGCGGCGTTGTCAATCCCCGCGTGCGAAGATGCTCATCGCCGCACGCGGAGATGTCCGACGCCGCACGCGAAAACCTCCATCGCCGCACGCTACGTTTTCAGTCCCCTGCTAAAGCTCTCGTGGCAAAGCCAGGGATAAAACAATAGCGGAGGGAACTCAGATTGCTGAGTCTCCCCTCCGCCAGTGATGTCTTTCCTCCCGTTCGGAGAAACAGGAGAACAGGCTGTGTCTTACTTCACGCGACCGAGGTAGCTGCCGTCGCGGCTGTCAACCTCCACGATCTCGCCTTCCTCGATGAAGAGGGGCACACGAATCTCGGCACCGGTCTCCACGCGGGCAGGCTTCAAGGTGTTGGTGGCGGTGTCGCCCTTCAAGCCAGGCTCCGTCCACACAATCTGCAGATGCACTTTCACTGGCACGTCGGCATAGAGCACAGTTTCGGTGCTGGCATCCACCACAACCTCCACATTCTCGCTCTCCTTGAGGAACTTCACGCCGTTCACCTGGTCGGGAGCAATCGTGATCTGCTCGTAGGTCTCATTGTTCATGAAGACGAGGTCGTCGCCGTCCTTGTAGAGATACTGATAGGGCCTGCGTTCCACGCGCACGTCCTCGAGGCGCTCGCCGATGTTGAAACGCTTCTCGATGACACCGCCGTTCACGACGTCCTTCAGCGTCACGTTCATGATGGTGTTGCCCTTACCGGGTTTGCGGTGAAGGAAGTCGATGCAGAAATAGAGCTTGCCGTCCATGCGGATGCATGTGCCCTTCTTGATGTCCTGTGAATTAATCATAGAATTGGTAACTTATTATTGGTTATAACTAATTATTTGTGCTGCAAAGGTAAGAAGAAAAGTTGAAAAGTTGAAAAGTTGAAAAGAAAAAGTTGCCCAATACTTGTGTAAATGAAAAAAAAGCCTTAATTTTGCACCCCGAATCGCAACGTATATACATTCAATTAGCAACAAAAAGATATGAAAAGAACATTTCAGCCCCACAACCGTCGCCGCAACAACAAGCACGGTTTCCGTCAGAGAATGACAACAGCAAATGGCCGCCGCGTGCTGGCCTCCCGTCGTGCAAAAGGTCGTAAGAAACTCACCGTTTCAGACGAACGTCACGGCAAGTAAACACAGACATCAAACACAGAGAAAAAGAGAAGCAAGGCTGACCTTGCTTCTCTTTTTTATTATACATTATTATATATATACTCTTTCTGCACGGATGCTCGCCACACGACCTGCGCCTTCTGAAAGAAAGAGGCTCGGGAGATGGTCAGAAGAGATGTGCGGGGATGCGCTCCTTGGCGTTCTCGAAGTCCTCCACCGTGTCGAGCTCGCACGAGAAGAGGTCGGTGACGTCGAGCACGCTGAATGTATGTCCCTCGGCGATGAGGCGCTGGAAAGCCAGTTCGTAGAACTTGTTCTCGAGGTGCTCTCGGTTCATCATCACGTCGAGTTCCTTGTAGAGCGCTGTGGTGTAAGCCTTGCCCATGCGTTCGATGCCAAGACTCTCGCCTGCGGCAAGGGCAGGAGAACACGTCTTGCATATCTCGGTAATGCTGCCGTCCGAGTCCATCACCACCTTCATCTCCTCTTCTCCCAACTCGTGACGGATGAGCGTGAGCACGTTGTCGTGACTGTCCTGGAGAATACGTTTTACTATCTCCCCATCATAGAGCAGGTCGCTGTCCAGCAGAAGAACCTCTTCGCCGTCAGCCTCGGGGCGCGCGAGCCACAGGGAATAGATGTTGTTGGTCGTCTCGAAGTCCTTGTTGTGAATAAAGCAGACGCTGATGCTTTCGCCATAAGTCTGCCGGACGAACGTTTCAATCTGCTCGTGCAGATAGCCTGTGACGATGACGAACTCGTGGATGCCTGCCGCGATGAGCGCGTCCATAGAGCGTCCGAGCAGTGTGCGCTGGCCTACTTTGAGCAGGCATTTGGGCGTATTGGAAGTGAGCGGACGCAGACGCGATGCTGTGCCGGCGGCAAGGATGATGGCCTTCATGGAAAGGTTAAAAGTTAAAAAGTTAAAGGGTTGAAAAGGTAATAGTGAATAGTGGAAAGTGAATAATTTGCTACCGCCGTCCAGTTCTCCCCCAAAGTGGGGAATTAGATGGGGGCCGTAAATTCTTCACTTTTCACTTCTTAACTTTTTAACCTTTTAGCCTTTTGATGGTGTCCACCACAGTCTGAATCTGTTCGCGGCGGCCGAGGGTGATGCGAAGGCAGTCTTCGAGGCCTTTGTCCGTCATGAACTTTATCTTGTAATTCTGCGAGGCCAGTGCCTGCTGCAGTTGTTCCTTGATGCTGACGGGGTACTTGATGAGGATGAAATTGGCCACGCTTTTATACACTTTGAAGCCGGGGAGTTTGCCCAGCTCGTTGTAGAAGAGCTGTCTATCCCATTCCATCTCGTCGGCCACACGGCGATAGTGCTCGTCGCTCTCAAGGGCAGCCAGTGCCACAGCTTCCGAGAAACGGTTGTAGCCAAGATACTTGTTGGAATAGCTCAGGAACTGGTCGTGGCCTTTTCCGATGAAGGCAAAGCCCACACGCAGGCCGGGAAGTCCATAGAACTTGGAGAGGGTGCGCGAGATGATGAGGTTGTTATACTTGTTGACAAGGGGAGCAATGTAGTCCACATCGGTCGTGATGAACGACGCGTAGGCTTCGTCAACGAGCACCATCGTGTCCTGCGGGATGTTCTCCATGATGCGCCCTATCTCCTCGCTTGTGAGACTGTTGCCTGTAGGATTGTTCGGCGAGGCAAGAAGGAGCATACGGGGATGGATGCGATTCGTGTAGGCGATGACTTCATCGACGTTGTAGGCGAAGGTGTCGCCCGTCTCGTAGAGAGGATACATCTCGAACGAACCGCCGCACTCGCCAGCAACTCGGTTGTAATACCACCAGGAGAACTCAGGGATGAGAATGGTTTTGTTGTCGCCCTCCATGAGAAAGTAGTGGATGGCGTTCTTGAGCATCTCTTCTCCACCGTAGCCCAAGAGCACTTGCTCCTCGGGGACACCGTAGATTTCGCTCAGGCGGACGCTCACCACGCTCTTCTTGCCCTGGTCGTAGATGCGGGTGTAGAAGCAGAGTGTGTGCGGGTCGAAGTTCTTTATAGCCTCGATGACTTTCTGTGAAGGTTCAAAGTTAAATTCGTTTCTGTCAAGATAGTTCATTATCTCTTAATGTTTAGATTTAGCGCACAAAGGTACGACTTTTCTTCCGAACAGCAAAGCAAAACGAAAAAAAATGCGCAAGATGTGGGATATTTGAGAATTAAGTTGTACTTTTGCAAATTCAAAGAGAAGCCTTTCCGGAGCAGGCGATGGAAAAGGCCCTGTGCCGAGGCTCACAACGCAGCACGCGACGATGGCCAACGCAGCAGGCGACGATGGCAATCGCAGCACGCGACGATGGCCATCGCAGCACGCGAAGTTTTTTGATACTCGAAACGACATGATAAAGAATCTGAAACAGAAAGTGCAGGCGACGCTCAAGTCGTCGGAAACAGAGGATTGGCTCGACTACCGTCTTGTGCGGCCGCTCAGCTATTTATGGGCGCTCTTCTTCCAGAAGCTCGACGTCCATCCCAACACCGTCACCATCATATCCATGGTCATTGGCGCTGCCGCCAGCGTCTTCTTCATGCACGGCAGCTTCTACTACGAAGGCTGGCACGGTCTGCTGATGAACGTCGTGGGCATACTGCTCCTGTGCCAGGCCGACATCTTCGACTGCACCGACGGACAGCTGGCGCGCCTCACCGGGAAGAAGAGCCGCCTGGGGCGCATCCTCGACGGCATGGCTGGCTTCGTATGGTTCATCCCCATCTATGTGCTCCTGATGGTGCGCTTCTATCACCACCATTCGCTGGAGTTCGGATGGCTCGGCATCGCCGACACAGAACAGAACGTCATGATAGCCACCGCCGTCGTCGTCGCCGTCGCCCTCTACTCGGGATTCGCAGGAATGGGCGGACAGCAACGGCTCGCCGACTACTACATACAGATACATCTCTTCATGCTCAAAGGCGAGAAAGGAAGCGAGCTCGACACGTCCGAGGCACAGCAGAAGGCCTACGACGAGACCCCCGACGATGCTGGACGCCTCTGGAAATACTTCCTGCGCACATACATTAATTATACACGCAAGCAGGAACGTGCCACGCCCGAGTTCCAGCGACTCATGCAAACCTTGAAGGAGAAGTACGGCAGCGCCTCGAACATGCCCGACTCGCTTCGTCAGCAGCTGCTCGACGAGTCGCGGAGGCTCATGCCTTGGAACGCAATGCTCACCTTCAACTTCCGTTCCGCCATGTTCTTCCTCTTCTGTCTCGTGGACCTTCCCGTCGCCAACTTCATCTTCGAAGCCCTCTGCATGGGACTCCTCACATGGTGCATCAACCGCCACCACGAGCGTTTCTGCCGCAAGATGAGGGAGAGCCTCTCCTGAATCCTCCCATGCAAAGGAAGGACTTAAACATAGAAAAGTAAAAGAAACACAATGAAGTGGAACTGGAATAACTTCTTCTTCCTGCTCGGACTTGTTTGCGTCGTGGTGATGCTCTTCACCTTCGACGTCAGCTTCGTCGAGCTTTGGGGCCACATCTGCCGTGCAGGCTATTGGCTCATCCCCATCGTAGGCATCTGGATTGTCGTGTACGGCATCAATGCGCTGGCTTGGATGGCAGTCATAGATGGGGTGAAACAGCAGAAGACCCCCTCTGACTCCCCCTTAAAAAGGGAGGATAATGAAGCCTCCCCCCTAAGGGGACGGGTGGAAGGGTCTGTCAGTTTCTGGCGAATCTACAAGCTGACCATCACCGGCTACGCCTTGAACTATGCCACTCCCGTAGGCGGTCTGGGCGGAGAACCCTACCGCATCATGGAGCTGAGCAAGGACATCTCCAAGCAGCACGCCACCTCCTCCGTCATCCTCTACGCCATGTTCCACGTCTTTGCGCACTTCTGGTTCTGGTTCACCTCAGTCTTTCTCTACCTTGCCCTCGCGCTGGCAGGCGATCTTCCCTTCGACGCGACGGTCGGTACCGTGCTCGCCGTCATCGTCGTTTTCTGCCTCATCGCCTTCTATCTTTTCTACAGAGGATACAAGTACGGCCTTGTGGTGCGCCTCATCCGCTGGATAGGACATCTGCCGGGGCTTGGAGGATGGTCGGGTCGCTTCCTCGAAGCCCACGCAGAAGCCTTGCATAATGTGGACAGACAGATAGCAGCCCTGCATCAACAGAACCGCCGAAACTTCTATACAGCCCTTGGGCTCGAGTACCTCTCGCGCATCGTGCAGAGTGCCGAGGTGCTCTTCATGCTCCTGCTCTTCGGCATAGACGGCGGAGGAGGGTTCGACGGAATCACCCTCACCTTCCTCCACAGCATCCTCATTGTCTCGCTCACCACGCTTCTTTCGAACCTGATAGGCTTCCTCCCCATGCAGCTCGGCGTGCAGGAAGGCGGCTTTGCCGTCTCCACGGCCGCCATGGGACTCAGCGTCGAGCAAGGCTTCTTCGTCAGCATCATCTGCCGAGTGCGCGAGATCATCTGGATATTCATCGGCATCATGCTCATGCGCGTCGGCAACCGCAAAGCGTAAAATCAGCCAGAAACGCACGCTCCACCCCGACCATCCACCCGAACAACTCACGAACCATCCACTAATAAAAGGCAATCCACTCGTTAGTCGATTGCCTTTTACTCGTTAGTAAATCGCCGTTTTCTCGTTGGTCTTTTTCTGCAGGCACGTTTACTTGCCCAACTAAACGTGTTAACATCGCCAACTAAACGTGTTTGGTTGCTCAACTAAACGTGTTTGGTTGCTCAACTAAACGTGTTAACATCGCCAACTAAACGTGTTTATCAGTCGCCTGTAGGGACGCGCCGTGGCGCGTCCGCCTGCCGCAAGAACAAAAGTCACACAGAAAGCACAGAAATCACAGAAACAATAGAAATCGCCGAAACAATAGACCACAAAACCTTTTCTGTGCTTTCTGCTTTCTATGTTAAATTCCAAATATTTTGACCATTATTTTTAATATTAT
>CAMVDV010000046.1 GCA_947166305.1 uncultured Prevotellaceae bacterium | reverse complement strand
GTCCATGTTATTGATGTTTTGTAGCGAAAGCAAAGATAACAAAAAAGGCTGAAACTCAAGCGAGGGCTTCAGCCTAATTTTTATATCGAGAAAAAGTTTTAGCGGACAGCAATAATTCGTAATTATGATATATCTGATGAAGTAAATGCTGCAGGTTGGCTACTCTATTGGGTCCAAACAGCGTTTGAATATGAGTATGACGATAAAGTGTGGGGGCATGATCGGGCTTTTTTTGCAGAAGAAAGCCTTTATTATCCGTATTGTGATTGTGAAGATCGATCAATACTATATTCAAGATTAGTTCGTGATTTACTAGGATTAGACGTGATTTTAGTATTTTATCCTGGTCATTTGGCTACTGCTGTAGCATTCAACACCCAAGTCGATGGTGACTATATTGATATCCACGGGAAGAAATATACTATTTGTGATCCAACATATATAGGTGCCCCTATTGGGGCAACAATGCCTGATATGGATAATTCATCTGCAAAGATTATACTTCTAAATCGATGATAAAGAATTATAGTACTTGCCGATTGAATTCGCAGTTGGTTTTAAAAAGTTAAAAACGTTAAATCTTAACCTTTTTCGCTCTTCTCTGGATTTATGTCGCCACTTTTCTACCGTTTAATCTGCAATCCATTGATATAAAACGACTTGCAAATACTCTGTTTGCAGCGGCCTGACCTCCATCACCATCCCAAACAGCGTGACAAGCATCGGCGGCAATGCCTTCTCATGGTGCAGCGGCCTGATCGATGTCTATTGCTATGCAGAGAATGTCCCGACTATAGATAGCTATGCCTTTTCAGGTTCACCCATCGCTTCTGCTACGCTTCATGTGTCGGCTGGTTCTGTTAATGCCTATAGTACGACTGCGCCTTGGAGTGGCTTCGGCACGATTGCTCCCATCTACGATGAGGAGTCGTCAAAGCCATTCCCTGCTGGCACTTACGCAAAGGCTGACCTGAAGCGCACCTTTGAAGAAGGTTGGAACACCATCTGTCTGCCTTTTGCCGTTGGTGACATCGAAGCTGCCTTCGGTACAGGCGCTAAGGCTTACGGGTTCGACGACTTTGCAGACGGCGAACTGAAGTTCTCTCTCGTCACGACGCTCACAGCTGGCGTGCCTTATGTCATCTATGTGCCTGCTGAAATCACGGACCTGATTGCCTTCGAGAACATTGTTGTAGAGGAAAGCAACACCACAAGCTCCAGCATCGACAAGAATGGTATATACTTCCGCGGCACATACGCTCCCATTGCTGCCGGTGAATGGACGAAGGCCAACAGCACGGACGACATCTACGGTCTGACTGCCGACGGAAGGATTCGCAAGGCAGGCACAGAGGCCAGCATCCTGGGCTTCCGTGGCTACTTCGACATTCCCGCAGGCACGGAGGTCAAGGGCTTTGTCTTCGGTGGTGATGCAACAGGCATTGATGCCATTGACCATTCTTCATTGACCATTGACCATTCAATTTACAATCTGGCAGGTCAGCGTCTGAACAAGGTTCAAAAGGGCATCAACATTATTAACGGCAAAATGATTCTCAAGTAACATGAAACGTACATATATTCAACCCCAGACGATGGTGGAGCAGGCACAGTGCGAGATGCTGCTTGCCGCAAGTTTGTTCAACAAGGACATCATTAACCAGAGCATCACGCTCACGGACGACGACTACAACGGCGTGTTCACCGTGAAGGAGTACAACTTCGGCGACGACCTCGACGAATAATTCCCTACTCACGACTGAGCATAGCTATTCCCCAATGCCCCGCTGCGACTCTCGCGGCGGGGCTTTTTGTAGGTGTAGGTTCAAGTTACTGCTGTCTAGGGAAAAGGACCGAAGGCCTGAAAGAACACAGGGATGTGTCAGAATTAACAACAACGAATCAAACGGGTTGTCCTTTATGCTGATTATCATCGCAGCATATATCTAGGCTAATCCGTTTGATCCGTTGTTGTATAATATATATAATGTATTCTAAGAGGATGCGATAGACACTGACTAATGGTTGAGCGCAATGACTTGCTCGATGATGTCGCGGTTGTTGCTGAGGCGGGGCACTTTGTGCTGCCCGCCGAGCTTGCCTTTCTGCTTGAGCCAGTCGTTGAAGACGCCCGGCCGTGCCTTGATGAGCTCGAGCCGCTGGAGCGTGATGTCCTTGTAGCGCTTTGCCTCGTAGTCGGAATTTATCTGCTGAAGGCTCTCGTCGAGAATACGGGCGAAGGCCTCCAAGTCGTCCGGCTCGCGGCTAAACTCCACAATCCACTGGTGACGGCATTTGCCTTCGGCATCCATGAAGACAGGCGCGGCGGTGTATTCCAGCACCTCGGCTCCCGTCTGCCGACAAGCCTCGGCGAGTCCCTTCTCTGCATTATCGACGATAAGCTCTTCGCCAAACGCATTGATGAAGGACTTGGTGCGACCCGTGATGATGAACTTGTAGGGATTGCGCTCGGTGAACTGAATCATGTCGCCGATGATGTACCGCCACAAACCACTCGATGTGGTGATGACCACTGCATAGTTGCGGCCAGTCTCCACGCCCCAAAGGGGAACGGCTGTCGGTTCGTCGCTGTCGAACTCATCCATCGGGATGAACTCAAAGAAGACACCATAGTCTATCATAAGGCTCATGGAGGCATCGCTCGGGTCATCTTGCAGGCCGAAGAAGCCTTCGGAAGCGTTGTACGTTTCCATATAATGCATCCCAGGCGACGTGATGAGTCGCTGGTATTGTCCGCGATAAGGTGTGAAGGCAACGCCTCCGTGGAAGAAGACCTCCAGGTTGGGCCATACCTCGTTAAGGTGTTGCTTGCCGCTAAGCTCCATGACACGATTCAGGACAGAAAGCATCCACGAGGGCACGCCGCTCAGATTGGTGACATTCTGCGTCATGGCTTCACGGGCTATACGGTCGCGTTTCAACTCAAAGTCGCTGAGGAGAGCCGTGGCTTTCTTAGGCACTCGCACAAGATTGACAAGCGGATTGATGTTCTCGATGAGAATGGCGCTGAGGTCGCCTACAAGGCTGCCTGGCAGATTGTAGTTAGGTGCATGGCTGCCGCCGAGGATGAGAGCCTTGCCATCGAAGAGCCGACTCTCCGGATTGTTTCTCAGGTACCAGACCACGGCATCTGTGCCTCCGGCATAGTGCGTGTCGTGAAGTCCGTCGCTACTGACTGGGATGAACTTGCTCTTGTCGTTCGTCGTGCCGCTTGATTTGGCGTACCACTTCACTCGGCCTGGCCAGAGCACATCCTTCTCGCCATGGCGCATACGGTCGATGTAGCCCTTCAGTTCTTCGTAAGTATTGAGGGGTGTCTGTCGGGCAAAGTCCTCATAACTCAGGCTCTTAGTGTAGCCGTGTGCCCTGCCCCATTCCGTGTCGCAGGCCTTGCCGAGCAGACGTCGGAGCACACCTCGCTGCAAAGCCTCTGCCTCGCTCGCATAGAGGTCGAGCTTATGGAGGCGATGAGCGAAGACTGGGCGTATGATTTTAGTTAAACTCATTTTCGTGTCAATTCTTCGTGCAAGCGGCGATCGTGCTTCAGTCGATGCAAAGCGTTCTTGCTGGCCTTCTGATGACTTTCCTTCTTGGAGTAGCCTTTGCCGCGAGCACATTCAATGCCGGCGATGACAACCTTTGAATTGAAGAGCGGAGAGCCGTCTTCTGTCTTGGTCTCGTCGAGCAAGACGTATTCCAGCGTGACCTTATGCTTTTGGCACCACTCCAGCAGCTTGCTCTTGAAGTTCACTTCCTGATAGGCCAGCTTGTCGATGTCGATGAGCTGCCGCATGATTTTCTTCTTGACGAACTGCTTGCAGTAGCCGTATCCCCTGTCGAGATAGATGGCTCCGACAAGGGCTTCGAAGGCATTGCCGGCAAGATAGCTGTTGTGCGTATGGTTATGGTCGTTTTGCCGAATAAGCTTGTCGAGACCAATCTCGACGGCAAGCCTTCCAAGCGACTCGCGCTGCACGATTTTACTTCTGGTGTTGGTCAGGAAGCCTTCTCGCTTTCGAGGGAAGTGATGATAGACGATTTCTCCTACCACAGCATCGAGCACAGCATCGCCCAGGAACTCCAGACGCTCGTTGTTGACAACCGCGCCGCTTTGGGCATGAGCTTGCATCGACTTGTGCATCAAGGCTTCTTTATAAAGACTTATCTTGTGCGGATAGAAGCCCAACATATTACGAAAAGCGCGACAAAGCTCCTTGTCCTTGCGGAAAGGAAGCCTCATCGCGTCTATCAGGTTAATGGCAGACACGGTCTTATTCTGCGTACTTCTTGAAGATGACGCAGGCGTTGTGTCCTCCGAAGCCAAACGTGTTGCTCAGTGCAGCTCTCACGATGCGCTTCTGTGCTTGGCCGAAGGTGAAGTTCAACTTATAGTCTATCTCCGGGTCTTCGTCGCCGTCTTCATGATTGATGGTCGGCGGGACGATGTCCTCCTTAACTGCCATCACGCTTGCCATAGCTTCGATTGCGCCGGCTGCGCCAAGCAGATGTCCTGTCATGGACTTCGTGCTGCTGATGTTCAGCTCATAAGCGTGCTGACCGAAGACATCAAGAATAGCCTTGCACTCACTGACGTCGCCAACGGGAGTCGACGTGCCGTGCACGTTGATGTAATCAATGTCGGTGGGCTTCATGCCAGCATCCTCGAGGGCATTCTCCATGACAAGCTTTGCACCGAGGCCTTCGGGATGGGATGCGGTGATGTGATGTGCGTCGGCACTCATGCCAGCTCCGCCCATCTCGGCATAGATCTTTGCACCGCGTGCCTTGGCATGTTCAAGTTCTTCGAGAATGAGCACAGCGCTACCTTCAGCCATGACGAAACCGTCGCGGCTGGCACTGAAGGGGCGGCTTGCCTTCTGCGGCTCGTCGTTCCGTGTGCTCAAGGCATGCATTGCTGTGAAGCCTCCCACGCCAGCTGCGGTGATGGCAGCTTCAGCGCCTCCGCTCACGATGACATCGGCCTTGCCCAAACGGATAAGGTTGAAGGCATCGGCCAAGGCATTCGTTGAAGATGCGCAGGCACTGGAGGTGACATAGTTGGGACCGTGGAAGCCGTACTTGATGCTGATGTGACCGGCACAGATGTCGGAAATCATCTTTGGCACGAAGAAGGGATTGAACTTCGGACCGATGGTGTCGGCAGTCTTTGCGTATGCCGTCACCTCTTCCTCGTAGGTCTTCATGCCGCCGATGCCAACGCCGAACACGACACCGACACGGTTCTTGTCGACAGCGTCCAAGTCCATGGCGCTGTCTTCCACAGCCATCGTTGCAGCTGCAAGCGCGTACTGGCAGTAAGGATCCATCTTGCGGGCCTCTTTCCTGTCGATGAACTGTTCCGGGTTGAAGTCCTTCACCTCGCAGGCGAACTGCGTCTTGAACTTCGATGCATCGAAATGTGTAATCGGTGCAGCACCGCTCACTCCTGCAAGCATATTCTGCCACGTCTCGGCGGCAGTATTGCCCAAAGGAGTGACGGCACCGATGCCTGTCACTACAACTCTTTTCAATTCCATTTATTCATAATTATAATTCATAATTCATAATTAGTCCGTCTAGCACTCAATTATGAATTATGAATTGTGAATTACCTTTTGTGAATTATGAATTGCGAATTGTGAATTACTTGTTGGCCTCGATGAATGCGATGGCATCGGCCACAGTGGAAATCTTTTCAGCCTTATCGTCGGGGATAGTGATTTCGAATGCCTTCTCAAACTCCATGATGAGCTCAACGGTATCGAGAGAGTCGGCACCGAGGTCGTTTGTGAATGATGCTTCGGGAGTAACGTCGGCTTCATCGACACCCAACTTATCAACGATAATCTCTTTTACTTTTGCTTCAATTTCTGACATAACTTTGTTTATTTACAATTTAACAATTTTACGATTTTTCTTTATTCTCTTCTCCCCTTCATATATAATGGAGGGAAGCTCCTTTTTATTTCGCGGTGCAAAGTAAAGACATTTTGTGCAATTTTGCAACTCTTTGCCCCAAAAACATACTGAAATCTGCACATTTTAACTTTTTTTGCGCAAAAAAGTGTACTTTTTCCTGCTTCTTTCTTGACATCCAAGGGGAAAACAAGGCGGAGGGAAGGAGGGGCAAGAAAGGTCCATATATATAAATAATGTATAGGACGACATCGGGATGCCAACGTTCGTGCAGCGACAAATCGGCACAATTTTTCAACGCGAGGCTTTCAGTTTTTCAACTTTCAATTTTCAACTTTCAATTAAAAGTCGTAACTTTGCCTGCGTTATGCCTAAATATGCCGATGTCATAGTGCCCCTGCCTCTGCGCGGGGCGTTCACATACGCCGTGCCCGAAGAATGCCAGCCGACACTCCAGACTGGCCAACGCGTCGTCGTGCCCTTCGGAAGCAAGAAGTTCTACACGGCCATCGTGGTTCGCTTGCACGATGATACGCCGCCCTACCCCACCAAACCTTTGGCCGAGGTGCTCGACGACGCTCCTATCGTACTGCCCAGCCAGCTGAAACTGTGGGAGTGGACCAGCGACTATTACCTTTGTTCCATGGGCGACGTCTACAAAGCTGCATTGCCATCCGGGCTGAAACTGGAGAGCGAAAGCGTGGTCATGCTGAGCGAAGAGTGGGATGCCGAGACACCGCTCACGCCCAATGAGGAGAAAGTCTGTGCTGCCTTGCTCCCGAAGAAGAGGGGAAAAGCCACAGGGCAGACGCCTGAAAGCCTGCAAAAGCTGACGGGACTGAAGAACGTGCTGCCCATCGTGAAAAGCCTCCTGGAGAAGAATGCCGTGAAGATGCGCGAGGAGATACGTCGCTCCTCGGGCACAAGGGCAGCAAAGGCCGCGCCGGACATCCTACCGCTGAAGGAAGCGGAGAGACTGACCGAAGCCCAGCAGCAAGCGATGGAGAGCATTATCGGCCAATGGCAGACGCACAACGTCTGCTTGCTGCACGGCGTGACGAGCAGCGGCAAGACTGAAATCTACATTCACCTCATGCAGAGGGCCATAGAGGAAGGGAAGCAGGTGCTGTTCATGTTGCCTGAAATCGTGCTGACCGCACAGTTGACGGAACGTCTGCGCCGTGTGTTCGGTTCGCGGCTGGGCGTCTATCATTCCCGCTACACAGACAAGGCGAGAGTGGAGCTGTACCGAAAGATGCTCAGCGACGCGCCATACGACATCGTGGTGGGCGTGCGCAGCAGCATCTTCCTGCCCTTCAAGCACCTTGGCCTGCTCATTATCGACGAAGAGCACGAGACGTCGTTCAAACAGCAGGACCCTGCCCCTCGCTACCATGCCCGCAATGCGGCACTCGTGCTTGCTCAGCAGGCTGGAGCGAAGGCTCTGCTCGGCTCAGCCACGCCGAGTTTGGAGTCCTACCACAATGCCTTGAGCGGCAAATACGGCCTCGTCTGCCTGAAGACACGCTATGCTGGACTCAGCCTGCCCGACATCGAGGTGGTGGACGTGCAGGAGTTGCGGCGCAAGAAGCTGATGCATGGTGTCTTCTCCCCGCCCCTGCTTGCCCACATACAGAGGGCGCTCGACGCACATCAGCAGGTCATCCTTTTCCAAAATCGCAGGGGATATGCGCCCGTGCTGGAGTGTAAGGAGTGCGGATGGACGCCGCGATGCCAGAAATGCGACGTCAGTCTGACCGTACACCGCGGCTTCAGGCAGATGGTATGCCATTATTGTGGCTCGACATACGACATCCCGACGACCTGCCCCTGCTGCAATGGGCGCGAACTCTCCAGCCGTGGCTATGGCACGGAGCGCATCGAGGAGCAGCTCGCCGCATTGCTCCCCGAGGCACGCATCGCACGGATGGACCTCGACACGACGCGCTCGCGGCAGAACTACGAGCAGATTCTGCACGACTTCGAAGCAGGACGCACCGACATCCTCATCGGCACGCAGATGGTGACGAAGGGGCTCGACTTCGATCGCGTCAGCCTTGTCGGGATACTTTCGGCCGACACGATGCTCTCCCAGCCTGACTTTCGCAGCTATGAGCGTGCTTTCCAGCTCATGGAACAGGTGGCGGGAAGGGCAGGAAGGAAAGGGGCTACGGGTCATGTCATACTGCAAACCAGGGATGCGGAGGGTGCGATTATCCGGCAAGTGGTGAACCATGACTACGAAAGCATGTACCGCGAGCAGGCCGAAGAGCGCGAGCTGTTCCGCTATCCGCCGTTCTGTCGTGTGATTTTTGTTTACCTTAAACATCGCGAAGAGAGCGTGGTGGAGAGGCTCTCCGCAGACTTTGCGGGCCTGCTCCGGCAGGTCTTTGGCGAAAGAATCCTCGGGCCGGACACTCCTCCCGTGAGCCGTGTGCAACTCATGCACATACGGAAAATCATCCTGAAGATGGAACTTTCGGCTCCAATGGCAGCCGTCCGCGAACGATTGCTTGCCCTCCAGACGCAGATTCTCGCTATGCCGGGCTATCACTCGGCACAGATATACTACGATGTCGATTAGCTTTTCAAACAACTTTACCAACTAAAAACCACAACTATGAAAGCGAAACTGATTTCAACCCTTATCCTGCTGCTATGTGTCGCGCAGGCGAAAGCAGCCGACTGGCTGTTCCGCGACGGCAAGAGCGACTACCGGATCGTAGTTTCATCGCAGGCTTCTCCGTCGGAGCAGACGGCGGCGAAGGAACTTCAGCAGTACATCGAGCAGATGAGCGGTGCTCGCCTGCCCATCACGAACGACTTGAATGTGCCCGCACCCCGCATCATTGTGGGCTACAACGCAAGACTGGCACTGCTGACTGGCACTGAGAAACCGGAGAACGACGACGAGGGCTTCACCTACCGCAAAGTGGGGCGCGACCTGCTCATCTGGGGCGGAGCGCAAAGAGGAACGATGTATGGCGTCTTTACCCTGCTGGAGAGAGAGTTCGGCATCCATTGGTTCACGCCTCAATGCACAGTCGTCCCGAGGTACAATCGCTGGCGGCTTCAGCAGTTGGACCACAGCGAACGGCCATTCGTCGGCTACCGTTACAGCGACTACTTTGTGGTGTCGAACGCCCCAACGTGGAGCGCTCACAACCATGAGAACATGAAGTGGGGCCCCACGGAAAACGCCTATGGCAACATCGAGGCGTACTGGGGAGCGCATACCATGGGGCGCTTCGTGCCGACGAGGGAGTTCTTTGACACGCACCCCGAATACTTCTGCCTGCGCGACGGCAAGCGCTATGGCGGCTACGGACAGCTCTGTCTGTCCAACCCGGAAGTGCTCGAGATATGCAAGACGCGGCTCCTGGAGTTCATTCGCCAGCATCCGGGCTACCGCATCTACAGCCTCTCGCAGAACGACAACTTCCTCTTCTGCCAATGCGAGCGTTGCAAAGCCATCGAAGACCAGTACGGCGGGCACTCGGGCATCATCGTGTGGTTCGTGAATCAGGTGGCGGATGCTGTCAGAGAGGAATTCCCCGACAAGTACATCGGCACGTTTGCCTACCAGTATTCGCGCCGTCCGCCCACGGGCATCAAGCCCCGCGAGAACGTTGTCATCCGCCTTTGTAGCATAGAATGCTGCTTTGCGCATCCGCTCGACGCGGGCTGTCCGCAGAACGAGGCCTTCATGCGCGACCTGAAGGGATGGTCGAGCCTGGCGCCGCACCTCTTCATCTGGAACTACATCGTGGACTATGCCCAGTACATTGCCCCGTGGCCCAACTTCCAGGTGCTCGGGCCGGACATCAAAATCTTTGGCGACAACAAGGCCATCGGCATTTATGAGGAGTCGCAATACCAGTCGGCTGGGGCAGAATTCGACCAGATGAAGGCCTGGACGGTGTGCCATCTGCTGTGGAACCCGCGGCAGGACGTCGATTCGCTGGTGAGCGTTTTCGTCGGAGGCTACTACGGCAAGGCCGCACCCTACATTAAGGAATACTACGACCTCTGCAGGAGTCTCGTCAAGCCCGACGTCCACTATGGCATCTACATCCGCGAGAACCACGAAATCTACAGCGACGACTTCATCCAGAAGGCTTTTCTTATTCTCGGAAAAGCGAGGGAGGCGGCAGACACCGAGTGGCTCAGGGAGCAGGTGGACCGCGTCAGGATGCAGCCACTCTACCTGCATTGCATGCGCCACAAGGCCGCTTCCTTGCAGGACGGCACTTGGCAGGAGCTGAAGGGCTTGATGCTGAAGCACAAAGCCATGCACCGCGAGAGCCGCAACCAGGCTGACTTCTTCCGCCAATTCGAGGCCGAGGCGGGGAAATAGCCCTTGACATAGCGGTCGGATGCCGGTCCTCTCCGGCACTATTGCAACAGCATCCGCGCAAATTCGGTCAGCCTCGTCTGACCGAACCCTGCGCGGATTTTGTCGTAATTTTTCACAGAAAACAGTTTCTCGGAACACATTTTTCGCTCAAATGGCATCGGGCTTCATCTTGAAGGAAAAGAATGCCTGTTTTTCGTTCTGCCTCATACTCAATGGTTTGCCAAGAAGCGTCAGCCGGAACGATGTTAAGAAAGTACAATTAAGACACAAAAAGTGGTCAATTGGCGCACGGATTTCGGTCAAAATCGACGTGCCGAGGCTGGCATAACTGCATAGGGAAAATGAAAACTCCGCGTGCTGTGATTGCCAACACAGCACAGGGTTCTTGCCAACGTCCCGTTCCGTGTGCCCGGAGACAACACGCCGTCCAACAAAATCTTGTAAGCTTTTTTTGAACAAACTCCAACCCTCGGATAGTTTTTCCCTCTGCCTCGGAACTATTGTCAAACTGAAGAGAAAAGCACATTCCCACATATTTATGCTGAATTTTGCTTTGAAGATTCAAAATTTCTTTGTACCTTTGCCCACGAAATATGCCAGCCCCCTCCCCCGCTCCTCAGAGAGGAAGGAGCCGCTTGGCACATTAACCCATTATTCATTAACCACAATTTTCACAAAAACACAACAAAGTCATGACAAAAACACGACTTCTTGCGCTCCTCGCCACAGTCCTCGTCGGCTCGACAGGAGCATGGGCCCAGAAGGCCAGCAACGGCAAACTGGTGAGACGTGTCACCTTCGACCGCGAAAACGTCACCATCAACTACAAGGATGGCTCCGCCGACGAAAAGGTGAGCACCGCCGTCATCGTTAACACCCCCACAGGCATCAAGCTCGTATCTAAGGAACAGGGCACCGACGGCACACGCAGTGTCTATTCCATCGACGGACGTCGCCTGCAGGCAGGCGCTGCCAAGACCGGCAAAGGCGTCTACATCGTGAAGGAAGGTAAAACGGTTCGTAAAGTCACTAAAAAGTAAAAGGCCATGAAGAAAACACTACTCACTCTGATGGCCTTTGCAGGCTTCATGACCGCCACACAGGCCAAAGTTGTCAAAATCACACTGACCGACGGCACACAGAAAGTCGTCACCAGCTCCGAACTCTCGGCCATCGACTTCAACGAGGACGGCACTCTCACCCTCACCTCCTATAATGGAGAGGAACTCACCACTGAGGCTCTCGGCTACACCAAGGTGGAAATCAACGACGAGGCAGCCGTCTGCGAACAATTCAACGATACGCTCGCCTTCAACATCGACGTGGATGGACTCCCCGTCAACCTCAATTCCGAGCGACCCGTCAACAAAATCAACTATGTTTACCCGAGCACCGACCCGTTCGGCGAGCCGATTACGCTGAGCGGAACCATCCTTATCCCCGACGAGGTGTGGGAAGGCAAGAATCCCTGCAACGGCATCCTCATGGTAAACCACTACACTAAGTTCCACCGCAACGAGGCTCCGACACGCGACAACGGCGAGCTCGAGCGTATGCTCCTCGCCAATCCTCTCAAACCCAACTACATTATCGTGGAGAGCGACTTCTACGGCTTCGGAGCCACCGAGCGCTTCCCCCAAGCCTTCGTGCAGGGAACGTACAACGCACGCACCTCTCTCGACGGACTCCTTGCCGCTCGCGACCTCCTCGACGAGATGGGATTCGACTACGGCACGCTGCTCTTCAACATAGGCTACTCCAGTGGCGGCTACGACGCACTCGCTGCACAGAAAGTGCGCGACATGGAATACGCCGACCGCATTTCCTTCGACAAGACATTTTCCGGCGGTGGTCCGTCACTCGTCAGCGAAGCCTATCGCCAGTACGTTCTCATCGACTCCACAGCCTACAATGCTGTTCCGCTCCTCCTCATGGTTTGCACCAAAGAGACACAGAGACTCGACTTAGACTACAATGATGTGTTCCAGCCAGACATCGCCGGTCGCATCGACGAGCTCATCCTTTCGAAGAACTACTCCTCTTGGCCCGTATGCGACAGCATCGGACGTGACAAGAAAGTCCACGAAATCCTCTCCGAGTCCTACTGCGACCTCAATTCACCCGAAAGCCAGGCCATACAGGAAGTCCTCAAAGACTTCGACCTGAACAAGGACGACTGGACACCGGATCCCACGCAGCACATCTACCTCTTCCACTCCAGAGGCGACGACTATGTGCCCATCAAGTGCGCACGCCCCATGATTCCGTTCTTCAAGAGCAAAGGCTTCGAGCCAAGCATCATTCCCGGCAAGACAAACCTGCAGACGAATTTCATCGTTCCCAACATGGGTCACCTCTCTGCCACACTCATCTACTTCATCCAGACGCTGTCTGCCATCACCGCATGGCCTGCAATGTACAACGGAAACATCCCGACCGACAAGTTCTACGACATTATCAAGCAGGATGTGGACGCAGTCACCATGATGCGAATGCTCGACGAAAACGGCTTCAACTGCCGCGAAATCATCAACTCCATCAAGGACTATCTGGAATTTATGGCAGAAACTAACGGTATCGACGAGCAGGCTATCCAGACAATCCTCGAAGGTCAGCTGGCAAAACTCGGTCTCACCACACAGGATCTCGTCGAGATGAGCGAAGATTCCGGCATTGATATCAGGCAGTTCTTCAACGACCTTGCCACTTACCTCAACGAACAGCCTGAAGAGGAAACGCCCGAAAGCACTGCACCCAAGAAGGCTGCACGTCTGATCAAAGCGCTCGACGAAGGCATCACCCCCGCTCAGAAGAACGAGAAGATACTCCGCGACTGGCTGAAAGACTATATTAAATAAATGTAAACGCTCCGCATGGAGCAAACAATGCAAAACGTATGTTTTCCGGAATCATAGAAAGTATGGCTCGTGTCGTTGCCATTGAGCACGAGCAGGACAATGTCCACCTGACCCTGACCTGTCCCTTTGCCCAAGAACTCAGCATTGACCAAAGCGTTTCCCACAACGGCGTTTGCTTAACTGTTGTCCGCCTCTCTCCCCAAGAAGGGGAGGGAGGAGGCTTCACCTACACCGTGACTGCCATGAGGGAAACCCTGGAGCGAAGCAACCTCGGTCTGCTCAAAGTGGGCGACGAGGTGAATGTGGAGCGCTCGATGCAGATGAACGGACGTCTGGACGGACACATCGTGCAGGGACACGTTGACCAAACCGCCACCTGCATTGATGTGGAGGACCAAGAGGGAAGCCATCAGTACACGTTCAAGTACGAAAGCTCAAAAGAGATGGTAAGACACGGATACTTCACCGTAGATAAAGGAAGCGTGACCGTCAACGGAGTGAGCCTCACCGTTTGCCGTCCCACTGAAGACACATTCCAAGTCTGCATCATTCCGTACACATACGAGAACACGAACTTCCATGCCATCAAACCAGGCACGGTTGTCAACATCGAATTTGACATCATCGGAAAGTATTTAGCAAGAATGCAATCATTACTACAAGCATGAAACGTTATCTTCTGACACTTTTGGCTGTCATACTGGCAGCAGGGATGAATGCAGGCAAGCACGTCGCCATCTGGCCCAAGGGCAAGATGCCCGACGCTCAGCCGCAACAGATTGCCGCAATGACGGCAGAAGTCAATCAGGAAGGCTTCAATCCCGACAAGGCACGAATGCCTTACCTCGAATGGATGGAAAAGCCAGAGTCGCCCAACGGCTGCTGCATGATACTCATCTCAGGCGGTGGCTACTACAGCACTTGCGACAACAATCTCATCGAACTGTGGACGAAACGTTTCACCGAGCTTGGCTTCCAATGTGTCAACCTCGTCTATCGCACGCCCCGTCCCCAAGGTCTGCCCATCTACAAGACAGCCTGGGAGGACGGGCAGCGAGCAGTCCGCATGGTGAGAAGCGAAGCAAAGAAGCGTGGCTTCGATGCAGAGAAGATTGGAACCATCAGCATGTCGGCAGGCTCGCACTTGGCACTTCTGCTGGCAACGAGCTCGCAGACGCCTGCCTATGCTCCCGTCGATGCCCTCGACGAAACGCCTTGCCACATCAACTTTGCCATTGTCAACGCTCCGGCCTACGCTTTGAGCGACAGCGAAGGAGGCACTCCCAACGTCCGCCTCGGCTATGGACCCGACGTCAAGCTCGACACAATCTTCCATTTCGACGAGAAGACGTGCCCCATGAGCCTGCATCATGGCGGCGCGGACGAGTACAGTCCCAACGCCTCGACACAAGTCTTCCGCCAGCTTCGCAAGCGTAAAATCCCCGCCGAACTGCATCTTTATCCTGGAAAAGGACACGGTGCCTTCGGTCTTGAACGCGGTGTGGAGTTCCTCACGCAGATGGGTCTGCTCGGACCTCTTGCGCCCGAAGTGGAGATCATGAAGCGCTTCGACAACGATAAAGACAGGGCGACGTATGCCAAGGAGAACATCTGGCCCGACGGAAAGATGCCATACGTCCAGGAAAACCAAGGCACGCCATACATCGAATGGCACATCCCTGCCCAGCTCAAAACGAAGGCCATACAGATTATCTACTCGGGCGGAAGCTACATGGGCAACGGTCCCGACGGCTTCGAAGTTGCTCCTGCACGCCGTTACCTCAACAGCCTTGGCATGGCTGTAGTGACGATGCGCTATCGCACGCCGCGTCCCGATGCCAAGACGGGCTTGAAGAAGCACATCTCGGCATGGCAGGACTTGCAGCGAGCCATTCGTCTCGTCAAGAGTAAGGCAGCGGACTATGGCCTCGACCCTGACAACATCGGCATCATGGGAAGCAGTGCCGGCGGACATCTCACCTTGATGGGCGTCACTTCGTCGGTGCAACAGGCCTACCTTCCCATTGACAAAATCGACAAACTGCCTTGCAATGTCCAGTGGGGCATAGGCATCTATCCTGCTTACGCACTGACTGACGGCAGCGAAGAGCACAACACGACGAGCGGAACCGACGACAATGCGGTGCTCGTACCAGAGTTTAACTTCGACCTGAAGACTGCGCCGATGCTCTTCGTCCACGGCGACAAGGACGGCTGGGCAGCAATGAACTCCGTGAAAACCTGGGAGAAGATGCGTGCCATGGGCATACAGAGTGAGCTTCATGTCCTTGCCACGCGCGACCATTGTTTCCAGCGAACGGCATCGCCAGGCACGGGTAGTTACAACTATCTGGAGCGCATCAGCGACTTCCTGAAAGAGATGAAGAAACTATAACCTCCAACATGATATCCATCATTGCTGCTGTCAGCGAGAACAATGCCATCGGGCTGAACGGAAAGCTGCTCTACTGGCTGCCAGCCGACCTGAAGCGCTTCAAGGCTCTCACCACGGGTCACACCATCATCATGGGACGCAAGACCTTCGAGAGTCTGCCGAAAGGAGCGTTGCCCAATCGCCGCAACATCGTCCTCTCGCGCAGAGAGCAGGACTTCCCGGGCGCTGAGAGATTTGCCTCGCTTGCCGAAGCTCTTGCCAGTTGCTCTGCCGACGAGGACATATATATAATAGGTGGGGCGAGCGTCTATGCCGAAGCCCTGCCCCTGGCCCACCGGCTTCTGCTCACCGAAGTCCACGACACGCCAGCCGAGGCCGATGCCTACTTCCCTGCCTTCAGCAAAGAGAAATGGCAGCTCGCCTTCACCGAAGAGCACGAACGCGACGAGAAGCACGCCCAGAGCTTCACCTTCACGGACTACGTGAGGAAAGCCCAAGACTCGGCAGAGGAAAACTAAAAACGGAGAACCAAGAGCCGAAAGGCCCGCGGAGAGCCTGCAAAACGCCGCACGCGACGTTGGTCATCGCCGCACGCGAAGATGGCCATCGCCGCACGCGAAAACACCAATCGCCGCACGCGAAAATTTCAGCCGCCCCACGGAGGGACTACCGCGCCCCCAGCGAGGAATGGAAGAACCGCACACGGAGATGGAAAATAAAACAATGAAAAAAATGAAACAATGAAGCAATACCTCGACCTTCTGCACCGCATCCTCGACGAAGGCGTCAGGAAGGATGACCGCACAGGCACCGGCACCCTGAGCATCTTCGGCCACCAGATGCGCTTCGACCTTAGCCAAGGCTTTCCCCTGCTCACCACGAAGAAGGTTCACCTCAAGAGCATCATCTACGAACTGCTGTGGTTCCTTCAAGGTAACACCAACGCCAAGTGGCTTCAGGAGAGAGGTGTGCGCATCTGGAACGAATGGGCCGACCCCGAAACAGGCGACCTCGGACACATCTACGGCTACCAGTGGCGCTCGTGGCCTGACTACAATGGCGGTTTCATCGACCAAATCAGCGAGGCAGTAGAGGCTATCAAGCACAATCCCGACAGCCGGCGCATCATCGTTTCAGCATGGAACGTGGCAGACCTGCCGAACATGAACCTGCCGCCCTGCCATGCCTTCTTCCAGTTCTATGTGGCTAACGGCAAACTCTCCCTGCAACTCTACCAAAGAAGTGCCGACTGCTTCCTCGGCGTGCCCTTCAACATCGCCTCATACGCCCTGCTTTGCATGATGATGGCACAGGTGTGCGGACTTGAACCAGGCGACTTCATCCATACGACTGGCGATACACATATCTACCTCAATCACCTCGACCAAGTGCATCTGCAACTCACTCGCGAGCCTCGGCCCCTACCACGAATGCTCATCAATCCGGAGGTGAAGGACATCTTCTCCTTCCAGTACGACGACTTCACGCTCGAAGGTTACGACCCCTACCCTGCCATCAAAGGCGTGGTAAGCGTTTAAGGTTGCCTGAAGATAACGGGAAGAAAGAAGCGCGAGCGTACAGCCTCGCTCCCTTGTCGTGGTGGGGGAAAATATTGATGTGCCGGTTTCCATTTCGGCATTTCCTTCACGACACGAATAGCCTCTTCGGAAAGCAAAGGATCGGGCGATTTCATAACCTTTATACCATCGAGCGAACCATCCTTTTCAACGATGAAACTTACGACGACTTTGCCTTGAGGCTGGTTGGAAGTATAGCCTTCGGGGTATTTTATATGCTCCTGAAGCCACTTCATGCACGCTTCTTCGCCACCCGGGAACTGTGCATTTTCGAAATAATCCTCGAAGATACGCGAGGAGTCTCTTGTGGCAGCAGAGGTCTTCACCTCTTGCGCGAAAGCGAACGACGCTGCAATCCACAGAGCCGACAGAATGATAATCCGTTTCATATCTCTCGTTTGATTATATTATACTTCACTTTATAAGACTTCACTTTCGAAGCGTCCATGAGGCTTCGAGAGCTATTGAACCTCCGATATTGCCCGCTTACTTACTACTTCACCTTGCCATCTTCGCCCAACCTGAACACGATGGGGAGCGTGAAGCGCGAGCGAACGGGCTTGCCCATTTGAGTGGCGGGCTTGAACTTCGGCATTGCCTTGATCAGGCGCTCCGCCTCCTTCGTGAGCGAAGGGTCGGGCGAGCGCATGGTTTTCACGTCAGTAATCGAGCCGTCCTTCTCGACGGAGAAGTTGACGATGACGCGTCCCTCGATGCCGTTTTCCATGCAGTCCTTCGGATACTTGATGTTGTCGGCAATCCACTTGAAACATGCCGGGTCTCCTCCGGGGAACTGCGCATTCTCTTCATAATCAATAAAGAGCCCGTCATCCTTGCTCGTTTCTTTCCCTGCCGTGCCGCCAATGAACTTCACCTTCGACGCGTCGCGAGGCTTGGCGTCGGGCTTCTCGTCGGGATAGCCCACGGCAATGACGTAGAGCAACTTATAGCCTTCGGGGATGTCGAGACGCTGGAGGAAAGGCTTCGCTCCCTCGCTCTGCAGCAGGAAGCGCACGGGACCCGTCTGGATGCAAGTGCCGAGGCCGAGCGACTGGGCAGCAAGCATCATGTTCTGCCCCATGAGACCTGCATCGAGGTCGAAGCCGCCGTCCTTCGGCGCACAGACACAAATCAGGTTCGGCGCCCCGCGAAACATATTCTTGAAGCCCGGCTCACGCGCCACCGCCTCGGCGTTTTCCTTCTTATAGACCTCGCTCACGTCGGCTATGAGCTTGTAGTCCTCGATGATTCGGACAGCCCAATGCTGCCAGTTCCGCGCGCTCGGCGCATTGATGCCAGCCTTGGCTATTAGCTCCAGCTTGCTGTGTTCCACGGGCTTGTCCAGATATTTCCTGACGGACCGACGTGCCATGATGGTGTTGATGACCTCGTTCTCCGCCTCTACTTGTGCGCTCATCGAGCACACGCCAAGCATCGCCACGATGCACAGAAACAATCTTTTCATATCGCTGCAAAGTATTAGTTGACCCTACAAATTTAGGAATAATCCTCTATCGTGCAAAGAAAACGACGGAAAAAAGAAGACAAAATGCCGAATTTAGCCTGCATCGCCGGCAAACCATACAGCCGAGGCCATAAATATCCTCGTGAACTTCCGGCAATATCCACACGAGCTTTTGGTGAATTCCACACGAGCTTTTGGTGAATTCCACACGAGCATATTGTAAACTAAACGTGGTTAATTCGCAAACTTAACGTGGTTAGTTCACAGTCCACGCGACGACCGCCGGCAAACCTCTAAGCATCAAGCAGACAAGCCATCCAGCAGCCGATGGCAAACTTTTCTCGTCCGCCGCATCGCTTCTTTCATTATTTTTTCGTATCTTTGCAGCCAAATAAACCTAAAATATCATGGAACCGAAAACAATCAAGGCTGTCTTCGTCAACGGAAGCCCGCGCAAGAAATGGAACACGGCACAGATGCTGGAGAGCGCTATGAAGGGAGCTCAGGACGCAGGTGCAGAGTGCAAACTCATCAACCTCTACGACATCAACTTCACAGGCTGCAAGAGCTGCTTCGCCTGCAAGCTGAAGAACTCCAAGTGCAATGGCGTCTGCGCCCTGAAAGATGACCTTCGCCCGGTACTCGAACGCTGTAGGCAGGCCGACGTCATTGTGCTCGGTTCGCCCGTCTATTACAGCTACCCCACCGGCGAATTGCGTTCCTTCATGGAGCGACTCATGTTCCCCGTGGGCACCTATCTCTACGAGAACGGCCGCCACATCACGCTGCGCGACAAAGTCATCCCGACTGCCATGATCTTCACGATGAACTGCCCGGAGGACTACATGAAAGAAATCGGCTACCCTCACCTGCTCGAGGAGAACACGCGATGCATGGCCGACATCTTCGGATACAGTGAAACGCTCTACGCATGCAATACTTATCAGTTCAACGACTACTCACGCTACGACTTCAATCTCTTCTCCGAAGCCGACAAGCGCCAGCATCGCGACCAGCACTTCAGCATCGACCTGCAGAATGCCTACAGTCTGGGGCAGCGACTCGTAGAAATGGTAAAATGAAGAAATGAGAAAATGAGAGAATAAGAAAATTGAAGGAATGAAGAAAATAATCACAGCCGCATTGCTCGGCATCACATCAATCACAGCTATGTCACAGACCTCAAACAACATCAAACCAGGTTCCGACGGCAACAAGTACGTGCCCTACGAACAGAGAATAGGCAATGAGTCCATCGTTTACTTCACACGCGACCTCTCGGCCGGCGGCCTCATCAAGGCCTACGAACAGGTGAGCGAACGCCTCACGGGACGTGTAGGCATCAAACTTCACACGGGCGAACAGCACGGACCAAACATCATCCCACGCGAATGGGTGAAGGAACTCATCCGCAAAGACCTGCCCAAAGCCTCCATCATCGAGACAAACACCTACTACGAAGGCGACCGCTACACCACCGAACTGCATCGAAAGACGCTGGAAGTGAACGGATGGACGTTCTGTCCTGTCGACATCATGGACGAGGAAGACACGTGCCTCCTGCCCGTCAAAGGCGGCAAGTGGTTCAAGGAAATGTCAATGGGAAGCCACATTAAACGCTACGACTCGATGCTCGCATTGACTCACTTCAAGGGACACACCATGGGAGGATTCGGCGGCTCGAACAAGAACATCGGCATCGGATGCGCCGACGGCAGGAAAGGCAAAGCGTGGATCCACACCGTCAAAGGCTCTTCGGAGCAATGGAGCATAGCAGAAGAAGAGTTCATGGAGCGCATGACCGAGTCGGCCAAAGCAGCCATCGACTTCTTCGGCCCGCGTGTCAGCTACGTCAACGTCATGCGAAATATGTCGGTTTCATGCGACTGCGAAGGCGTGCTGGCTGAACCCGTCGTCACCCCCGACGTGGGCATCCTCTCCTCCACCGACATCCTGGCCATCGACC
>CAMVDV010000045.1 GCA_947166305.1 uncultured Prevotellaceae bacterium | reverse complement strand
TACTTTCATTTGCTTTCTTGTCTTTTCAAACGTATTTTGTAGGACTAAGATATTCAGCAGGTCGTAGTGCTCGTCATCCACTGGCTCGAGCCATTCGTTGCTTGCGTCGGGCTGCACATCCTTGTGGTAGGTGAGGTGCTGGAACCAAGAGTTCCTGGCCGCACCGTGCCAGTGCTTCACTTCGGCGGGCACGGCGATGACGGTGCCGGGCTTCATCTCGACGGCGGGCTTGCCCCATTCCTGATACCAGCCGCGGCCGGCGACGCAGATGAGCACTTGCACTTGTCGGTGATGGACGTGCCAGTTGTTGCGGCAGCGCGGTTCGAAGGTGACGTTCATCACGCCGCCCATGTCGGCAAGGAAGCTCTGTCCCGTGAAGTACTGCCCGTAGGGATTAGGCTCACCCTTGGGCCAGATGCTGAAATCGACGGTCTGTGATGCCTGAAATGCTTCGCCAAAAAGCTCGGCGAGGGCCCTTTCGGTGCGTACAGCCTCAGCCTCATGGTTGTGCCGACGCAGTACGTTGGGGATGTCGCGGAGCTTTCCGTCGGCGACGCCCAAGCACCGTGCGCCGCTGACATGTGCTTTGAGTTGCGGCTCACAGCCTGGCAATGCGGAGATAGCCGACACGGTGACAATCTCTCTCTCAGCGAATGTCAGGTTGTTTCGTGCAAAGATGTCGCCGAAGAGGTGTGCCTTGAGGTAATAATCCGTCTGTGGCGCGAAAGAATAGGTGAAGGGTGTGCCGCCACACAGCCTTGTCTGTACCTCGGTGCCCTGCTTGATGGCATCGTAATCGGCGGGCATCGGGTCGGCCTCACGGCCTTCGTCGGTAGGCTTGCCGGCTTCGGTTCTTGCCTTGACGACCTGCTGCAAGGCACCCAGGGCGTTGAGGCTGCGGGGAAAGCCTGTGTAGGCATAGAGTTGGGAGAGTGCTTCTTTGGCTTGGCTCACGGTCAGTCCTTTGTCGAAGCCTGCGTCGAGAGCTGTCTTCAGGGCTTCGATGTCGCCCTTAGCCTCGTTCGCCGCGATGCAGACGAGGGCTTGTTCTTTGTCGGAAAGGTTCATGGTGTTCTGTGTTTTAGCATGGAGTGTTGCCAGCAACAGCGTGGCAGCAAGAGTGATGGTTCTCACGGTTCGGTTATTTTCGGTGTTTCTTGAATATCAACTTCATGGTCTCTTGGTCGAGAGGTTGCATGAGGGGGAGCTTCAGATCCTTCACCATGTGGAGCGTCCCCTGCTTGTATTTCTGGAAATGTTCCGTGCGGAGATGCTTCTGATAGGCTTCCTCGGAGGCATAAATCTCGAGGATGCGGATGCGGTTCGGCGTGTCGTCGCTCTGCATAGGGAACAGGCAGATGACGCCCGGCTCACGCTCCATGCTCAGTCGGTCCACTTCGCCCGCTATGGCGAGGTACTCCTCGAGATGCTCCGGCACGACCTCTATCTCCGCTATCCGCACTATCATCGGGCCTTCTTGCTGCTCGGGCTTGGCATCCGTCGCGCTCAGTCCGAACAGTTTCTCTGCGTTCTTGTGGAGAATCATCTCCTTGAAGGGAGCCAGATCCGGCTCGTCTGTGAGGTACTGCCGCATACGGCTGAGGCCCTTGGAGAGTGCCACTGGAGCTGCATACGGGAAGTCTGAGCCATAGAGGAGATGGCTTGGAGAGGTGATGGAGAGCAGGGTGCGGATGGCTTCGGGCGAGTGTGAGCCTGCCAAGTCAAAGTAGAGTGAGGCAAGATTGCCTTCCCAGTCGATGTCACCCACCAGCCCTGTCTGCTGCATCACCGGTGCGAGAGACTTCATTCGGGGCAGGGCGATGGGCAGATAGGCACCCAGATGTGGCACAATCAGCTTGACGTTTGGGTAGCGACAGGGCACGTTTCTTGTCAACATATTAGCGACCGCGCGGGTTGTCTCCGAGAGGTATTCCTGCATGGCGAGCGGCGTCTGCTGCATCACCTGCTGGTTCACGGGGCATGGACGATGGGGATGAAGGATGACGACGGCCGCCCTTTCGTTGAGAAAGGCGTAGAGTGTGTCCAATTCCGGCGCACCGAGATACTGCCCATCGACGTTCGTGGCGAGCTTAATGCCGTCGGCTATCAGCGAGTCCAACGCATACTTTGCCTCCTTTATGGCTGCCTCGACGTCGGGAAGGGGCAAGGCTGCGCAGAAGAGGAAACGGCCGGGATGCTGCTTCTTCAACAGGGCGGCAGCCTCATTCGCCTGCCGTATGGCCTGGGAGGACGCTGGCTGAGGTGCTGCCAAGGTGAGCACTGAGGTCTGGATTCCTGCTTCGTCCATCCACTTCAGGTGTGCCTCGGCATCAAACTTCGGCAGGGGAAAGCCCTCTTCCATCAGACGGTTCTCCTGCTTCAGGGCTGCGAGGAAGTCCGACGTGATGAGGTGACTGTGGACATCGAACACGCCCTGAGCGGATGTTCCCAAGGCAAATGTCAATGCCAACGTAGTGAAAAAGTGTTTCAACGTTGTTCGGTGATTGCTTTATACATTATTTATTATGTGCAACTTTCCTGCCTTTGCTGACAAGAATCCCGTTGGTCGTCTGCCCCATTTGTTGTCCGCTGAGGTTGAAGACCTGCTCCTCGGCGTCCGTGGAGGCCTTGAGGTTCTTGATTTTTGTAGCGTCGGACTGGAGCGAAAGCCTGACCTTGATGCCCGACTCGCCAGCCTTGAGGAAGTCGCGCAGCTGGCTCTGCGAGAGGCCGTCGAACTTTCCGAGGCGCGTATAGCTCCACGTGTTCGAGCCATAGAGCAGGCAGATGTTGCTGTCGTCGTAGAGGATGATGTCGCCCGGGACAGCGTTGATGCGCTCGTCGCTGCTGGTGAGTGAGAAGCCAAGGGCACCCCAAATCTCGAATCCTCCGCTGCTGTTGAGGGTGACATCCACGGGGCCGTCCTGCAACTTGGCCTGGAGTTCCTGTGCTGCCTGTGTGTCGGCAAAGGTGGCAGCCTGTGTCTGGCCGTCGATGGTGATGTAGAGTTTCATGGTTTCATCTGTGGTTTGGAAGTTCTGTTCGGAAAGCCAATTGGCAATCAGCGTGGACGATTGGCTGCGGTTGCGGTCGTTGATCCAGAGCGCATCGCCTGTCCAGACGGCATCCGGCACGAGCCTCTTGGCGTCGGCCACCGTGCTGCTGATGCCGCTGCTCGAGCTGGATACGATGAGCGCGACGTGCTTGCCGGCCAGCTTCTGCCCGTTCCGGAAGAGGAAAGTCTGCATGGGGGCGGCCATCTGGCTCCACCAAAGTGGCGTGCAGAGAATGATGTTGTCGTATGCGGCGAGGTCGATGTCGATGGGTTTGATGTCGGGATAGCTCTCGGCATCATTGGGGTGCTGGCGGATGCCGGCTATCAGGCTGCTGCCTATCTCGTAGCCATTTGCCGCATAGTCCAGCCCTTCCTCGGCCGGCTGCACTTCCACGACGTCGGCTCCCGTCTGCTCCGAGAGCTGGGAGACAATGGAGCGGACGTTGCCGGTGAAGCTGTAATAGACGATGAGGGCTTTCCCTAAGTCGGTCTGCCCCTGTGCCTTAGCCTCGACGCCCTCGCCCGAGCTGCATGCCATGGCAGCGAGGAGTGCCACCAGGGCCATGCCTCTTTTCAATAGTGTCTGTGCCATAGTTTATAAACCTTTGGTCCAAGTTTCCAGTTCCTTCTTGGAGGGCGAGTTGAGGAGCTTGCCCTCTTTCCAAGTGATGGCAGGGTATGCGGCCTTGAGGTTCTCGCATGACTGCTTGATGCCGCTGCCGCCGGAGGTGGCAAAGGGGATGACCGTCTTGCCTCGGAACGTGTAGGACTCCATGAAGGTGTTGACGATGGTGGGACACGTGCCCCACCAGATGGGGAATCCCACAAAGACGATGTCGTACTTTTCCCAGCCCTTGACCTTATTAGCGATGGCGGGTCTGCTCTTTTTGTCCTGCATCTCTAGGGACGAACGGCTCTGCTTGTTGCGCCAGTCCAAGTCGGCTTCGGTGTAGGGCTGCTGTGGCTGAATCTCGTAGAGGTCGGCGCCGGTGACTTCTGCCAACTGCCGGGCCACGGCTTTCGTAGTGCCGGTGGCGGAGAAATAGGCTACCAAAACTTTCTGCGTGCGCTTGGCTTGCTTGCCTTGCGAACAGGCGCTCAGGCCGATGGCCAGTAGCGCGACGAGCATGATGCTCAGTCTCTTGATGTTTGTCTGCATAGTGTTATGAATGTTTTTTCTGCTGCAAAGGTACGACTAAATGTGCATACTTCAGCAACATATATTACGGAAAATTTAACCAAAAATACCGAAAATATATGCCGCCGCACGGGGGGCCTGAAAACGTCGCCTGCGACGATGCCCGTCGCCGCACGCGACGATTGCCATCGCCGCAGGCGGCGTTTGGCCTTGTCGTGTGCGGGACTGCAAGTCTTTGGCTTCCAGGGAGTCAGCTTTGTGCCAGGAAAGGTGCCCAAGCCGCCTGCCGTCAGGAGTTCTTCCGATAGCTGACGATGGCCCACGAGCACATGACGACGTCGAACCCGGCGAGCGCCAGCACCTGGTGCCCGATGCTCTGCAAGTCACCGCCGCGCACGAAGACCGTCCGGATGGCGTCGATGAAGTAGTGCATCGGGTTGACGTAAGTGGTCATGTACGACCAGTCGGGCATCGAACGTGTAGGCGTGAAGATGCCGCTCAGCAGCAAGAGGCACACCACGAAGAACCACATGACCAGGATGGCCTGCTGCATCGTGTCGCTGTAATTGCTGACAAGCAGGCCGAGCGAGGAGAAGAACAGCGCCAGAAGCATAGCCAGCAGATAGACCAGGAGCACAGGGCCCTGGCACACGATGCCGTAGACGGCCCATGCCAGGACGAGGCAAACCGTGACGACAAACAGCCCGATAATCCAATAAGGGACAAGCTTGGCAAGGATAAACTGCCACTTCGCTACGGGCGTCACGTTGATTTGTTCGATGGTGCCGCACTCCTTTTCGCCCACAATGTTCAGCGCCGGCAGGAATCCGCACATGAGCATCATCACAATGGCCAACAGGGCAGGAATCATGAAGACCTTGTAGCCCAGGTGTTTATTATAGAGGAAAAGCGTGCTGACGGCTGCCGTGGGCATCGCCGAGGCTGCCGAGCCTACAATCTGCGACAGGTAGCTGCTGCCGATGCTCCCCTTCGTGCCGTTCACCGCATTGGCCGCTATGAGCACCTGAGGCCTTAGGCCCAGGGCCAGGTCGCGGCTGTAGTGAGGCGGAATGGACAGCACAATGTCGGTGCGGCTCCTCTCGATTTCCTTCAGAGCGGCACGGTAAGTCGGCATCTGTCCCGTGAAGATGAAGTAGTCACTCTGTTCGATGTCGTGCACCATCCGCTGGCTCAGCACCGAACGGTCGCTGTCGACCACGCAGACACGCACGTTCCTGACCTCCTGATTCATGACCCACGGCATGACACACATAATGACAACAGGGAACACGAGGATGAGCCTGGGCAGGAACGCATTGCGCCGAATCTGCAGGAACTCCTTTCGGATGAGGTGCTTGATAATCATGACGAAGGTCGTTATTCCAGTCGGTTGTTGAACTTCAAGAGTGCCACGGTCAGCAGCAAGGCCGTCATTCCAGCCAGCACCGCCACTTCCTTCAGCACGTCGCCGATGCCCACGCCCATGATCATCAGCTTCCGCATCGCCTCGATATAATAGCGGGGAGGAACGACGGCCGACACCCACTGGAGCACCACGGGCATGGACTCGATGGGGAACAGCATCCCCGAAAGCATCACGATGGGCATGAGAAGCACCATCGCCGAGAGCAGCAAGGCCATGAGCTGACTGCTGGCAATGTCCGAGATGAGCAGCCCGAGCGACAACGCCAGCAGGATGTAGAGCCCGCTCACCGCAAAGATCCAGCCGATGCCGCCTGCCAGCGGAACGCCCAGCACACACCGTGCCATGAGAAGGATGCAGACAAGTATGCCAAGAGCCAGCGCCAAGTAGGGCACCGCCTTGGCCACAATGATCATCAGCGGCCTGACGGGAGAGACGAGCAGCACTTCCATCGTGCCCCTCTCCTTCTCCCGCACGATGCTTATCGAAGTCATCATCGCACAAATCAGCATGAGCAACATGCCCATGATGGCAGGCACGAAGTTGTAGGCCGACTTCATTTGCGGGTTGTAGAGCATCTTCAGGTTTGCCGTCTGCGCCTGCCCTCCCAGCAAAGTCTGCGTGGCATAGGCCGTCCATTGCTGTGCCATGTTGGGGTCCGAGGCGTCCACGATGAACTGCAGCCCGCTTCTCTTCGAGGCAAAATCGGCTGCGAAGACGACGGCCATGTCAGCCTTCTGCCGCCGGATAAGCGCTTCGGCCTCCCCGGCACTGGCGGCCGTGGCAGTGATGTCGAAGTACTCCGATGCCGCCAGACGCGCCACGGCCTGGCTCGTGAGGCCGTCCATCTGCGACGTCACGACCACCGTCCGCACGTTCTTCACATCGTTGGTAATGGCAAAACCGAACAGCAACATCAGCACAATGGGCATCCCGAAGAGGATGAGCATCGTGCGGCGGTCGCGCAAGATGTGTCGCGATTCCTTGATGACAAAGCTGAGGAACTGGTTCATAGGCGTGTGGTTTGGTCAGTCGCTGCTGCGCGTGGCTTGTCGAGCCAAATGGGTAAACACATGGTCCATATCGGGCTGACGGAAAGAACGCTTCAGCTCGTCGGGCGTCCCCAAAGCCCTTATCTTGCCGTCCACCATGATGGAAATGCGGTCGCAGTACTCCGCTTCGTCCATATAATGCGTGGTGACAAAGACGGTTATGCCTCGGGCAGCGGCATCATAGATGAGCTCCCAGAACTGTCGTCGCGTGGCAGGATCGACACCGCCGGTCGGCTCGTCGAGGAACACGACACGCGGTTCGTGGAAGATTGCCACGGAGAAAGCCAGCTTTTGCTTCCATCCGAGAGGCAGCGAGGCGACCAGGTCGTCCCGATGCTCCTCGAAGTTCAGGCGCTTCAGCACTTCCTTCATCTTCCTCCCGATGTCCGTCTTCCGCATTCCATAAATGCCGGCAAAGAGGCTGATGTTCTCGGCGACGGTCAGATCCTCGTAGAGAGAGAACTTCTGCGACATGTATCCAATGTGCTTCTTCAGTTCTTCGTGCTGCGTCTGGATGTCGAATCCCGCCACTTTCCCTGTGCCGCCGGTGGGCTGGTTCAAGCCCGTCAGCATGTGCATGGCAGTGGTCTTGCCCGCTCCGTTCGCGCCGAGAAAGCCAAAGATCTCGCCTCTCTTGACGCTAAACGTGATGTCGTCCACGGCGCGGAACGTGCCGAAAGCCTTGACGAGATGTTCCACCTCGATGACATTCTCGTCCTCTGCCGCCTCTTTCCTGCCGTGGCTGATGCCCGGAGGGTTGAAGATGTCGGCAAACCGGCTCAGGATAATTTCGGGTTTGTCAATGCCGCGGATCCTCCCGTGGTCAAGGAATGCCACCCGATGGCAACGCCTCACCTCGTCGAGATACGGTGTGGAGACGACGATGGTGATGCCCCGTTCCTTCAGCAAGGCCAGCATGTCCCAGAACTCTTTGCGGCTCACGGGGTCGACACCCGTAGTGGGTTCGTCGAGGAAGAGCACGCTCGGCGAGTGGATCAGGGCGCAGCAAAGGGCCAACTTCTGCTTCATTCCGCCCGAAAGCGCACCGGCCTTACGGCCTTTGAAGCGTTCGATTTGCGAATAAATGGCCTTGATGCTGTCGTAACCCTCCGCGAGGCTCGTGCCGAAGAGGGTGGCGAAGAACTCCAGGTTCTCCTGCACCGTCAGGTCTTGGTAAAGGGAGAATTTGCCCGGCATGTAGCCCACGCGCCGCCTTATCTCCTTCGTCTGTCGCACGATGTCAAAGCCATCGACGCTGGCAGAGCCTTCGTCGGGAAGCAACAGGGTGCAGAGGATGCGGAACATCGACGTCTTGCCTGCGCCGTCGGGCCCTATCAAGCCGAACATCTCGCCCTTGCCTACGGAGAAACAGACGCCGTCCAGAGCCTTTGTGCCGCTGGCAGAAGTTCCCGTCTTGCCGTAGCTCTTGCTTACATTATCTACTTCGATGGCGTTCATGTCGTGCGTTCAGAACTTCACTTCTCCGTACATGCCTATCTTTGCAAAGCCGTCGTTCTTGATGGCGACCTTGACGGCATAGACCAGGTCGGCACGCTCGTCGTCGGTGAGAATCGTTTTGGGTGTGAACTCGGAGCGGCTCGATATCCAGCTAACGGTGCCCTCGTATTCCTTTTTCTGCCCGTCGCCATAGTCGGCGAAGACTTTGGCTTTCTGTCCCACCCTGATGCTTTGCAGCCGGCGCGACGTGACGTAGGCCCGGATGAACATGGTCTCGGTGTCGGCCACCTTCAGCAGCGGTTTCCCGACTGGCACGAATTCACCGCGCTCAGCGTATTTCTCGATGACGGTCCCGCCGCAGGGCGCCACCACATGGCACTTGCTGATTTGGTCGGCGAGCTGGCGAATCTGGACGTCCGTGGCGTTCATCTGTCTGCTGAGCGACTCGGTGGTAGTGGTGAGAGAGGACACCTGAGCATCGAGCGTCCGCTGGAGCACCTGCACCTGTGCCGTGGCGTCGTCGAGCATCTTGCTTGGTGCGGCGCCGTCGGCCACGAGCTCTTTGTAGCGTCGCTGCTCGGTCTGAGCCTTGGCGAGCTGTTGCCTGGTGGCTGCAATCTGTTTCTGCATGTCGGGTTTCTGGCTTTGGAAGACCTCCTTGCTGGCTTCCAGGGCGAGGATTTTCAGCCAGAGTTGTGTGGTGTCCACCAGCCCTATTTCCTGGCCGGCCTGCAGGGTGTCGCCTTCATTGGCGTTCCACGTCAGCAATGTCCCGCTTTGTTGTGCCGAGATGGTGGTTTCGGTGGCTTCGAACGTGCCGGTGGCATCGTATTCCTGCTCCTTGTCGTGGCAGGCGGTGATGAGCAGCACGATGCCTGCTGCCGTCAGCATCTTCTTCATGTTTTCTATTTATTTAAGGTATATTTCAACTTGTAAATCTCCTTGAGCATCTCGATTTCATGGATTGATTGCTGCAGGCGGGCGGCATTTTCGGCGTTGATTTCGCGGACGAGGTCAGGGGCGTCGATGATGCCGTGCTGCAGCTTTGACTCGGCCGCCTTGCGGACAGAGGCTCGGAGGGCAATGATGTCTTCGTCGTCGTCCATGAGGCGTCGGTAGCGGAGGATGTCCTCGTTCTGCTGTATCTGCTGCAGGTTGTTGTTCCAGAGGAACACGTCGCGGCTGTTTTCTGCGCTCTGGCGGACGAGTTGCAGCTTGGCCTTGTCGTTTTTCAGCGTGTAGAGTGCGCCGATGTTCCATGAGATGCGTGCGCCTATCATGCCGCCTGTGGACCATCGTCGGCTCATCATGTCCTCGAAGAGGTTGTAGCCTGGGTAGCCATAGAAGCCCTGTGCGAAGGCATCCAGCCTTGGCAGGAGTGCCGAACGGAGTGCCTTCTCCTGCGTATCGGCCAGCCGTATCTGCGAGTCAATCAGTCGGAGTTCGGGGCGGAGGCCTGCTTCGACGGGCATCGTGGCTGCGGGTTTGACGGGACTTGTCACGTCGATGCCGCAGAAGGTGCTGAGCATTCGTGCCGTCGTGGCGCGCCTGGCTTGCAGGTCTGTCAGTCCTTGGGCGACGTTGAGGCGTTCCGCTTTGACGCTCAGGAAGTCGCTTTCTGCGGCTGTTCCCCTTTTGAACATGGCGGAAAGCTTGTCCTCGTTGGACTGCAAAAGCTCTTGGAGGTCGCTCTGCAGGCGTATCTGTTCGTCGAGAAGGAGCAGGGCGAAGTACATTTCATTCACGCGTTGGCGTACGGCATAGAGTGTGACTTCGGTCTGTGCCTCCTCCACTTCTCCTGCTCTCTTCGCTATGTTCTTCTGATTTCTGACGGCCCCGCCGTCGTAGATGGCTTGGGTCAGGTTGATTCCGAGGCGGTACTGGTCCTTGCCGAGGCCTTTCATGTCGATGCCCACTTGCCGGTAGAGTGTCTGCACCTGTTCGGGGAAGGCGGTCACGTCGCTCTGCAAGGTGGCCTGTGCGGAAGCCGACACTTGCGGCAGCCACGCTTTGCTGATGTTCTTTACGTTGAGGTCGGTGGTCTGCCGGATGAGGTCAAACTGCCGGATGAGCGGGTAGTTCTTTTCGGCGGCCTGTTGGCACTGGTCGAGTGTCTGCGCCCGTGTTCCCGCCAGGCCCACGGCCAAAAGGAGTAAGCTGAGTGTCTTCCGCATAATGTCTTTTGCCATTTACCATTGTTTCCGAGTGCAAAGTTACGGGGTTTTATGCAGGGTGTCGCTATCTTTTTCGTGGAATATATGTCCTTTTTGTACGTTTTTCTCGAAAGATGGCTGTTTTGTGTGTACTTTTATGTACCTTTGTGTCGATAAAGGCGAAATGCGATGAAGAAGTTCCACCAATTCGACCTGAAGCAGCTGAGCGAGCTGTTGCGCGGCGAGGCGGGCGGGCAGATGCTGGACGACTACCTCTCCGAGAACCTGGTTGTAGCGTACAATCCGCCTGTGCGCCGTTTGCTGTCGCGCCTCTCGGATGACACCTACGTGCTGCCAGAAATGCGTGTGATGGTCTTGCTGAAGGGTACGGCGCATCCCACGGTCAACCTGATTCCCAGAACCTTCGAGGCGGGTCAGGTGGTCTTCCTCAGCCATAACAGCATCGTCCGCCTCGGCGACTACTCCGACGACATTCGTGGGTTCGGCATTTCGCTCACCGATGAACTGGTCAGCCTGGTCTTTTCCACCTCGCTCCCCCCGATGCTCGACGGACATGTGCGCGACTTCAACTTCATGCTGACGGCGCAGGAGAGGCATCGGCTCGAGTCGCTCCATGCCTTGCTCCGCGAGATGATGCAGGGCGACGGACGCGATGTGCAGGTGATCCTGCATCTGGTGGCGGCGTTTCTCTGGCAGGTTCACAGCTACTGGAGCCGCTACGAGAACGACAGCCGCGCTTCCCTCCCGCGAGACAGGCGGCTGTTTGCCGACTTCATGCAACTGGTCAGCCAGTATGCCACGCAGGAGCATGGCATCGACTTCTATGCCGGAAGGCTCTTCCTCTCGCCCCGCTACATGAGCACCCTCGTGAAGCGCGTCAGCGGAAAGGCGGCCAAGCAGTGGATAGACGAAGCCATCGTGACGCGCATCAAGGTGGAGCTGAGGCATTCGGACAAGAGCGTGGCGCAGATTGCCGACAGCATGAACTTCCCCAACCCCTCGTTCTTCTGCAAGTATTTCAAGCGCATGACCGGCATGACCACGCAGGCCTATCGCAACCGAGGCTGAGTGCCCGACGGCCTTTCGGACTGTTTCATCGGACACCGACCAGTCGTAATTCTCATGCGAAAAGTTTGACGAAAAGCTCAAAAAAATGCTTCGCCGAAAGACACAAAATGTTGTAATGATTTTTCCGAAACGGGTTTTTTGAGCATAAAAAACGGCAAAAAACTGAACACGGCACGCGGAGATTTCAAACACAGCACGCCAAGTTGCCCAACTTAGCACGCTGCGTTTTCCAACTTGTCACGCCGTGTCACCCCTCCAGGCACCCGTTTTTGACCCTCTCGGCACGCTTTTTCACACCACAGGAAATGCTAAGCCACTGTGAATGAGGCGTCAGCCTCATTCCAAAACCAGCCGTTCTTTCCGCCCGCGGCACGCCGAGGCTGCAAATTTTCCATTCTCAGTGGGTCACTTCCCTGCGAAATCCTTGACAAAAAGCCCTTTTTCTGGATGTTCTGTCGGATTTGTAATCCGACAGTGTGGCATATAAGCATTTGCAATGCGCTGAACCTCTCGAGCCGAAGCATTGCGGGATTGCAAATCCCTATATACAGCACGAGCGGATTACAAATCCGCTCGAACCGCCGCGAGGGTGCTTCCCTTCGTGAGAATCACTGCCCGTCAGCGGCTCCCGACGAGCACCTTCCGGCCGTCCATGATGTAGATGCCCGGGACTCTCGACTGCCCGCTGCCCGCCGTTTGCCACCCGCGTCCTTGCAGGTCGAAGCATCCTTCCCAGCCGTCCTCCCTTCCTTTGTTGGGGACGGGGGAGGCTCCTGTGGCGTCATCGCTGTCGAGCAGGCCCAGTTCCAGCAGTTTGCTGAACATCCTCTGGGCAGCGTCTTCCTCGCCCGAGGCGTCGAAATGCAGGTTGTCCGACCCGAGCTTGCAGTCGCTCATGTCCACGACGTGGAAGTTCTTGTCCTCCTCTGCCAGCCGATAGAGCGCTTGCTCCACCTCGGCGTTGTACTGCGTGCTCTGCCGGTTGACGGTGCCTGCGATGAAGGGGAGCGTGGCGTAGCGCGCCTCGCCCGTCTTCTCTACGAGCCACGAGCGCAGGTAGGCGACGAGCTGCTGCAGGTTGTCGTGGTAGGCAGCGCCTTGGGTGCGGTCGGACTCGCCTTGGTGCCACATGATGCACTCAATGCGGTAGCCCTCGTCGAGCTTCGCCAGGACATCGTCGATGCACCGCCCTATGTTCTCCACGAACTCGAGGGTGAGGGAATGACCGCTGCGTGGACTGGCCGACGCGAGCCACTCAGGGTCGGCACACCACCAGAGGTTGCCGCCGCTGGAGCAGCGCGTGTCGATGGCCGTGCCGCCGTGACTCTCCTTGATGACAAAGAAGCGCCCAGCGAGAGCCTCTTCGATGAGGTGATAGACGATGCCGTCGAAGCCGCAGCGCGACGTGGAGTTGTCGTCGGTGTGGGGAACGTAGGGGAGGAACTTGCCGCCGAATTTCTGCCAGGCAGCCTCGCTCCCGTTGGTGTAGCTCCAGTAGCAGAATCGACTCCCGCCACGGCTCACATAGTCTTGGATGTAGCTTGGCATGGTGCTGACGGCAGCCCTTCCGTCGGCATTGCTCTGCCCTGCCATGAGGAAGACCTTGCGGGGCGGGAAGGGATAGCCCTCCTCGAGCGCGCCGCAGACTTGGCAATGGCCCCGAAGGAACTGATGGCTCTGCAGCTTAAGGCCTTCGTCGGTGTTGGAGAAATGCGAGGCTTCGGCTATGACAGCCCCATCGCAAGCGGCCTCGCCGCAGAGGAATACCTCGGGAGAGCTGCCGAAGGGGAGCGGCATGGCATCGGTGCCGATGGCCTGACCCCAAGCCTTGCCGCCCTCGCCCTGCGAGAGTCGGTAGCAAAGCTCACCGCTCGCAAGCGGAGACGGCGTGGCCCAGTCGGTCGCACGGCCCTGCGTGTAGGTGGAACTGCTGTAGAATTCGTAGATGTTCTGCACGGCGGATGCTCCTCCGTGGCGCACCATGTTGCGCTTGCTCCCGTCGATGCCCATGAGTCGGCCCGTGTTGTAGCAGTTGTCGACGCGCGAGCCGGCGTTGTCACCCAGCCAGCCTGCTATCGTGGCCGACTCGCCGCTGCCGCGCACGGTGCCCGTGTTGATGCAGTTGAGGATACGGATGGCGGGGTGAGGACTCATGCTTCCACCGAGGATGCCGCCCACGGCGGTGCTCGTACCCGTCACGTTTGCCTCGTTCATGCACCCTTCTATCACGATGGGTTCGCTGCCCGTGGTCTGTGCAAAGGCAGCAATTCCGCCCACTCGCTGCTTGCCTGTGATTTGGCAGGACTTGTCGATGATGAGGTTGCTCACCCTCGTTCCGCCTCCTCGCAGCCCGCCGAAGAAGCCCTGGAGGTCTTTCGTGGAGCGCAGTTTCATGTTCATGATGCGGTGACCCTGCCCGTCGAAGCGGCCGTTGAACTTCGTGGCTTCGCTCACACCGATGGGCGTGTGCGTCACTCCGGCAAAGTCGATGTCGCAGGTCAGCCTGCCCCAGAGGAAGATATTGTTGCCCCCTTGGTTCACAAGGCCGGAGAACCATTCCACATTGCCCGCGTTGCGGAGCAGATACCAGCCGTCCTCCTGAACGGCCGGCTCGAAGGGTTCGGTGCAATCGGCATCGGTGCAGATGCCCTGGGCATTGTAGTTGTGTGCCGAAACGTAGGTCAGCACCGTGAAAAGCAAGCCGACGAGGGCCGTCAGCCTTGGCAGGAAATGTTTCATATTCGTGCGTTGTTGGTTGTTTCGCTTGCAAAAATACGAAAAATATCAAAGCAAAACAAGCAAAGAAAGGCTAAATTGCAGGAAAAACGAAGAGCCGCAGCACTGACAAGGCAGCGCTGCGGCTCTCACTATGTAGAAGAGTAAAGCTTGGATTTCTGTTACGTCATTCCTTTCGCTCTGTTCCTCTCACCATTACTTCTTCTCCTCCTCTTCCACGATGTTCTTGCCGTGGATGAGATAGGCCGTGGGAGCAGCCACGAAGATGGACGAGAATGTGCCGAACACAACACCCAGAATCATGGCGAAGGCAAAGCTGCGGATGCTGGCACCGCCCAGGCAGAAGATGACAGCCAACACGATGAATGTAGAAACCGACGTGTTGATCGTACGGTTCAACGTGCTGTTCAGCGAAGCATTGAACAGCTCCTGCTTGTCGCGCTTCGGGTGCAAGTGGAGGAACTCACGGATGCGGTCGAAGACAACCACCTTGTCGTTGATAGAATAACCGATGGCCGTCAGCACGGCACCAATGAAGGTCTGGTCAACTTCCAGCGAGAAGGGCATCCAGCCCCAGCACATACTGTACGTACCCAGGATGAGGATGATGTCGACAAGCAATGCCGTGATGGCACCCACCGAGAACGACAGGTTGCGGAAGCGGATGAAGATGTAGAAGAAGATGGCAATGAAGGCCAGGATGACGCTCCAGATTGCACCCTTCGTGATGTCGGATGCAACGGAAGGACCTACTTTCTGGCTGCTGATGATGGAGCCGCCGGCACGCTCATCGCGGTTGATGAAGTTCTCCAGCGTCAGGTCTCCGGCCAGCAAGCCACCGCCCTTCAGCGTCTCGAAGAGCTTCTTTTCAATCTCACTGTCCACTTCGATGCCGTCCTCCTCAATGCGATAGTTCGTGGAGATGCGGATGGTCTTGCCCTCCGTGCCCAAGGCAATGGCACTGGTATTGCTTTCGGGGAAAGCCTCAGCCAGCAGGCCGCGAACCGTCTCGGGCTGCACCGTGTTCTCAAACAGCACAACAAAGTTGCGGCCGCCCGTGAAGTCGATGCTCTTGCTGAAACCGCGTGTCAGCATGAAACCAATGCTGATGACGGCCAGCGTGCCAAAGATGGCGAAGCTCTTCTTGTAGGCACTCATGAACTTGTAAGCAGGGTTCTGGAAGGAAATCTTGTCGCCGATGGCAGTGCGGAAAGTGAGGTTCAGCCACTTGTCCTTGTCCATCACCTGAGCGTAGACAACACGTGTCAGGAACACGGCAGTGAAGAAGCTGACGCAGATACCGATGAGCAACGTTGTGGCGAAGCCTCGGATGGGACCCGTGCCAAAGTAATAAAGGATAATGGCCGTGATGACCGACGTCAAGTTAGAGTCGAAAATGGCGCTGAAAGCGTTGCTGTAGCCGGCAGCCAGTGCCTCGCGCACCTTCTTGCCTGCCTTCAGTTCCTCCTTCGTACGCTCGTAGATGAGCACATTAGCGTCGACAGCCATACCCAGCGACAGCACCATACCGGCAATGCCGCTCATTGTCAGCGCAGCCTGGAAGCTTGTCAGAATACCTATGGTGAAGAAGAGGTTCAAGAGCAGGGCGCCGTTGGCCACCATGCCCGGGATGAAGCCATACATCACAATCATGTAGCACATAAGGATGATGAAGGCAATGACACAACTCCAGATGCCTTGACGGATAGACTCTGCTCCGAGAGAAGGACCGACAATCTCTTCGCTCACAATCTTAGCAGGAGCAGGCATCTTACCCGACTTCAGGACGTTGGCAAGGTCGCGTGTGTCCTCCAGCGTGAAGTTGCCTGTGATCTCGGAATTGCCGCCCGTAATCTCACTCTGCACGGTGGGAGCGCTGTAAACGTTGTCGTCGAGGACAATGGCAACGCTGCGTTTGAGGTTAGCCTTGGTGAGTGCGGCCCAGCGACGTGCGCCGTCCACGTTCATCTTCATGCTTACGCAGGGACGACCTTGCTGGTCATACGAGTCGCTGGCATCGGTCACAACGTCGCCTTCGAGTGGAGCTCGGCCGTTGCGTTCCGTCACTTTGATGGCATAAAGCTCATAGATGTTGGCACCGGCGCCTTCGCCCATGCCCTTCACGCCCCACTTGAGGCGAAGGTCGGAAGGAAGGATCTCCTTGGCTTCGGGTGAGGCGAGAAGCTCATCGATGTCGTCCATGTCGCGTTTGCTTGCAAAGCCCACGACGCAACCGTATGCCCCTTGTGCCAACTGCAAGCGGCTGAGCAGGGGATGCTGCTTGTGCATCTTCTCGATGTCTGCGGCAGAGAGGTTGGAGGAGGCTTCTGCATCGCCGCTTTCGGCAACGGCAGAGGCGAGGTCGGCAGCGGCCTTGGCTGTCGTGTCGGCTGCCTCGGCGTTTTCCTCGGCGTTTTCTTCGACCTTGAGCTCATCGGTGTGTGCGACGGCAGCTGCGGTATCGGCAGGAGTTTCCTCCTTGATTCCGCTCAGTGCGGCAGCGAGTTTGGTGTCGAGGGAAACGAGGAAGGGAACGATCTCTTGTGTGTTGTAGGTCTCCCAGAACTCGAGGTTGGCGCTTCCTTGCAGGAGTTTGCGGACGCGCTCAGGCTCCTTCACACCTGGCATCTCCACCATGATGCGGCCTTCCTGTCCTTCGAGGGCCTGAATGTTGGGCTGCACGACGCCGAAGCGGTCGATACGTGTGCGGAGCACGTTGTAGGAGTTGTCGATTGCGCTCTTCACTTCGGCGCGCAGGACGCTTTCCACTTCCTTGTCGGTACTCTTTGTTGTCACCTTGTCGCGCAGCTGTTGTGTGGCGAAGAGTTCGGCCAGGGCCTTGTTAGGCTCCAGGGCTTTGTAATCTTTAATAAATAATGTGATGAAATCGCTCTGGCTGCTGGCAGCCTCTTTTGTTGCCTGCTCTACGGCGAGGCGGAAGTTTTCGTCGGTTTCTTCCTTGTGGTCGGCGAGTGCCTTAACGACGTCTGGCACGCTGACTTCCAGGATGACGTTCATACCGCCCTTGAGGTCGAGACCCAGGCCGATGCCCATCTCGCGGCATTCCTTCAGGGTCCACACGTTGAGGTAGACCTTGTTGTTGAGCAGCGAGTCGAGATAGCGGTCGGCGGCATTTTGTCCTTCTACTTGTGCTATCTTCTCTGCTTTGCTCTCGAAGTGGTTTGTCACGACGGAGAAACTCAGATAGAAGAGGCATACGAGTATCAGCAGAACCGCGAAAACCTTTACAAATCCTTTGTTTTGCATTGTGTTTTGAATTATTTAAGTTTTGTTTTTTGTTTTTGTTCTCGTTTATGGCATAAAAGCGTGCAAAGATACATTTTTTTTCCTTAAACAAAGAGAAAAAGGAGTTTTTTTATTGTAAAAAGGATGATTATCGTATATTTTTGGTTAAACGGACGATGATGGGGTAGTGGTCGGAGGCTGAAACTGTGCGGTCTATGCGGCATGATGTGCAGGTCCAGTCGTCGGAGTGGAAGAGGTGGTCGATGCGGACTGGGAAGGAGCGCCTGGTGTAGGTGAATCCGGGGCCTTGTCCGGCTTCGCGGTAGGCTGAGCGCAGGAGCCGGGCGAGGCGTTGGTAGGTGTAGGAAATGGGTGTCTCGTTGAGGTCTCCGCAGGCGATGACGGTGTGGTGTGCGTTGCGGCTGATGAGGGCGCAGATGCTGTCGGTCTGTGCGCCTCGGTAGGCGGCGGCTTGGCTGAGCTTTCCTGCGATTTTGTGTGAGCTTGTGCGGATGGACTGTCGGTCGGGGTCGGTGATGGCGTTGGTGTAGTCGTCTTTCTCTTCGGGGCTGAAGTGGTTGCTCTCGAGGTGGTTGTTGATGAGGAGCAGGCTGTCGCCGTAGAGGTCTATCCAGCAGGCCATGCTGTGGTTGCTTCTGGTGGGATAGTGTATGCTGATGGTGTCGCTGAGGAAGGGGTGTCGGGAGAGGACGGCGATGTTGCTGGTCTGCAGGACGTGGTATGCGGTGGTGTCGAGCCAGTCCTGGTGCTTGGCGAGGAACCTGGTTCCGATTTCCTGGAGGCAGACGATGTCGGCATCGGCGGTGTTGAGGAAGCGGAAGAGTTCGGCCTTCTGTTCTTTGTCCTTGACGAGTCCGATGTTGTAGGAGACGATGGTGAGTGTGGAGTCGGTGGGTTGCGGGTCGGACTTGAGGCGGATGGGGCTGTAGTCGAGGATGTAGCTGCCGACGAGGAGCATTCCTGCGAGCGGGACCCAGGCGAGGCGTGGGTGGAAGAGCAGCCAGAAGGCGAGGAAGAGTGCGTCGGCTGCGAGCAGGAGGGGGAAGGCCAGGGTGATGAGTGACAGGCGTGGCAGCAGGCTGGGGGAGACCCATGTGAGTGCCACGCTGAGCCAGAGTAGCAGGATGGTGCAGATGTTTGCGCCGAGGATGAGGCTGACGGAGATTCGCTTGACGAGTTCTTTCATGTGGCGATGCTGTGGCCGGCGGCTGGTTTTCTGTTCCTTTGTGCCTGAGGTGTGGGCTGCGGGCGGGCTATTTCCGTGTGATGTCGAAGAGGCGGCGCTTCTCTTCGGGCGAGAGGCCGTCGTATCCGTTCTTCTTCACTTTGTCGAGGATGCGGTTGAGCTCTTCCTCTTCTTCTTTCTTCTGCTGCCGGTAGGCGGCTTCCTTGCCGTAGCGTCCGCCGTAGGTGACGTGGATGTCGGGCTTTTCTCTCTTGAAGAGTGAGGTGAACCAGTCGCGCAGTCCGGTCCAGGAGCCTGTGCCTCGGTCGTAGTTGCTGTAGCCTCCGTGCCGGTTGCTGCCGCCTCCGCCTCGCCAGTAGAGGAGCAATAGGAGCCCGACGAGCATTCCGCCCAGGTGAGCCATGTGGGCCACTCCGTCGCCCTTCTGCGAGAGGGCGGAGAGAAGCTCTATGACGGCGTAGCCCACGACGAAGTATTTGGCCTTGATGGGCAGGGGAATGGGGAAGATGAACAGGCGCTCGTTGGGATATATCATGCCGAAGGCGAGCAGGATGCCGTAGACTGCGCCGGAGGCTCCCACGGTGTTCCATCCGTTGAGGTACTCGCCCATGGGCACGATGCCGGTGGCTGTCTGCACTTGGCTGTAGGCGGCGTAGCCGTAGTACCAGTACTCGGCTGCCTGCACGAGCTCTTGCATGAGGCCGGCACCCAGTCCGCAGGTGAGGTAATAGAAGAGGAATCGCTTCTGCCCCATTGTCTGTTCGATGGTACGCCCGAACATCCAGACGGCGAACATATTGAAGAAGAGGTGCTGCCAGCTGGCGTGCATGAACATATAGGTGAAGAACTGCCAGGGACGGAAGCCGTCGGCCAGCAGGAAGTGGAGGCCGAAGATGGTGTTGAGGTTCACGTCGTGGCCCAGGAAGGCGAGGTATGCGAAAAAGCACAGCACGTTGATGATGAGCAGGTTTTTCGTTACGGGAGGCATCAGGTTCATTGCTTTGTGTCGAATTGTGTTGATTTCGGGTGCAAAGGTACGAAAAATAGCCTTAGAAAAGGGATAAAACTGGCTGAATGTGAAAAAATTTAGCCGATAATTGCATTTTTTTAAGGAAAAGCTTTGCCGTTAGGGTAAGTTTAACTAAATTTGTCATGCAAAATAAGCAAAAATAGTGTATTAAATAACCTAATTACAAACAACTTAACACTTATCTTATGAACAAGACAGATTTAGTTGCCAAAATTGCAGAAGGCGCAGGCCTGAGTAAAGTTGACGCAAAGAAGGCTCTGGAAGCCGCTCTGGATGCCGTCACAGGTGCCATGAAGAAGGGCGACAAGGTTGCTCTCGTTGGCTTCGGCACGTTCGCCGTAACAAAGCGCGACGCCCGCAAGGGTATCAATCCCGCCACGAAGAAAGCTATCACAATCCCTGCCAAGAAGGTCGTGAAGTTCAAGGCTGGCAAGGAACTGACATTCTAATTCGAGTCACTTTTTCTTTTGTCCCTCTCCTCCGGGAGAGGGATTTTTTTGCCCCTTCCGCGGCTGTCGGGAGGGGCTTTTGCGTGAGCCCTTCTCCGTGAGGCAAAACGCAGGCAGGAGCGTCGGCCGTCGCCGCGTGCCGAAACCCTCCTCCCCGCACGCCGCGATGCAGAACGCCGCACGGGGCGTCGCCGCACCGCACGCGCGTGTGTAGATATATTATAATGTGGGCACCGGTTTTTTTCCGTCGGGATGCAAAAAAGTTGGCCGCAGGTGTTAACAAAAAGGGGGTCGGACCGTATATAACAACAGAAGCGCTTCCATAAAACAATCAACCCTTTTACTAACATCAACAACTAAAAACATTACCATTATGATTAACTACAGTATCGCAATCATGGGCACGAAGCCCGGCACCAAGAAGGCTAACATCACCGAGACCAAGGCATACGGCGTGGCACAGGCAAGCGAGGTTGTCGACATCAACGCCTTCGCCAGGCACATCGCCAACCACGGCAGCGTCTACAAGAAGGGCGACATCGTGGGTCTGCTCACCAACGCCGTCGGCTGCCTCCGTGAGCTGATGCTCGAGGGCAAGCGCGTCAAGCTCGGCGACCTCGGCGACTTCCAGCCCAGGCTCCGCACCGTAGGCGCCGTCACCACCGACGACTTCTCCGCTGCCAACATCAAGGACGTCGTGGTCAGCTGGGCGCCGGGCAAGGACTTCAAGAGCCTCCGCAGCGAAGCCACCTTCCAACTCGTGCCAGCACGCAAGGCCGTCTCCGACGCCATCGAGGTAGTCAAGAACTCCGAAACCATCCACGGTCTGGAATAAACCTCCCCTCCCTGCCTCCGCTCCCCCCGCGGAAAGGAGGCGGGGAGGCTTAATCCAAAAACAGCTATGACAAGAGGTCAACGCAACAACAACCCGCTCAACATCCGACGCATTCCCGGCGTCACCTGGAAAGGGCAAAGCCCCGAACAGACCGACAAAGCCTTCGTGCAGTTCCGGACAATGGAGTGGGGCCTCAGAGCCGCCTTCTGCATCCTCCGCACCTACGCCCGCAGGCACAACATCCGCCGCCTGGCTGACATACTGCGCCGCTGGGCACCGCCCGCCGAGAACGACACCGATGCCTACCTCCACAGCGTCTGCCAGCAGACAGGCTTCACTCCCAAGCAGCTTCTCACAGAGTCCGACTGGCCAACCCTCGTCCGCGCCATGGCACGGCAAGAGAGCAACCTGCTCCTCACCGACGCCGTCCTCCTCCGAGCCTACTATCTCTACAAACTCTACTAACCACTAAAATCCCCCTATGACATGAAGAAACAAAACATCTGGGAGCTCGTCGCAAAAGTCATCGTCGCAGCCCTCACCGCCTTCCTCACCGCCCTCACCACCACCTCCTGCATGGGCTTCGGCCCCTTCTGAACCCGCGGAGGGCATATCCCCACAGACGGATATGCCCTCCCTACTGCCGTTCTACCTCAGACCACACCGCTTTCACTCCCTGCCGGCGATGTTTCTGACAACGGATTACACGGATTTTACGGATTTCCGGCGATGTTTCTGACAGCGGATTCCACGGATTTCACGGATTTTCGGCGATGTATTCTACCACGAATTACACGAATTACGCAGATTTTCCAAATAGGCTTAATGTATTGTTCTGTCGGATTTGCAATCCGACAGCATTGATTATAAGCATTTGTAATGCGCAACAAGAGTCATCTCGGGATTGCAAATCCCTATATTCCAAGCGTGCGGATTACAAATCCGCACGAACAAGAGCCTTGTATAAACCACTAACTGCACGACCTAACGACGGTATTCTACCACGAATTGCACGAATTGCCGGCGATGTTTCTGACAACGGATTATACGGATTTTACGAATTTTCCGAATGAGCCGAATGTATTGTTCTGTCGGATTTGCAATCCGACAGCATTGATTATAAGCATTTGTAATGCG
>CAMVDV010000044.1 GCA_947166305.1 uncultured Prevotellaceae bacterium | reverse complement strand
AGCATTGTGAAGAGGCTTGGCGGGTTCTCGTGGCGCAAAGGTACTGCTTTTATTTGGAATAGCCAAACTTTTTTGAAGAAAAAGAATAAAAGCAGCCTAAGAAATCCCCTTTTTGCCTCAAAGTGTTACCTCATCCTTTCTTTTCCCTACCTTTTTCAATTAATATGAACCAAAGATTACCTGTCTGGCGACACATAAACATTGGTACGATTGACAATCAGAAATGCTGTCCATAGTTGACTTTGAATTATTAACCGACCTTGTCACACAGCTACTTAGCGCAACCGAGGTACAAGGTCGGTACAAATGCCCCCATTTTGATGCTTTATCTTCTCTCTTTTGACTGGCAAAAAGTCTTGTCTTTGCTCACCAAAGTTGCCAAAAGCTCAAAATGACTAAAATTCTGTTAAATAATCTTAATAAATTATTAAATCTTATATTGCTCTAATGATAGAAAAACTGCTTGCTTTGGCACCAAAAACGGCAAATTGTAAATTGCACTTTTTTGTACCTTTCAGCTTCAGGGCATATTCGTTTCTATCTGTGTTACAGATACTTATAAAGTTCTCAAACACTTCACACATGGATTTCAATTAAATACAGTCTGCCTGTTTTGCATGTAGGGACGCGCCGTGGCGCATCCGCTATCCGCGACACATCATCTTCGGCCTCTACTTCGCAACGAAAACGGACGCGCCACGGCGCGTCCCTACAAGGTGACTGATTCAACCGAAATGACTTTATTATAATTTTGAAGTTTCGGAAGACGTTAGGAGATTAAGCCGATAGCGTCGGAAGCCAGAGACAGTTCGTTCTTCAGCTGCATCATGTGGACGGCGACAAGGGCGGCGGTCTCTGTGCGAAGGCGGCTTCGGCCGAGGCTCACGCTGCGATAGCCGTGCTGCAATGCAAGCTTCACCTCCTCGACGCTGAAATCTCCCTCAGGGCCGACGAGCACGGTGGAGGGGACACCTCGCCGGAGCACATCGAAGAGCAACGGCTTTCCCTCCGTGCCTCCCACGTCGCTCTCGTCGTAGCAATGGCAGATGAACTTGTCGCCCTCGCGTTCCTCCATGATGAAGTCGCGGAACTTCTGCATCCCGGAATGGCTTTCAGCCCCTCCATAATCACTTGACTTCGTCGAGCAAGAGTGGCTTTCAGCCCCTTCAAAATCACTTGACATCGTCGAGCAATTTAGCCGGGGCTTCCAAGCTTTGTGGCTTTGTTTCATGGCCGAGACGAGAATCTTGTCGATGCGTTCCTGCTTGACGACGCGACGCTCACTGAACTGGCAGTCGAGGAAAGTCAGCTCGTCGAAGCCTATCTCGGTGGCTTTCTCAACGAACCATTCCGTGCGGTCGATGAGTTTTGTGGGAGCCATGGCGATGTGCAGACAGCCCATCCAGGCAGGTTGCTGCGGCAAGGCCTCCTCGATGCGATAGGTGCAGCGATGGTTTGTGGCGGCTGTGATTACGGCACGGAAGAAACTTCCCCTGCCATCGACAAGCATGAGCTCATCGCCTACACCGAGTCGCAGGACTTTGGTTGCATGGTGAGCCTCCTCCTCGGGAAGCTCGCCATGCATCATTGGGTCGTAGAAGAAACGGACTTCTTTCACTTCTTATCTTTGAAAAGCAACGCAAAGAGGACTGCTACGGCAAGCGCGTAGGCAGCAAAGATGTACCAGCACGTCTGCCAGCCTGCAATTATCTCCGTGCCCGTTGCACCTGCCTCTTGGGGCGTGAAGACGTAGTTGTTGATGACAGCTTGCGCCACAAGCGTGCCGATGAAGGCTCCCAGTCCGTTGGTCATCATCATGAAGAGGCCTTGAGCTGAGCTTCGGATGCTCTCGTCGGTCTCTTGGTTGATGAAGAGCGAGCCAGAGATGTTGAAGAAGTCGAATGCAACGCCATAGACAATCATCGAAAGCAGGAAGAGCCAAACACCGCTTCCGGGATTGCCGACAGCAAAGAAACCGAAGCGAAGCACCCAGCCAATCAGGGCGATGAGCACCACTTTCTTGATGCCGAAACGCGACAGGAAGAAGGGTATGAGCAGAATGCACAGCGTCTCGCTCATCTGCGAAAGTGAGATGAGAATGTTGGCATGCTGTACGCCAAACGTATCTTGATACTCAGCGATGCCTCCGAAGCTCGTGATGAACGGATTGGCATAGCCGTTGCTTATTTGCAAGCAGAAGCCGAGCAGCATGGCAAAGGCCATAAACATCGCCATGCGCGGATTGAGGAAAAGACGGAAGGCATTCAGTCCGAGAGCTTCGGCCAGTGTCTTCTGCTTTGCCTCGCCCTTTACGATTCTCATGCGAGGCATGGTGAGAGCATAGGCAGCCATCACAAGGCTCAGGCAGCCGCTCACCATCCATTGGCCCGGCGTCTGCTGAAGTCCGCACAAGTCAACAATCCACATCGTCACGATGAAGCCCACCGTTCCCCAAACACGAATGGGAGGGAAAGCCTTCACCGTGTCGAGCCCAGCCTTCTCGAGAGCTGAATAAGCCACCGAGTAGCTGAGGGCAATGGTTGGCATGAAGAAGGCGACGGAAAGCGTGTAGAGGGAGAAGAGGATGCCGAATTGAGGTGCATCGCCCGCCTGATAGCCATAGAGAGAAGCACCAATCATGAAGAGGCCTGCAAGGGCATGGCAGAGGCTCAACACCTTTTGTCCCTCCATCCATCGGTCGGCAAGGATACCCATCAAGGCGGGCATGAAGATGCTCACGATTCCTTGCACGGAATAGAACCAGCCGATGTTGGAACCAAGGCCCACGCCGGCAAGATAAGTGCCCATTGAAGTCAGATAGGCACCCCAGACAGCAAACTCAAGGAAGTTGAGCAGCGTCAGACGAAACTTTAAGTTCAATGCATTCATTATTTATTATTTACGATTTGACGATTTAATATTTACGATTTATTTACGATTTTACTATTTGGTAAATGTATTCCTCCTAAAGGGGGTTAGGGATTCTCTTATTCAACATATAAAACTAATCCCTTCAGGTATTCTCCTTCGGGATGATAGATGTTGATGGGGTGGTCGGCAGGCTGATGGAGTTGGTGCAAAATGCGAACCTTGCGCTTTGCCATCGCTGCGGCTGTGAAGACTGCCATACGGAACTGGTCCTTGTTGACGGCTTGCGAGCAGCTGAACGTGAAGAGGATGCCGCCAGGCTGAATCATTTCGAAGGCCTTAGCGTTGAGTTTGGTGTAGCCACGAAGGGCATTGCGAAGGGCATCTTTGTGCTTGGCAAAAGCTGGCGGGTCGAGAATGATGAGGTCGTAACTCTCTGAAGATTGACTGTCAGCCGTTGAGCCTGGCATCTCATCCATGAACTTGAAGGCATCTTCAGCAAAAGCCTTGTGGCGCGTGTCGCCCGGGAAGTTGAGTTCAACGTTGGCATTAACGAGCTCGATGGCTTTGGCGCTGCTGTCGACGGAATGAACCAACTTTGCCCCACCCCTCATGGCATAGACGCTGAAGCCGCCGGTGTAGCAGAACATATTGAGCACCTTGCGGCCTTGAGCGTATTGCTCCACGAGCGAACGATTGTCGCGCTGATCGACGAAGAAACCGGTCTTCTGCCCTTTGAGCCAGTCGATATGGAAGCGAAGCCCGTTCTCGCGTGCCACATTGTCGGCCGATTGCCCCCAAAGGAAGCCGTTTTCTTGTTCAAGCTGCGCTTTGAAGGGAAGGGTTGTCTCGCTCTTGTAGTAGATGGCCTTGAGATGTTCGCCCATCACTGCCCTGAGAGCTTCGGCTATCTCCATGCGACAGACGTGCATCCCGACGCTGTGGGCTTGCATGACGGCCACCGAACCGTAGATATCGACGATGAGTCCTGGCAGATTGTCGCCTTCGCCATGTACGAGACGGAAGGTGTCGTTGTCCTCTCTGCCACAGACTCCGATGGCTCTCCGCACGTCGAGTGCTGCGGCGAGACGTTTCTGCCAGAAGGTTTGGTCGATGGGTTGACGCTTGAAGGTAAGCACTCGGACAGCGATACTGCCTATCTGCCAATGGCCAATGGCAAGGAAGTGTCCGCTACTGGAGAGGACTTCCACGAGGTCGCCTTCGCTTAGCGGTTCGTCAGCCTCGGTATGATGAATGGCACCGCTGAAGATCCAAGGATGGAATCGCAGGAGACTCTCTTCCTTGCCACGGCGCAATATGATTTTCTTGTTCATTTCCTTATATAATTATGTTATTCCTACGCCTTTGGAGGCTGCAGTTTGTGCTATTCCTCCCGAGGCGTTTCGGCGGGTTTTGCCACTTCAAGTTTGTACCCATCCTGCTGCAGACGGGTCATCTCTCTGTAGAGTTGTATGCAGGCCCATGCATCTGTGGCAGCATAGCGCTGCTGGGCTTCGGTCAGACTCTCTGCCTCCCAGTTGGAGAGCTGTTGGCTCTTGGCTATCCTGCCGCCCAGGATGTTGGCAAAAAGCTTTTGCAGGCCCATGTCGGCAATGCCCATCCTTGATGCGATGTTCTGCAGGTCGATGAAGGTGCCCGGGCAAAATTCCCTCCGTGCCAGCAGGCCGTGCATGTCGTCGTGGAGCGAGAGCCCCACCTTCGTTATCTTCCCATCGGAGAGCAACTCGATGAGGCACGGGGGCAAACCCATCAGGTTGAGACGGAAGAGGAAACAGATGTCGTCCGAGCTGACTTGCAGCAGAGCCACTTTATGGAGCATACCTCGCCGGAACGATGGCCGCGTCTCAGTGTCGAAGCCCAGGAGGGACTGACTCATGAGGTAGCCGACGGCCTGCCTCGCCCTGTCCTCGTCGGTCACCACCTCTATCCTTCCCTGGAACATGACGCGCGGCAGACCGGCGAGGAGGCTCTTGTCGTATTGCTCAAAGATCGTCTTCATCGGCATCGGGATGCAGGGTATAACGGATGCGATGCAACTGGCGTAGGGCGTCGAGCATGGTCTGTCCGAGCGATACCTCAAAGGCTTCCCTGAACTGCCAGAGCGCGTCGGGCATACAGGATTCCAGCCTTTGCTGATAGACGGCCACGAAGTTGCGGAGGGCCTGGTAGAGGTCGGCCAGTCCCTCGCTGAGCGAGCACCACCGACTCTCATCGGTCTGCATGTACTCATCCCATACGAGGATTTCATATTCGTCGTGCTTCTGCAGCAGGCGATACGCTCCGCCGCGCACGAAATTGTAGTCGTCCTCCGTCACCTGTCCGTCGGGTGTGAAGGCTCCGTCTGCTTCCACCTCGGGCAGAAGCTGTGCTTTCAGATAGAGCAGGGGCAAGAGTTTGAGCAGGAGAGCCACGAACTCGTCGGCCGTCCGCTCCTCGCTTTTCTCGAGCAGCGCACAGTATTCGGCCGCCACGCGCACGAACTCCAGCGTGTCGCGGGCGTAGATGGGATTGTCTGTCGTATTCATTTCGGGTACAAAGTTACGGAGAAAAATTAAGAATTAAAAATTAAAAATTAAAAATTCGCGGACACCATCAAATTATCCCCATTGATGAGGAGTCATAGGGGGCTTTAGTTTCTGCTTTTGACGCACTGGCTGAATGTAGGGACGCGCCGTGGCGCGTCCGCAAAGACTGACCTTGACCGACGGACGCGCCACGGCGCGTCCCTACTTCCACCCTACCCTTCCTGACAACCCTTGCTGCCGTGTTCATTGCAGCATCATGACCATGCAATTGCAACATCATGACCATGCAATTGCAGCATCATGACCGTGCAAACATAACCCTACAGGGTTTTAATACTCATCCAAGTCCCCCTCTGACTTCCCCTTGCAGGGAGAGGGCAAAAAGGGAAAGCCATCTACTCCTCTCCCTGCAAGGGAGAGGTCGGGAGAGGGTCTGAGAGAAAGGGGGTTAGCGTTGGCTCTTGAGATACGCCCTGGCCTGTTCTATCATGGAGTCTGTGCCCTGGGCGGCAAGAGCGTCGTCGAGGGCGCTGCTCACGTCGGGCTCTATGCCAAATTCCGTCTGTCCTCCACGGGCATCGAGGGACAGGACGGCACTGAAGCGGACACTCCATCCGATGGGCAACTCACTGGTAAAGGGCATCCCGGAGCCGCCTCCGGTGCGGTCGCCCATGATGGTGACGAGCGGCATCTCTCGCATGTTCCGCACGAAAATGTTGGCCGCGCTGTAGCACGAGCGATTGGTAAGGACGACGACAGGCTTTTGCCATCGCACGCCATCGGACGGCTCGATGTACTCCGCCCTTGGCTCCGAGAAGTCATCATGCGCGGTGCCCGTCTTGTGAAGGGTGTAGCCCACCAGCCTCTTCTCGTTGGTGAAGCGGCGAGAGAGCTTTTCGGCATTGGTCAGTTCGCCGCCGCCGTTGCCACGGATGTCGATGATCATGCCGTCGCAGAGCCGCAGGTAGGTGAGCATATCGCTCAGGTTGCCGTCGCCGATGGCACTGGAAAAGCTCTCACAGACAACGAAGGCAATGTTGTCGGGCAAGATGGTGTAGCGCAGACTGCTGCCGATGTGGTAGTCGGAACCGAGGTAGCTTTGGCGCAACTCGGTGTTGAGGTTTTCAGGAAAGTCTTCTTTCCAAGACCAGTTGCGGCCAAGGTCGAGACTCGTGGAGATGTTGACATGACCGTCCTTCAGCTCGGAGAGCATCTGGGAAAGCACTTCGAAGAGCTGCACACGCGACATCTCTCCTCCCAGCTTGGCGCTGTATTTGGCGTGGATGTCCGTCCACTTGAAGCCCAGTTGCTCCTCCTTGTAGGTGAGGAAGCAGTAGCGTTGGTCGATGAGCGTCCAGAGGGCATCGAGGTTGCCCTGCGGCGTGTCGTCGTAGTCGTAGTCGCTCTTCTGGCAAGAGACAATAAAGATGGAAACGAAGGTAAGGAGGAATGTGAAAAATCTATTCATTGTTATTCTTATTAGCCATTCAGATGCAGAAGCAATTCTTCTTTCTTCATTCATCACTTTTCGTTCTTCACCCTCTTCATCAACTGGAAATGCCTTGCAATGCCGAACATGAAGCTGTGGCTCGCATCGCGGTACTTGAGGCTATGGGCGTTGGATTGCCGGATATCGCAGAGGTATCCGACGCGAAGGGTGATGCGTTTGAGATGGAAGTCCAGCATGAGCGTCTGCCGGAAGCAAAGGGCGTTGCCCGGATGGGCGCAGAGAAGGTTGTGCCCCACCCCACGTTGTGATATCTCATAATAGCTTTCTCCAAATTCAGGGCTGAACATCATTCCCACCATCGGCATGTCGGCCTGATAGCCAACCCGCAGGGGAAGCTTGCGAAGCCTGAAGGAATAGGCCGCTCCAGCCGAGAGGGAGAGGTCGATACTGAAGTGCCCTTGAGCAGGATTGTTGCCGCCATGGTCGTTGTAGAGAAAGCCGAGGTCGGCACCGACGAGTGCGCCTCCCTTCAGATCGAAATGCGGCAAGGGAGAAAAGTGATAGTGCCAGCCGGCATCATAGGCCAGCCTTCCACCGAGACAGCTTGCCGTGCCAGCTGGATTGTCGGCAGAGGTGAAGGTTGCATGGAACGTGTTTTGGAACGAAACATGACGGGATGCCAGGTGCGTCATGCGTTCGCTTCTGGCCAGAAAGCTAAGCTGCGTTCCCTTGTACGACATTGGCGACAGGTAAGTATCGAGTTGGTTGGTGCTGCCAATGCCAAGCATGAAGGCCCGCTCCGTCGGCGACCTTCCGTCCACAGGCTGCAGCTCGATGTCTTCTGCGCTTGCAACTTTCGGAAAGAACGCAAGCAGAACAGACAAGAAAAGGAAGCAGGTTTGTTTCATAAGGGACTTTAATTGTTTATTCACGTGTCAGCAGTAAATAGTTGAACCCTATCAGTTTACCACCACCAACGAGTCGCATTCTCAGCCGAAGCGTTCCGGCTTCCACCGCATGAAGCCCGAGGTCAGCCGTCAGCATCTTCTCCGTTCCGGTAGTCGATTGGTTGATGTCTGCGCCCAACCTTTCTTCCGTCCCGTCGGCACGGACAAGGCTGAACCTCGCCGTGCCACGGCTCGACTTGGACAACTTGTAGTTAAGCTTGAAGCGGAACGTTCCGTTCGCAGGGAAGGGGAAGGAATAGGTGACGTAATCGCCCACGGCATTCATCGTAGCGACGCTGCTATAGCCTCCTTCACCATCGGGGTTGCCGTTGAAGAAAGCGTTGATAGTTATCCTACTGTCCGACTTTTCTGCCGCATCTTGATAGTCTTCTGGGTCGAAGCGCAGGGATGTAATGTTGGAACCCGGGTAAGGTACGTCGTTATTCTTGACCTCGTTGACGTCAAGGGCGAACCTTCCGTCTTCATCAGCCTGCGCCAGCACTCGCATGGCCTGCGACTTGTTGGCATCATAGACAACGATTACCGCTTCCTCGCCCGCCGCGGCATCTCCCTCGACGTGGAGCGAGCCGTCGGATTGCATTCGCTCCGTGTAGGAGGCAACACGATTATCGGCGAAGAGCACTTGCAGAGGAGCATCGCTGTACTCCTGAATCCAGAAAGCCTTTGCCGGAGATGAGTTTTGGGCCAAGCATATAGGCAAGCCAAGCACATTAAGTTCCTCGCCGGTGAACGTCCCGACGAAAGCATAGGTGAAGATGCCGGTGTCGTCGAGCGTGACGTCCTCTACGGCATAGCGTTTCGTTGCATCGAGCCAGCGCAAGGGATAGCGATGCGACTCAGCGTCGAGGAGGTTGCGACCGCCAAGCGTGGCATAGACCAAGGCACGGTCTTTCGCTTCCGACGTGTACATCCAGACGTATGACCCTCTGTCGGGTTTCCAATCGGAGGCTTCGGCTGAATCAAAACCCTCGCCCCACCAGACAGGACGAACCATGCCGTTGGTGAGCTGACGGACGCGGGGACTGCGTCGCCAGGCGTTGAGTTGTCCCATTCGCTCCACGCCGTCCGCGTCCCAATCCGAGGGAAATGTCTTCGACTTCACGTTCCTTGCGCTCAGCATCGCGTACAGAAGATCGGTATGGGAAGTGGGTTCGCCACCGACATAAACAGCCGAAAGCGGCAAATGCCCGAAGTGGAGGCCGAGAGCGTCAATGCTTTTGTCCAAACCTGTGATGGTGAGCCAGCCATTATCCACGAGGTGAAGCAGCTCAGTGTTGCGGTCTCCTTGTGTAGGAAAGACGTCGACTTCGCTCGTAACCTTCACTTCGAAGAGAGGATGCTGGCTGACGATGTCATTCATCATGTCGCGATTGCGGACAAGCTTGCGATAAAAGTTGTCAGAGGGCGAGCTATATTCCGTGACATCAAGGTTCTGCCAGTATTGAGTCAAGTCGATAGCCTGATGAGACAAGTCGTATTGGCTTATCATCGTCTCTATCTTCTGCCGTTTGGCTTCGAGTATTGCAGGGTCGGCCAAGTCGTTTCCGGCATTATGGTTGCCCCCGCTGTTGCTATACCAAAGGCCCAGGCGCAGACCTGCATTCTTCACCAGCCGGGCAAACGTTTGCATATTGGGAATGCCTGGAGTGTTGGACGTGATAGGGTCGCGCGAAAGGCCTTCATTGTTGAGCCCTTTCCCGTCGGACGTGCTGTTGTTCCAGCCATCATCGACGAGCAATATGTCGTAACCTGCACGCTTTGCCAATGGAAAGACCGTCCGCGTGAAGTAGCTGACCGTGCGGTTGCCGCTGGTGAACCAATCCCAGTCGTTGATCATGAACGACGTCGATGTGTGATGATAACGGAAGCGTCGGCGCAAATGCTCTTCGACTGCCATCTTACCATCGATGATGTCGCCCTTGAAGGCTGTGAGATTCACGCCGACATAGGCAAACTCTTCGGCGGGTCGCAAGGTGAGTTGCAGGGATTCGGGACAGGTCTTCACCGTGACGTAGCGTCGGTTTGATGCGCTCCAAGCCGTGGTGACGGCCACAGGGCGAAGCATATATTCATAGGAAGGCGATTCCTGACTGCCTTTCACCTCTGGCCCGTACTGCGTCTTCCAGTTCGTTTCCGGAGCAAGATACCAGCCGTTTCCTTGGTCGTAAAGGCAGATGAGGCAGCGAGCCACGCCCTTGCCCTTGTTACCCGTGGCGGGTTCGTCGATGCCGGCCGTGGTGCTCTTCCATTTCCCTTCTTCGAAGAAGTGCAAATGGTGTGCCTGGTTGGGGAAATCGAGGCGGATGACCTCGCTGTTCTCGATGATGATGTCGTGCGAGGCTGTAAGGTTCTTCAGGGAAGTCTGATAGAAAATGCCCGAACCGCCGTCGAAAATCCTGAAAATCAACTTCACTTGCATCTCATCGCGCTGAAGTGTTATGTCGATTTGCTTGCCGATGTGGATGCTGTCGAGGGCTTCGGAAAGAAAAACGTCGGTCACTTCGTTTCCGCAGAGCAGCCAGTCGGCATCGGAGGCGCGGTAGGTGAAGGTGGAAGAGGGCAACGTCTGCGAGCGCGACAGCAGGCGGCCGGAATAGGAAAAGAGCAGACTTCCTGTTCGCGTCAAGGCACATTCTGCTACCTTATTATATAGTTCTGTCAGGGAAAGACCTTTGCCCGACTGGAACGTCAGGCCCATCCGCACCACATCGTTCTGGAGTGTCCATGATTCTCCGTCGGACGTGATGCTGCTCTGCGTGGCTCTCGTCGGGGAGAGCAGAGACATCAGCAACAAAAGGCTGAAGAGGAGTCTTCGGGACATCATTTGTATAATATATAATAAGGTGATGGGATGTGTGCAAGGAAGTGCGTCCGTTCGGCATCGTCTATGTCCTTGATGATGACATTGCCTTCCATGTGAATATCATCGTCCTCGGTTGCCTTGTTATCTGCCACAAGACAGCCGCTGAGCACACTGCCTTCAGTGGCAAAGACGCCGCCGCCGATGCCATCCGTCGCCGAGAGCGTGACGTTCCGAACCGGACGTATGCGCTGGTAACCCCACACGCTCATGCGGCTCATCTGCGCGGTCGTGGCATGAAAGCAATAGGCAATCGGATTGCCACCTTCCGTCCCGGTGCTCGACGTCCAGTAGTGTTTGTCCTGCAACGTCTCGCCTCCGTTTGCGGCGAAGGCTTTCTCTATGATATAATAGGTGGAGGTGAAGGCATAGAGGCCATCGCCCTGGGCAGCGGTGAGGTAGAGCATTTCGGCGTTCGTGGGCAGTCGCCAGTCGCTCTTGCCGCTTTCGTTTGATGCGCCAAGCGCTTCCTTTCCGCGCGAATGCTGATAGTGTCGGCCGAAATCCCTGAGGCTCATGACGACACCCTTCCTTGTCGATGCATTGACGCTGAGCACCACGCCGCCTTCCTCCGAGAGGTATTCTCCCACGCAGGGCAGTCCGGCCTCGTTCTCACGGACTATGCTGTTGCGCAGAATGCCGTTCCGCCGGAGCATGACGCCTGCGCCATTCGAGCCGATGCCTGCGGTGATGACAAAGCCGTCCCACACGGTTGACGTCTGATAGTCAGCCGGTTGCTCGAGCACCCGATACTGATTCTTCCCATTGAGTACGGAGTTCTCAGAGCTGAAAAGCGGCAGGGTGCGCTGCGAGGCATCCGTTTCGTTGCCGAGGAAACCGCCCAGAACCGTCACACCCTCCGGCATGATGAAGCCTCCGAAGTAGGTTCCCACTGCCACCCAAACGCTGTCGCCCACCGAACTGCGCGAAAGGACTGCGCCCAGGTCGCTCGATGCCGTCTGCCACGACGTGCCGTCGGCAAAGGGACTCCCCGCCGTGCTGACGTAAATGCGCCGCGCCGAAGCCTGTATAACATGGGCGCACAAGAGAATGGCGAGCGTCAGGTATCTCATGATATAATAGTGAATCGTGAAATGTGAATAGTGAAAAGTGAAAAATCAAATAGTGTTACCTTGGCTTCTGGAGTCCTTTCCGAAAGTCCTGCCCTGTTGTCTCTGTCAACACCCCACGCGGAGATTGCCAACGCCCTACGCGGAGATTGCCATCGCCGCACGCGGAGATTGCCAACGCCCCACGCGACGATTGCCAGCTCGGCACGCAGGGATTGCTCAGAAGTCGAGCCTTAGCTGGCCGTTCATCTCGTCGGTGACGTCCTGCTGGCTCTTGCCTTCGAAGGGGTCTGGCTCTTCGTCCTGTCCGTCGTCGCTAGCCTCGTCGTCGCCTTCGGCATCGTCCGTCTCCACCTTTGCTTCGGGGAAACGTGTCGGCTCCAGTTCTTCCACCTTGCCGATGTGCAGGGTTGTGATGCGCTTGCCGATGGCTTTGTAGCCTTTGACGCTGATAAACGACTCCACATCCAGTTCGATGGGCTCGCGGAAGTCGTCTGTTCCGCCCATCGTGACGAGCACTCGGGGATAAACCGTGTCGGTGACGAGCACGATGTTCTCGGCCGGCATCTCGCCCATGAACGTCTGAATGCGCGAAGAAGCCTCGAGTACGAAGCGTTTGATGTAGAGGTAGCCGGACTGAGCGCTGTTGTAGTAGATGCAAGTCCACACCTTGTCGGCGTCGTACTTCTCGATTCGGAAGATATTGTCTTCGTAGTGATTGTTAATGTCGAAGTTCGTGAGATAGTAGCGTCCGTCGCTGAGCATGACGAGCACTTGGTCGGCACCGTCAAACTCACCGAGATACTGCCCCTGGCCATCGTAGTTGAGGCGCTTGATGTCTGCGTCAAACCACACTTTCCTGCCGCCCAACGTGCTGCTGCCATGGCTCTTGAGAGTGATTCTGCTGACGTCGAGCTTGGTGAGGATGTTGCCTCGGCTGCCACGACCCTTGATGGTTATCTGGCTGAAGTCTTCGTCGAAGAAGACTTTCTTCAGCTTTGGATTAGGTTTGAGAATGACCTTCACCACCTCAGCCTCTCCGTTGGGATTGGCCGTAAAGTAGAGTACGCGCGAACCTGGCGTGCCTTGCGTCAGATCATACTCGCGGTCACGGATGATGGCTGTGACGTTGAAGCGCTTGATGTAGCTGATGCCCGTCTTACCGTCACGGTAAACGGCATTGTAGATAGTGCGCTCATCGTTCTTGCGGAAAACGTCGATGTGGATGACCTCCACCTTCTTCCTGTTCTCTTTCTTGCTGCGCTCCGTCTCGCCGATGAAGAGCTTGTCGGCCACACGGACTATCTTGTAAGTGCCATCGCGGTAGAAGATAATGACATCATCAATGTCGGAGCAGTTGGAGACAAATTCGTCTTTCTTAAGCGACGTACCGATAAAGCCCTCCTCACGATTGATGTATAGCTTCTCATTGGCTTCCACTACCTTGGCAGCCGTGATGGTGTCGAAGTTGCGAAGCTCGGTGAGGCGCGGATGATCCTTGCCATATTTGTCCTTAATGAAGCGGAACCAGTCACAAGTCACCTCGACCATATTCTTCAACTCTCGGTCTATCTGCTTTATCTCACTTTTGATGGCAGCAATGTTCTGTTCGGCTTTGTCCTTATTGAACTTGAGTATGCGCGCCATCTTAATGTCCATGAGGCGGAGGATATCGTCCTTCGTCACCTCACGCACCATCTTTGGATACCACGGGGTGAGCCTTTGGTCGATCCACTCGCAGGCTGCATCCATCGACTTTGCTCCCTCGAATTCCTTATCCTTGTAGATACGTTCCTCGATGAAAATTTGTTCGAGCGAGGCGAAGTGCAGGCTTTCCATCAGTTCGCCACGGCGTATGAGGCGTTCCTGCTTGAGAAGATGGAGCGTATTGTCAACGCTGGCCTTCAGAACGTCGCTCACCGATAGGAACTGCGGCTTGCGGTCCTGGATGACACAGCAGTTGGGGGAGATGCTAATCTCACAGTCCGTGCAGGCATAGAGCGCGTCGATGGTCTTGTCACTCGACGCTCCTGGAGTAAGATGAATGAGGATTTCGGCCGAAGCAGCCGTCAGATCCTCCACATTTCTTATTTTGATTTTGCCACGTTCGTTGGCCTTTAGTATGCTATCGATGAAGGTACTTGGCTTGCTGGCAGTGCCTGTTGTCTTGCCATAAGGTATTTCGGTAATAGCCAACGTCTTGTTATCGCGCTTTTCTATCTTTGCTCTAACGCGTACTGTACCGCCTCGCTGACCATCGTTGTACTTCGATACGTCGATACTTCCACCCGTCGGGAAGTCGGGATAAAGGTGAAACTCCTCGCCATGGAGGTAGCTGATGGCTGCATCGCAAATCTCCACGAGGTTGTGAGGCAGTATCTTGCAGTTCAAACCCACTGCGATGCCTTCCGCACCCTGTGCCAGAAGCAGAGGAAACTTGACGGGCAATGCCACTGGCTCCTTGTTCCTGCCGTCGTAACTCCACTTCCATTCGGTCGTCTTGGGGTTGAATACGACGTCAAGTGCGAACTTCGACAGGCGGGCCTCAATGTATCGTCCGGCAGCAGCGTCGTCGCCGGTGATGATATTGCCCCAGTTTCCCTGACAATCGATGAGCAGATCCTTCTGCCCAAGCTGTACGAGTGCGTCCTTAATCGAGGCGTCGCCGTGCGGATGGAACTGCATGGTGTGGCCCACGATGTTGGCCACTTTGTTGTACTTGCCGTCGTCCATGCGCTTCATGGAGTGCATGATGCGGCGTTGGACTGGCTTGAAGCCGTCAGCAATGTGCGGCACGGCACGTTCAAGTATTACGTATGAGGCATAATCCAGAAACCAGTTCTGGTACATCTTGCTGAGATGATGAGTAATACTTTCGTTCAGTTCTGCGCTATCGTTCATATAATGTATAAGGAGCTTAGTCGACAATTTTCCGCAAAGGTAGGACTTTTCCGCGAAATATGCAAGGGGGAAGCGGAAAAAGTTAAAAGGTTAAATGATTAAAAAGTCAAAAACATCAGGAGATGAGATGGCTCTTTAACACCATAGTCTTTTAACATTCTTGTTCATCAATAGAACTTCGGTCGCACACGGAAAGCATCCTCGATGTGCTCGATGCGGTAGTGTTCGCCATCATGGACGATGCCCACGACATCGAAACGACAACAGAAATCGATGCGATGGTCTTTGATGTAGGAATCGGCGGCAAGGCATATACGATGTTGTTTGCGGGCATCTACAGCCTCGATGGGCGTCGTGGCCGAACCAGCCTTGCGTGTCTTGACCTCAACGAAGACCACAACGTCGTCCTTCGTAGCGATGATGTCCAGTTCCTTCCGTCCCCGATTCGTCCAATTGCGTTCCAGGATGCAGTAACCCTTCTGCTGAAGGTATTCTGCGGCAAGGTCTTCTCCTTTGTGACCCAAGTCGTTATGTGCAGCCATTTCAAGTAATTGTTTTCATTTAGGCAGAGATGTTTCCTCGAAGTGTTTTGCCTGCGACTGACCACGCCGTGGCATTGGCATCTGCTTCTGACTGCAAATTTACATAAAAACTGCGACATGGGAGCCTGCACGATGAAGATTTTTTCTTTATAGCTGAATCAAAATCGTTAATTCAAAACACGAAAAAGGATGATGAAGAGTGGAGAGTGAATTGCCAAAATCGCAAATTTCTGCCATTTTCCTTGGTGGTTCGGGCGGAAATGTTTACTTTTGCAGAGAAAAGACAAAAAGGGAAATTTATTAAGGCGATATACATTAATAATAAATAACTATGGCGAAACTGAAAATTGCAGTATTGGCGGGCGATGGTATCGGCCCGGAGATCATGGAACAGGGCGTTGCGGTGATGAGTGCCGTAGCGGAAAAGTTCGGACACGAAGTGACGTACAAGGAGGCACTCTGCGGTGCGCATGCCATCGACGAAGTGGGTGACCCGTTTCCGGAAGAGACGTTCCAGGTGTGCAAGGAGGCCGATGCGGTGCTCTTTGCCAGCGTTGGCGACCCGAAGTTCGATAACAATCCGTCGGCAAAGGTGCGCCCTGAGCAGGGATTGCTTGCTATGCGAAAGAAACTGGGGCTCTTTGCTAACATCCGACCGGTGGAGACTTTCGACTGCCTCGTACACAAGTCTCCCTTGAAGGACGAGCTGGTGCGTGGCGCAGACTTCGTTTGCATCCGCGAACTGACGGGCGGTATGTACTTTGGCCGAAAGCAGGAACCGACGGTGAACGCCGAGGGTGTGGAGGACGCGCTGGACACAAACTACTACAGCCGCCCTGAGGTGGAGCGCATCCTGCGCGTCGGCTATCAGTACGCAAGGCAGAGGAGGAAGCATCTCACCGTGGTGGACAAGGCCAATGTGCTGGCGTCGAGCCGGCTCTGGCGCAAGGTTGCACAGGAGATGATGACGGAGTATCCCGACGTGGAGACTGACTTTATGTATGTAGATAATGCGGCTATGAGGATGATCCAAGACCCTCGTTTCTTCGATGTCATCGTCACGGAGAACACCTTCGGCGACATTCTGACCGATGAAGGCTCTTGCATCACGGGCTCGATGGGCTTGTTGCCGAGCGCTTCGACAGGCAGCAGCACACCGGTCTTCGAGCCGATCCATGGCAGTTGGCCGCAGGGCAAGGGCCTGAACATTGCCAATCCGTTGGCTCAGATACTTTCCGTGGCCATGCTCTACGAGTACTTCGACCTGAAGAAGGAAGGGGCTCTCATCCGAGAGGCAGTGAGTGCGTCGCTCGACCAGAACGTCCGCACGCCCGAGATACAGGTGGAAGGCGGAAAGAGATATGGCACCAAGGAGGTGGGAAGCTGGATTGTCAACTATATTAAAGGTTAAAAAGTTAAAAAGTTAAAAAGTTAAAAGTGAAGTTTCAAACTGGAATGTGAAAGAATGAAATGATGAAAACTTGAATCCGAAAGCAGCGAAATGTATATTTAACTATTCCATTGCTTCATTACTTCATTTTCTAGAAGATAAAACTCTGCACGCGACGATGGCAAACGCCGCCTGCGGCGATGCCCATCGCAGCACGCGACGATTGCCATCGCAGCACGCGGCGTTCTGAACCTCCGCTTTCCACATCGGGGAGAATCACGTTTCACCAAAGAAACCGACACAGCAGACAACCATGAAATCCATGAGCCACAAGATGATGTCCATCCTGTTCCTGATGCTCTCGCCGTGCCCGCCGGCTGTCCTTGCCGAAGAGACCGACGAGTATCAGGAAGGCTTCCTGACGGCCTATCTCAACAAGGCCATCGGGAAAGCCATGGCGGGCGATGAGAAAACCGACGAGCCTCTGCGCTACGGACGGAACATCACGAAGTACGTCACCCCACCCCAGTTCGGCGGATACGTCATCGGCAAGTACAGCTACTCCACCAAGGATCATGCCGACGAGAACGGCTTCGACGCCCGACTCATCCGCTTCTACGTCTCGGGCACACTGCTCCGCGACTTCAAATACCGCGTCCAACTGGAACTGAAGAACCCGTCGATGCGCGACTACACACTCGAATGGGTGCGATGGAAAGAGTTCCAGGTGAAGATAGGCCAGTTCAAGCGATGCTTCACCTACGACAATCCGCTCAATCCTTGGGACGTAGGCATGGGCAACTACTCTCAGCTCAGCCAGCACATGACGGCCCTCATCTCTGCCGACCCGAGCGGCGAGCCCGGGCAGAACGGGCGCGACATCGGCCTGCAACTGCAAGGTGACATCCTACCCGTGGGCAAGGACGGACACCGGCTCCTGCGCTATCAGGCCGCAGTCTACAACGGTAACGGACAGAACCACAAGGACAACAACAAGCAGAAGGACTGGATAGGCAACATACAGGTGCAGCCCGTCAGGGGGCTTTACCTTGGTCTCTTCGGCTGGACGGGCACCTATAAAGGCGCCAACGGCGTGAGTGTCCGGCGAAACCGTTGGGCCGTGGGCAGCATCATGGAGCGCGATGACTGGAGTTTCAGAGCAGAATATGCCCATCACTCAGGGCGCAACGCGAACGACTTCGACACGCAGACGCAGACATGGCGCGAGGGTGCGACCGACCGCGCCGACGGATGGTACGTCCTCCTCGGCGTGCCTCTCACCCGATGGCTCAAGGTCTATGCCTCCTACGACGTCTATCGGGAGGACGCAACCTTCGGCACCATGAGGAGCATCTACGGCATCTGTCCCAACTTCCAACTGCACCGCAACCTCAAGTTTCAGGTGGAATATAACTACATCAACGACCGCACGGCCACAGACCACAACTATCACGAGATATGGGCACAAACGTACGTAAGATTCTGAAAGCAGGAGAAAATAAGAAATTAAGAAATGTAGAAAATAAGAAAAGGGTGCCGCCCTATGCATTTCTCATTCTCTACATTTCTACATTCCTCATTGTCTGCTGGTACTTCCTCTATGTCAGGAATGCCGACGTGCTCTTCTTCATGCAAGACCGCGGCTGGTGGAACGACACCAGGCTCTTCTTCGAGCAATGCATCAGGGTGCCCGGCGGACTGCTCTCTTGGGCTGGAGCCTATCTCACACAGTATTTCTACTATCCCGCCCTTGGCTGTTCGATACTTATTCTCGTCTGGTTGCTGACATTCGCGCTGGCCAAGTGGTCGTTCCGCGTGCCCAGCCACTGGAGCTTCCTGCTCTTCCTGCCCATGGCCGCCTTGCTTGCCAGCGACATCCAGTTGGGCTACTGGATATACATCCTTCGCGACATAGACTACATCTTCTATCATCCGCTGGGACTCCTCGCCGCCACGCTCCTCTCCCTACCCTTCTGGCAGTTCCTGCCCTTTGGCGACAAGGCAAAACGCCGGATAGCGTTAGCCTGGATACCACTCGTGGCGACACTTTTCTACTATCCCTTCGGCATCTATGCCTTGCTCGCTGCTGTGCTCACCGCCCTCCAAGCGTTTACATCCGTCCAAGAGCGTGGCGAGAAGGTTATTCCCTACAGCCTCTCGCTCCTTGTTCTGCTGCTGCTCAGCCTCGGTCTCGCGCCCTTATTGGAAACTTCCGGCAGCACATTGTTGCGTTCCGATCAGCCCTGGACCTATGGCTTCCATCGATTCGAGCTTGACGACTTGCGCGACTACTCCCTTGAGTTGCCCTTCCTCCTTGCTCTCTTTCTGCCCCTGGGCTTCCCCTTTATCAGGAGAATCAAGTCGGAGAGCCTGCTTCTGAGCCAAGGCACAATGGCCGCAGCGACTGCCCTGACGCTCCTCGGCCTCTTCTCCCGCGACTTCACCGACTACAACTTCCATGCAGAACTGCGTATGCAGAGAGCCGTGGAGGAGTGCCGTTGGGCTGATGTCCTGCAGGAATCGTCCAAAGCAAAAGGGCCTGTCACGAGGGAGATGATTATGTTTCGCGACATCGCCCTCATGAATCGGCACGAACTGCTCTCCAAACGCTATATATATAATAATGAAAGTGTCCAACCAGTCACGGTCAGCGACTCTATCCACATACGCATCGCCAATCAGGCCGGCGACCTTATCTACCTAAACTACGGGGAAACCATCTTTGCCATTCGCCGTGCCATGGAACGCGCCATGCACTATGGTTTCTCGCACTACACGCTTCGTGTGCTCGCCAAGTGCGCCATCGTGAACGGCGAGAAGGACAATGCCCGCAAGTACCTGCGACTCTTGAGCCACTCCACTTTCCAGAAGAAATGGAGCCAGAAGATGCGTCCCTTCGCAGAGGACGACAAGCTGCTGCCCCAGAGCGAACATTTCCGACTGCCCCTGAAGCTCTACAACGAAGGGTCGGAACTTGTAGGCACAGACGACAGCTACGTCGAGCTGACCATCCTGAAGAAATGGATGTACACGCTGACCCATGAGCCCGAGGCGCAGCAAGTTGCCCTCGCAGCAGCCATGATTATGCGCGACAGGCAATGCTTCTGGTCGCAGGTTCAGCAGTTCTACAACATCAATCCCTCTGGCTTGTTCCCGACTCACGTGCAGGAAGCCATGCTCTTCGAAGTCTATGAGCTCGGCATGAAAGGCGTCAATCTTTCATTCGTCAAGTTCGACGATCGCGTCGTGCAGCGTTACAATGCCTTCAAGGCACGTCTGGAGCAGTATTCCAGTCAAGGCATGAACGAGCAACAAATCGGCTCGATGCTCCGACCCGAGTTCGGCGACACCTATATGTGGGACTATTGTGTGCTCAGACAAGTGCAGACGAACTGACACAAAGAATGAAGAAATGAAAGAATGAGTAAATGAAAAACGAAAACATGAAAAGCAGGACGATATGTAGAGGAATGGGATTTTCATTGTCTCATTGCTTCATTATTTCATTATTGATGGTTTTCATTGCCGCTTGCTCCGGGCATCCCTCGCTGCCATCGAGCTTCGAGAAAGCAGACAAAGCTCCCCGCATCTATCCAGATTACACGGATGTGACCGTGCCGCCCAACATCGCTCCGCTCAATTTCCTTGTCGACAGCGTCGATGACGTCGTGGCAGAAGTGGCGGCAGATAACTACAGGCAAACCTTCGGAGGCAAGGCAAACAAGGTGCAGTTCATGCAAAAAGACTGGCAAGAGTTGCTCCAAAAGGCCAAGGGAACGCGCATCGACATCACGCTCTACACAAAGAAGGACGGCCGCTGGCTCGCCTACAAGCCCTTCAGCATACACGTCGCCAAGGAAGACATCGACCCCTACGTCTCCTTCCGACAGCTTCCTCCTACCTTTGTGGGCTACGACGAACTCTCCATCCGGCAGCGCAACCTCACGAACTTCGACGAGACGGACATCTACAACAACCGCATGATATCCAAAGGTATCGAAGGACAATGCATCAATTGCCACTCCTATCAAAACTATCGGACAGACAACATGATGTTCCATACACGCATGGAGCACCCAGGCACAATGATTGTCTGCGACGGCAAACTTTCCTTTGTCGACACAAAGGTGGAGGGAATGATTTCCGCCGCCGCTTACAATTCGTGGCATCCCTCTCTCCCCATCATTGCTTTCAGCACAGACCACACCATGCAAAGCTTCCACACTCGCGACGTGACGAAAGTGGAAGTCATGGAGTCGGCCAGCGACCTTATCATCTACGACATCAAGCAAAACCGAGTGCTACCTGTCCTCTCCGACTCGGCTGAACTTGAGCTCTTTCCCTCATGGAGTCCCGATGGGAAATGGCTCTACTACTGTTCAGCCCACTATGAGTACAAAGGCGAATATGAGAACACCGACGAACTGCTCAATGCCTACCGAAGCCTCCAGTACAATCTCTACCGCATCCCCTTCGACGCGCAAGGCATGACCTTCGGACAGCCAGAGCTTATCTACGACGCACGGCAGAAGAACCGAAGCGCCGTACAACCTCGCGTCTCGCAGGACGGACGCTATGTCCTCTTTGCCGAAGGTCCTTGGGGACTCTTCCACATCTGGCATCCGACAGCCGAAGTGTGCATTCTCGACTTGCAGACAGGCCGCTTGCTCAACACGTCGCCCATGAACAGCCATCGCGCCGAAAGCTATCCCTCATTTTCTTCGAACGACCGATGGATTCTCTTTGAAAGCCGGCGCGACGACGGCAACTACACTCGCCTCTACCTTGCTTACTTCGATGCCTCTGCCCGTCTGCACAAAGCTTTCGAGGTGCCTGCCGAAGACCCTGAACAGCTTCGCCTGCTCTTGCGCAGCCAGAGCCGACCCGAGCTCATGAAGGAACCCGTGCGCATCTCGCCGCGAGAGTTCCGCGACAAGATGCTCTCCCAGCCCACCAAGGTCAAAAGCTGACTCCACTCGGCCTTAGACCTTTTCCAAATCTCCAGTTCTCTCTATTTTTCCCTTCAAGAGGAGAGCATTAACATCCCCACAGGGAGAAAGGATTGCAGAGGGACTGTTACTTCCCCTTTTTAGGGAAGTTCTGTAGACTGGGAGCATTATTTCCAATGACTGTCCGCAATCATACCACCACAGCATTTTGGTGGAACGATTGCGGACAAACATATTATTTTTTAAGATTTATTTTTATCTTTTAATTTTTTTTCGTATCTTTGCATCAAGAAAGGTAATGTTATGACACCAATAGACAGCACATTAGAACCAGCCACCGAAGCGATGCCCTGGCTCGTCATGTACAGCAACAGTGGCGACACAGACATTCTCGACGTGCTGGAAGAAAAGAAACAAAACAGCCGGCAAACGGGCGTCAACGACTTCTTCGTGCCGCTCGAAGTGATGCGACTTGTCATCGACGGCAAAGTAGCAGAACGCATCAGCCTCATTGCAGGCAGCTACATCTTCATCAGAGCCACGGCCGAAGACATCCTCCGTTTGCGGCAGGAACCGCCTTTCGACCAGACACTCCGTTTCCTTCATCCTGCTTCCTCGCCCACAGGCCGCATATACATCGACGACGACGAGATGCAAATGTTCCGCCGGACAGTAGAGAAGCTCGAGCATCCCGTAGAGTATTTTGTGCCCACAAGCAAAGAACTGCTCGTAGGCGACCAAGTCTGCATCCTCGGCGACGGTCCGTTTGCAGGCATCAAGGGAGTGCTGGAAAGCGTGAAGGGACACGAAGGCGGCCGCGTCATCGTGCCGCTCGGCGACGTGCTTGCCGTACGCACACCAAGAATCCCCGTCGACGACATACAGCTCCTCAGCCTTGCCAAGACCACCGACAACCTGTCGGGCTCCTACACCTCGCGAGCCTACAAGAAGGTGCGCGTGCTGATGGCAGACAGCGAAAGGCTGTTGGCAGAAAAAGAAAAAGAGGGAAAACTCAGCGAGACATCGCACGCAGAGGCTGTGAGGCTGCTGACGCGCTTCTTCAGACTTCGGCTTGGAGGCAAGATACGTCTTATGCACGCCCAGGCCATCTACAATCTCCTACTCGCCACCGACGAGACGGACACCGACCGCTTCCGTCGCTTCAGCGGAATGTTGCCGTGAAGTCTTGAAGTCCTCCCCATAGAGGTAGAGTCAGAGAGAGCCTTTGGAAGCCTGGCAGGCAGCATAAGTTTTTCTTACTGCACACAGGCCGACGGAGGATGAATCATGACAACGACATTTCAGTATAAGCATTTATTGCTGTCCGCTAAAAGTTTTATGAGCGTAAAAAATCGTCCGCCATGCCGATAAATAGGTGTTGCGGACTCTTTTTTCAAAAAGTAAGCCCCCTCCATACATCATATCCCCTTCTTTTTAGCGGACAGCCATTCCTGAGAACGAAAAAACCATCCACTTGAGCTGTTTTTACTCCATTGTCAGCCGTTAAAGGCTTCCAAATGCAAATATAGGGATATTCATTTTCGTTTTATAATTTCGTTTTAGCGGACAGCCAATGGAATTTACAGAATAATAAGTGATTTATTGCTGTCCGCTAAAAGTCCAATGAGCACAAATTATCGTCCGCAATGCCG
>CAMVDV010000043.1 GCA_947166305.1 uncultured Prevotellaceae bacterium | reverse complement strand
GGCATTGCGGACGATAATTTGTGCTCATTGGACTTTTAGCGGACAGCAATAAAACTAAACACATTTAATCCAAAAACTAAACACGTTTAATCCGCAAACTAAACACGTTTAATCTGGGAACTAAACTTGGGTCGTGCTGACTTCCGGCATTAAGAGGTTTTCGGAAGTATGGCTCATGGCGTGCGTTTAGTGCTGAGCCGATGGCAGGTTTCCGATGTCGGGAACGACAAAATGCCCTCTGCCGAGACGGATGTCTCCGCGGGCCGACCATTCGTTCAGCAGGCGGGAGACGGTGAGACGCGTCTCGCCCAAGTAGCGCGCCAAGTCGGTCATCTTGATGCTTATCTCTACCTCTCCGCTGGCGTCTGCAGGGAAGAGGCTTTGCAGAAAGTGGACAAATTTATCTTCTGCATCGCCGAATTGCTGCGGACGGAGCCTCACGTCTTGCTTCTGACTGAGTGCAGAGAGTAGGCTGAGCAGGTTCAGGCGGAACACTTCGTTCTTCAGCAGATGTCGCACCACGTCGCTTTTCCTGATGCAAAGCATTCTCACGTCCGTTCTTGTCGAGTAACTGAAGCGATAGGATGGCGTGAGACCGAAGATTCTGTCTGGTTCGATGACGGCAGGAGCCTTCACTACGGAGCGTGTTGCATAGCGTCCGTCGGGGCTTTGATGCTCTCTGTTGAGTTCGCCTTCGGCAAGCCAGAGCAGTCCCTGCAAGCGGTCGCCCTGACGGATGAGCGGCACACGCGATGCGGCAAACTCGTCGATGCTGAGCCGAAGTGTTTCCTCCCAGCCCAACAAGTCGGTGCTGCTGATGCCGCCAAGCAAGGGGAGCCGTGCCAAAAGTGAATAGTCATTGACCATCTATATATTTACGATTTGACGATTTACTATTTACTATTTATTTACTAATTAGTTATACTTACGATTTAGCTATTTATTTATTTCCCCCTTAAAAGCACTTAATGATTCTGGTTGATGGTTTCAGAAGCCCAAGTCCTGAGGTTTCCTCCCTCGTCAGTATAGATGAAGTAGGCCTCGAGAGCGGGTTGACTGGCAAGGACTTCCTGTGCCTTCTTCAGGCCCATGACCATGAAAGCGGTGGCAAAGGCGTCGGCTTCGGCACAAGTGGAAGCAATAACGGTGCTCGAAAGGATGTCTTGCTGCACAGGATAACCCGTGAGCGGATTGATGGTGTGAGCTATCTTGCGCCCGTCCTTGACGTAGAAGTTACGGTAGTTGCCGCTTGTGGCTACTGCCTTTCCCGAGAGGGAGATGACTTCCTGAAGCTCTGCGTTCACCGACGTGGAGTCTTCCACTGGCTTGTTGATGCCGATGCGCCATGCCTCACCCTTCTCGTTTGTGCCCTCCGTCACCACTTCGCCTCCTATCTCCACCATGAAGTTCTTGATGCCGTGGCTGCGAAGGACGTCGGCCGCTCTGTCCACTCCATAGCCTTTTGCAATGGCGCTGAAGTCGAGTATGGACAGAGGATTGTCCTTCACTACCCTGCCCTCTTGCAGACGAATATGCCTGAGTCCCACCAGTGCAAGCAGGCTGTCAACCTGTGCGCTGTCGGGCAGTTGGCCACTCTTAAAGCCAAAGCCCCAGGCATTGACCAGAGGTGCGACCGTCGGGTCGAAGGCTCCGTCGGTTGCACCATGTACCTTGTACGAGAGTTCGAGCACCTGCTTCAGCATCTCGTCTGCAACATCCGTCTCGCCACGATTGATGCGACTGATCGTGCTCTGCGGATTGAACATCGAAAGCGAAGCATCTACTCGCTGAAGTTCTGCTTCAAGTTCTCCCTTCAGGTCTTTATCGTAGAGATACTTGGCATGGTAAATCGTTCCGAATATCGTGCCTTCGTTCTTAATCATAGACGGCTCGACGGCTGTCGCACTTCGCCGCATCAGCAGCAAGCCAACGATGCAGGCAACTGCCAGCAGTGAAAAAATAAATTGACGCTTGGACATAATATGAAAGGTGAAAAGGTGAAAAAGTGAAAAGGTGAAAAAGCCCCCTTTGACTCACCCTTAAAGGTGGAGGATTCTGGCAGAGAGAGTTCCCTCCCCAGAAGGAAGTGCAGGCGAGAGTCCGCTGGGCTGGGTCAGGTCCGTGGGAAGGGTTCTTGATGACTTGAACATTTAGAGAGATTCGTTTATTTTTCTTTTTTCTCTTCTTTAACTTTCTTTGTAGCCTTGCCGATGTCAAAGACGAGGTTGACCGTTCCACCCCATCCTCTGCTGTCGTTCTTGCCAAATCCTGGGATGAAGTACGGCTCGCCTTCGTCGGGACAGCTCATGGCGACACGGAACTTATAGCGAACGCTCCAGCCGAGCCTGATGAACTTCCACAGCTTCGTCTCCACGCCTGCACCAAACTCCAGCCATTGTCCCGTGGCTTTCTGCCCAGACAAGCTGAGAGGTATCGTCGTGCCATAGACGGGGTCGGCAAATGCGTTGTTGCCGATGTCGTAGTTGAAGGAGCTGAAACCGTAGCGGAAGATGCCGAAGAGCCTGTTGCCGTTGTGCTTCTTGTTGAAGTTGTAGTCCATGCCGAAGCGCATATACGGCGATGTAGCGCTGAAGGTGTTGCCCGTCTCGGCACCTTCGCGATGGCTGTCACCAATGCCAATTTCGAAGACGGGGAAGTACTTGTCGAGGAAATTGATGCGCGCCGCCACCTCCATGTTAGCGAACTTAGCCCCCACGGCCTTCATGGCGAAGCCCACGATGTCGGCACTGACGGCCACGCCGCTCAGCACTCTCGCCTTCTCCTTGGGCTGAGTTTCTTCTGCCCGAAGCGGGAAACAGCTCAGACTAATCAGAAGCAGGGAGCAGATGTATCTGAAGGTTGGTAGTCGTTTCATAGTTCACGGAGGAGCGTATGACGGTTATGGACTTGATGAACTGATGGGTTGTGCGCACCTCGCCAATGGTGTGGAAGAGCGTCGTTGGGCAATCGGGCGACTCATAGTGCACTTGGTTCGTCTTAGCCACCCATATCGTGTCTTGCACAAAATAGTCGCTGCCCTTGATGCTCAGCACGAGCGTATCCTCGTCTTGCCAGTAGCTCAGAGGCAGGTTGAGGCTGGCCGTATGCACACTCTTGTTGAGAAGCGTGGGTCCGGCCTTGCCCGAGGTGATGGTGAGGGTGTCTGTAATCTGCATTGCTGCGCCTTCGCGATCGAAGGCTGCATACATACCTACATGATTGTAGAGCGTGCAGTCGTACGACTCGCAAGCTGCAAGCAGCAGCCCTGTCAGCACAAAGAGAAGACCTTGCCTCATAGAATTTTCTCAATCTGGTAGTTGTTTCGCTCTGGAGCATTGCGGCTGATGAGCTCTCCAAGAAAGCCTGCCACGAAGAGTTGAGTGCCGACAATCATCATCGTGAGCGAGATGAAGAAGTAAGGACTGCGGGTGACAAGCGGATGTGGGATGCCTTTTGTCAGGCAGTACAGCTTCGTTCCGCCCACTATCATCACTGCCAGCAGGCCAATCATGAACATTAAAGTCCCAATGAATCCAAACACATGCATCGGCTTGAGACCGAAGTTATTAAGAAACCACAGTGAAAGCAGGTCGAGGTATCCGTTCACGAAGCGGTTAAGCCCCATGAACTTCGACTTGCCGAACTTGCGTGCCTGGTGATGAACTCTCTTCTCCCCTATCTTGTCGAAGCCTGCATTCTTGGCAAGGTACGGTATGTAGCGGTGCATCTCTCCATAGACTTCGATGTTCTTAACTACTTCTTTCCTGTAGGCCTTCAGTCCGCAGTTGAAGTCGTGAAGGTTGTGAATGCCGCTCACACATCTTGCTGTAGCGTTGAAGAGCTTCGTGGGAATGGTCTTCGACAGCGGGTCGCCCTTGCTTCGATTCATTTTGTATCCGCTCACGAGGTCGTAACCTTGCTCAGTAATCATGCGGTAGAGCTCGGGAATCTCATCGGGCGAGTCCTGAAGGTCGGCATCCATCGTGATGACAACATTGCCCTTTGCCTCGCGGAAGCCAACATAGAGAGCCGGACTCTTGCCGTAGTTGCGGCGGAACTTGATGCCTCGGACATGGTCGGGATGAGCAGCATTGAGCTCTTCTATGACTTCCTGCGAGCGGTCGGTACTGCCGTCGTTCACAAAGATGACCTCATAGCTGAAGCCACCGGCCTCCATCACGCGCTTTATCCAGCTGAAGAGTTCTGGGAGCGACTCATCCTCATTGTACAGAGGCACTATAACACTTATATCCAACATTGCTATTAAATTTAACAGACTCTCTCCCGACTTCTCCCTTGCATCCAAGAGGAAGCAGATGTTTTTGCATCTTCCTGAGAATGTGCAAGAACGGAGAGAAGCGACTCGACACACGGAGTGTCTGGATTTCTCACGCGTGGAAAATGCATTCTTCACGTGTGGAAAACGCTTTCTTCACGTGTGGAAAATGCTTGTCTCACACGTGAGAAAAAGCAACATCATGCATCGAGTTTTCTCTTCATTCGTTTTGGCACGTCCTCTTTGAGGAGTTCTTATTTCTCCTCCTGTCGGGGAGCAGAGTTCTATCTTCTTTTCAATTTTTCGGTTCTTTACTTTTTCTTACCGGCAACGCAGCCAGCAGGGAGACCGGCAGCGCTATCATCACGTTGTATATGACCAGCTGGCTCATGATGTCGCGGACAGACATTCCTTGTATCATCTTCTGCACTTCGGCCAGGTCAGCTTCAGGCATCAGTTTCTTCAGAGACTCACGATATGCTTCGCTCTGAAAGGCTTCGGAGAGGAACGAAAGCATCCGACCTCCATCGAGCCAAAGGAAATAGGCATACTGGGCGACATCTGTCAGCAGGCCGGCCAAGAGGCACGTCACCAACGAAAGCTGCATGATGTGCAACCAACTGACTGCGGGGAAGAGACGGCGGTAGTTCGTCAGCTGCCTGTTGAGCATGAAGATGCTGACGATAGCGAGGGCTTGGCCCAGCAACGACAGCAACGGCTGCCCGATGCCATACATGGCACAGAGGAAACTCAGCGACCACATCGCACCCACAGGCAAGGCCATCCATCCCGCCGCATTCATGAGCGAAGGCCTCTCGTTTGTCATTTCACTGTTTTCTACTTTCAACTTTCCGTTTTCTATTAACAGACGCACCACGGCGCGTCAACATATTCTCACTTTTTATTTAGCCATATTGAGCGTACAAAGTTACGAAATTATAATATATATAATGTATAAAAGGGGTAAAAAACGTGCTTAGGCAAATAATTTTTCACTATTCATTTTTCCCTTTTCCCTTTTTTTCGTACCTTTGCACCCGCATTTATGGGAAAGTCCTATACGGCATGCTCCCTGTGAATCCCCCAGGGCTTGACCGCAGCAAGGGCAGCAGGTTGTAGCGGCGCGATATAGCAAGCTTTCCCACCCGCCTCTTTAGCTCAGTTGGCCAGAGCACGTGATTTGTAATCTCGGGGTCGTTGGTTCGAATCCGACAAGAGGCTCAGAAAACACATTTAGAGAGTTCTTAAAAGAGCTCTCTTTTTGTTTCTATAAAAGTCTTTCGGCTGAGCCTTTAAAAACGAATCAGCGGATTTACCCGGTTGGTAAAGCTTGACTAATCAAGAATAAAGTTATACCTTTGCAGCATGGATCATTCTTTTCAGAACTCATACCCCAGGTTCAGGTAGAAGTAAGGCTCTTTCGTGCGGTTGCTGTAGCCAAAGGTGGCTCCGAGCGGACCGAACATTGTCCGGAAGAAGTAAGCTGCCTGTACGCCCCAAAGCGTCTTGTGGTCGAAAAGTTCCTTCAGCACCGCGGCATGTTGTGCTCCTGCCAAACGGAGCAGGACGAAATGATTGGACGCGATGCGAAGCTGTGCCTGCAGTTGTGCTGCCACAAACTGGTCCTCGACGTACTCGACCTTTCCTATGCCGGCAAAGGGCATCTGCTGTTCGATGTAATGACCGAACCAGTCGCCGCCCACGGTGTTGGCAAAGATGAGCGGAGCGTCGGCGGCAAGGAGCAGACGGCCATAGACCATGGGCTGCAACGTGAAGCGACGGCCGAAAGTGAACGACTTGCGCCAGTCGGCACTCACTTTGTGCAAGCCGCCCTTACCGTCAAGCTTGACGAAGTTGTCCGTAAGATAAGCATACTCAGCCTTGAAGCGTGCTCCACGAGTGGGAAAGTACCAGTCGTCCTCGCTGTTGTATTCGAGGCGGGCACGATAGCTGACGTAGTGTGCATTGTTGAGCGTAATGTCGGCCGACTCGTCAGACTCGAGCATATTGCGATAGTGCAAGTAGTCCCAACGGAGGCCTGCCTGGAAGTTGAAGTGACGATAGTCGAAATTGATGGGCAAGGCTTCGGCCTGCGAATGGTTGTAGAGGATGTTGTAGTCGCGATTGCCGCCGACATAGACGTCCACGTCGTTGCGACGGAAGGTGTAGTTGACGGTCGGACGGGTAAAACTTCTTGGATGGACGGTGAATTCTCCTCGCGCCATGATGCGTTTACCCAGACGCACCGTCAGCTCGGTGTTCATCGGCACGGCAGCTTTCAGGGGAACGGTAAGCCCGAGAAGGAGGGCTGCATATTCTTCTGTGTCGAAGCGCAGACCGACGTGTGCCTGTGCCGTCTTGCGTTCGCCGGCAGAAAGAACCACATGCACTCCGTCGTCGTCTGGCAGGAGTCGGCACTCGGCAGTCTTGAAGAAGAGGTCGACACGCATCGAGGTTGTGAGCTGCTGCTGCAGGCTGGCATTGATGCTGTCCGTCTTGTTCAGATTGAACTTCTGCCTGAGGAAACGTTCGTCCTGCGGTGTCATGTTCTCAAAGATGTAGCTCTTGACGTGCTGGCGTTCGGTCATCACGCGTGGACGAAGCGGATGATGTATGACGGGGCGGAAGTCATCGTCGATGCCTATCCGCTTCTTCAGGGCCTTCAGCTCGTCGATGTGCCGCATGGCTTCTTCCTCGCCTCGGTGAATGAGCGTGTCGATGGCGACGGCTGAGAAGCTTGCCGTGTTGTAGCCCGAGGTGTTGACCTGCATGTGGAGGTCGGTGATGGCAAGGTTCTCCTCGAGTTTGTTCTTGCAATTCACGTCGACAATCTGTGAGAGCACACCCATCGTGCCTTTTATCTCGTCGGCTTTCTTGGCATCGCCTTGGACTGTGACGCCAATGATGATGTCTGCGCCCATCTCCTTGGCAAGGTCGGCAGGATAGTTGTTCTTCAAGCCGCCGTCAACAAGCACCATATCGCCAAGACGGACGGGAGCGAAGGCCGCAGGAATGGCCATCGATGCGCGCATGGCCTGCGGCAGGCGGCCACTATGAAAGTCTACTTCGACGTTTTCCACAATGTCTGTGGCGACACAGGCAAAGGGTATCTTCAAGTCCTTGGAGAAGTCGAGCGAATCGGTGTAGCCTGTGCAGAGCTGTCCGAAGAGTTCGGAGAGATTCTTTCCCTTGATGATGCCTCCTTCCCTGCCTTTCTTCTTGCTGAAAGACAATCCTGTGGAGAAGGCATAGGTGTATTGTCGGCGTCGGTCGCTGAGGCTTTGGTGTCGGAGGTCCTCCTTGTCGGTGATGACGTAGCTCCAGTCTTGCTTTCGCACCACAGAGTCGAGCGAATTGGCATTGTAGCCAATGGCGTAGAGTCCGCCGATGATGCTTCCCATCGACGTGCCTGTGATGACATCGACAGGTATGCCTGCACGCTCCAAGACCTTCAGCACACCTATGTGGGCCATTCCCTTGGCACCGCCGCCGCTCAGGACGACGCCCACCTTCTTCCTTCCCTGCCGCTGCTCGCTTTGCTGTGCATTCAAGTCAAGGCACAGCATTATCGCAACGACAGCAAGCCAAAGCTTCCTATACATTATTTTATTATATAAAGAGTCAAGCGTAGTAGAGATGTTTACCTGCTGCAAGCGTGTTGAGCATGAGCATACATATCGTCATAGGCCCTACCCCACCGGGAACAGGCGTGATGTAGGAGCACAGAGGCGCCACGCTGTCGAAGTCGACATCGCCTTGCAGACGGAAGCCGCTCTTCTTCGTGCTGTCGGGAACGCGCGTCGTGCCCACGTCGATGACAACAGCCCCCTGCTTCACCATGTCTGCCTTGAGGAAAGCAGGCTGCCCGATGGCTGCAATGATGATGTCGGCCTGCCGACATTCTTCCTTGAGGGTCTGCGAACGACTATGGCAGACTGTGACGGTGGCGTCGCCATATTGCTTCTGCATCATGAGCTGTGCCATGGGTTTGCCCACGATGTTGCTGCGACCGAGGATGACACATTTCTTGCCACTGGTCTGAATGTTGTAGCGACGCAGCAGTTCGAGAATGCCTTTTGGCGTGGCACTGATGTAGCAAGGCAAGCCGATGGCCATACGTCCGACGTTGATGGGATGGAATCCGTCCACGTCCTTCCTGTAGTCGATGGCTTCGATGACCTTCTGCTCGCTGATGTGTTTGGGCAAAGGAAGCTGCACGATGAAGCCATCGACCGATGCGTCGCGGTTGAGTTTGTCGACCTCCGCGAGCAGTTCAGCCTCGGTGATGTCGTCCTCGAAACGAAGCAAAGTGCTGTGGAAGCCGCAAGCTTCGCATGCCAACACTTTGTTGCGGACGTATGTTTCGCTTCCTCCGTCGTGCCCAACGAGGATGGCTGCCAGGTGCGGACGCTTGCCTCCACGGGCCACGATGTCTTCCACTTCTTTCTTAATCTCTGCCTTGATGGTGGCAGCTGTCTGCTTTCCGTCTATCAGATTCATATATAAAGGTTAAAAAGTTAAAGGGTTAAAAAGTTAAAAAGGGAAAGATATAGAGGTCAGAAGGGTGCCTTCCCTTTCATCATGGCTGCCATCTGCTGCATCTTGCTCTTGTCGGTGACGAGTTTCATCATTTTGCGTGTCTGGTCGAACTGCTTGATGAGCTTGTTCACCTCCTGAATGTTGGTGCCTGAACCTTTGGCGAGTCGCATCCGTCGGCTTGTGTTGAGGCACTCGGGGTGTGACCTTTCCTTCGGCGTCATGCTGAGGATGATGGCTTCGATGTTCTTGAAGGCGTTGTCATCAATGTCGAGGTCCTTGACGGCCTTGCCCACGCCGGGTATCATGCCGACCAGATCCTTGATGCTGCCCATTTTCTTTATCTGCTGAATCTGTCCGTAGAAGTCGTTGAAGTCGAACTGATTCTTCTGTATCCTCCTTTCGAGCCTGCGGGCTTCCTCTTCGTCGTACTGTTCCTGAGCACGCTCCACGAGGGAAACGATGTCGCCCATGCCGAGGATGCGGTCGGCCATACGGCTGGGATGGAAGGGGTCGAGGGCATCCATCTTCTCGCCTGTGCCGACAAACTTGATGGGTTTGTTGACAACGCTGCGGATGCTGAGTGCTGCACCGCCACGGGTGTCGCCGTCGAGCTTGGTGAGGATGACGCCGGTGTAGTCGAGGCGGTCGTTGAAGACCTTGGCTGTGCTGACGGCATCCTGACCTGTCATGGCATCGACGACAAAGAGTATCTCGTCGGGCTGTACGGCGTCGCGGATATCCTGTATCTGCTGCATGAGTTCCTCGTCGACTGCCTGCCGTCCGGCCGTGTCGATGATGACGACATCGAAGCCTTGTGCCTTGGCATGTTGTATGGCGTTGCGTGCAACCGTGACGGGATCGGTGGCACCTTCCTCGATGTGTACGGGCACGCCCACTCCTTCGCCGAGCACACGGAGCTGCTCCATGGCGGCAGGGCGGAAGGTGTCGCAGGCTGCGAGCAGAGGGTTCTTGCCGCGCTTCTCGTGGAGGAGCTTGGCAAGCTTGCCGCTCATCGTAGTCTTACCTGCACCGTTGAGTCCGGCCATGAGGACGACGGCGGGATGACCCTTGAGGTTCATGTCGGTGGTCTCACCGCCCATAAGCTCGGCCAGCTCGTCGTGGACTATCTTCACCATGAGCTGCTGCGGCTTGATGGCTGTGAGGACATTCTGCCCGAGGGCTTTCTGCTTGACGGTGTCGGTGAACGACTTTGCCACTTTGTAGTTGACATCGGCATCGAGCAGTGCCCGACGCACGTCCTTGAGCGTTTCGGCGACGTTGATTTCGGTAATCTTTCCTTCGCCTTTCAGTATTTTGAACGACCGCTCGAGCCGTTCGCTTAAATTCTCAAACATCTGATTTATTTACGATTTGACGATTTACTATTTACTATTTATTTAAGGATTGGGCAAGAATCTTCTCGACCAATGGCATCACGACCTTGCTCAAGACTTTGTCGTTGAGGAAGTGTTCGCCCTCGAAGAGCTGCATCTGCGCCTTGCCGTAGTGCTTGATGAAGTCCTGCTGGCAGTTGACGAGCTTGTCCTGAGTGCCGAAGAGTCCCCAGACGAGCTGTTTCTCTGCGGCGTCGATGCCCTTGAAGCTGTCCTTCTCCACCTGCTGAAACTCCTGAATCATCTGCTTGTCGACCTTGAACTCCGTCTGTCCGTCCTGTCTTTTGTTGCGAAATTCGCGCCGACCCAAGCCCCTGAAGGTGAGCAACCTCGCCATGTGGAAGGAAGGATTGACCAGGATTCTCCTCACGCCCTTCATCTGCTCGGCATACATCGCGCCCATGCTTGTGGCTACGATAAGGTCGGGCTGCTCCCTGTCGACCAGCTCGCGGAGAAACGGGACGGCCTCTGCGGGGCTGACGGGCACGTCGGGACTGACCACCTGCACGCCTTTGGGGTAGAGATGGTTACGCATCTGCGTGGCAGAGCCTGTGCTGCCCGCGCTGGCAAAGCCGTGTATGTAGAGAACCTTCGTCATCCTTGCATCCATGATATTTCGCGTGCAAAGGTACGAATAAAAGTGAAAAGTGAAAAGTGAAAAGTGAAAAAATTGCTACCGCTTAAGATGAAAAGGAAAAATGGACAGTGAAAAAATTGGAAATTAAAAATTAAAAAGTCGGAGGTAGCCAATGTAGGGACGTGCCGTGGCGCGTCCGCCAATAGAACGATGACAACGTTCAAACTTGCCATGATGCGTCCGCAAATTGATAGTGGGATACTGATAATTTGCATCCGCCGCACTTTCCCAGTCAATGAAGGAAAGCCTTCGGGAGTCACCACGCGATTTGGTGTTTGCCCAAGCCACAGCATCTGCCTGTCAGAACCCCACAGGGTTTTGATTGCAGCATCATGACCGTGCAATTGCAACATCATGACCATGCAATTGCAGCATCATGACCATGCAATGAACGCCCCACGCGACGTTGAGAAGAAACAAGTTCTTCGGCACGAAACGCACTGCTGGCGAACGCACCACGGAAAATTCGTATGTTGTCATCGTACGATTGGCGGACGCGCCACGGTAAATCCGTACATTACCAATATCCCGTTTGCGGACGCGCCACGGCGCGTCCCTACTTTGGCTACCTCCGACTTTTTAATTTTTAATTTCCAATTTTTCACTGTCCATTTTTCCTTTTCATCTTAAGCGGTAGCAAATTTTTCACTTTTCACTTTTCACTTTTCACTTTTATTCGTACCTTTGCACGCGAAAGAGGACAGCACACGAAAATGAGGATAGTCAAGAAGCTCGACATCTACATCATCAAGGGGTTCCTGCAGCTTTTCGCAGGCACCTTCTTCATCTGCCTGTTCATCTTCGTCATGCAGTTCCTTTGGATGTGGATGAACAACCTCATCGGAAAGGGTCTCACCATCGACCTCCTGGCCCGTTTCTTCTGGTACAGCGTCATGATGATCCTGCCCAAGGCCGTCCCCCTGGCAGTGCTTTTGGCCAGCCTCATCTCGTTCGGTAACCTGGGAGAGCACTTCGAACTGCTCAGCATGAAGTCGGCCGGCATCCCACTCGTCCGCATCCTCGCCCCGCTCATCTTCGTGGCGGCAACCATCGGAGGCATCAGCTTCGTCTTCCAGAACAAAGTGAGTCCCTACGCCACCCGAGAGCTTTCGCGCCTCGCATGGAGCATGAAACAGAAGAGCCCCGAACTGGAAATACCCGAAGGCATCTTCTACAGCGAAATCCCAGGCTACAATCTCTACGTCAGCCGCAAGGACACACAGGCGGGAATGCTCTACGGAGTGATGATATACACCAACTCCGGCGGCTACAACGACATTCAGATAGTCCTCTCGGACAGCGCCCGCCTGCAGAGCACCGCCGACAAGATGCACCTCAAGCTCACCCTCTGGGGAGGAGAACGCTTCCGCAACATGGACGCACAGAGCGGCTCCATGCTCCGCGCAAGCGTGCCCTATATGCGAGAAACCTTCATCAAGGAAGAAGACATCATACCCTTCGACGCCAACTTCAACCTGATGGATGCCGACCTCTTCTCGCACAATGCACAGACAAAGAACCTCCGCGAAATCTCACACAGCATAGACTCTCTGAGCCAAAAGGCCGACTCTACGAGGCACGCCATATACGCCAACATGCTGACATGGTACTTGAGAAAAGACATACCGGCAGGCCGTCCCGACTCGCTCGACATTGTCCGACAGGCCACAGAGCAGCCCCCGTTCGACTCCATCTACCTCGCCATGCGCGACGAGGGAAGGGCGCGAGCCTGGAGAAACGCCAAGAGTCGCGCCGAGACGATGCTCGCCGAATGCCAGTTCCGCGCACTCGAAACGGGCGACCGCAACCTTAATCTGCGCAAGCACCGCATCGAATGGTACAAGAAATTCACGATGAGTCTGGCCTGCCTCCTCTTCTTCTTCATCGGAGCACCCCTCGGCGCCATCATTCGCAAAGGAGGCCTCGGCGTGCCGGTCGTCGTCAGTGTCATCATATTCATCTTCTATTATATCGTCAACCAAGCAGGAGAAAACAACGCAAAGGTGGGCGCGTGGACCATCGAGAGCGGCGTCTGGCTCAGCTCGGCCGTGCTCCTCGGCACAGGAGTCTTCCTCACGCACAAAGCCAACACAGACAGCGTCGTCTTCGACATCGAAGGCTACAGGAACTTCTTCATGAGACTGTTCGGACTCAGAGCCAGCCGAAAGCTCAACCGCAAAGAAGTCATTCTGAACGATCCCGACTATGCGACACTCCCCACCCGACTCGCCGAGCTCACGGACTTCTGCACATTCTGCCGAAGAAAGATGCATCTGAGGCGCATCCCGAACTACATAAAAATCTTCTTCCGCGAAGGGCAAGACCATCATGCCTCTGAGCTGAGCGAACGACTCGAAGCCCTCATCGACGAACTACACAATAGCCGCGACAACGTCATCCTCGCCTATATCAACGAATATCCCGTCGTCAATCCCACGGCCCACACGCGACCCTTCGGCAACAGGCGTGCCAACATGGCCGTCGGACTGTTCCTGCCGCTCGGAATCTTCTTCTTCTTCCGCATCTGGCGGTACAGGCTGAGGCTCCGACTCGACCTCCAAAACATCAGTCGCATCAATGACATCATAGCAAAACGAATCATCAAACAAGGATATGGACAACACCAAGAACAACAATAAGGAAGCCTGTCTCAGCTCCATCGAAGCAGCCCTCGACGACTTCCGGCAGGGCAAGTTCGTCATCGTCGTGGACGACGAAGACCGAGAGAACGAGGGCGACTTCATCACGGCCGCCGAGATGATCACTCCCGAGAAAGTCAACTTCATGCTCCGCAACGGACGTGGAGTGCTCTGCGCCCCCATCACGATGAGCCGCGCCGCAGAGCTTGAGCTCGACCATCAAGTGCAGGACAACACAAGTATGCTCGGCACGCCGTTCACCGTGACAGTAGATTTGCTGGAAGGATGCACTACCGGAGTGAGCACACACGACCGCGCCGCCACCATCCGCGCACTGGCTGACCCGCAGAGAAAGCCTGCCGATTTCGGTCGACCCGGCCACATCAATCCCCTCTACGCACAGGATAAAGGCGTACTGCGGCGTGCCGGCCATACCGAAGCAGCCGTCGATCTGGCCCGACTCTCAGGGCTTCAGCCGGCAGCAGCCCTCATAGAGATTCTCAACGAGGACGGCACAATGGCCCGAATGCCACAGCTCAAGGAGGTGGCACGCGAGCATGGACTGAAGATTATCACCATCCGTGACCTCATCGCCTACCGCCTCCGCCAGGAATCCCTCGTGGAGCGTGGCGTGGAAGCCGACATGCCGACGGCCGACGGGCACTTCCACATCATCCCTTTCCGACAGAAAAGTAACGGCCTGGAGCACGTCGTGCTATACAAAGGCGAGTGGAAAGAGGACGAACCAGTGCTGGTGCGGATGCACTCGAGCTGCATGACGGGCGACATCTTCGGCAGCCAACGTTGCGACTGCGGCGAGCAGCTCCACAAGGCGATGCGCATGATTGAGAAGGAAGGCAAAGGCCTCGTCGTCTATCTCAGCCAGGAAGGACGCGGCATAGGCCTCATGAATAAGATAGCCGCCTACAAGCTTCAGGAGCAAGGAGACGATACTGTCGATGCCAACATCCACCTTGGGTTCCGTCCCGACGAACGCGAATACGGCGTTGGCGCACAGATACTTCGGGAGATGGGGGTCGGGAAGATTCGTCTCATCACGAACAATCCCGTCAAACGCGTCGGGCTGGAAAGCTACGGACTCACCATCGTGGAGAACGTACCCATTGTGGTTGAGCCAAACATCTACAACCGTCGCTACCTCGAGACGAAGCGAATCCGCATGGGTCACAAGCTCTGAGAAATGAAAAATCAAGAGCGAAGAATGAAGAATTTGCCGCCTCCATTATCAAGACCCAACAGTCGAAATAACGTAATAACGTAATAACGAAAAAAATAACAACAATGAAAACCAATCTCTCCGAGAGGCTTCAGCGCCTCTCCCCAAGCGCAACCTTGGCCATGAGCCAGCGAAGCAGCGAGCTGAAGGCACAAGGTGTGGACGTCATCAACATGAGTGTGGGCGAACCCGACTTTAATACTCCCGACCACATCAAGGCGGCAGCCATCCGAGCCGTGGAGGAGAACTACAGCCGCTACAGTCCAGTTCCGGGTTATCCCGAGCTGAAGAAGGCTATCGTGGCAAAGCTCAAGAACGAGAACGGGCTGGACTATGAGCCATCGCAAATCCTCGTGTCGAACGGCGCAAAGCAGAGTGTCTGCAACACCATCATGGCTGTGGTGAACGCGGGCGACGAAGTGATCATTCCCGCCCCCTACTGGGTGAGCTATCCCCAAATGGTCTTGCTGGCAGAAGGCACGCCCGTCTTTGTGGAAGCCACCATCGAGCAGGACTTCAAGATAACGCCTGAGCAGCTCGAGCAGGCTATCACGCCGAAGACAAAGGCACTCATTCTCTGCTCACCAAGCAATCCTACAGGCTCGGTTTACAGCAGGGAAGAACTCGAAGCCTTGAAGGATGTCTTGCTTCGCCACGAGCAAGTCCTCGTCATAGCCGACGAAATCTACGAGCACATCAACTACGTTGGCCGCCATACCAGCATGGCTCAGTTCCCCGAACTCAAGGAGAGAGTGGTGGTCATCAACGGCGTCAGCAAGGCCTACGCCATGACAGGATGGCGCATAGGCTTCATTGCTGCGCCCGAATGGATAGTGAAGGGCTGCAACAAACTTCAGGGACAGTACACCAGCGGCCCGTGCTCTGTGAGCCAGAAGGCTGCCGAGGCTGCCTTTGCAGGACCGCAGGAATGTGTGGAAGAGATGCGTCAGGCCTTCGAGCGCCGCAAGAATCTCATCGTCCGCCTCGCTAAGGATATCCCCGGACTCGAAGTCAACAATCCGCAAGGCGCCTTCTATCTCTTCCCCAAATGCAGCAGTTTCTTTGGCAAAAGGGACGGCGACCGCATCATCAACAACAGCACCGACCTGGCAATGTACCTGCTCGAAGTGGGACATGTGGCAACGGTTGGCGGCGATGCCTTTGGCTCGCCCGATTGCTTCCGCATGAGTTATGCCACGAGCGACGAGAACATTATCGAAGCCCTCCGCCGCATCAAGGAGACTCTGGCAAGGCTGAAGTAAGGCAACCTTCGCGCATATATATGAATAATGTAAGGCATCAAGTCCGGTTCAACGCAACAATTGTTGAGCCGGACTTGATGCTTTTCGCTCTTAAGGCAGGAGAACCTTGGCAGAAACGATGGTTGCTCTTAGGTTTACCTTAATTTCCAGAAAGTAAAAAGGGATTTTGTTTGAGCCGAAACGATTCTTTTTCGGCACTCTGAAAGCTTCGTTATTGGCTGTTGTATTGATAATAATACGCATTCAAGGCCAAAATGTTTCATGTTTCGGGTAATTTTTTTATGATGATGTTCCAAAACATGACATTAGTTCTTAATTTTCAACTTTCGCCTTTCTACTTTCGATTTATTGTTGTAAATTTGCACCTTGGATATGGAAAAGAAGCAAGAACCGCTCGCCTCCTTGCGCGACAGGCTTACCCTCTTCCTGACGGAAAGGGGAATGCGCAAGACTCCTGAACGCTACGAAGTCCTTCGGGTGGCAGGACTTGCAGGCTCCATCTTCACAATCGACGAACTTATGAAACTCATGCAGCAGGAAGGAAACTTCCGCGTGAGCCGCGCAACGCTGTTCAACTCAATGGAGCTTTTCTGCGAGGCTGGGCTGACCATCAAGCATCCTTTGGCAACGGCGGCGCATTATGAGATACGAACGGACAGCAATCCCAAGGCCTACGTCATTTGCCGCCAGTGCAGTAGCATCGCAAAGGTGTCCACCGGCACTGCCCGACTTGCCCTTCAGAGCCTGCATGTCCGCTATTTCAACATCGAGGCGAAACTGCTCTACATGTATGGACTTTGCCGAAAGTGTCAGGCAAAGAACAGACAAGAGGCAAAGAAAAAACAGAAATCAACCAAACAGGACAATAAAAAGAAATGAGAAAAGGTAAAGTTGATGCCTTGCTTGGCATCGTTTTCGGCGACGAAGGGAAGGGAAAAGTCGTGGACGTCTTCACTCCCAAATACGATATAGTTGCTCGTTTTGCCGGCGGACCCAATGCCGGACACACCATCATCTTTGAAGGAAAGAAGTTCGTGCTCCGCAGTATTCCCAGCGGAATCTTCGATGAAGGGAAGCTCAACATCATTGGCAACGGCTGTGTCATCGCTCCCGATCTCTTCATGCAAGAGGCAAAAGAGCTGGAAACGGCGGGCTACGACCTCAGGAGCCGACTGCACATCAGCAAGCGAGCCCACCTCATCCTGCCCACACACCGTGTACTCGACCGTGCCTACGAAGCCGCCAAGGGCAAGAACAAAGTGGGCACGACGGGCAAGGGCATTGGTCCCACCTACAGCGAAAAGGCCAGTCGGACAGGACTGCGCGTGGGTGACATCCTCGAGAACTTCATGGAGAAGTACAACGCACTGAAGGCTCGCCACGAACAGACTTTGCGCGACCTCAACTTCACGGACTATGACATCACGGAGGAAGAAAAGCTCTGGATGCAAGGCATCGAGTATATGCGGCAGTTCCCGCTCACCGACACTGAAATAGAACTTGGCAAAGCCCTGCAGGAAGGCAAGTCTGTGCTGGCAGAAGGAGCTCAAGGCACGATGCTCGACATTGACCATGGCACCTATCCGTTCGTATCGTCGAGCAACACCGTGAGCGGCGGCGTCTGCACCGGACTTGGTGTTGCACCGAATAGCATTGGCGAGGTCTTCGGCATCTTCAAGGCTTATTCCACACGCGTAGGCAGCGGTCCGTTCCCTGTAGAGCTCTTCGATGAGACAGGAGACAAGATTCGGGAGATAGGCCACGAGTATGGAGCCGTCACGGGGCGCAACCGTCGCTGCGGCTGGCTGGACCTCGTTGCCCTACGCTATGCCATCATGATCAACGGCGTGACCCAGCTCATCATGATGAAAAGCGATGTGCTCGACACATTCAAGGAGATCAAAGTCTGCACGGCATACGAGAAAGATGGCATCGTTACCGATCAGATGCCTTACGACACGGAGGGATGGAAGGCAGTCTATGAAACGTTGCCCGGATGGCAGACCGATCTGACACACCTCACCAGCGTCAGTCAGTTCCCAAGCCAGCTCAAGGACTACATATCCTACATCGAGAAGGCCACAGGCACGCCCATCACCATCGTATCAGTAGGGCCTGACAGGGCACAAACCATAGAGATGTAGGGACACGCCGTGGCGCATCCGCCTAAACAAGCAAGGATTTGTAATTTGGGAGTTCAACAATTCATACATCGGAACATGAAAAGGAAGGAGACTGACTGCGCGATTGTGCGACGCCTCGTGTTCCTATGCATCTTCATGCTCTCAGCCTTCGGCTTTCAGCCTGTTCGTGCCCAGCTCTACGAGCAGGGAGTGAAGCAAATCATCGAAGCCTTGGCTGCCGACTCGCTCACGAAGGCCGAGGCCCTCATCAGGCAGACTATTGCCATCGACCCGCTCAAGAAATCCAACGCCATACTCTATCAGTACCTGGGCGAAGTGCTTTGCCGCCAAGGAGAAAGCGAGAAAGCGCTCGATGCCTACGGCCGGGGCATCGAACTCTCACCCTCGCCCGACCTACTGCTTGGCCGTGCCTCGCTCTATCTACAGCTGAACAACCAGGAACGGGCCTTGACCGACTACAACAAGGTGCTCGAAGACAACAAGGACTGCGAGGAGGCACTCTTCTTCCGCGCTTTTATCCTGACGCAACAGCGACGCTTCAAGGAGGCACGGAGCGATTACAACCGGCTGCTGGAGCTCAATCCGATGCACGAAGACGCACGCCTCGGGCTGGCCATCCTCAATAGTAAAGACGGCCGACCGCGCGAGGCGATGGAGGGACTGGACGCCCTCGTCCGCCTACACCCCACGCATGTCCGCCACCTACTGGCGCGATGTGGACTGCTCGAGAAACGCAAAGAGTACGAAAAGGCCATGAAGGACGTGCAAACGGCCATCGAGCTGGAGCCGGACAATCCCGAGTGTTACCTCACGCGCGCCTCGCTCTATCTCACCATGAAGAAGAAGCGACTGGCCCGACAGGACTGCCGCACGGCCATTTCCCTCGGTGCGAGTCCGGAACATGTGGCACCGATTTTGGCCGAAATCGGCAAATAATCTACCCCCCACCCCACTTGGCGAAGAAAATCAAAACGTCGCCTTTTTTCTTGTTTCACTTTCATTATGTCATTTAACGGCGTGCCGAAAAAGTGGGCAAAACACGCCGTTTTTGCCAACACGAAGTGCGGTGGCAGAAAACACAGCGTGCCGTGATTGCCAACACAGCACGTTGTTCTTGAAATTATGGCACGGAATGTTTGGTGAAAAAAAACGCCGAAAATCGAAGAAATCGACGCCAAAACAGTCGTTTTTGTCAAGCGTAGATAGCAAAACGGCGTTTTTATGTTGAAAGTAAAATGTTGGAATATATTTCTATCAAACTGGATGTCAACAGCTTTTGAAATGCCTTTCGATTTAAGCCCTTATTTTGTCTTTTGGGTAGGAAAGTGCCACACGGACGATTTCTCGCGCTCCTGGCGAATCTAACAAAATGCGATGTGTAAGCAAAAAGAGTAAATTTCCAGCAATTTGTCAATTCGCCTAAGGCAATCGGAAGATGGCATTCTTTGCATTTTTGCTCTGACAGAAGGCCGAAGCGTCTTTACATCAATGCAATCGCCTATGGCTTTACAGCCGGAAGCCGATGCCTGGCGGAGAAAATTTTCTGCATAAATGACTAATTATTCGGGAATTTTATCTAACTTTGCAGTTTGGAAAGTGCACCAACGGCGTGCTTCTACCAACAAAAGACTGAAAGACAAATACATAAATCAACGAAAAAGAAATGGAAGTAATACAAAGTTTCACCATCGACCACACTCAGCTCAAGCCGGGCATCTACGTTTCTCGACAGGACAAAGGCTTCACCACCTTCGACCTCCGCATTACCGAGCCGAACAAAGAACCTGCCGTTGCTCCAGCCGCCATGCACAGTTTGGAGCATCTCATGGCAACATGGTTCCGCAACAGCGAGGCCAAAGCCGACGTCGTCTATGTGGGTCCGATGGGTTGCCTCACAGGGATGTACATCATCATGACGGGAGCGTACTCGGTCGAGGACTTGCGTCAGCTCACCATCCGTTGCCTCGAATGGATTCTCACGCAGACCGAAGTGCCTGCCACGACGCCCGAGACCTGCGGCAACTACCTGCTCCACGACCTGCCCATGTGCAAGTGGGAAAGCGAACGCTACTTGGATAGGCTCAAGAACGACTTCCACTCCGAGTACCGTCCGCTGCAGGTCACACTCGCCGACGGCAAGGTCTTTGCCGATGCCTAAAGGGAATCCGACATTTTCCGCCAAGCCAAAGACCGCTTTCCGGCAACAAAAATTTTCAAATCCTAACTTTTAACGTCTAAATTTTTTCTTCTTTATAATGGAATACATGTCGAAGGAAGGCTACGACAAGATAGCTGCCGAGCTCCATGAACTGGAGACCGTGGAACTGCCGCGCGTGAAGGATGCCATCTCCGAAGCGCGCGACAAGGGCGACCTCAGCGAGAACTTCGAATATCATGCTGCCAAGCGAGAGCAAGGAAAGCTCTTGGGCAGGATCAGGTTCCTGCAACGTGTGCTGGAATTTGCCAGGGTGATAGACACATCGAAGCTCCGAAGCGACGGCATCGGACTGCTCAGCAAGGTGGAAATGACCAACCTCGGAACAGGCGCCAAGCTCTGTTACACCATTGCCAGCCTGCACGAAGCAAATATGGCCGAAGGAAAACTCTCCATCAAGTCGCCCATTGCACAAGCCATCCTTGGCAAAAACGAGGGCGACGAAGTAGAAGTCAAGGTCCCAGTCGGCACGCTGAGGCTGCGCATCGACAAGGTCTCGCGCTGAAAGACTGAAGGGAAAGAAGACAAAACGAATACAAAGCGGACTCCACGAGTGGCGGACGACGATGCAAAGTCAATCCGCACAACTCGTGGAGTCCGCTTCGTATTATATCAGAGGGTATCGGTCTGGCTCGACAGAATCAATAGATTCTTGCGCCAGCCATGTTGTAAAAACCTTGCCGTCAGGCTTGACGATGAGCACCTGACCGTTCTTGAATGCAAAAGTACAAAGTCTTGGCGATATGACAAAAACTTTACAGATTTTTTTTCGTGTATTCTTCTGTCATCCGCCTGCAAATGAGGGGAAAATCGTGCTGGGGTGCAGAGAGAATTATCTTGCTTGTCCGAGACGAGCCTGCACAACGTTGACGACATAGTCGCCCAGTTTCTCGCAGTCGCCCACGAGGTCGATGAACATGGTGCCCACGGTGTAGTCGTAGAGCCTATTGTCCACGGCGCGGAAGTTCTCATCCTTGAGCGTCTGACGCATTTCGTTTATCTGTTCTTCAAGGCGATATGTCTGGCCGATGTCGTGCCTTCTGCCATGACCGGTCATCACTGTGTTCATCTGGGTGAGGGCTTGGTCGGTGAGCTGCATCATCTGTCGGAGCTTATCGTAGAGCTCGGGGGTCATGTCGACTCCCGATTCCTGCCGACGGTTAAGGGTTCTGGCCAAGTGTTGGCAGGCGTCGCCGATGGATTCCAGTTCGCCTATCTCGCGCATCATCTGTCTCACCTTCGTCTTAGTATCGTCGCTCAGGTGAAATTCGCTCACCTGTCCCAGGAAACGGGCGATGCCTATCTCCATCTTGTCAGAGAAGTCCTCCTGCTTTTCCACCTTATGATATAATAATGTAGCCTTCTCCGAGTTCTTTTCTTCCAGCAATTGACGGACGAGAGCGAACATCTCCTGGACGTGCAGGCCGAGGCGTGCCGTCTCCTTCTGCGCTTGGAGAATGGCAATTTCGGGCGTCTGGATGAGGTTAGCATGGATGAATTGCAGACTGAATTCCTCTTCCTTCGGCTGCGCCTTCTCTGGCAAAAGCCAGCAGACGATGCGCTCCATCTGCGGAATGAAACCGATGAGAAGAGCCGTATTCGTCACGTTGAAGCAAGTATGGAACATGGCCAGGACCACGGGCAACAGCTTTGTCTGACCCGAAAGCTCTGGGTTGTAGCCGACAAGGTGGCACACAAGGTCGACGAAGGGAAAGAAGATGCAGAGCACCCAGATGACCCCGAAGACATTGAAGAGCAAGTGTGCGAGCGCAGCCCGGCGAGCCTGCGTGTTGGCACCCAAGGCGGCAAGGTTGGCAGTGGCAGTGGTGCCGATGTTCTCACCCATGACAAGAGCGATGCCAAGGTAGATGGGTAGCACACCCGTGGAACAGAGTAGGATGGTGATGGCCATCATCGCAGCCGACGATTGCACAAGGCATGTGATGAGCGTGCCGATGGCAAGGAAGGAAAGAATCGTCCAGTAGCTGCCAGTATCGAACGAAGCGAAGAAGTTCACCACCGACTCATTGTGCTCCAGGTCAAGGTCATTGCCGGCAGCACTCAGCATGACGAGCGAAAGGAAAAGGAAGGCTGTGCCGAAAAGCAAGTCACCCATAAAGCGATAGCGCTTCTGATAGATAAGAATGATGCCCGCAAGGAAGGCAGGGAAGACCACACTGGTGAGGTCCACATTGTAGCCCAACGACATGATCCAAGCCGTCAGCGTGGTGCCGATGTTAGCACCCATGATGACCGAAATGGCCTGGCCGAGCGTCAGAAGTCCGGCCGAGACAAACGAAACCGTCATGACCGTAGTGGCCGAAGACGACTGCACGGCACACGTCACCAAAGTGCCCGTCAGCATACCCGTCAGACGGTTCGACGTCATGCGCGCCAGGATATGACGCAACTGAGGGCCGGCCATCTTCTGCAAGGCATCGCTCATCATCCTCATGCCGAAGATGAGAAGGCTCAGCGCCCCCAGCAGTTTCATCACAATAGAAAAGTAGTCCGTCGTAGTTTCCATTTGTCAAAGTGTTTTTATCGTTGTGGCTACAAAGATACACCGACAACGCCAAACATACAAAAAAAACGCGTTACAAAACGATTACAAAGCCCGCAAAACCATCGCAACCATATCTTGACCGCCCTCGACGCGCTGAATTTCAGCCATTTCCCCACATCCATATAACATTCGCCCAACACGCCAGCCGACCTCACCCAACATTCCTATCGCCATCTTCCTACATCCCTATCGACCTCGCCCAACATCCCTACCGCCATCGTTCAACACCCCTATCAAATATGCCCAACACCCTTATCACATATGCCCAACATCCCTATCAAATATGCCCAACACCCCTATCCAATATGCCCAACGCCCCTATCGCCATCGTCACGTTCTTATGTTTCCGTAAAGCCACGCCGCATCACCCGACACCCTACAGGTTTTTTATTGCATGGTCATGACCATGCAATTGCAGCATCATGACCCTGCAATTGCTTCATCATGATGCAGCAATCAACACCCCAGTTCGTACGGATTCCCCACCCCGGTTCGTGCGGATTTGCAATCCGCACGAATGGAATATTAATGCTTGTCCGCTAAAAGAATGCAGTTCATCAGAGGGAAGACGAACCCAGTTCGTGCGGATTTGCAATCCGCACGCATGGAATATAGGGATTTGCAATCCCGCAAAAACATCACAAGCAAAAAAGCGGCAGACCCGCTCCCCTTATGGAGCCAGCCCGCCGCCTTTCTTATTTTCTAAATTTCTAATTCTCTTATTTTCCGACTTCCTGCTCTTATCTTGTGCGCACAGGACGAACAGTCAGACCTTCGTCACGTCCCTCAAAATCCAACCAAAACTTGCTCTCGGAGAATTCTAAAATCAATATGTCACCAGAGGCAGGTTCAAACTTGGTGTAGATTGTTCGCGACATATATCGGCAAGAATCGATCTCATAGTAGGTCTTCGTCCCGGAGCGGATGCCCGCAGCGGGTAGGAAGATACTGTTGCCATTGCTCTTGCTCATAATCCGTCTGCCTCTTACACCATTCTGTTTTACCCACTCTGTATAAGTGTAATCGCCGCTGACAAGTTCCTCAACCTGAGCTTCGCTCGGTATCTGCCAGCCGCTCCCCCAATTGGCCGTGGCGGCATCATCCTCGGAGTCAAGCTCCACCTTGACGTCGCCAATAAACGTGCCATTGCGATACCAGCAGCACTCTGTCAGACCATCGGCAATGGTGTACTTGTTAATCTGACTGGCGCTCGACTGTCCAGCATTCATCCACTTGTAGGTGCCCCAGGATATTGCCATCACATCTTGTCGCACTAAGCTTGCTTCATTGCTTCTCGCTTACTTACCTTTTTCTTCCTCTTTTCTTTTTCTTCTTTTCTTCTCTTCTCCTTCCTCTCCCTCTACTTCTCAGTCTCCCATCACTGCCTCCTTTGTATCCTTTTTCTTATTTGACTTCTTTGTATTCTTTTCTCCTTTGTATTTTACCATCTTACCTGTCTTCCAGTATCTTCTCCGCCATAAAGTTACGGTTTTTCTCCTTTCCCACCAAACATTCAGCAAACTTTCTGCATCATCATCATTCCCATTCCTCCCATCGCTCCCCATTCCTCCCATCATTCCCATCACCTCCCTTCCCCCTCCCCCTCGGGGGAGGGACGGGGAGAGGCAATACACAAAAAAGCCCCCCGAGATTGCTCTCGGAGGGCTTCCTCAATAAAAACGGCGGCTACCTACTCTCCCACGGGTGTGCAGTACCATCGGCGCGGGCGGGCTTAACTTCTCTGTTCGGAATGGGAAGAGGTGGAACCCCGCCACTATAACCACCTGAATACCGGTGCAAGGTGAGCGCAATGACAAACAAGTTTGAACATTGCCGAGCCGAAGCCCGGTCTCGACACCTTGTCAATAAGGCGACATATTTGGGCAAAAGCAAATGCAATGCGCATCTTCCAATAAAAAGCTGCAAGTATAACCGACGTGCTGAGGAAAGTTTCGGGCAATTAGTAAGGCTCGGCTTTGACGTCACCGTCTTTACAC
>CAMVDV010000042.1 GCA_947166305.1 uncultured Prevotellaceae bacterium | reverse complement strand
AAATAGTAAATAAATCGTACATAAATTGTACATTGTAAATAGTCAAATTGTAAATTGAAATGGGTGGATATTTAGTAAGCGACACGCGTAAGGTGACGACGCGTCGTCTGATTGAAATGAAGGAACAGGGTCAGCAGATAGCCATGCTCACTTCCTACGACTACACGATGGCTCGGCTGGTGGACCAGGCTGGCGTCGACGTCATCCTCATTGGCGACAGTGCCAGCAACGTCATGGCGGGCAACATGACGACGTTGCCCATTACGCTCGACCAGATGATTTATCATGCCCGCAGCGTAGTGCGGGGTGTGCAGCGGGCGCTCGTGGTTTGCGACATGCCCTTCGGCACTTATCAGGTCAACGCCACGGAGGGCGTGAAGAATGCCATCCGCATCATGCAGGAGAGCGGCTGCGATGCGCTCAAGCTGGAAGGGGGGGTGGAGATACAGGACACCGTGCGTGCCATCCTCGACGCAGGCATTCCCGTGATGGGCCACCTTGGCCTGACGCCGCAGAGCATCAACAAGTTCGGCACCTATGCCGTGCGTGCCAAGGAGGAGGCCGAGGCCGAGAAGCTCATGAGCGACGCCAGGCTGCTGAGCGAGATGGGCTGTTTTGCCATAGTCCTCGAGAAGATACCGGCAGCACTGACGCAGAGGGTGTGCCGGGAGGTGAAGGTTCCCATCATAGGCATCGGGGCCGGGCAGGCCGACGGACAGGTGCTCGTGGTGCACGACATGCTGGGCATGAACAATGGCTTCTCGCCTAAGTTCCTGCGCCGCTACGCCGACCTCGCCACGTCCATTACGGATGCCGTGGGACAGTACGTCACGGACGTCAAGGCGAAGGACTTCCCGAGCGAAAACGAGTCGTATTAGAAACCGAAGCAGATGCCGAAGTGAGGCGTCAGCTGGTGCAGGCTGCGGCGGAAGCTCCCCGCCACCATGTCTCCTGAGCTCAGTCCCCCGTCGGCCGTCCCTCCTGAGAGAAGATAGTGGTTGGCTTCGTCCACGAGGCTGAAGTTCATGTATTCATACTCGTAGCGGGCGCGGGTGAAGTCGTAGTCCAAGCCTATCCGCCACACGATGTTGTGCTTCAGGGCAAGGGAGAAGCTGATGCCGGTGCCGAGGATGAAGCCCGCCTTGCCGCCCAGGTCGATGGCCTGCACGCGGTCGTATGTGTTGATGTCGTTCAGCTTTTCCACGTTTGTCATCTCCGCCAGGAAGTCGTGGAAGAGCTTTTCGTCGTCGTCGTCGCTGCCCGAACGGTCGGCCCAGAACCAGATGTCGCCCGACTGCCTGTGGCCGAAGAGCAGCTTTGCCCCGAGGCTCATGCGCCTGCCCAGCAGCAGTTGGCCGTAGGCGCCGCCCATGATGTCGAAGCTCGAGAGCTGGTCCCGGCGGGTGCCGGTGCCGTGCCGGTAGGAGGGGTCGGCCGTGGAGGGGCGCTCGTACTGGTTCGCCTGCGGATTGTACCTTTGCAGTCCGCTTGTCCAGACGTCCTCCGTGCCGTCCCAGCGTGGCGTGACGGCCGTGCTGCTGATGCGTGCCCTCACGCCGAACCCGAGCCACTGGTTGATGAAGTAGGCCGCTTCTGCGCCAATCACGGAGCCCGGGCCGTGCTTGATGCTTCCCGGTCCCGATGCAGCCACGATGTCTTCGGGCACTCTCCTGCTCCCGAACGTGAAGCCGGCACCGGCCTGCAGGGAGAAGAACGAGGGGTGCTCGCTGAGGTCGCCCAGATTCTCCATCTCGCGGCGCAGGGTGTGCTTGTCCTTGAAGATGAGGTCGGAAATGGCGTAACCCAGTTCCGCGGAAAGGATGCCGATGCCTGCCCCGGCCAACACGTCGCTTACCCAGTGACGGTTGTTCATCACGCGGAAAGCCCCGATGCCTGTGGCGATAGTGTAACCCCCCACACTGAACCAGAGGCTGCGTGTCAGTCCGTACTCCTTGTGCAGTATGGTGGCAGCCATGAACGCCGTGGCGGTATGGCCGGAGGGAAAGGAGTTGGACTTAGAGCCGTCTGGCCGCATCTCCTTTGCCGTGTACTTCACGCCGTTCACCAGTCCGGCCATGATGGCAGCGGAGAGGGCATTGCTTGCCAGCAGTCGTCCCCATTTCGAACGGCCCTGATAGCCCGTGGCCTTCAGAGTCCAGGTGAGCGCAAGCGGCGCATACTGCACATAGTCGTCGGCCTTGTTGTGGAAGCCGTAGTTGATGTCCCTGTTCACCTTCCTCACATCCTTCTTGATGGCATGGGTTGCTGCGCCCAAGGCAATGTAGGGCACGCTGGCGAGCGTCAGGTCGCGCCTGACCGTCCAGTAGCGTTCCTTGTTCTGGACGTTGGTGGCTTCGGGAGAGACCGTGAGAGTCTTCGGACCCACCCCCGACCCCTCCCTTGTAGGAAGGGGAGTATATAGTCTTCCAGAAGTATCTTTTCCCCTCCCTGCAAGGGAGGGGTCGGGGGAGGGTCTGGCGGGCTTCGTCCTGGCACACTCCTGGCGGATGCCTTCCAGCGTGGTGGGCAATGTCCAGTGGAAGGCAGGCACCGTGGTGTCGAAGGCAAGCGTGCGAAGCGAAACCCACAGAAAAAGGATGGACAGGAAGGTGTGTTTTTTCATTTATTGGCTATAATTCCGTGCAAAATTACAAAAAATCTCTTATCTCTAATCCCTAATCTCCAATCTTTTTGTACTTTTGTAGGCAGAATAATAAGTAATGTGTGCTATGAGACCCCATTCTGCCTTCCTTGCAGCGGCGTTCCTGCTGTCGAGCCTCGCTGCTTTTCCCCAGAAGATAGTCAATCCCGTGATTGATGCCGACGCGCCCGATCCCTCCGTCATCCGTGTGGGCAAGACCTACTATGCGGCTGCCACGTCGGGCAACAGGCCACAGGCCTACCGCCGCTACCGCTCGCGCAACTTGCGACAATGGGAGCCGATGGGCTTCGTCTTCGACCGCTGGCCCGACTGGACTTGCGGCAGCTTCTGGGCACCGGAGCTTTTCGAACTCAACGGCAAGGTGCTCTGCTACTACACGGCACGCCAGAAGAGCGACAGCACAAGCTGCATCGGTGTGGCCGTAGCCGAAGGGCCCGAAGGGACTTTCCGCGACCACGGTCCGCTCGTACGCACCACCAACGAGGCCATCGACGCCTTCGTCTTTGCCGACGGCCCTCAGCTCTACATCACATGGAAGGCTTACGGTCTCGACCCAAGCCACCGCCCCATCGAACTCCTCTGCCAGCCCCTCTCGCCCGACGGACTGCACCTCGAGGGCAAACCTTTCATGCTTCTGCGCGACGACGAGCGGCAGGGCATGGAAGGGCAGTGCGTCTTCAAGGAAGGCGACTGGTGGTATCTCCTCTACAGCATTCGCGATTGCTGTTCGCCGCGGAGCGATTATGCCGTCAGCGTTGCCCGTAGCCGCAACATCCGTGGGCCGTGGGAGAAATATGCAGGCAATCCTATCTTGGAAGGAGACTCCCTTATCCAAAGCTGCGGGCACGGCACGATGGTCCGCACCTCAGGGAAAAAGATGTACTACCTCTGCCATGCTTACTATTGGAACCGCTATGAGGAAGGTCGAAAGGCAGTCCTCTTCCGTCTCAAAATGGGCAAAGACGGCTGGCCGCACTTCCTTCGTTGAGGCTTTCCGCTGACCTATTCCTGCCATCGTTGTTCCCGGAACTGCCATCCCTGTCGTGCTGTTCTGCTGGCTTCCTGCCTGCCGCGATGACAACCCTGCCGCAGCTGCTTATAAACCTGCAGGACAAGTTCAGTATGCATTATTCATCCTACCAATATATAAAAACAAAAGAATGAAACAATGAAAAAATAAAAAAAGGGGGAAAAGTGCATTTTTCTTACATATAATGTGTGTAATCCCCACAAAAAATCTTACATTTGCAGCGGAAAAGCATAAACAACCTTATGATTATGAAACCTTATGAGGAACCCACAATGACGGTCGTGGAACTGCATCAGCAAACACACCTGATGAACTTTAGCCGCTCGGGCTATGGCGAAGGAGGCAATGGTTACAGCAGCTCAAGTATGGGCGGACGCTCGGGCTATGGCGACGGAGGCGACGGCTACGACGACTCCGGAATGGGCAGACGCTCGGGCTACGGCATGGGCAGCTGGGACGATTCCAACGTCAGCAGCCGCTCGGGCTATGGCGACGGAGGCACGGGATTCGACTGATTGCGCCCTGCCGACAAAATGAAATAAAACATTAAACATTATAGACAATGAAAACCTTTAAGTATCTTGGCACGTTGTTGCTTCTGGCAATGGCCTGGGCGTGCAGCAACGACAATGAAATCGTTAAACCCGAGTCTGTGCAACCCGTCTCGGATGGCATCACTTTCACCGCCACATTCGGCGTGAAGAACGGCACCAGCCGTGCCCTCAGCGACCCGGGCGACGGCACGCTCTCAGCTTCCTGGCAAGTGGGCGAACAGATTGCCATCGTCTTCGGCGGCGACAAGTACACGGCCACAGTTACCGAAGTGGATGCGGACGGAAGTGCTACCGTAACCGCTACGCTGCCCGCAGGAACGTCCAACAACCAGGCTGTCACCTACGTCTATCCCTTTACAGCAGCCAACGGTAGCGGACTCAGGAGCGACGTACTCAGCTCTCAGAACGGCACGCTCGCCACACTGAGCAGCACGCTCGACATCGCTACCGCCAATGGCACACTCGTTGTTGACGGCACCACGGCACAGCCCAACGGCACCGTTACGCTCGTAAACCAGTTCGCCATCTGCAAGTTCCAGTTCACTGACGAGAACGAACAAGCCATCGAGAACATCACAAACCTCACCATTACGGATCTTGCCACAACCGAAGTGATTACCGTCACCACGCCTTCCCCGATGGCTGCAGTCTATGTAGCGATGATGCCCTCGAACAACAGCATGAAGTTCGAGTTGGAAACCGAAAGCGGCAAAGATTATCAAAAGATTGCCAGCGCGCATTTGGAGGCCGGCATGTTCTATCGGCCCACGTTTAAAATGACCTTCTTTGAGCCCCCACTCAAAACCCCGCTTACCTTCGAAGCCATGGAGGCCGGAGCAATAGTTGTTTTCAGTGCCGGGTATTATTCTAATGCGGTATTAGAATGCAGAATAAATGATGGCGAATGGACTGACTACACGATGAACGAAAGAATCACCCTCGCAAATGTTGGCGACAAGATTTCGTTCCGAGGCGACAATCATGGGACAGAAGGAGAAGGACTAGGTAGATACTATTGCACTGCACCTTGCTACCTCTATGGCAACGTCATGAGCCTTCTCTATAAGGAGAACTTCGCCACAGCCACAACTTTGCCGAGAAATTTCATTTTTTATGGCTTGTTAAGTGGTAGTGAAGATTATCTTATGCCCATTTACAGCCACCCCACTAAGGATTTGCTGCTGCCCGCCACAACGCTGACAGAAGAGTGCTATACAACCATGTTCCAATACACCTGCCTGACCAGAGCGCCCGAGTTGCCCTCGGAAACGCTGGCAAAGCAGTGCTATTGGTGTATGTTCTTAGGCTGCACCAGCTTGACCACAGCGCCCAAGCTGCCCTCGGAAACGCTGGCAGAGGGTTGCTATAGCCGTATGTTCGAAGGCTGCACCAGCTTGACCAAAGCTCCCGTGCTGCCTGCCCCCACGCTGGTAGAGAGTTGCTATTATGGTATGTTCAAAGGCTGCTCAAGCCTAAACGCGGTTGAATGCCTCGCCACAAATCTTGGGTCCTACACCACAAGCACTTGGCTCGATGGCGTACCCTCCACAGGCACCTTTACCAAAGCCGCAGGCGTAACATGGCAGACAGGCATCAGCGGCATCCCCAGCGGCTGGACTGTCGTGGAAAAATAAAGTTGATACCTCTCAATCTATATGCGTCTGATTCCTTCAGGCGCATATTTTTTATGCCCTTACTTCATCCTCTTCACCCTCACCAACCCAACACGCTCGCGTACGTGCGTACGCAGTACATAATAAATATATATATAATGTGTGGCGAAGAATGAAGAATTTTAGGAGAAAGTACATTTTTCTATATATATAATGTGTAAATTAGAAAAAAAGCCTTACCTTTGCAGCCGCTAAATCATTGAAAACTGAAAATTGACCATTATTAGACATGAAAGATAATCTGGTAATTGTGGAGAGCCCGGCAAAGGCTAAGACGATAGAAAAGTTCCTGGGCGACAAGTACAAGGTGATGTCGAGCTACGGACACATCCGCGACTTGAAGAAACGCTCGTTCAGTGTGGACGAGAAGACGTTTGAGCCTAAATACGAAGTGCCCGCCGACAAGCAGAAGGTTGTGGCGCAACTCAAGAGCCAAGCAGATCAAGCTCGAATGGTGTGGCTGGCTTCCGATGAAGACCGCGAGGGAGAAGCCATCAGCTGGCATCTCTACGAAGTGCTTGGACTCAAACCTGACACCACGCGCCGCATCGTGTTCCACGAGATTACGAAGCCTGCCATCCTTGATGCCATTGAGCATCCCCGGCAGATTGACCTCAACCTGGTGAACGCTCAGCAGGCCCGCCGTGTGCTCGACCGCATCGTGGGCTTCAAGCTCAGTCCGGTGCTTTGGCGCAAAGTGAAGCCCAGTCTCTCGGCAGGCCGCGTGCAGAGCGTAGCGGTGAGGCTCATTGTGGAGCGCGAGCGTGAGATTGAGAACTTCAAGGGCGAGGAGAGCTATCGCGTGACGGCTTTGTTCAATGCCGCAGGCGAGACGGTGAAGGCTGTGTTGAGCCGCCGCTTCCAGACTGCCGAAGAGGCGAAGGCTTTCCTCGAGAGCATCAAGGACAGCCAGTTCACCGTGGACGACATACAGACGAAGCCCGTGCGCCGTTCGCCTGCACCTCCCTTCACCACCAGCACCTTGCAGCAAGAGGCAGCCCACAGGCTCGGCTTCACCGTGGCGCAAACAATGATGGTGGCACAGCGCCTCTACGAGAGCGGACGCATCACTTATATGCGAACCGACAGCGTCAACCTCTCCAGCCTCTGCCTCGGTGCGAGCAAAAAGGTCATTGCCGAGCAGATGGGCGAACGTTATGTCAAGACACGCCAATACCACACCAGCTCGAAGGGAGCACAGGAAGCTCACGAAGCCATCCGCCCCACCTACATGGACCGGCAGGAGATAGAAGGCAGCCAGCAGGAGCGCCGTCTCTACGAACTCATTTGGAAGCGCACCATCGCATGCCAGATGGCCGATGCAGAGTTGGAGCACACTCAGGCGAGCATCAGCATAAGCGGCCATGAGGAGACCTTTGTGGCCGAAGGCGAGGTAGTGAAGTTCGACGGTTTCCTGCACATCTATGGTTCTGCCTCTCCACTCGTCGATAACAATATGGACGGCGACAGCGACGGCGACAACCTCAGCACTCTGCCTGCCTTGAAGCGCGGCGAGAGCCTCGGCCGCCAGCAGATTGTGGCTACGCAACGTTTCTCGCAGCGCCCGGTGCGCTACAACGAAGCCAGCCTCGTGCGTAAGCTTGAGGAACTGGGCATTGGCCGTCCGAGCACTTATGCCACCACCATCACCACCATTCAGCAGCGCGAGTATGTGGAGAAAGGCGACCGTCCGGGCGAACAGCGTGCCTACAAGACCATCACGCTTGAGGGAGACCAGATAGCCGAAGCGTCGCACACGACGGTCATCGGGCAGGAGCGCGGCAAACTGATGCCCACCGACACGGGCATCGTGGTGAACGATTTCCTCATCGAGAACTTCCCGGAAATCATGGACTACAACTTCACGGCCGACATCGAAAAGGAGTTCGACGAGATAGCCGAAGGCAAGATGGAATGGGAAGGCGTGGTCAAGAAATTCTACGAAGGCTTTGAACCGCTCGTGGAAAAGTCGGTGAGCACGCACACTGAGCACAAGGTGGGCGAGCGACTGCTTGGCAACGACCCCAAGACGGGCGCTCCCGTCACGGTGAAGATAGGTCGCTTCGGCCCCGTCGTGCAGATGGGAGCAGGCGAGAACGGGCAGAAGCCGCGTTTCGCACAACTGGCCTCCGGGCAAAAGCTCGAGACCATCACCCTGGAGGAAGCGCTCGAACTCTTCCAATTGCCGCGCAAGCTCGGCACATACGAGGGCGAGCCCATCACCATCGGTGCCGGCAAGTACGGCCCATACGTCGCTCACAAAGGCTCCTATGTCTCCATTCCCAAGGGCATCGACCCGATGGAAGTCACCTTCGAGCAAGCTGTCATCATGATGCACCGCAAGCATCAGGAAGAGGCAGAACGCCACCTCAAGACCTTCGAAGAGGATGCAGAGCTGGAGGTGCTCAACGGTCGCTACGGCCCCTACATCTCTTACAAGGGCATCAACTACCGCTTGCCCAAGAATCTGCACGACCGAGCCAAGGACTTGACCTACGACGAGTGCATGGAGATTATCCACGGTCAGGACGAAAAGCCTGCCAAAGAACCAACCCGCAGACGCTTTGCACGCAAATGAAAAGCATCATACTCATAGGCTACATGGGCTCGGGAAAGACGACCGTGGGCCGACAGCTTGCCGCCAGTCTCGGCCGCTCTTTCTACGACCTCGACTGGTACATCGAGACGCGCTACCACCGCACCGTGGCACAACTCTTTGAGGAACGCGGCGAAGATGGCTTCCGTCTGCTGGAAAAAGGTATGCTCCACGAGGTGGCCGAGTTTGAGGACATCGTGCTGAGCTGCGGCGGAGGCACACCCTGTTTCTTCGACAACATCGACTACATCCGCAGCGTGGGCGAGAGCGTCTATCTGAAAGCCACGCCCGAAGTGCTGGCCGAGCATCTCAAGATGCGAAAGGTGGAACGCCCACTGCTCAAGGGCAAGAGCGAAGAGGAACTGCTCGACTACATCCGCACCTCACTCCGCGAGCGCGAACCCTTCTACCTCAAGGCACAGCATGTGGTGGACGTCACGCTGCTCGACAACTACGACAAGCTGCAGACCAGCGTACAGCTCATTCGCAAAGAACTGGGACTATAGGGAAACCCTAACCCCATTCAGGGAAAATAAAAAACAATAAAGTTTAGGTTTCGGAAGTAACTTGGGAGAAACAGGAAAGGTCAAGAAGTCAAGAAGTTAAGCAGACAGCCTACGACCACTCGTGGGGCGATGCCAAACTACTCGTGTGAAAATGGCAAACTACTCGTGTGTAATTTGCAAACTACTCGTGAATGATTTGCAAACTACTCGTGAATGATTTCACCGATCTCCCAGACTGGACTCCCAGACTTCAGCAAACAATAAATCGTAAGACCGCAAATGAAAAAGTGGCGCATTGAGGACTCCGAAGAGCTCTACAACATCAAGGGCTGGGGAGTCAATTACTTTGGCATCAACGAGAAAGGGCACGTCTATGTCACGCCCAAGAAGAACAGCGTGCAGGTGGACCTCAAGGAAGTCGTGGACCAACTGGCCACTCGCCACGTCACGGCTCCTGTCCTTCTCCGTTTCCCCGACATCCTCGACAATCGCATCGAGAAGACCGACGAATGCTTCCGCAAAGCTACCAAGGAGTACGACTACAAGGGCGAGCATTTCATCATCTTCCCCATCAAGGTGAACCAGATGCGACCCGTCGTGGAGGAAATCATCAGCCACGGCAAACGCTACAACCTGGGCCTCGAGGCTGGCTCGAAGCCTGAGCTTCATGCCGTGCTTGCCACCAACATGGACTCGGACAGCCTCATCATCTGCAACGGCCACAAGGACCAGAACTTCATCGAGCTGGCGCTGTTGGCACAGAAGATGGGCAAGCGCGTCTTCCTCGTCATCGAGAAACTGCCCGAGCTTGCCGTCATTGCCGAGACTGCAAAGAAGCTCGGCGTGCATCCTAACCTCGGCATTCGCATCAAGCTTGCCAGCAACGGCAGCGGCAAGTGGAGCGAGAGCGGCGGCGACGCATCGAAGTTCGGACTCAATTCTTCCGAGCTCCTGATGGCCTTGCAGATGCTCGACGAGCTCGGCCTGCGCGACTGCCTGCGCCTCATCCATTTCCACATCGGCAGTCAAATCAACAAGATTCGCCGCATCAGCACCGCCCTTCGCGAAGCGGCACAATACTATGTCCAGCTTCATGCAATGGGCTTCGACATCAAGTTCGTGGACTGCGGCGGCGGCCTCGGCGTCGACTACGACGGCACGCGCAGCAGCAACAGCGAGAGCAGCGTGAACTACAGCATACAGGAGTACGTCAACGACTGCATCTACACCTTCGTAGAGGCAGCCAACAAGAACGATATCCCCCACCCGGACCTCATCACGGAAGGTGGCCGTTCGTTGACCGCGCACCACAGCGTGCTCATCATCGATGTCCTGGAAAGTGTCTCTGCACCGCAGATGCCCGAAGACTTCGTGCCAGGAGAGGACGACCACAAGCTCGTACACGACCTCACGGAAATCTGGGACAAACTCTCTTCGCGCTCGCTCCTCGAGGACTGGCACGACGCGGAGGACATCCGCGAAGAAGCGCTCGACCTCTTCCGCCACGGCATTATCGACCTCAAGACGCGCGCACAGATCGAGTCGCTCTACTGGGCCATAAGCCACGAAGTAGCTGAGTTGGCACACCACCAGAAGCATGTGCCCGACGAACTTCGCAACCTCGACAAGCAGATGGCCGACAAGTACTTCTGCAACTTCTCGCTCTTCCAGAGTATGCCCGACTCGTGGGGCATCGACCAGCTTTTCCCCATCATGCCCATCGCACGACTGGAGGAACAGCCCACGCGAAGTGCAACCCTGCAGGACATCACCTGCGACAGCGACGGAAAGATTTCGGCATACGTCAACGGCGGACAGCAGACGAACTACATTCCCCTGCATCCCGTTCGCCAGGGAGAACATTATTATATAGGTGTCTTCCTCGTCGGAGCATATCAGGAGATACTGGGCAACATGCACAACCTCTTTGGCGACACCAACGCCGTGCACATCAGCGTGGATAAGGACCAGTACACCATCGAGCAGTTCATCGACGGCGAGACCGTGGCCGACGTGCTGGAATACGTCCAGTACGACCCGAAGAAACTCGTGCGCCGGCTGGAGATTTGGGTGAGCAAAGCCGTGAAGGACGGCAAGATAACCCAAGCCGAAGGCAAGGAGTTCATCAGCAACTACCGCGCCGGACTCTACGGATACACCTATCTTGAGTAGAAGACCCCTCTTAAAGGGAAAAGGGAATAGTGAAAAGTGAATAAGGAGACCCTCTCTAACTCCCCCTTTAGGGGGAGAATACCAGGCGAAGGAAGCCTCCCCATAGAGGGGGAGGTTTGGAGAGGGTCTATAAATCGTAAATAAATAGTAAATAGTAAATCGTCAAATAGTAAATACCTTTAGAATAGTAAAATTGTACATAAATTGTACATTGTACATTGTAAATAGTAAATAACTATTATGAATTATATTAAGTACATTGGTGTCGACGACATCGACATCGACCTCTTCGAGAGTCAATACGTCGTGCCGGAAGGCATGAGCTATAACTCCTATCTCATCGACGATGAGAAGATTGCCATCATGGACACCGTCGATGGCCGCAAGGCCGACGAATGGAAAAAGAACCTTTCGACAGCCCTCGCTGGCCGCAAGCCCGACTACCTCGTGGCGCACCACATGGAGCCCGACCACGCTTCGCTCATCGCCGACGTGCTCGGGACGTATCCTGAACTGACGCTCGTCTGCAGCGCACAGGCCCTGAAGATGCTGCCCAACTTCTTCGACGGCTTCAACTTCGAAGGGCGCGTCCAGACCGTCAAGGAGGGCGACACACTCTCCCTCGGCAGCCACACGCTCCACTTCATCGCAGCGCCCATGGTGCATTGGCCCGAGGTGCTGATGAGCTACGAAGACAAAGAGAAGGTACTCTTTGCTGCCGACGGCTTCGGGAAGTTCGGAAGAGTCTTCGGACCCACCCCCGACCCCTCCCTTGTAGGAAGGGGAGTATATAGTCTTCCAGAAGTATCTTCCCCCCTCCCTGCAAGGGAGGGGTCGGGGGAGGGTCCGGCGGCTTGGTCCTGGCCCTGCGAGGCTCGCCGTTACTACTTCAACATCTGCGGCAAGTATGGCGTGCAGGTGCAGAACGTCTTGAAGAAGGCTGCCGCGCTCGACATCCAGGCCATCTGCCCGCTCCACGGACCCGTGCTCACCGGCGAGGCCATGAAGGAAGCCATCCGCCTCTACGACATCTGGAGTCGCTACGAACCCGAGAGCGAAGGCGTGCTCGTTGCCTACGCCAGCATCCACGGCGGCACGGCAAAGGCTGCCGAGCGGATGGGCGAACTGCTCCGAGAGAAAGGTGCCAAGAAAGTTGTCGTGAGCGACCTCAGCCGCGACGACATGGCCGAGGTCATCGAAGATGCCTTCCGCTATCCGAAGCTCGTGGTCATGGCAGCCAGCTACGACGGCGGCGTCTTCCCCGTCATGCACGATTTCCTCTATCACTTGCAGATAAAGAACTACCAGAAGCGCCAGTTCGGCATCGTGGAGAACGGCAGTTGGGCACCCTCGGCAGGCCGCGTCATGAAGGAGATGATAGAGGGCATGAAGGACTGCACGATAGCAGAACCGCTCGTCACCATCCGCTCCCGCATGAAGCCCGCCGATGAAGAACAACTGGCTTTGCTTGCAGATGCCATGCTGAAATAACTCCACGGACTCCCGCACTCCACCCGGGGAAGCGCAAGTCCGGGAAAACATCGCGCACAGAAAAAGGGAATGTGTCGTCATCAAACGGCACATTCCCTTTATTAATACTTACCACGAATTGCACGAATTTGCCTCCCGGCGACCATCTGCTTGGCTTTAATTCGTGCAATTCGTGGTGAAATGACTCGTGCCTGATCATTTTCGCGCTGCAAAGGTACGATTTTTATTTAGATTAACAATATGATTTGCAGTACCTAATGCACAAATAGGGTCATATTTGGCACATTTGGCGTCGGGATGCTACTTTGCTACGATTTTTCGGACAATGGATGCGCCGTTGCGGAGCACGATGTGGGCGATGACGGGCTGTCCTGCGGGCAGGGCATAACCGATGCGGCGGCCCTGGAGGTCGTAGTAATAGACGGCAATGATGTCGTCGCTTAGGGATGCGCCGTCGGCCTCTTCCCAGCCGTCGAGTGCGGGAGCGGGTGCAATCTCGTCGATGCCCGTCGCCATGTCCTCGGGATAGGTCTGGTCGATGAGGGCTTTGCAGAGCCTTGAGGCAGGCGTGAGGTAGTAGTTGTCAAGGAGTTCGAAGCGTGCGGCGCTGGTTCCTCCCACGGAGATGGGCTTCGCCGTGCCTGCCTGGAAGCCGAGGAACTTGGCTCCCTCGCGAAGGATGAACTTGCCGGCGCTCATCGTGATGGTGATCTTGTGCGGGATGTTGGCGAGCACGGGCTTGGTGCCGATGCTGAGGTAAAGGCCTGTGGCGGGGTTGTAGAGGCAGTAGTAGGTCTGGTCGTCGTGCCTTACGACAATCCAGTGGTTGCGTAGGTCGGTGACGTCTGCTTCTGCCTGCGGGATGCTGACGAGCTCTCCGTCGCGCACGGCGATGATGTTTTCGCCGTTACCGATGAGATAGGCTCGGAAGGAGCAGATGTGTTCCATCTTGACAGTGTTACCGTAGCGGAGCACGGGGTTGTTCTCGGCCATGCTGAGCAGTGCGTTGCGCATGGTGACGTAGTCGTAGTCTGTCTCTTCGAGCTGCCGGATGGGCTCCATGGCTTCGTAGGTGTAGCCGTCGAAGCGGTTGGTCTTGGCGATAAGCTCCGGCACGAACTGCTTGAGGAGCTTGAGCGAGTTGCAGGAGGCGAGCTGGGTTCGCATGTAGGCCTTTGAGTCGTCGCAGTAGGCCTTGTGGAGCGTGGCGGTGAGGGAGTCGAGGTTGATGCTTTCCACGCAGCTGTGGTCATCGACGAGGGGCAGGATGTTGGCCGAATCCTTGGGCTGTCCGTAGCCGCCGGTCTGCATGTAGAAGGCGCGAGGCACGTCGCTTGCCAGTCCGTGGCCGTAGTCCATGCGGCGATGTCTGGTGGTTATCTCGCCGTCGTTGATGAAGCCTTGGTAGTCGGTCTGCGAGAAGGAGGCCTTATTGATGAAGTACCATTTGCCGCTTCCCACGCTTCGCTGGTAGTTGTTGCGGTAGTATGCGCGGCGGAAGAGTTCGCCTCCGGTGTCGGCCCAGTTCTCGATGAACGAATACCAGGTGTTGTAGTAGTGGGACTCGCCGCTGTGACGTATCGTGGCCATGTAGTGCCACTCGGGATCGTCGGTCGTCTTGTACCAAGTGGAGAGGAGTGAGCACGGATATTTGATGATGCTGTCGTTTCCGTTGGCGTCCTTGAGGGTAACGGGGCGTTCCTCGGGACGCGCACAGGTGAGGAACTGCACCCACTGGCCCGGTTCCCATCGTGCATGGGAAATCATGGCTTGGCAGCCTGTGCCCTCGGCTCCGAAGTGATTGATAGTGACGTCGTCGCCCCAAGCCAGTGCGCCGGCACGGAGATAGGTGGCGAGGTCGGGCGTCTTGTCCATGTCGCCGTCGTCCCAAATGGAGAAGAGTGCCTGGTTCCACCAAGTGGATGGGATGGTATCGGTGTACTGTCCGTTCTCGTTCTGCACGGTCTTGCCGGCCTTCTGTATGCCCATGTATCCGCCGGTGATGCCGAGTGTCATGAGATAGGTGTTGATTGTGGCCCATTGTTTGGGCATCAAGACTTCCTGATAGCACCATTCGTAGCTCTCATTCTGCGGTGCGTGCTCCTCCGTGGAGTGCCCGAACCAGAGATGCGTGGCGGGTGTGGGGAATCCCCGCAGGTGTGCGTCGATGACAGGGCGTCCGCTGTCGCGCTCAAACTCGAGGCGCATGAGCTGGGTGATGCGGTTGTAGCCGTTGGGAGCCTGCAGCTCGAGGCGGTACCATGTGTCCTGCGGGAAGCGCATGCGCGGCACGATGGTGATGCTCTCCGTCTTGTTTCGGGTCACCGCCTTGGTGAAGGAGCTGTCGAGGAGCACCTCGTCGGTCTCGCAATTCTTGATGCGGACGTTGAGCGTGACGTCGCCCGTCACCCTGGGGCGCACTACGGCCACGCCGGAAACGCTGTCGCGGGGGATGCGCAGGCAATAGACAAGCGTGATGCGGTCGTCGGTCTCGAAGGTGGTGAAGCTCTCCGTCTTGCGGTAGCCCGCATAGCGTCCGTCTATCTCACGATAGTGGCAGTTGCCGTAAATCACGTCCGTGGCGCCTGCCGGCAAGCTGGGTGCGGACAGAAGCGCGATGAGGAGAAAAAGGAAGGTCTTGGTCTTATTCATAGTCTCGTTAGTGTTAGTTTGTTGTGAAAAGTTAATAATGCGCCGTAAAGATAGCGTTTTCTGCGGAAAAGACATCACAATTTTGCGAAAAACTTTGTCGAAAGTTCGTTTTTTCTCTCATAAGGGCGGACTTTCAAGCCTCAGGGAAAGTGCCGCCGGAGCCTTCCCCGATGCCTCGCGCCCAAGCCTCCCCCTGCTCCCTCCCCACGTACGGGGGGCAAAACGAGATGTGGAAAAGGGGAGCTATGTGGAGATTGGTATTAAGGATTTGGTTGTTATGTAGTTGCGCAGTTTCTATAGCGTATGGGCTGTGACAAAATGGAAAAACCAAATGTGACAAATGGTTTACGTTTAGTTTACGTTTGAGTTTTGTCTGAATGGTGTTCAAAAAGCCCTGGAATGCTCTTTAACAGGGCGTTTCAGGGCTTTTTGTGTGTGGATGGCAGGATGGGCGTCAGGTTGACGTTTCTGCGGAGAGGGGTGACAAGAGGGGTGACAAGAGGGGTGACAAATGGAAAAACGAAATGTGACTGGGAAGGATGGGAGTAATGGGAAGGATGGGAGTAATGGGGAGTTAATCTGGATTAGGGATTAGGGGAGGTACGGCGTGGTAGAGTTTGTTGTTGAGTTGGGCGAGGAGTAGTCGTATGGTGTGTTGTGTTTTTGTTGTCCACTTGTCGCTTCCCTGCAGGTGTTGGTATCCGATTTTGTCGGCGACCCATGTTGGGTTGTCTGTTGGTACGAGTGTGCGGACGTCGTATCCGACGCTCATGTATGAGAGATTGACCTGCTCGAGTATGAAGTCGAAGAGGAGGCAGGCGTCGGGGTTTTGCTGTTTGTATGCCTGGAACTTTTCTGCGGTGTAGATTTTGAGTGCCTCGAAGTAGTTGTTCATGTACCTTGCGGCGAGGGCTGGGTGCCAGAATCCGACGATGCCGGTGTTGATGGATCCTTTCCAGTCGGGACGTGTTGCCGCGGGGTGTCCCATGACGAGCATGTGTTTGATTTTGTCGGCGTGGTTGGCGATGGCGATGTCTTCCTCCTGCTGGCAGATGAGGTCGACGCTGTGGTTCTTGTAGAAGCAGTCGAGTATTCCCGGTTTCTTGAGGAAGACGTCGATGTCGATGTGGACTTTTCCGATAGCTCCTTCTGCGCGCATGGCGTAGAACTTTCCTGCGGCGAAGAGTTCTGTGGGAACGGATGGTGGTATGGCGTCGAGGGTAGTGCAGAGTTTGTCGTAGCCGAATTTTTTCATGAGCTTAGCTCCGAAGCTGTCGGTGTGCATGTGTACCTTGTATCCGCTTCGGTGCGCGTAGGCGAGCGAGAGCGCGGCGATGAAGAGTGTCTGCCTGAGCCTGTTGCTTGAGGTGATGGGTTTGGTCCAGAGGGACTGGATGATGGTGAATTGTGCCGGTGCTGACGCACCGTCCACAGTGGCTTCAAAGGAGCCGATGCCGTTGTAGTAGTTCATAGTGGGAAGTAATATGTAAAAGTGAATAGTGAATAATTTTCTATCGCGTTGGAGGGATGGGAGTGGCGGGGTGCTATGCCCGCAAGAATGCGGGCAAGATGCACGGGGCGGGAGGCTGGGATGGGAAGGATGGGAGATTGTCTATTCCCAGGAGCCTACGATGTCGCCTGAATTGGTCTGCGTGATCTTCTGGCCGACGTAGTGTACGAGTTCCGTGCCGTTGTGGTAGAAGATGGGGTGCTCCTGATAGAGTTCGAAGCCAGAGTAGGATGCAGCGAAGCCGAGGTAGATGTAGAGGTATCCGTCGGCCGTGGTGGGCAGCTGCTGTGCGAAGGGGTCTGCTGCCAGCTGCACCTCGCAGGAACCGACCCTGATGCATCTGAGCCAGACGTCCTTGTTGGTCGCCACTGCCGTGCCGCAGTTGAAGGCATATCGGAGGTCGATGCTGCCGTAGTTGGTGTAGAAATTGAATGCACTGGGGTTGCTGCCCGTGGCTTTTGCGCCGCTGCAGTAGTAGATGGGCATGAAGGGGTTGAAGGTGCCCTGGTAGAGCGTCTTCGTGACAGCGGTGGTTTTGACGTCGTTGATGCCGACCAGGGTGCCGTCGCTCTTGGTGAAGACCAGGTTGGCTCGCGCCGTTCCTGATGCCATGGTGCGGCTGCCGCCGTTTTTGCGCAGATTGTAGATTTCCGTGTTGTTTTGGTCCATGAGCTGCCAGCAGCCGGTGACGGTCTGGGCACCGCTGCCGAGGTAGAGCGTGGCCGTCTGTGTGGCGTTGTATGTGAGGACGATGGTGGAGCCTGGTTCGTAGCGTGTGCCGACAGGCGAGTTGACGTCGTAGACGATGGGACGGTATCCGAGGTTGTTGATCTGGAGTGCCGTGCCGTAGGTTCTGTGGCCTGCCACCGGCACTCGCAGGTGCACGACCATGCCGTTCTGGTACTGGGTGACGTTTGGGTCTGTGACGTCGAAGCGCGCGGCGTAGTACGGTGAGCTTGTCTTGGCAGCCGTACCCTGGACGTCGGTGTAGGAGTAGACGAGGGCACGGCTATTTATCTTCGCATCCACGGCAGCGATGAGCTGGAAGAGCTGCTGCGCTCCCTGCTCAAGCAGTGCGTTGATTTTGGCCCAGAGCGTGGCGAGGCCGTTTTGGTCGAGGAACTTCATGGGAAGGGGGAATGGGAATTATGGGAATAATGGGGGGACGCGCCGAGGCGCGTCCCTACTGGCAGATGTCGTCGATTTCGGTTGTAGTGAGGGATTGGATGTCCTGTGTGAGCGCGTATGCCGAGAGGTCGACGAATCCTGCCATGACGTCCCACTTGTATTCGTCCGCGCCAACCTTCACGCAGACGATGTTGGTACCGGCCGGGTATTTGGTGGTGCCATGAGAATTTACGTCGACGAACATGCCGATGAGTGCCGTGGTGTTAATGTTGAGCTCGTCGGTGATGTTGTACATGTATCCCAGCCTGGCAGCGTTGGGCGTTGGGATGTCGGCCGATGGTATGCTTCCTCGCGGCGTGATGGCGCTTGTGAGGCTGCTGTCGATGAGCGCCTGCACCTGTGCGGCCGTCTGGTATCCCGCTCCGTTGGTGAGGCTGGCGTTGTCGGTGGGGATGTTGATGTCGACGGCCTTGCTGCTGGGCGTGAGTTCCGTTCCGTTGACCTTGACCTTCTCAATGACGTTGACCTGTGCTCCTGCCGCCACGTCGTTGAGTTTGGCGACCATGGCCGTCGTCATGAGTCCCTTTGCGCTTGTGGAGGCGTCGCCGTAGGTTGTGTTAGTGTCCTTGACCTTTGCCTTTGTGGTCTTCACGCCCACGACGTGTCCCTTGGCGTCGCGCTGGAGCTTGATGCCTGTGACCACCTCCCGCTCGGCGTTGAGGGCGTAGGCCGTGACGGATCCATCAAGTTCGGCCTGCAGTTCAGCGTCGGTGTCCTCGGCGGGTGCATAGTGGTTGGCCGCAGAGGTGACCTTAGTGTCCGTGTCCTTGTAGTAAGGCACTCCAGAGATGATGGGTGCGGCGGTATAACCGCTGGCGCTGGTGACGGTGCTTGTGGTCTTGACTCCACCGAGGGTGTCCTTGGCAGCCGTGGGGAGTACATACTTGTTAGCCCCCGTGTCGATGTCGTTGAGCTTTTTGACCATGGCTGCCGTCATGAGTCCTGCCGCGCTTGTGGAGGCGTCGGTGAGGTCGGTTATCTGACTTTTGGTGTGCGTGTGGCTGATGGCTGCATACACATTGGAGAGTGCAGCGATGCTGCTGCTGACGTGGTTTTTGATTTTGGCCCAGAGAGTAGCGAGGCCGGTGCTGTCGAGATACTTCATGATTTAATGGGATTAATGGGAGTTATGGGAAGAATGGGAGTTATGGGAAATTTAATAAATTATATGCAAATGAGGCTGATGTCCTCGGTGGAGAGAGCTTCGGTGTGCTGGAGTGGCATTCCTGCCAGTGTTATCTCTTCGCGGGCTGCGACTCGGTGGGTTTCGATGTTTGATTTAGCGTTTTGGTCCATCCAGAGTCTGAAGCCAGTTCCTTCAGTTCCTTCGGAGTATTCGGTGGCGGACCGTATGTCGTCGGAGCGTATGCGGGCGTATGTGACGGACGATGACGCAGAGGAGCTTCCGGCGGGTCTTGGTGCGCTCTGTGCTGTTGGGACGCTTGCGGCGCTGCTGGTTTGTGTTGCCACGGCGGCCACGGTGGCTGCCCCGGCACCGAGTCTTCTGAGCCGTTTGGATCGTGGCAGTGGCTGCCTGGCATTGGTTTGCAGAGAGTAGGTGCTATTGTTGTCGCTCATAGTAGTCGGGTTTAATTTCAACGAAAGACGCTTCAGCGAGTTCCTGCTGCAGGTCCTCGATGCAGGAAGTCATGAGGAAGAGCGTGGATGGAGGCAGGACAGCTTCGCGGTAGAGTGTGAGCGTGGGCTGTGGCAGCGCGACGGTTCCGCTGAGTTTGATTCTGCGCTCTGCGAACTGGCTGTAGAGGGTAGCGATGAGTAGGTCTTCTGCCTGGGATGTCTGTCCGGCTCTGGTGAGCAGGTTGACCTGCTTGAAGCTGTCGGAGCGGAAGAAGGCGCCTCGTGCGGTGGGTTGTGGCGTGGCAGCGGTTCCGCAGACGGTGTCGATGGCGAGTTCCTCCTTGGCGTCGGGGTTGGCCTGCGAGTTGTATTCGATGTCGTCGGTGGGTATTTCGGCGTCGTATGGCTGTGCCTTCTCGATGGAGATTTCGGGGAGTTTGAAGAGTAGCCATCGGAGGGTGGACAGTCCGCCATGAGCAAGGAGGTCGTTGTCTTCGTCGCTAATCTTGCTCCAGTCGAGCGTCTCGCCTCCTTTCTGGAAGAACCAACTCCCCTGCCTCACCTCTATCCATAGTTTTCCCCCTTTGCCCCCGACGTTAGGGTAAGGGATGACCTGTCCTTCCGGTGCGTCGGCGAGGCTCGTAGTGAGAGGCTCGATGTGTGGGTTGATGGCCTGTCGGTTTTTCTTCCATCCGAGGACTCCGCAGTCGCTGGAGCGGTCGTCGGGGATGTAGTAGGCGAGGAAGGCGTACTGGTGAGGGTTCATGTCGTCGGCGTTATACTCGTACCACTGTCCGAGCGAGGCGTCGAGCGTCTTGACGGGATTGTCATTGACGTTGAGGCAGACGACGAGCGGCTGGTTCTCTCCAAGCTGGTTGTTGTTCCAGACGTAGATTTGTTCAGAGCCTTCTGGCTGGAACTTGATGCTGACGGGTACATAGACGAAGTTCATGTCTTCCTTCCACTTTTTCTCGGTTTTCTTTGTCTCGAAACGAAACACGTCTGCAGCCTGCTCGAAGGGATTGAGCCTGCAGTCCAAGAGCATTTCGAGAGAGATGCGGACGCGCAGTTTTTCGGGGTTGTCGACAGGCGGCAGACTGACCTTGCTACTGCGGAAGAGGGGCCGTCCGACCCCGTAGCCACGAACGTATCTGGCGATTTCACTTCCTTTTATGTCGACATTGAGGCTCGATCCATATGGTGACGTCCACTGCTCTACGCCCGGCCAAAAGATGGCAATCCCCTCGGCCTCCTGTCCGTCGGCGTGCGGTATAATCTTGAAGAATCGGCCGTCGTAGACGAGGATTTCGGCGTTCTCTCCGTTGGTGGTCGTCCATAGCGAGAATCCGATGTCTGTGTGGTCGTTTCCCCACGATTCCGAGTCGGGATCCTGCGTGGCGTGGTATGTGAAGACCAGGCAATTGCCGTGTGTGAGTCCGTTCTGTTGGTCGAGCGCCGTGAAGTTGGAGTCGGTCTCTTCGGTGAAGCACTCCTGTGGTGAGAGGACTCCGCTTCGCTGGTATGGGCTGTAAGTGACCTTGATGTTAGAGTAGACGGTGTCGACGGCGAGCATCTGGTCGTCACTCATCCATTCGATTTTCTCGGGGTACTTGATGCCCGCTCTGAGCGCGTTGAGGTCGTAGACATAGATACGTCCTCCTCGCTGAATGATGCGGAGCGCGAGAGGCTGCAGCACTCCCTCGAGTACATCGAGTAGCGACATAGGCTCTCCGTCCTCGTCGTAGAAGTTGTCGGAGTGGACGGATAGGCGGTCGAGAGTGAGCGGTGTGCCGTCGTCGAGGAGAGTGCTGATGTAGGACTCGTCGCGGTTGGTGTGGAGATTGCAGGCCTGGACGCAGCGGTAGATAATCTGTCGTATGGTGAGCCATCCCTGTTCTGCGAATTTGACGATGCTAAGCTGCCCGAAGTCGGAGAAAGTGAGGCTGACCTCGTAGTCTTCCCTCCAGGTGAAGGGCTCCTCGTAGAACTCCGTGTCGAGGCATCCCGTCCAGTACTTGCTGCCGTTCTTGTAGACGACGAGAACGACAGCCCCGACGCGTTCGGAGTAGAGGTCGAGGTATGTTCTGTCTGCGGGGCTGATGAGCCGGAGCTCTGCGCTGCTTCCGCAGACGACCTCTTCCTTGCTCCGCTCTTCCCACTCGATGACGAGAGGTTCGTCGGCGGGGAAGGCGAGTTCTCCGACCTGGTCTGGTTCTTGGGCCTGCTCGCGTAGGATGTGGATGTCCCACTTGGCGTTTTCGCGGCTGTAGAAATGTCCGCTGTGTATGAGGTGAAGCATTTTTTATGGGAGGGGTGGGAATGATGGGAGTTATGGGAGGGATGGGGGTTATGTTCTGCTGCTGTGGTTTTGTTCCTTTTGGAGTGTCCCGCGGAGGTATCGTCCCTTGATGCGGAAGTCGACCTTGCCCTGCAATGCGGCGGATGGTGTGCCGATGAGTTCCTTGAGTCGGTCGAGCGGTGCGACGACCTCGGGATTGGAAGCGGCACCGGCATACTCGCCGAAGATGCCGAGTGTGGGTCCGTAGGCAATTCCTCCTTCAGCGAACTTGGGGATGGCCGCTGTGGCGATGATGCCCTCCATGGCTCCGACGAATCCCGAAGCGATGGCAAATCCGACGAATGGAATGGAAGCATGTGCGGCGAAGGTCTTGGCGGCAGCGAGTGCGGACCACTGTGCCGTTTCGGTGCCGAGCACGCCTGCTGTGGCAGTGCTGGCAGCGACGGCCACGGTGGCCCCGGCTGCGAGCGTGCCCGCCTCTGCCGTCTCGGCCGTTGCCTCGACCGTTTTGGCCGCGCCATGTGCGATGGAGACGCCGGTGAGCATCTGAATGATGCCGATGACGGACTGTATGCCGTCGTAGACACCGATGACGCCGTCGACGACGCCAGTGACACGCTCCCAGGCGTTGCCCTGTCCGGTGACGGCCTCTGTGATGCTCTCGACTCCGCTGCCGATGCCCTTCATTCCGCTCCATCCCTTGCGGAGGCTCAGCTGGCTCTTTCGGAGCTGCTTCTCGTAGTCCTCCCACTGTGCGATCATGCCCCTCAGCTCCTTCTGCTGTCCACGTCCGAGCGGGTTCTTGGTGTCGGCGAGCATACGGCGGAGTTCGCGTAGCTTGTCCTTGATGCCCTCGAGTCCGACCAGTTCGAGCTGGAGCTTCAGTTCCTTGCCGCTGAGACCGCCAAGCTCGGTGAGCTCGCGCTGCATGGAGGGTATTTTGGTGAGCTGTTCGAGCGCGTCGCGCTTGAGTTGCAGTTGGTCGATGGTTCGCTGTATGTCCACTATCTCCTCGGCACTGGCCTTTCGCTGGCGTGCGCTGTAGAAGCTGATGGCCTCCTCGAGTTCCTCGGTGGTGTGGAGGTGGGAGATGTCCTCGGGTGCGGACACGGCGTCGAGCGTCTCGTCCCACTCGCGTCGGAGTTGCTGGAGGTCGTCGATTTGCTTACGGATCTGCACCCGCTCGGAGTCCGTGGCGTACCGAAGTTTCTCCTCGTAGGCCGAGAGCGCCTTTTCGAGCTGGGCATAGGTTTTGACTTCCCCGCCCGAGAGAGTACTGTTTGACTGCTCTTCGAACGCCCTTCGGAGGGCATTCAAACGTTCAATCTCCAGGTCGATGGTACGCACGTCGTCGGCGGATGAGCGAGCGCGCAACTGTTGCTGATACTGGATTTCGGCGTCGATGGCCTGTAGTGTGTCGAGCTCAGCCGGCCGTTTGGCCTGGTGCCACTGCTGCTCGAGGTGGGTCTGCTTCTGCTTGAGCGTCTGTATCTGGGCGTTGAGCAGGCGGATGGTCTCCTCCTCGGCTGGTAGTGTTTCCTTGAGTTGCTTCTCGTAGTAGTTGATGGCGTCGGCCAGTTCGGAGTATGTCTGCGGGTTTTCGACGGGCTTTTTGTCCTTGTCGGTGTTGCCAGTGCCTGGCGTGGCAGTCGGCGTGGTGCCGGCTCCTTTCTGAATGGAGCTGAAGAGATTGTCGGCCTCCTTGGCCGCTTCGGCCATCTGCGCCTCGAGGCTTTTGATTTCGCCGTCGAGTTCTTTGACAGCCGCCTGTGCCTTTGCCATGTCGCTCGTTCCGGGCATTTCCTCGTACTGGCCCGTGCTCCAGGTGCCTGTGATGTTGGATCCGGTGGCGACGTAGTGCTTCTTGTTCTCGGTGCTGTAGGTGCGGACGTGTCCCTTCTCGTCGAAGAGGATGTTGTGGCGCTGCTGCTCCTTGAGGGAGATCTGGTTTGCGAGCTCTCGTGTGCGGGCCTCGAGTACCATCTGCCGGCAGTAAGCCTCGGAGTTGGCGGTGAGCGTCTGGTACCATTCGGAGACGGAGCCGTAGGTGCCGAGTGCAGCGCCGTAGGTGGCGTTGAGCTCGTCGACCAGTTTCTTCTCCTGTCTGGTCGTGTTGACGCCGGCCTGTTTCTTGGCAGAGAGTTGTTCGAGGCGGGAGGTGTAGAGCCTGATGGCGGAAGCAGCCTGCGAGTATGCCTCCTGCTCTGCCTGCTCGACGGCCTGTGCTACCTGCTCATGTTTCTGCCTTAGCCTCTCGGCCTCCTGCTGCTGCTGTCGCTGCGCTGCGGTGAGTGCGCCTGAGCGTCGGATGAGGGCATAGATGGCTGCCCCTACGGCCGCGATGCCAGTGGCGAGCAGTATGTATGGGTTGGCCCTGGCTACGGTGTTGAAGATCATTTGAGCGGCGTTCAAAGCGCGTGTCCTCACCTCGAGGAGCGCGGTTCGGGCCGCAGTGATGCTCAGGTGCTGCCGGAGTGCAGACACGGAGGTTGCGAGGATCCCGACATTGGCAGCGGCCGAGAGTGCGGCAGTTCCGACGGTGAGGAGCGGCTGTATGTGGCGTGCGAGACTGCCGAGGACTTCCCTGACGTCGCCCAGCGCGTTGGCGAGTTGTTGCTGCTTGCCGCTGTCGGTCTGAGCGAGTGCGGCATTCTCGCCCCCGACGGCGCTCTCCACGACCTCTGCGAGGACGGCGACGCGCTCGCTCTCGGTGCCGAACTTGAGCACCTGCTCCTGCGCCTCGTCGAACTTGTAGCCATAGCGCGAGAGTGCCCCGACCTGTCCGTCCATGACCTTACCGAGCATGGCTGCGATCTGCGCCCCGTTCTCCTGCGATGCCTCGAGTCCGTACTGCTGGGCGAGCATGTCGTTCATAACAGGTATGAGCTGCAGGAGGCTCTCCTTCTTGGTGAGGTATGTGGCGAGTTCCTGTGCACCGGCGAGCTGCACCTCGTCTCCGATGACTCCGAGCTGCTGCTGTGCGCTGCAGAGGTCGAGAACGCTCTGCACGTCCTCCTGTCGCGCGCCCATGGTGTTGCGCATGTTAGTGGCCAGTTTCTGCTCTCCGATTTCCTGCTGGGCATAGTCGGCCGTGAGCGACGACACAAGGGAGGAGATATTTCCGAAGCTATCCTGCAGTGCCGAAATGCCCGTGGAGAGCTGCGCCCAGTTGAGTACAGAAGCGTTGAGTCCTTCTGCCTCATTCTTCACAGCCTGTACGGCGTCTCGCAGTGCGTCGGCGTCGGCATCGACCTTCTTGAAGGTTCCGGCATCGTCAATTTTAATGAGAAAAGTGACCGTATTAGCCATAGTGTGTTTTTTTTTTTGTACTTTTGCAGACAGCTACATCTTCAGAATCAAAAGATATGAGTCAACTGTTGGAATTTATTGAAGTATTATTCCGTTTTGCCCTTCGCTATCCTCTGATGTCCCTTTGGATGCTTTGCGTGGCAGTTTTCTGTGTCTGGTTGGTATGGAGCATCCTCCGTGTGCGTCTTTAGCTATCGAGTCCGTAGCGCTTGAGTGCGGCCTGGAAGCGTTGTTTCCGTTCCTCCTCGCTGATGTTCTCCTGCTCGGCTCTTTCCTTTTCTCCGGGGTCCCATGGTAGCGCGAAGACGTCGGTAGGTTTGAGCCGTTTCTTGCACCATGGCTGCAGCACCATGGCGCTCATCAAGCGCACCTGCTCCCACGTTTGGTGTGTTTGTGCCTCTTTTTCGCGCGTCCAGGCGTCGAAGACGTGGCGGAACTCAGACGGGGTGCAACGGCAGAAGTCTTCGAGACTCATTCCGATGCACCCCGCTGCGATGCCCACGAGGGTGTCGATGTCGGCCTCTACTTCTGCTTGCGGCAGGCGATTTTTTTTTCCTCGCTGTCGAGCCCGGTGACGAAGTCTGCGAGGTCGGCCGGCAGGAGCTGGTCGGCGAAGTCCTCGAAAGAGAGCTGGAATTCGATGCCGTCGGCCTTGGATGCGCTGGCGACACAGCACCACATGAATGTGACGAGGTCTGTGATGTCGGAGTCGGAGATCTTGGAGACGTCGCGCCCGGTGGCTTGTTTGAATCGCACCATGGCTCCCATGGTGACGCGACAGGGGAAGGAGGCGGATCCGATGTGAAGGTTTTGCATGAAAAGGTGAAAAGGTTAAAGGGTTAAAAGGTGAAAAAGGGGGGATGCTGGCCCTCCCAAAAATGGGAGGGAGATGCACGGGGGCCGGGGCTGGGGCTATGCCATCCCAAAAATGGGAGGGGGATGCACGGGGGCCGG
>CAMVDV010000041.1 GCA_947166305.1 uncultured Prevotellaceae bacterium | reverse complement strand
AATATTAAAAATAATGGTCAAAATATTTGGAATTTAACATAGAAAGCAGAAACAACAGAAACAAAAGAGCACGAAACCTTTTCTGTGCTTTCTGTGTGACATATTTTCTTGTGGCAGGCGGACGCGCCACGGCGCGTCCCTACTGGCAAAACAAGTCACGCCACATTTTACACAAATCGGAATAATCACAGCGACGGATTACTTGTCGTCGTAGTGTCCGCAGACTTGAATGACCAGCACCGTGACCACATCTTCGTAGATATCATAAATGATGCGGTCGGATGCAGAAAGCCGACGCGACCAACGGATATCGTTTCCTCCCGTCAAAGGCTCAGGATGTCCAATACCAAATCGAGGATGCTCTATCAGTTCCAATAAAATCTTCTTGAACTTCTTGTGGAGTATGGGATTCGACTTCTTCCACTTCACAACAGCCTTCTCCACAGAAGGCACCATCTTCACTCTGTAAATCATAAAGAGTCGAACCACTTTTCAACATCTTCAGCACACTTCAGCGTAATGCCTTTACCCTCTCTATATTCCTTAACAGCCTTGTCTGCAACTTGTCGGAAAGTATCTGAGTGAATGTAATCGTCGAACTTCTTGTCTTCTTCCGAAATAGGTGTAAGCTCGGCATAGCCTGCCCTGGACGAGAGGATGACTCTCTCGCCGCTGTGCGCCAAGCGAATGTATTTGCTCTGATTGGCTCTGAACTGTCTGCCTGTGATGACTGTCATAGTGTTTTCCTCCTTATCGTCTTTATCTTCTGCTCTATCTAATGTGTTTACCAAACAAGTCAGAATGTGTGCCTGTGCCAAGAAGAAGCAATATCAGTTCCGTTTCATTTTGTTTCCATACCAAAAGCCAATTCGGCTGGATATGGCACTCCCATGCCCCTTCGAAATCATTGCTCAGCTTATGAGGTTTATATTCCTGCGGAAGGCTTCCTGTTTCTGCCAAAAGGGTAAGGACCTTTTCAAACTTTGATTCGTCGAGCCCTCTTTTCATGCAAAGTTTATACTGACGCTTAAAACGGCCAGTAAGCTGAATCGTGTACTTCATGAATGAAGAAAGTTCATGACATCGTTGACATTATCAAATTGCACTACATTTCCTTTTCGTGCCTCCTCGAGCGAAAGTTGGAGTTCCGATGGCACTTTCTTTATCTTTACAGATTTCACGCCATCAATCAGTTTGAGCACCGACTTGATGCGCGATGCGACCGACATGCTCGTAACTTCGAGCGTCATCGTGGCTGCCTCTGGTGCAAAAGAAGATGTTTGCATAGTATTCACATTATATTATTACACTGCAAAGTTACGATTTTTCCTCTAATGTGCAAAACATTTATTGAAAAATCGTGTGGGCGGATAAACAAAAAAACCTCGGCGAGTGGCCGAGGTTTTTTCTTTTTAGGTTAAAGCTATCTTACTTTATAGTAATCTTAACTTGCGTCGAGCTTACTTAACAGCGATCTTCTTGCCGTTCTGGATGAAGACGCCCTTCTGAGCCTTGCTTACGCGCTGGCCAGCGATGTTGTAAATAGGAGCGTTAACGTCGTCAGCATTGATGCTGTTGATGCCAGTACCCTTTGTGATTTTCAGAGGAATTGTGATACCGTCTGTGATGGGGAGGCTGACACCAGCTGTGCTAGAGATAGAAGCCTTCTTGAGAACAACTTCATAGTCTCCAGGTTCAGCCGTGCCGTCACCCTTCAGAGTCAGAGTAATAACATCACCCTTCAGACCCTTGAACACTTTCCTAGACAAGCTTGTTACAGCTACCTGAGTAAAACCTTTAGCGGCATCTTCGGGCTCAACGACGGGCTGAATAGTAGCCGTGTGATCCTGAACATAAGCAGCATTCAGCACACTGTTAACCACGTCAATCTCCTCGTCCATGAAAGTAACTTCGTTGAATACAGTCTCCTTGTGAGTAGCAAGAGCTGTTCCAGCGGGACCTGCGATACGGAAAGCCATAGCTGTTGTAGCACTCTCAAGCTGCAAGCCGATGGTTACATCTACTTCGCCGTCTTGTGCCATTTCCAAACTCTCAGGACCTGTAAGAGTTGCCTGTGCCATTGCTGCAACACCGCACAGCATAGCAGCCATTGTCATGTAAATCTTTTTCATTGTGAATAGAGTTTAAATGTTGTTTATAATAATGTTACTTTATTTTAATATTATTCACCACCAGCCATGATGTTGAGGACAGTAACGAAGTCAGCGATATCGATGCTGCCATCACCGTTCACGTCTGCATTTCCAGTAACGGTCTCACCAGACATTGCATTCAGGACACTTACTGCGTCAGCAATATCAACAGAACCATCAGCGTTTACGTCACCAGCAGGAGTAGCTGTACCTTCGTCGATAGTCCAAGTGAACTCGGAAGCTGTGTAGTTGTAGGTCTTGGGGGTTTCACCCGGCTCTGTCATGATAGCGTTCTTAACGGTGACAGTATATTCACCAGGAGTTACGTCGGAAGCAACGGCAACCTGAATGGTAGCTACTGCGCCGTCGGTGGGAGCAATACCAAGACCTTCTGCGCCAGTGAGTGTGATAGCTACAGAACCGTCGGCATTTGCCTCAGCTGTGAACGTTGCGTTGAAGCCTTCGGGCATACGGTTGGGAATGATCTCTGCGCTGCCTTCAACGAGTGTAACGCCTTCGGGCAGGAAGATGTCTGCTGTGAACTGGTTGATGGAAGAGTTCTGGTTCTTCAGATTGATGGTCAGTGTAGCTGTTTCGCCAGTCTTACCATTAGCACCTGCAGTTACATACACCTTGTATGCCTCTGTAAGGGATGCAAACATGGCTGTCATTGCGAAGAATGAAGCCAGAGAAACTAAAAATCTCTTTTTCATAATAAATTAGTTTTAAGTTGTTACTGTTGTTTGTTTGTTTTATACTTTTTCTGCTGCAAATTTAGTGCTTTTTTCATAACCACCAAAACTTTTTGGCTTTTTTTTTCATCTTTTCTTAAAAAAAGTTTTGGTTTTATAGAGGAAAGTGCAAAATCAAGGGGAAATATATATAAAAGGTATAGGGCAAACGGGGCTGATGGGCTGACAGGGGGACAGGGAATGGGAGGGCGCTGCCTTGGGGAGCAGGGGAAGGGGGAAGGGGGAGGAGGGGAACCCGGCGGTGACCCGCCGGGCACGGTGGCTGGGGAGGGAGGAAAGGGACGGGGACAGCGGGGAAAGGCGGGAGGGGAACCCGGCGGTGACCCGCCGGGCACGGTGGCTGGGGAGGGAGGAAAGGGACGGGGCGGGCACGGGAAGGAACGGGGACGGGCATAGACAGGGAAGGGAGGGAGGGGCATCAATGCGGGTGGTTGCGGGCGCGGAGGATGGTGTCGCGGGCTTCGGTGACTTCGCGGAATTTCTTTTGGGCTTGGGCTTTGGCGGTGGGGTCTTGGGATGAGACGCGGTCGGGGTGGTAGCGGAGGGCGAGTTCGCGGTAGGCTTGCCGCACTTGGTCGTCGGTGGCTGTGAGTGGAAGGCCGAGGGTTCGGTAGGCTTCCTGGAGGGTGACGTCGACGTAGGGCTGCCATTGTTGCTGGCGGTGGGTGTAGTCGGAGAAGTCGTCGGAGGGGCCTGTGCGGTAGGTGAAGTGGATGGTGGGACGGCGGAACATGGAGTCGATGTATGCGCCGAGGAGGAATCCGAAGAAGAGGCCCCAGCCTCGGCCTATGCGCCAGCCGATGATGGCAAAGAGGAACTTGAAGCTAAAGAGGCAGGACATGGAGGGATGGGAGTTTATGGGAGGGATGGGAATGATGGGAGGGATGGGAATGATGGGAGCTGTGGGGTCAGAGGGTTTGACGCAGTTGGGTTGTGAGATCGGGGAGTGGGATGATCTGGTAGGCGTTGTCGGTGAGCCATACTATGCAGCGGGCTATGATAGGGAGGCCTATGTCCTGGAGCATGAGGGCGTAGAGGGATAGCTGGATGGCATAGATGGAGAGGTCTTCCTCGACGAGGTGGTCGAAGGGCGGAAGGAGCCGTCGTCCGTGGGTGCGGTTGTAGTCGTTCTGGAGGTTGGCGTTGGTCTTGTAGTCGAGGATGACGTAGCCTGCGGGCTTTCCGTTAGTGCCGTCGGTGTAGTAGAGCATGTCGAATGTGCCTGCAATCTGCTCGCGGAGGTTCTGCCCTGGCTGTGGGTTCTTGCCGCTGTGTACTCGGGCTTCGTTGATGACGAGGTGCATGGATGGCGGCATCTCGCTGAAGAACTGCCGGACGGCTTCTTCCTTGGGGTGGATGGGTGCGAGGTATTGGTACTGGGGCATGTACTGTGGGAGCATGGAGGGACTGATGCGCTCGGGCAATCCTGCGCGTAGGTATCCGAGGCTCTCTCCGTAGGCGTGTGTTTTGGTGCCGAGTGTGGCTGCTCGGAAAGCGTTCTGGCGCCATTGCTGCATCCAGTATTCGGCTGTCTGGCCGTGACGTTCGGCATATCGCTGTGCCTGGCATTGTTCATCGAAGGGCTGGGCGACGAATCGGTGCGCTACGTTGGTGACGGAGGGGAGTTCGCGCCCGTGGAGGAGGTAGCGGTGTTCGGCATCGAAGAACTGGAGTTCGGCGAAGGCGTCGAGGATGAGTCGGCGTGCCTGGGCAGCGGGTGCCGGTTCGCCGGGAATGGAGAAGAAGGGGTTGTCCAAGGGGATTGTTGTTTTATCGGTTATACATTATATATATATATATACGCGCGCAGATGGCGAAGCGCGGGCAGGGGCGTTGGGGATTTCCGCAGCAAGAGATGGGCATCGCGGCACGGGGGGATGGGCATCGCAGGCTGCGGCGTGGGGAACCGGCCGCGGGGAGGATGTCGGGAGGCCTGTTGACTTTCCGCCGGAACCCTGTAGGATTATGACAGGAACGGCGTTGGGTTCCGGCCATAATCCTACAGGGTTCCGGCGAAAGGGTTTGCCGATGGTTCGGCAGGCTTACTTGACGACCTTGCGACCCTTGCTGACGTTGACGCCTCTGACAGGGCGGCTGAGTCGCTGGCCTGCAAGGTTGTACCATTGGCCATTGACCGTTGACCGCAGACCATTGATGCCTGTGGCGTCGTCGCCCTCGAAGAGGTATCCCTTGACGCCTGCGTTGCTGACGAGGTAGGCCTTGCCTTCGGATACGGCCGTACCGGCCTTCACCTGAAAGAAGCCGACGCCGCCGTCGAGCTTGGCCAAGGCATAGATGCTGCCATCGCCTTCCACCGTGCCGTCGCTGCCCAGCAGGTCGTTGCTGACGGAGAGCGATGCGTCGGCAGTCTTCGTGAGGAAGTAGGTGTCGGGCTCAGCGGCTGAGACGACGAGGGCGGTGCCCTTGGGTGCGAGCGTGACAGGCTCCAGGTGGACATAGTCCGTCATTCGCTGTCCGGCGTAGGCCGTTACGGGAGAACCGGTGAAGTCGATGTCAGCAGTGGCAACGTAGGTGCCGAAGTATTTGCCGTCCTTCTCAGCCTTGTCGGTGATGGTGACACGCGGACGAGCCACAGGGTCCACCACGACGAGCGCGTCGTTGAACGTCGGACGGAACTCGGAGACCTGGATGACGCCGTTGCCTCCACCCGCACGTGCCGTGATGACCCACTTGAAACTCTGGTAGGCTTTGGTGGTCTCGGTGGGCAGTGTGTAGGTATAGGTCGTGAAGTTGACGTCCTGCAGCCTTGTGTCGTTGGTGACGGAGGCTATCACTTCCCACGAAGGGTCGTCCTTGCCGGGATTACTGTCGGAGGTGGAGCCGTAGAGCGTCCAGGATTTGGGGTTGCGACCCGTGTACTGCGCGTTGTCGTTGGCCGTGGTGATGATGTAACCCGTCACGAAGATGGGCACCGAGGCGTGGAAGATGTTGTAAACCGAGTTGCCTTCGCCGCCATTGAGACACCATTTGGTGTCAGTGTTGCCGTCGACAATCTTGTCGTAGTTCTCGCCGGAGCTGAAACCGCCCGTTCCCTCGTCGGGAATGAAGAAGGCATCCACGCTGGCACGCTCGTACTCCTTCGTCTTGGCCTTGCCGTAGGAGAGGCTGTTGGTGCTCTGTGCCAGGTTATCCATGTCGGCCTCGCCTCCGAGGGGAGCATAGATCTCGAGGCTCGACTTGAGCATCTTGCCGTCGCAAACGGCAGTTATCTCCTCAGGCGTCATGCCCGAGCGCCAGAAGGTGAGCTCACTCACCTCGCGGCTGCTGTCCTCATCGCCCACACTCACTGTCTCAATCTTGGCCAGGCGCTCCCCTATCTCGCCAGCCTTCGTCTTGTCGACATAGAGGATGGCGCGTCGCTGAGCAAAGTAGCTGGTGAGGGAGACATAGTGCCAAGCGTCGTCGTTGACCTTCGTGGTGGACGTGACGGAGGAGCCTGTGGGAGAAGTGAAGGTGACGGTGCCGTCGGCGTTGACACGGACGGTGGCTTCCTCCGTACCCGAAGCCTGCGTCAGGCAGAACACCTGTCCCTCCGTGCCCTTGATGCGGACGCTGACGGTGAAGGGGTGAACCGTTTCCTCCGGCTCGAAGTAGATGGTCTTGCCTGCCTCAACGGTCATGCTCTTCGTGAGGTTGCGGACGGGCTGTGCCTTGCCAGCCTTGATGGCATCGAAGAGCGAGGGCACCATGGCATACATGAACTCTGCGTGGCCGGCAGTGTTCTGATGATAGGTGTCAGAGACGTAGCCATCGGCCCACTGACCGTTGCCCTTGTCGATGGCACCCAGCACGTTGGTGGAGGGAACATCCCACTGATGGATGAGAAGGTTGAGTTGCTTGACGTAACTATAATCGCTGTCGTTGTAGTCACCGCGTGTGTAGTTGTTCATCACCATGGGAATCTTTCCGTCGGCACGCACTTTGCTTATGAGCGAAAGCATGTTGTCTCTCCACTGATTGAAGACAGCCTGCTGGTTGCTTGCGCCGTGGATGCCCTCGTTACCAAGCGAGAGTCCGAAGATGACATAACGGCCGAAGTCGCGGATGAGGTCGTCGTAGCGGTTCAGAAGAGCCGTCGTCGTGTTGCCACCAATAGAGACGTTGGTGGTGTAGAAGGCATTGTCGCTGCGTCCCTCCTCGTGCCTACGGATGAGCTGCTGGCCGTAGAGGTAGCGATAACCCTTCTTGTCGATGGCACCCTCGCCGTTGGCTACCGACGAACCGAAGACAGAGATGCGGTTCTCATCAATGGGAGCATTGATGTCATAGACCATGTTCTTCATGTCAACCGTGATGGTATATGTGCCTGCATTCTGGTAGATGTTCTCCACGCTCTGTCCCTTCTCCACTTCGCCCAGCACATATCGTGTGGCACCTCCCTGCAGGCGCTTGATGGCGAAAGCATCGTTGTTGTTAAGGGCAAAGTACATTGTCTTGTCCACCCACTGCTGCGAGGACGTTTCGGGCAGTGTGACCTCGCCCTCGAACACGCCGTCGGCCTTGTAAGGAATGGCCGGATTGCCTCCACCGATGTTGCCTCGCACGTTCATCGTGACGGGAAGGACGGTGATGGAATTGTCGGCGGTGTTGACCGTGATGCGTGCCACGCAGTCGGAGGCCACGGAGAAGGGGGCGTCGTCGGCAAGGCCGAAGGTGCCGTCGCCGTTGTCTGAGAGGGTGACCGTCTCGCCATCCACGGTGCCGGAAAGCGTGAATGTGCCGGCAGAGAGGCGTGCGAAGGCTTCATAGACATTGTCTCCCACCTTCTTGAAGCTGACGTCCTCGGCATTGCCAGCAAGGGCGAGGCTCTCAAACTCGAGAGGTTCTTCGGGACGTGTGCCGCCCTCATACTCCTCAACCTTCATTGCGCTGATGTGAGCCATGCCTGCTATGCGCTGCATGGTGATGAGGATTTCGCCGGTGCGACTGGGATAGATGTAGTCGGTCATCAGGATGTTGCGCAAATTGCCAGGGTATCCGTAGCCACCCACGTCGTATCCCGAAGTGCTCTGTCCGCCGATCCATGTGCGCTGACCCTTGATGGTGTACTGCGTGCAACGGTTGTCGGTGTGGTTGCGCGAGCCGTAGATGTAGAAGCGATAACAGTTGGCAGTGTTGAGCTTCGTGAGTTTGAAGGAACGCGCGTCGCCGTTGTCGATGAAGACATAGTCCTCTGTTGCTGTCTGCACGGCGAGGTCGCCGAGGTCGTTGACCGATGGGCTGTTGTTGCCGCCTGCGTCAATGCCATTGGTGTAGGTCTGGTCCACCACGACGAAGCGTCCGCCTGTCTGCACGTTCTCGCTGTTGCGGATGAGGATGGTCTTTGCCGAAACAACGTTGCTGCTATTGGAGCCGGAGGTAATGTTGTTCCATCTGTTGCCGTTGGCATCTGTGCTTGTCTGATGCCCGCGTGCGCTGTTGCTTGTCTCGCCGAAGTCGAAGTACATCTTCTGCTTGAGCGTAAGTTCCTGGTTGGGACGTGTCTGACCCGACACTTCTTCTATCTTCATGCAGTTGATATACACCATGCCTCCGCTGTACTTCTTGCTGATGGTGAGGTCGATGTTGCCGTTGCGGTCGGGGAAGACAAGCTCCGAAGTGAGAATCTTATTGTTATTACCGTTGTATCCTTCGCCGATACCGTTGCCCGACATTGCCATTTCTCCCTTCCATGTGTTCTCTCCGGTGAGTTCGAAGAAGCCGGCACGGTCGTCGGTTGCTTCGCGTGAGCCGAAGATATAGAAGCGGTAACCCTTGCTGAGGTCGAGGCCACGGAAGTGGATGACACTGTAGTCCTGCGCGCCTTCCATGTGCATATAGTCTTGAGTAGCCGTGGCAATGGCGAGGTCGCCAAGCAACGAAGCCGACGGAGCCTGCAGTCCGCCGCCGCCGCTCATGCCGTTTGTGTGGAAATAGTTACCGATGGTCATGGTGCGCGCCGTGAGTTGTCCCTGCGAGTTGGTCAGGTTGAAGCTCTTGGGATACATGCGGTCGCCGGGCATTCCGTAGGCATTGGTCCAGTAATGTCCGTTGGCGTCTGCGCCGAGTGTCTGATGTCCGCGGCTGTCGTTGTCTGTTTCGCCGAAGTCGATGTAGTAGGTCTGGTCGCCGCTGATGGTTGGCATCTCGTCCTCCTGACCGTTAGTGTCGAACTCCTCGAGCTTGATGGTGCTGATGTGACCAAAGGAGCAGGAGGGCGCGGTGTTCTGTCGGAAAGTGAAATAGATGGTGCCGCTGGCGTCGGGCGAAAGGTAGTCGCTGACCGTGACGTTGCGAACATTCTGGTTCACGCCGTCGCCTCCGAGGCCCGGTCCACTGGTGAACTGCACCCATTCCCAGTCTGTCTTACCCTTCAGATGCAGGATGGTGGAGCGATAGCTGCTGTTATCCAAACGCGTTCCGAAGATGTGGAAGCGATACTTCTTGGTGCAGTCGAGACGTTGGAACACGAGGACGGCCATGCCGTTATTCTCCGTGTACATATAGTCCTGCGTTGCACTGGCCACTGCCATCTCGCCGAGGTTCTCCGCATAAGCCGAGGGGTCGTTCAGGCCGCCGTTGTTGTAGCCGTTGGCATTGAAGGCAACAAGGTTATGGAGAGTAATGTCGGTCTTCTGGTTGTCGCTGGTGACGACTGCGCACGACGTGCCGACGGCGATGCTGGATGTCGAAGCGTCCTGCGGAGCCATGTTATTCCAGTAGTTGCCGTTAGCGTCTGCTCCGTTGGTGATATCGCCTCGGGAACCGGCCTTGCCGCGCTCGCCGAAGTCGAAGAACATCTTGCGTGTGAGCGTATAACCCAGTTCGGGACGTGTCACGTCGGCATACTCCACCACTTTCATGGCGTTGAGATGGACCATGCCACTCTTTGTCTTCTTGATGATGGTCATCTCGATGCAGCCGTTTTCATCGGGGAAGACGATGCCGGACTCCTGCACGTTGTTGTTGTTTCCGTTGTAGCCGTTGGCACCTATGCCAGCTCCTCCCATCTTGTGGTCGCCTTGCCACTGGTTGAGACCGCGGAAGTGGAACGTTGCCTCTCTGCCCGGCGTGCCCGTATCGGTACGGCTGCCGAAGCTGAAGAACTTGTAGCCCTTGGTGAGGTCAAGTCCCATGAAGCGGATGATGGCGTAATCTTGATTGGCTTCGAGGAAGATGTAGTCCTGTGTGGCACTCTCGATGGCGAGGTCGCCGAGCAGTGAAGCCTGCGGATTTTGCAGGCCGCCGTTGCTATAGCCATTGGTCGAGAAGCGCGACGAGAGCTGCAAGCGGAGGTCGGTGGCTGTGCCGTCGGAGGCAATCATACTGATGGTCTGCGGGTAAGCCTTGTCGGGAGCACCGGTGCCCTTGCCGCAGATGTTGTTCCAGTAGTGACCGTTGGCGTCGGCACCTTCGGTTTTGTAACCCTGATTGGCTACATTGTTCTGTCCGTAGTCGATGTAGAAAGTGCGTCCGGCAGTCTGTGCCTGAGCACTCAGCGCACTTGCCAACAGAGCAAGCGTCAGCATGTTTCTTTTTACCTTTTTCATTGTTTTTTCATATAATATAATAATGTATTTGGGCGCAAAGATAGGATTTTTCCTCCAAAGAAACAACATTTTCGGCGGAAATGTATCTTTGCATACGGAAAAATCCTCGTGTAGATTTACCAAAATCCTCGTGTGGATTTTGGCAAACGCACACGAGGATTTCAGCAACTACACACTAATAAATCGCCAACTACACACTAATAAATTGCAAACTATACACTAATAAATTGCAAACTATACACTAATCATTCGCAAACTAAACGTGGGTCGTTTCCTCACTTATCTCGAGCCGAAGCGCTGGCCAGCCGTTTGCGACTGGAACTCAGGGGCGTAGAGGCAGGTGAGTCGAGCCGGCGGCAAGAGGAACGAGCCCTGACGTCCGACGTACCATTCCTCCTCGATGACGTAGGTGCCACGCGGCAGGTTGTCCATGAAATACTCTGTGCTGGCGTCGTGCATCGCCTGGTAATAGCCCAGTCCACCTTGCCAACGGTAGCCCGAGAGCTGGCTGGCAGGCTCGGCCGACGCGGGACGCGGGCAGCGCAGACAGACGTATTCGTAGTCGCGGTCGGCTGTGATGGTGTAGCGAACCGTGTACATTCCTGCAAACCAAGCAGACCCACCCCCTACCCCTCCCTTGTAGGGAGGGGCGTAATTACCAGTCAAACTTGAAGAGCTATCTGCTCCCCTCCCTACAAGGGAGGGGTCGGGGGTGGGTCTGGACTTGTGTACCTCGCGGCGGATGGTCATGCCTTCGCGGTGACTTTCTGCTTGCTCAGCAGGAATCTGATACTGTGCAACAACCGAACCCCACGAGAGCAGAAGAGCCCCCTCTCCGTTATCGCTCTGATGGAGTACCTTTTGTTCGATGCGAAGTTCCTTGGGACCCCCCCCGCCCCCCTTTAGGGGGAGTTCCATGCGCTTGCAGGCATAAGGCTCTCCTTCGTCTCCCTTCAGGGAAATCGTCTTGTTGCCGTAGGTGACGGAGCCGCTCCAAACTCCCCCTAAAGGGGGTTGGGGCGTCTGCATCAGTGCATAGACGGCATCGGCCGACTGAACGGGCTGCTCCCATTCTTGCGTGCGCTTCTGCCGGATGAGCCATTCGGCCATCTCGCCAAGCAGGTCGGTCTGCTCCGGCTCAACCGTCTGCACGGCCTCCATGAGGCAAACGTGCGTCTGCACCTTGCGGTCGATGCTGGTGAACGAACCGCTCGGATAGGCAATATACATGCCGTCGCTGTGGCGAAGCAACTCGTGGATGCGTGGCATCAGAGCCTGCGCCTTCTTGTCCTCGCCTGTTCTCTTCAGCACGATAGAGGCGAGAGCCCGCTCCTCTCGGTCATAGTCGTCGGCCTGTTTCTTCAGCAGAGAGAGGAGGTATTTGGCATCATCGTCGAGGGTTTTACTATACATTATATATATATATAGGTAACGAAGCTGGCCGAACGACAGCATCGGCTTCTTCTCTTTTTGCATCGATGCGACGTCCTCGTGCATCTCTTTTTTGAGGAACGACATGGTGCGGTCGAGTATCTGACGCTCCGGCACGGTCCATCCGTCCTTTATGGCGCCCAGCCTAACCATGAGCATTGCCACCTCGCTTGTCATCCAGCGGCTGCCCTTCATGCCTGGGAACCAACCGAACGAGCCGTCGTCGTGCTGGCGGGCAGACAGGGCGGAGAGCATCGTCATGCGTCGGCTGTCCTGCTCCATCTCGTCGAAGAGCGAGACGAGACGTTGCCTGCTCTCCTTCTGACGCTGTGCATCGACCACCCACGGCGTCTCGTTCAAGAGGATGTCAGCCAACTGCAGATTTCTCTCGAGCGGGCTTACTGATGCCTGAGAGTTCTCTTCCTTTGCCCAAGCATCTATCGCTTCCTTAACTTTCGGGTTACTGTGCGCGATGTGATAAGCCACGCTGCCGCCGTAATAAGCCGTGGCAACGGAGAGGACATCGCTGTGGACAGGTGCCGTCAACGAAGGCAAAGCCTGCAAGGCAAGGTAGATGGGTTCGGCCACATGCTCTATGGTGAGCGTCTTGCCCGTGGCTTTCGGATTGCCATCGGCAAAGAGTTTCGACAGATCCATCGTGAGCGTGGTGTCACCTTTGAGCAGATATGTCTTCGTCTCTGTCATGTGCTGCATATCGGAGAGGACAGGCAGGTAGCGCATCTCGCCGTCGCTGCTCTCCCCTCCCCTTGCTTTCCAAGAGACAGCAAGAACGGAATGCTCCATCGAGGCCTTGAAGGGCATCTCGTGGACAACCTCTTTTCCTGGCTCGAGGTCGAAGCTGACTTTCATCTTCTTCAGCACTTTGTGCGTTTCTGCGTTGCGTACTTCCAGCACAGCCTCGCCTTTCTGTCTGCGTTCGGAAGCATTGCGGATGCTGGCCGTCAGACTTGCTTCGTCGCCGTTGCGCAGGAAGCGCGGCAACGTCAGTTCTGCCATGAGTTCCTTCTTCGCCACAACAGTCTCTTGCCATTCTGCAGTCATCATGTCCTTTGTATGAGCCAAACCATGCAAATGCCAAGAAGTGAGACCTTCTGGAAGGGTAAACTCAATCGAGGTCTGACCCTTACTGTCAGTCCTTAATTGCGGGTAGAAGAAGGCAAGTTCGGACAGGTCGGAACGGACATAAGCCGCCTCCTCAACTTCTTCTTCCGCAGAAGTGCCACGAAGACGCATCGTTGTCTTGCCCAAAGCCGCTGAGCTCTGGACAATATCCAGCCCGGCAATCTGACCGTTGAGGGCTTCATCGACGGACTCAAACTCGAGCCCCTCCACATCTTTCATATTGAATTTCAGGACAGCTCCAGCATACTCGCGAGCTGAAGCTGACATTCTCGGAGGTTCCACCATGTCGAAGACTCTATCCTCCTGCCTGTTTGCTCCTACGCCGCGCACCCTGACGCTTCTCGTCATAGGCCTTCCGCCCTGGAACAACTCTTCGTTCCACCTCGCGAAGTCGTAGCCTTCGACTGGCAGGATGTAGGGCGACATGTGCAGGGCTGTATAGCGATACCTGCCGAAACTGTCGAAACTGTTCGCAAAAAGCGAGACATTGCGGTTGCAACCTCGGTAGATATTGGCCGACATATTGTAGGAAGTCAACGCATCGAGCGAGGCATCGTACATGCCGACCATGACGTTTGCCAAGGCAGGACTGCCGTCGGGACGCGTCAAGGTGAGCCGCCACGTCTCCTTCTGCCCAGGCTGCAAGTGGTCGCGGAAGGTGTCCCAACGCATCGCGAGCTTCGTCTCGGGCTCTTCGAGCCTGAAGTCCGTCGTCTGTTGCTGCAGTTCGCCTTCGTGCATAAGCAGTAGCGAGACGCCCAGATGATGGCGGAATCGCTCTTCGTAAGGCACCTCGAACAGGGTTGCTTCGTCAGAGAGATGCAGTATCGTGTCGCGGACGATGCCATTCTCGCCCGTCAGGATACAATAGATCCAAGCCTCGGGGAGGGTCGTACCCACTTGGAAACGGGCCGGTTTCTCTGCCGACATCACGTCACTCGGCGTGTAGAGCCACAGGTCGTGCTTGCCTTGCAGACGCTTATCGGTGATGGAGAAAATGGTGAAACTTGCCTTGAACGAAGCCGTATCGCCTTTGACTTCGGCTTTTGCCTTGAGGTCGTAATGGCCGGAAGGCAGGCTCTGGAGCACGTCGGGAATGGTGTCTTTGCCTGCCGGGACGTAGAAGTTCTTGATTTCCTTGCCATCTTGTGTAAGCATACAGAGCACGTCGGCCGCTACCGTTTTGTCGTTGCTCGCATAGAGGTCAAAGCGCCACGGCTGCAACTTCTCGCGACATTGCTGCTCCGGCACGCCCGCCGTGATGCGGAGCGGCGTGCTGCAAAGCGTCAGATGCGTGCTGCCTTGCTGCGTCTCGCCTTCCGTGCTGAGCACATCGACATTAAGCCTGAGCGTTTGTCCCCAGCGCAATTGCTCCTCGTTCAGTTCCTTCGAAACGGGAACGGTAATGCTGAAGCGGCCTTCCTCGTCGGTGTAAAGGGTATCGATGCTGTGCTGCTGGCTGGGAGCAAAACGCTTGTACCACCAGCTCTGCTGCCATTGGTAAGAGCCCGTGACGCGTGCTCCGGCCACCGGCCACTGGCTGTACGTCAGGGCACGACCCGTGAGGGTGATGCTGTCGACGGGTAAAGTGACTGCCGGCGCCTCGTCCATCTTGACCTCGAAGGTCGGACGGCGATACTCCTCGACGCGGAAGTTGTGCCAACTGTCGCCGACGCGAAGGCTGTAATGACCGGGCAATCCCGATGCGGGCAACAGCAGGCTGTCCTGCAAGGAGCCGTAGTCGTCGGTCTTCAGGGTGTGTGTCAAGACCTCCTGACCGTTGGCGTCCTGGAGCGTGAGGGTAAGTTCCTTGCCTGCCTCGACCTGCGGTGTCTGGTCGTGACTCTGTGTGTAAGCGAAGCCGCCCACGTAGACGGTCTGCCCCGGACGGTAGATGCTGCGGTCGGTATAAATGTTGAGATGGTGCGAGAGCTTGTCGTCGTTGTCCTGCATATAATACCAGCCCAGACTTCCCTTATCGAAGGCGTTGTCCTCACCTTTCGAGAGCTCTACATAGATATAGTTCCGCTTGCCATCGCAAGCAATCTCGGCAATGCCACGCTCGTCGGTCAATGTCTCTTCGAGCAAAGTGTATTCCTGCCTCTCTCTCCGATAGAACCTGACTTTGACGCCCTGCTGCGGTTCGCCACTCATCGCGTCTGTCACCATCACACGCTCTTTTCCTTCGGGCAAAGCAACGGACATGAAGGTGAGAGCCGACACAGAGAACTGGCAGACTTGGAGGGCATGACCGTCGGTCTTCTCCTGCGTCGTGCCATCGAGAACAAAGGCGTAATGTCCGAAGCCGGGTGAGTGCCAACGCAAAGTGTCGTTCTTTGTATCAAGAGCCTCCACGCCTTCCATCGGGATGGACAGGGTCTCGACGAGCGTTCCGGCACGGCGAACCTGCTCAGCCTTCGTGCCGTCCTTTTCGTCGTCGCTGAACTCGAAGTCCTTCGGCAAACGGTACACGGCGAGACTCCCCGTTAGCATATTCTTTATCTTGAGTGGGATGTCGTAGTTCCTGTCAGGGTAATACATCTGATTGAACCTGGCTGAGAGGTGCGGATGCCGCAGCTCGGCGATTCTGTTCCTCAGCTCGTCGGCCTGCCGGCTCTTGGGATAACGCCGCAAAGCCTCTTCCAGGAGGTCTTGCTTCTCCTGGTTCGTCTTATCGGGCAGGCCGGCGAGCAACATATAGACGTCGGCACAAGCGTCCAAATCGATGTATTCGTCGCGAAGCCGCAACAGGAGTTCTTCATTCTTCTGACTGCCTTTCTCCTCCAGCGAATCGATGCGGAGCAGCAGCGTCGCCTCGCGAAGTCCGTGCCTGCGGTACACGTTGATGACGTCCTCGTAACGGGGCACAAGATGATTCCGCCTTTCATTCTGAGAAAGGTCGCTCAGACAGGTCTGCCAAACGACATAGAGCAAGTCGCCGCCAAACACGGCATCGTGCTTGCCCCGCAACGTCAGAGGCTTCGTGTCGGCAAGCCGAACAGCATGGAGCGCCTCAACATCTTGGAGAGCCTGAGCGTAGAGACGGGCTGCCTGAGCTTTGTATTCCTGCCGACTCCACTCTTGAATGCTGTCGGGATGGCTGCTTGTCTGCCTGCCAGAGCCCTGCGAGCGCCACTGGTTCTGGCAGAGGAGATGGGCCGTCGCAGCACGATAGATGGCCTGAACCGTCGGGTCTTTCTCCCTTTTTATGTGTGACATGAGGTCCCGATAGTCGTGGAAAAAGCTGTCGGGCGAAACGTCTTCCCGCCTCTGATTGTCCTTCAAGACGGCAGCCAGCCGCTGCGATGCCTTCCGACACGAAGCAGTCCTTTGTTTGTCGGTCTGCATGACGCCTTGCCAGACGGCACGCTGCAGGTCGCCCTGCTCATTGTCGTCGGCATACTCCCAGTACATCGCGCCGCGCAAACCCTGCTGTTTGATGTAGGCACATTTCATGGCGATGGAGCGCGGACTCTCAAAGCCGATGACCAGCTCGCCATTCTTGTCGGCCAGGAACGGTGCTTTCGACGTGTTGCTCCACACCTCCCGGACCCCCTCCAGCTCCCCCTTGTAGGGGGAGGGCATATACACGTCTCCCTGCAAGAAGGGGTTGGAACTGGCCTTCATATACACGCCGCTCTTGCCTCTGCCATAGAAGGGCATGCCAAGAACAATCTTCTCGTCGGGCACACCAGCCTTGCGATGAGCCTCGACGGCATCCGAAGCACAAAGCCAGCCGACGATTTTCGAGCGGAAGAGGGCCGAGTGGTGCTTGGGTGCATTGCCCATGTCGTAGGCCATAACGTTGACGAGGTCGAGGTATTGCTGACAGCTGCGGAAGTCGATGAACTGTGCACTGCCCACGCTCGCCAAGGTGAGCCAGAGCTTCTTTCCCAAGGCACGACGGAGGTCACGCATCAAGAGGGTGAAGTTCTCGGTGTCGTTGAGCGACGCACTGATACCGGCGCTCGACTGCGTGGGGTACTCCCAATCGATGTCGATGCCGTCGAGTCCCAGCTCGTCGCAAAGGCGTCGGCAGTCGTTGCAGAAGGCCGTGCGGAGCGTTTCGCTTGCCGCCATCTCGCTGAAGCGACCGCTGCCCCACCCTCCTACGCTCAGCATGACGCGCAGCTTGGGCTGCTGCTTCTTCAGGGCGACAATGCTTCGCAAGCGTTCTTCGTTGTCGATGCGGACACCGTTGAACTGCTCGTTGACGTGCCCGAAAGCGTAGTTGATGTGCGTCATTACCGAGGGGTCGGGCATCACCTTTGTCCACGACGTGACGTAGGCCACTACGACCGGCTCCTGCTTGCTGCCTGCGAAGGCATTCGTCCAGCACATCAGAGCCAAAAGGAGAGAGAGAAGATGTTTCATATTGCTGGGAGTAAAATTCTACGTTTCATATTACGTTTGAAATCGCCGCACGCGGCATTTGGAATCCCCGCGTGCGGCGATTGATGTTTCCGCGTGCGGCGATTGTAATTTCCGCACGCGGCGTTTGCAGGCACCCTCAGAGGACGGCCACCACTTCTATCTCGACGAGCGCCCCTTTGGGCAGGTCGCGCACCGCCACGGCACTTCTGGCAGGGAAGGGTGCCGTGAAGAACTCGGCATAAACCTCGTTCATCTGGGCGAAGTTGGCGATGTCGCTCAGGAAGACAGTTGTTTTCACAACGCAGTCGAGGTCGGCACCGGCTTCGCGAAGTATGGCCTGCGCGTTCGTGAGCGACTGGCGTGTCTGCTCCTTGATGCCGCCTTCGACGAAGACTCCCGTGCCGGGGTCGATGGGCAACTGACCGCTGACATAGACAAATCCGCCTGCCACGATGGCCTGGCTGTACGGCCCAATGGCCGCCGGAGCATTGGAGGTTGATACTGCTTTCAACATATTTTTACCATTAGAGGATACTTCAATTATTCACTTTTCACTATTCACTTTTCACTCAAATGGCTTCCAAGAGCGCTTTCAGGAAGTCCCAGAACTTCGCCACGCTGGGGATGTTGCAGCGCTCGTCGGGCGTGTGGGGACTGCGAAGTGTGGGGCCGAAGCTCACCAAGTCCATGTCGGGATAGACGCCGCCGATGATGCTGCACTCCAGTCCTGCATGGCAAACCTGCACTTTAGCCTCTTCGCCAAAGAGATTGCGGTACACGCCCACCATCTTCGCCACGATGGGACTGTCGAAGTTTGGCTGCCATGCACCGTACTGCCCGCTGTACTCCACCTTCATGCCTGCCATAGAAAAGCAGCTCTCCTGCATCTCCTGGATGTACTCCATCATCGTCTCGTTCGACGAGCGTGCCAGGATGAGGAAGCTTGCCTCGCCTGCTCCGATGCTGACGATGCCAAGGTTGCTGCTCGTCTCCACTACCGTCGGGATGCTCGGAATGTTGCGAAGCACACCGTCGTGGCAGGCCATCAGCGCGTCCACCAAGTTGTCCTGTATCTCTTCCGGCACTTGTCCGGCAGGCATCTTGGCAGGCTCGATGGCGAGCACGATGCCCTCTTCCACGCCTCGGTACTCGTCGCAGAACACCTGTTGGCAGTATTCGGCCAGCTCGCCCAAGTCGATGAAGTTCTCCTGAGGAATGGTGAGCACGACCGAAGCGGTGCGAGGGATGGCATTACGCATGTTGCCGCCCTGCCAAGAACAAAGGCGCGCCTCGTCGTCCTTAATGGCCTGACGGACAAACCTCGCCATCAGTTTGTTGGCATTGGCACGACCTTCGTTGATTTCCAGCCCGCTGTGACCGCCGCGCAAGCCGCTCAGCGTCACCTTCACGGCAATGTCCTCGGCATCGGGCACTACCTCCTGATACTGCATCGAGGCGTTGATGTTCACCCCGCCAGCCGAGCCAACCACGAACTCTCCCATCGTCTCGTTGTCGATGTTCAAGAGGATGTCGCCCTTCAGCGTGTCGGCAGAAAGATGGTTCACGCCGTACATGCAGGTCTCCTCGTCGGCCGTGATGAGGGCTTCGAGCGGACCGTGCTCGATGTCCTTGCTCTCCATGACGGCCATGATAGCAGCCACTCCCATGCCGTCGTCGCTGCCGAGAGTGGTGCCCTTTGCCTTCACCCAGTCGCCGTCGATGTACGTCTCGATGGGATCCGTCTCGAAGTTGTGGGTGCTTTCGTCCGTCTTCTGCGGCACCATGTCCATGTGTGCCTGCAGCACGGCGCACTTGCGGTTCTCCCTGCCTGCCGTGGCCGGCTTGCGCATCACAATGTTTTCTGCATCGTCCTTCCAGGCTTCGATGCCATGCTCCTTTGCCCAGCCGAGCAGGAACTGCTGTATCTGCGAGAGATGTCCGCTCGGGCGCGGCACTTGTGTCAAGAGATAAAAATTCTTCCAAATCGCTTCAGGAGCGAGGTCTTTGATTGTTGTAGCCATATTCTTTACTTTTTTAATTATAGTTTAACATTGAGCAAATTTACAAAGAATTTATGAATTATGGACAATGAATTATGAATTATTTAACCTTTTTGCCAATACTTTACAAAAGAGAACAAAAGGAGAGACAAAAAGGGGAATCCCTGACAACGAAGCCATGGCAATGCAAAAGGCGGCAACCGCTCCGATGTGAGTGACTGCCGCCTTTCTTATTCTCTATTTTTTCTACATTTCTTATTTTCTTTTTCCTTATTTTCTCAACATCTTCCTGCCGTCCGTGATGTTAATGCCACGTTGCATCCTGTTCAAGCGCTGACCGGCAAGATTATATATCTCCACCACTATTTATGAATTATTACTGTGGGAACTACCTTTTTGTGCCTAATCTTGGCTGCCAAGCAGTTGCTCGACGCGTGTCTTGCACTGCTCCATGAGCCACTTGGGGGTTGAGGTGGCGCCGCAGATGCCTATCGATTCACAGCCTTGCAGCCAGCGGACATCTATTTCGCCGGCCGTGTCTATCATGTAGGAGCGGGAGTTGGCTTTCCTGCACTCGTTGAAGAGGACGCGGCCGTTGCTGCTCTTCTTGCCGCAGACGAAGAGGACGACGTCGTGCTTCAAGGCAAAAGCACGGATGCCTGGCATACGGTTGGCTACTTGGCGGCAGATGGTGTCGTAGTAGGTGAAGGTGGCCTGCGGACTGATGTGCTGCTTGATGTACTCCACGATACCTCGGAACTCGTCGAGCGGCATGGTGGTCTGCGAGTAGAGACAGATGTCGCGCGAGAAGTCAAGCTTGCTGACTTCGTCGGCCGACTCGATGATGATGGCCGTCTCTTCCGTTTGCCCCACCAGCCCGTTCACTTCGGCATGACCGTTCTTGCCGAAGATGACAATCTGCTTCCGATGTTCGGGGTCAGCATCATACTGTTTCTTGATGCGTTCCTGCAGATGGAGCACGACGGGGCATGTGGCGTCGATGAGGTCGATGCCCTGCTCGCGGGCCAAGGCATAGGTGGAGGGAGGCTCGCCGTGGGCACGCAGGAGCACCTTGGCATCGTGGATGTCGGAGAGCTGTTCGTGATTGATTGTGACGAGCCCCATCTGTTGGAGGCGGTCGCACTCCTTGCCGTTGTGAACGATGTCGCCCAGGCAGTAGAGCTTTTCTTCCCCTGCAAGTTCCTCTTCGGCCTTGCCGATGGCGCGCGTCACGCCGAAGCAGAAGCCCGAACCTTGATCGATTTCTATCTTCATGCCTTATACATTATATATATACCTCTCTGCTATGCAAAAGGATGCTGCAAAGGTACGAAAAAAAGTTAAAAAATTAAAAAGTTAAAAGGTTAAAAAGTGAAAAGTGAAGAGTGAAAAGTGAAAAATCAAAGTAACAATTTCTCGATTGAGGTAACTATTATTTTTCTCTTTTCACTTTTCACTTTTCACATAAAGGCTCTTCACCTTTCAACTTGCGGGCTCGTCAACTTGTCAACTTTTTAACTTTTCAACTTTTTAACTTTTCACCCTCCCTCGATGCCGGAGGGGATGAGCCTGCAGAGGTTCGTGGGACAGCAACTCGTGCCGAACCATTCCTGCCGGGCATCGCCGCGACTGGACGAAGCCAAGCGGCCCCGGGTAGTAGAACGTCTTGCCTGCTATGCCATAGCCGTCGAGCACGGTGTTGTAGAGCGCGCGTTCCATCATATCGACGTACTTAGCTTCGCCGTGCAGACGGAACATTCGGAGGCAGAACATAGAGCCTGCCACCGAGGCACACGTCTCGCAATAGGCCGAAGCGTTGGGCAGCTCGTAGTCCTCGCCGAAGGCTTCGTTGTTGTCGCGCGCGCCAAAACCGCCCGTGATGTAGAGCTTTCTGGAGGCGATGTTCTCCCAGATGGCGGTGACGGCCGTCTCGTAGGCCTGATCGCCCGAGTAGCGCACCCAGTCGGCCATGCCGCTGTAGAAGTACAGGGCACGGACGGCGTGGCCTTCGGCAGTTCGTTGCTCTACGGCGGGCAAGTGGTCTTGCCAATACTTGCCGTTGACGCGCAGGTCGGAACTCGTGGCGGCCCCCTCCCCGCTCCCCCTTTGGGGGAGTGCCACAGAGCCGTTGAAAACTCTCCTATTACAGGAATTTACTCTCAGCGTAGGGGCAGCGAGAATGAAGCACTCCCCCAAAGGGGGAGCGGGGAGGGGGCTGACGTGGCGGCTCCACGGCGTGTCCGGGAGCCATCCTGATGCCTTTCTCGTTGAAGACGGAGAGCATATTGTCGGCAGCGCGTCGGGCGCAGTTCAGAAGTTTGTCCTTGCCCGTTGCCTGATAGTAAGCGATGCCAGCCTCGATGAGTTCGCCTACGTTGAAAGTCTCGTGCGAGAGGTTCCAGTCCGACTTCCATTTCTCGCCGCCATACCAAGGGTGCAGGGGATTGTGGATGGTGAAGTTGGTCTGAAGGTAGCCGTCTGGCTCCTGAGCCGAGCAGATGAGGTCCACCACGCCGTCGCAGTATTCCTCGAGGCTTGCATCCTTCTGGACGGAAAGCAAGTAGGCTGCTCCCTCCAGCACTTTATAGACCTCGGCATCGTCGTAGGGCTGACCCGACTGGAAAGTGAGCTGTCCCACCTGAGCCTCGCCGCTGACGATTTTCCCGGCGTACTCGAAGTTGCGCAACTGCCCGGCATCCGTACACTTCTGGAAGGCGTAGCGGATGGTCGTGCCACGCATCACGTTCAGACGTTGTGTCCAGAACAGGTCCTTCACCTGCACGTCGGTGAAGGGCACCGGCTTGATTTCTCCTGTCGCCCTGCTGCCACGGAGGGAGTCCATGCTTTCGAGGGAAGTTAAAGAAGTTAAGGGAGTTAGCTCGCTGTGCTCGCACCAGGGGAAGTTAAAGGACAATAGTTTTGCGGTCCGATTCGGGGGCTGAAAAGTACACCACATCCCAGTGGCATCGTCCTTTAACTTCATTAACTTCATTAACTTCCGAAACTTGAGTAATTAGTTTTAGTGTGGTTGTTATGCTTTCGAGGGAAGTTAAAGGAAGTTAGAGGAAGTTAGAGGAAGTTAGAGGACAATAGTTTTTTTAGCCCAAATCAAAACTGAAAGCACACCGCATCCCATTGGTATCGTCCTTTAACTTCTTTAACTTCATTAACTTCATTAACTTCCGAAACCCCGCCATTTGTCTACCTTGCAGGTCATATACATCCAGCCTTTCTTCCTTGGCCCCGCGAGCAGCGGAAACGTTTGTGCCAGCATCTTTTGCCGCAATCACAGCGACGGTGTAGCTATAGGGCTTGAGCATGAGCCTTGCCCCTGGCGCGGCCGACGACTCGACGGGCACGAAGCGTCTGGGACTTTCGGGAGTGTTCTCGCCGTTTGGCGTACCGCTGAGCGTGTATGTCCGAATGCTTTCCACCTCGCCGAAGCCTGTCAGATTGAGCGTCAGGCCTCGTGCCAGAGTGTTATAGTTCACGAGGTGGAGGACGAGGCGAAAGCCCGCTTCGTTTCGGGTGGCAGTATAGTCGAGGTTATTCGACGTGCTGCAAGAGCTCTCCACGAGCAGCGGCTGATGGTTTGTGGCAGCCATCTGCTGTGCATAGAACGGGGGTTGCATCCAGACCTGGCTGGGCGAGAAGAAGATTTGCCCCTCTCCCATCCGTTGTCATTCTGTTTGTAGGGCTGCAAAGCGCCAGGCGGGACTGTCCAGAGGCACGAAGCCACCGGAGCGTCGGACCACGCCCAGCATGACGGCATGGGCAAGGGCGCGGGCCATGTCGTGCGTGTTTCCGTTCTCTTCCAGAATGGCGCATCGCATCGAAGTCTGCAGATTCCACTCGAGGAACAACTGCCGCATCTGTGCTATCTCCGCTTCCTTCTCCTTGGCTTGCTGTGGAGTTTCGGTCCACGGATGATAGTCCCAAAGGTCACACTTGCCGTCGAGTGACTGGAAGACGTACTTCATCGTCTCCACTTCATCAGGTCTCCACCAGGCAGCATTGATGAAGTGGAGGCCTGGATAGGCAGCATGAATGGCTTCATACAAAATGAGGTATCGCTCCACATAGTGTTCGTAGTCGTGTCGGGCGGCACTGAAGAGGTTCTCCTCGTTGCCTATCTCGATGTACTTCAGCCCGTAAGGTTCGATGTATCGAAGCAAGGCGAGGACGTCGGCGGGGTTGTCCTCGATGTTGATGGCAAAGCATGGTTCGGTGTCGATGAGGCGGGCAAACTCCATGAATTCGGGTATGGCAAAGCCATTCGTGGCGTATCGATACCAGTGGCCAAGGTAGGGTTGACGCTCGAGTCGGCTGCCCGTCATGTTCTTTGTCATGTACTGTGCAGCATTGACCATTGTGCCGCCATAGCGGAGGAAGCTGAGATGCTGCTGCCGAAAGGCGTCCGTAATGTCCGAACGGAACGGGTAGGAATCGGTGCAGAGCAATACCTGGTCTGCCCAGATGCAGCCTTCTTCTGCCAGAGAGAGCACGAAACGTCCCTTCGGGTCGCTTTCCGTGGGCGTCAACTCGACGTCGAATCGCTGCCATTCGTCCGTGAGGCCCTCGATTTCTGTGCAGGCATAGTCCTTGCTTCCGTCTGCCGATTGCAGGGCAGCCTGCACTTTCCCCGTGCCTTTCAGATAGAGGGAAAGCTTGAGGTTCTCGTTTCTTCTGATGCCGATTCCCCAGCGATTGAGGCCCATGTTATGAATGCCGACGCCTTGAACGCCACTTATCTTCTGCGCATATCTGCCGGTGAAGGGACAAGATGAGTCGTGGTCGAAGACGCCCTCGCCGAGGGCTGTCCACATGCCGGACACGTTAGGTCCGTCGCTCTCGAACGCCACGTCCTTTCCCACCACCTTCAGATTCCTGAATGTTGCCGAGCCGCCATAGGAGCGCAGGCCTATGAAGCCCGACGTCAGAGGATTGTTCGTGTCCTCATAGGTCATGAGTTTCTTGCCGTTGAGGTATATCGTGAGCTTTGCTTTGCTGATGATGACGCGCAGTTTATTCCATTCGCCCAAGGGGTTGAAGCTCGTCGGAGTGTCCGAAATGGGCTGCCAGTTCTGCTGATGCTTGCCGAGGACGAAGGAACCGAGGCGTGCGTTGAGTGCCACTTCATAACCGTTAAAAGCGTCGGCACCTGTGCCTGCATCGCTCACATTCACTATCAAACCGGCTATCGCCGAGATGTCGTCCATGCGGAACTCCACTTCCACGCTGCCGCTCGAAAGCTGTCGGCCTTCGTAGATGAGCTTGCCGTGGCCGGACGTCTGCAACTGCGCCATGCCCGACGTCACGCTCCATCGCTCGTCGTAGGCTTTGAAGTTCTTGATGTCGCAAAAGGCCGGTTCCTCGAAACCCTCACCGAATATCTTCTGGTCGTACAGGCCGCCATAGATTTCGTGATTGACGTCCTCGGCTCCTGCTCCGTAGATGAGCGGCTCTATCCGGCTGAGAACATGACTGGCATCCACCGTCAGCGTCTGAGCCTCGGCAGGCTGTCCGACGAAAGACACAAGCAGAAAAGACAGCACGGTACAGGTGATTTTTCTCTTCATAGCAGTATCCTTTTTATAACTTAACAGGGAGTGATGTTTGCTGCATCATGTATCAGCAATTGCTTCATCATGATGCAGCAATTGCTTTATCATGTATAAGCAAACAACTTAACACGTCAACTCTACTGACCTCACCTGTTGGATTGATTGATTTCATGTATTATCTCGACGATTATTCCGTGACCAATTCGCTCTGTATCTGTCCGAGCTTCACCACAGCCTCGTCGCCAAGGAAGATGCTTTGGTCGAACTCCAAGGTCAGCGGTCCGCCGTTTATCACACGTTCCAGGTTCGGCTTGGCAAACGACTTGATGACGGAAAGCGGTCCTTTCTCGCGGATGAACAGGGAGGGAGAATAGTTGGCAGGTATCATTTCCGATGACTTCCTTCCATCGGGTGTGGCACCAAGTTCGGTGGCGTGCCAGATGTAGTACATTGCCGTTCCCGTGCCGGCACGATAGATTCCGCCACGCTCGTTCACACGTCCTTCCAAGCTCTCGGCAAAGGCATCGAGCAGGCGAACGGCAATGTCATCGACCCAATCTACGTCCTGTCCGAACTTCTCCGTCTCTTTGCGTAGCTTCTCATCCAGCGCCTCGTGGCCCTCGAAGTTGTGCTCGATGGCATCGGTTATCTCGTCGGCCGTGACGGTTCTCTCTTCGTAGTAGTGTTTCTTCAAGGCAGCCAGCGAATCGACCGCCGTGGCGATGCCCGTGCCGTGGAGTCCGAAGTTGTTGTACTTGCTGCCGAGCGATGCGTCGCTTGCCCTTTCGATGCAGCCGTCCATCATGAGCGACATCATCGGCGCCGGCACGATGTAGAGGTCGTGTTCCTTGGCACAGATGGCATCGACGCGCTTGGTTATCTCTGTCGTGACGAGACGGAAGAGCTCGTCGAAAGTGGCGGCGCTCGCTATCTGCCTTGTTGCGTCCTTCACGCATTCGGCAAGCGGCACGGCATCTATGTTGGGAATATCGACGGCCTGACCTGGTATGATGAACTCCCAGCATGCAGCCACGACGTAGTTGTAGGCGTCTTCGGGGCTGTAGCCAAGGCGATGGAGGCCAGGGATGACCACATCGTCGTTGCTGTATTGCGGGAAGCCGAGGCCAATCTTCGTGAGCTGCGAGCCGAGGGTGAATATCTCTTCGGGCGTTTCGGAATCGACGCGGATGTTTATCTTTGGGTCAATCAGCTCGAGTTCGTAGCTCGATTCGAGGCATATCTTCGACACTTCGTTCCAAAGGTACTCGCCCGATGCGCTTCTGCCGGCAAGGACGATGCTCTGCCCGTTGTCGCCCTGCTGCATTCCGGGATAGAGATCGCTGTCCTTGTTGCACATCAGGAAGAACTCCTCGATGAGCTCTTTGGCTTCTTCCCGCGAGCAAGTGCCGCTCTCTATACCTTTTATATAATATAACGTGAGTTCGATGAAATATAATTGTCTATAAATTTGGTGATTAGCGGAAATT
>CAMVDV010000040.1 GCA_947166305.1 uncultured Prevotellaceae bacterium | reverse complement strand
GATATGATGCCAAGTTTATCAAGAAATCATGGAGTTTTCAAAATCACTGTGTTTTCCCATTGTTTTCCCGAAAAGAAAAATCAGCAGCTTGAATTTCTCCTAAGTTGCTGATTTTCAGTGTGGACCAGCCAGGGCTTGAACCTGGGACCTCCAGATTATGAGTCTGTTGCTCTAACCAACTGAGCTACAAGTCCGATGCTATTCGTCTAAAGCGTTAAGCGGGTGCAAAATTAGAAATTTCCTGCGAATTATGCAAATGAAAGCCTTTTTTTTTCTCTTTTCATTCCAATAGTGGACTAAAGTAGACTCATTTGAGTCAGAATTACGTTCCAGTAGTGGACGAATGTATGTTCATTTACTTCCGAACAAAAATCCAATAGTGGACGATGTATGTTCATTTACTTCTGAACAAAAATCCAACTGTGGACGATGTATGTTCATTTACTTCTGAACAAAAATCCAAGGGTGGACGGATGTATGTTCGTTTGCATCTGGATGTCGTTCAGGCGGTTTCTGAGACTTTGGTTCTGTTGTGACACATTATTGATTCTTTGGCTTTTTCTGGTAAGGATGGCTTGTCTACAAATACCCTACGCCCTTCCGGGGGGAAAGCCCTTCGCTTAGTTCTGGAACGGTGCAGCTTATCTTGATAGGTCTCATGGGTGAAGTTCACAAGGTTGTTCCGCACAAAGTAGATGTTGAGGAATGTGCTTGAGGACTCGAAGAAAATGTTTTCTTCCGATGCGACTACTTTTGACGACTCGAGCGTTGCCTGTATGCGCTATTCCTGTCAACACAACATGCAGACCGCTCTTTTAGCTTTCTGCCAAGCGACTCACTTATGTCATCCGATGAGCTTGATGCTTTGCCTTTGGATTTGCCGTTTCTGCCAACTGCGCAAGGCATACTGACGGGCTTTCTTGAAAGGCCTTTCTTATGCAACTCTGATTCTCTGTTAAGCGGAGGAGGTTGCACGCCGAAGTCGCAGCCGCCGGGTCTGCGTTGGAGGGGTTGCCGATACTGCCAAGGCGACTTGTTTCATTCGCCGTCCGCTTGCGTTTTTGCCGGATGGATGTTTATTTGCAATATCTGGTGCGATAGCCGTACAGCCCAATGATGAGGAAACAGAACAGAGGGAGCACGAAGGAGGCATTGACAGCGGGGTGCCCGAAGACGAAGCCCTGGTCGATGATCAAGCCTTGCAAGGGCGGCATGAGTGCTCCGCCCACGATGGCCATCACGAGGAAGGCGGCTCCGAGGGTGGCATCCTTTCGGTCGACGTTCTCAAGGGCGATGCCGTAGATGGTGGGGAACATGAGCGACATGAAGAAGCTGATGCCCACAAGACAGCAAAGTCCTGCCTTGCCCACGATGACGATAGTTCCGGCGGTACACAGCGCGGCGCCGATGGCGAAAAGCATGAGCAGAAGCCGTGTGTCAACGTACTTCATCATGAAGGTGGAGAAGAAACGGCTGAACAGGAACATCGACATGGCGACGATGTTGTAGCGCTGCGCCGTGGCCTTGTCGATGCCAAGATTGTCGGCGTACTGAATGATGAAGGTCCACACCATGATTTGCGCCGCCACATAAAACACTTGTGCCACGACACCTTCGCGGTACAGGTGGTTGTGCCACAGGTTTCGCAGCGACGTCCTCACGCTGGTGTCCTCGGTGGTGTCTGCACCCGTCTGCGGCATCTTCGTCAGGGCGATGATGATGAGTATGGCCAAGACTACGAGTCCGATGGCGACGTAGGGGTCGCGGATGACGGCGAGGTCGTGCAGACGGATGTCTGCCTTCTCTGCTTCAGTCAGCGAGGAGAAGATGAGCCGGCCGGCCGGGTCGCGCCTGTCGCTCCAGAGCTGTGGCAGCACGATGAACGAGGCTACGGCCATGCCCATGAGCGAGCCCATGGGATTGAATGCCTGCGCCATGTTGAGCCTTCGCGTGGCCGTCTCCTTCGAGCCGAGGGAGAGGATGAAGGGGTTGGCCGTGGTCTCGAGGAAAGCAAGGCCAAAGGTGAGGATATAGAGCGAGAAGCAGAAGAAGGTGAAGCTCTGCAACTCAGCCGCCGGGATGAAGAGGAAGGCGCCCACGGCATAGAGTGACAGCCCGAGCAGAATGCCGCGTTTGTAGCTATAGCGGCGAATGAAGAATGCCGCAGGCAGCGCCATCGTGGCATATCCGCCATAGAAGGCGAACTGCACCATCGATGCTTTGGATGCCGACAACTCCATCACCGTTTGGAAGGCTGCCACCATCGGGTTCGTGATGTCGTTGGCAAATCCCCACAAGGCGAACAGCGTGGTGATGAGGATAAAGGTCAGGAGATACTTCCTCTCAATCATAGTTCCTGGTTTTTACAGGCTCCCTCCTGCCCGCTCTCTGAAGGAGTGAGCGCGGAGGGAGCGTTTACATTATTATTTATATATCGGTCCGAAGTTCTGGCAAGCGCGGTAGTCGGCCCCTTCCTTGTCCATGCCGAAGGCATTCCAAGCGGCAGGGCGGAAGATGTCACTATCCTTGACGTTGTGCATGCAGACGGGGATGCGGAGGATGGAGCAGAGCGTCAGCACGTCGGCACCGATGTGTCCGTAGGCAATGGCGCCATGATTGGCTCCCCACGAGTTCATCACGGAATAGACATCCTTGAAGCAGTCCTTCGTTGCGTCCAGCCGAGGCACGAACCATGTGGTGGGCCAAGTGGGGTCGGTACGCTTGTCGAGTTTCTCGTGAACGTCGGCATCGAGCTCCACCGTCCAGCCTTCTGCCAGTTGCAGGACAGGGCCAAGTCCGTGCACCATGTTGAGGCGCATCATGGTCATGGGCATTCCGCCACGGCTGACGAAGTGTGCCGAGTAGCCGCCGCCTCGGAAGTAATCGCGGTCGGCAGGCATCCAGCTGGTGGCCTCCATGCAGGCTTCCACGTCGGCCTCTGTCATGTTCCAGGGTTCCTTCATCGTTGGTTTGCCCTCGGCGTCGCTCATGGCACCGGTGGCATCAAGCGTTGTGGCACCGCTGTTGATGAGGTGGATGAAGCCTCCCGCCGCCATGCCTTCGGGACGTTTGCCCGTCACGCGCTCCACGGCCTCCGGGCTCCAGTATGTCCTGATGTCGCTGAACATCACGCCTCGGCCCGTGAGCAGATGGCCGAAGAGCATCGAGACGCCGTTGAGCGCATCGTTCTCCGTGGCCAAGATGTCGGCCTCGCGGATGCCGTTCCAATCGAACGAAGAGCACATCATCGACTCAGGGAAGTCGAAGTTGGGCTTGTAGTCAGTCCATTGTCGCTGTCCCTGCACGCCGGCAAGCAAGGCATTGTGCCCCAAGGCCTCCTCCTTGTAGCCCATCTCCAGAAGCCTGGGATTGCCGTGCATGAGGTCGCGGATGATCATCATGTTCTTCACCGTGAAGGCCCAGTCGGCGTCTTTCTCCTCGCGCGTCTTGCCTTTGCCCTTGCCGTTGAAAGTGGTCATGGGCGTGCCCGGGAAGAGCGGACGGTCCTCGTTGTAGTCGTGTCCCTCATGAGGCTTGGCGAAGCGTTCCACCCACTTCATGGCACGCTCGAACTCCTCGTGGTCGTAGATGCCGAAGTCCACACGGCGCAGAATCTCCACAAGTTCCACATACTCCGTGCGCATACCCAGATAGTGCTGGAAGAAGTCAGCATCGACGATGCTTCCGGCAATGCCCATGCAGGTGTTGCCCAACGAAAGATAGCTCCTTCCGCGCATGGTGGCCACGGCCTGTGCAGCGCGAGCAAAGCGCAGAATCTTCTCAGCCACGTCGGCCGGGATAGTGTTGTCGTCGAGGTCCTGCACGTCGTGCCCGTAGATGCCAAAGGCAGGCAAGCCCTTCTGCGCATGGGCAGCCAGCACGGCAGCCAAGTAAACAGCGCCCGGACGCTCTGTGCCGTTGAAGCCCCACACAGCCTTCGGGTAGTGAGGATTCATGTCCATCGTCTCCGAGCCATAGCACCAGCAGGACGTGACGGTAATGCTTGAGCCGACACCCTCGCGCTCGAACTTCTCGGCGCAGGCAGCGCTTTCCGCCACGCGGCCAATGGTCCGGTCGGCAACGACGCACTCCACGGGCGAGCCGTCGCCATTGCGCAGGTTCCCCTCAATCAGTTCTTTCACGGCGCGCGCCAATGCCATCGTTTTCTCTTCGAGACTCTCTCTCACGCCACCCTGACGGCCGTCGATGGTAGGGCGAATGCCAATTTTAGGATACTTTTTCATGGTCTTGGAATTAAATGTTATTTTTAAGGAATCTTTCCTCGTGTGTCCTCTGTAAAGTTTTTTGCGTCCTGAAATACAGGATTTCGGCATACAAATTTAGAGAAAAATTCCGAAACATTAGCCAGTTCCAACAAAGAAATTCACATTTCTTAAGAGGAAAGAGGCATTTCTCTGGAGGAAACCACAAAATCCGAGGCCGTTTTTCAGCCCCGCCGTCCGGCAACAGCCTCGCCACACCTCACGTCCCTCCGCAAAAATCCACACGAGGAGTTTGCAGAATCCACACGAGGGGTTTGCGGAATCCACACGAGAAGTTTGCGGAATCCACTCATTAGTAAAGAGGCTGTGTCATAAGTCACGACAACGGATTAAACGGATTATGCGGATTTATGCCGCGCTGATCATCGGCATATAAGGCAATCCGTAAAATCCGTTTAATCCGTTATCGTCAATTATGACGCGGTTTTCTTATCGTTGGGGCTCAGAGATTCTTACTTCACGAGTATCTTCTTTCCTGCGAGGATGTTGATGCCGCGCTGAGCCTTCTGGAGGCGTTGGCCGGCAAGATTAAAGACGGCGCCTGCCTGCTCATCCTTCGTGCTGAGTCCTTCGCTCTTAATCTCCTGGATGCTTGTTATCAGGTCGTTGTCGCGGCCTTCCTGGAGGAACATGATGTTGTCCACGAAGAAGGCGTCGCCCTCGCTGTCGGTGGTGCTGTCCTTCGTGTACTCCCACTTGAATGTGTGCGTGCCGGCGGGAACGGTGAAGACGAAGCTGTGCCATACGTTGCCGCGAGCGCCGTAGCTGAACTGCCGAATGCCGTCGATGTAGAACATACACTGGTCCCATGCGCGGCTGGTGCCTTCGCCCATGCACTTGGCATCGAAGTAGATGACGCCCTTCTGCTCGTAGGTGTAGGTGGCGGAGATGGCGGAGCTTGTGTTGGCTTTGCCTTGGTTGCCGCTCATCATGCAGTAGCCGGGAGTGCTTGCGGCGTCGCCTGTCCGCGTCACTGTCCAGGGGTTCTCGTCCTGGTTGGTGAAGGTGAACTGGCTGAAGTCGCCGGTCTCGAAGTCAACGACGTTGGACTGTGCCGGCCCGGGTGTGCCTCCGCCCATTTCGAGCTTGATTTGGTTCTTCAAGCTGAGGAGGGTTCCGGAGACATTGCCCTGGCAGGCCGACGGATTGTAGGCGCTTTCGTCGGTTTGGGCGAAGAGGACTTGGTCGGTAGTGGCGGACGTTTGGAACGTGCTGCACACCATCTCATTGCCCGAAAAATAGCGTCCTGTGACGTCTGCCACGCAGAGGATGACGTTCTGCCTGCCGTCGTACTGGAAGGACTTGCTGAGGGTTATCTTTGTCCAGCCGTCGGGCGTGAAGGTGACTGTGCCGCTGTAAACCTTGTCGGCCTCGGCCATGTTCTGCCAATCGGTGCTGCCCGAGAAGCTTTCCTTCGAGGTGTGAGCCATGTAGATGTCGAGGCTTCGCGTGTACTTGTAGATGTTGAGGCTTCGCGTGTACCCTTGCGTCTGGTTTTTATTGTAGAAGCTGATGCTCTGGATGTTGCCAGCCTGGCCTATCTCTGCTGCCGTGTAGATTTGCTGCGAAAGGCTATAGCCATAATAGGTATTGATGGGCAGGACACCCTTCTCGTCGCCGCTGCCTATCTGTATCTCACCCGGGGAAGAGGATGACGGATCCTTTGCATACTTTACTTGCATCATTATGTCTAATTTCCTATCGGCAATGAATGGAGTTGTCTCAAGCATGTCGCTGCTGCCGTTGACGAGGACAGTGACTTCGCTCGCAAACTTATAGCCTACTTTTGCCTGCAGGGAGATGTATCTGTAGTAAGGACATCCGCTGTTGAACGTTTCGTCATCGTCCATCTTCTGCCATCCTGATTCGAAATCGGCCATTTCCATCCAGTAGTTCTCTGCTATGGAATAATGCGCGCCGTCGGGAACAGTAAGGTTATAGTCAGGATGCTCGCCGATGCAGGCCTCGATGTGATTATTTATCTCCACGCGGTCGATGGTTGTGAGCTGGTCCACCATTTCGAGCTTAATCTGGTTCTTGGCCTTGTCGCGCCCCTTGGCCGTGGAGCTGGACATATTCTCGGTGGCGTAGGCTTCGTTGTCGTTGTAGATGTAGATGCTCTGCTGAGTGTCGGTCTCGAAAGTGCGGAACTCGATGGGCGAAGCCGCGTAGGAGCCGTTCTGCAGGAAGCTTCCCGTCTTATCGTTGACGGCTACGAGCAGATTGTCGCCGCCGTTGTAGCGAAAGTTTTGTTGCAGGGGAATCGTAATCCAGCCGCCTGCCTTGAACTCGACGCTGTCGACGAACACCCTGTCCACCCCGGGTAAGACGCCTACAAAGTCGCCCAGGCTGGAATACGATGACTTCGAGACGTGGTTCAGATAGACCTCGATGAGGCGCTTCTGCGTCTGTCCCTTCTCCATGTAAAAGCTGATGGAGGTGATCCAGCCTGCCTCGCCGACCTCCGCGGGCGTGTAGATTTGCTCGGAGTAACCGTACTTCCAGTTCGTGACGAAGGGGAGGTGGGTCGTCGTCGTTGTGCCTGAGCCGACGTTGACCGTCCAGTTTCTTGCATAGCCTGCTGCCGATAGCAGGAACAGGCCGAGAAGTAGAATTTTTTTCATGATAGATAAAAATAAATTGGTGAATAGATATTGAATAATAGGTTAGTCGGAATCGGTCTGTGAAGGCGCAGATTTTGCTGTATCCTCGCGCTGCAAAGTTACGACAATTCCAGCGAAGAGCAGTTATCATTTTCTTGCAAAATTTTATCATTTCATTTACATTTTGCAAAAAATTGCAGAAAAAGTACACCTTTTTGAGTACCTGATGCCAAGGTGCAGCATAGGACAGAACTTGACAGAGTGTCGGAAAATCGGTCAAATCGCTTACATTTTGTCAAAACTGCACACAGGGGAAAAGAGGTCAAAACGTGCCGTTTCGGGCAGAAGGGCGTGGGGTGTCGGCCAACACGGCACGGAGCGTTTGCCATCACAGCACGGGGCGTTTGCCATTTCTGCCTGCCTCGACTGGAGAAAAGGCACGGAAAAAAGTGTGCAAAAACGGGCAAAAATTGCCCATTTTGCTAAGCGTACCTTACAAAACGGCACTCAGAATTTGGAATCAGGGAATTGGCAGATTTCTGCAACGGACTACAACAGAAGCACTTCCGAAACACGGCGCGATTTAAGCCCCTGTTTTGGTCCTGGGGTAGAAAAGTGCCGTGCGGACGGTTTCGGGCCGTCCTGAGCAAAAGGCAAAAACAGCAAGTGTAAGCAAAATGGCTGTTTTGCTTACACTTTGTCAATTTTGGCCGTCGAGACAGGCCGGTCTATGAGAGAATGATGGTGCGCGAGTCGTCGTCGCAGACCTCGATGTGTACCCTCACGGTCTCTTCCGGTAGCAGTTCCTCCACCAGTTCCGGCCACTCGATGAAGCAAGGCCGACCGCTGTAGAAATAGTCCTCACAGCCGATGTCCAGGGCTTCGCGCAGGTTTTTGATGCGGTAGAAGTCGAAGTGAAAAACAGGCTTTCCGCTGCCGTCGGCATACTCGTTGACAATGGCAAAAGTGGGCGATGCCACAGGGTCTGTTACCCCCATCTGCTCGCAGACGGCCTTGATGAACGTAGTCTTGCCCGCTCCCATCTTTCCATAAAAGGCAAAAATACAATTTTCGCCCATTCCATCGAGAAATTTCCGTGCCGCAGCAGCAATTTCCCCTAATGATTCTATCTTGATTTCCATATTTTCGGTGTTTGTTTTCGCAGTTTTTTCGGGGCTTTGGCAAGCCTGTTGTTCCGCTGGGCGGACGCGCCACGGCCGATGGAAGACGCCCTCGCCGCATGTAGGGACGCGCCGTGGCGCGTCCGCCAGCCATACCTCTGGCGTAAACACGGACGCGCCACGGCGCGTCCCTACACTGAGGATGCTCTTCAATCAAAGGGAGCGAATGCATTTTTCGCCCATTCCATCGAGATTTTTTCCTGCCACAGCAGCAATCGCCCACTACGGTTCTACTTCTTTTTGCTTATCCTAAACTCGTATCTATTCTGTTTAACCATTCAAGAAATTCATTCAGATTCAGTACACGAATTGACGGGAAACTGATGTTCTTCAGTATGTCGAAATGTTTGTCGTTGGACACAATGAATATGGCATTTGCTGCAAATGCACAGTCCACGAACTTATTGTCGTCAGGGTCGGACTCAATCAATTGCAGACGGAAATATGAGTCGACCAGAACGAGGTTTTCGCACTTCAGCAAAAGATTGATGACGTTTTCGGCCACGACAGCCGACGTCTTTTGCTCTATAATTTCCTGATACTCCTCGAGTATCTCGTTGGTCACGCACAGCGTGTACTTTCTCTGTTGAAAGCCCTGCCACACGGAATAGTACTTGCCCTTGCGGGCAAGTGCTGCAATGAGGCAGTTGGTGTCAAGGACAATCCTATCATTTTGCATGGCGGTATGGTGTCCTCAGGTGTTCGCTCAGGGTTTCATCTATCTTCTCTTGGCTCCATTTTCCCTCGTTCCAGAGGCGGTCCATCTCTTCGTCGACCTTGCGGGCGTAGTAGGAGCGAATGAGATCGTCGAGTTCCTTCACCTGCTCCTCCCTGTCGAAATGCGACAGAAGGCGCATGATGCCCAGCTGTGCCTTGTTCAGTCCGATTGTCTGTTCCATACGCTTTGGTTTATGATTCCGCTTACAAAGTTACACATTTTCTTTGAAATATCTCTCATTTCGCACAAAAAGTAGAATCCCCTACCGCTTCTTTCCGCGGAGGGTGACGAGGGGGATGAGCATCTCCTCCATGCTGATGCCGCCGTGCTGGAAGGTGTCTTTGTAGTACTGGACGTAGTAGTTGAAGTTATTGGGATAGGCAAAGAAGTCGTCCTGCATGGCAAAGATGTAGGTCGTGCTGAGGTTTGGACTTGGAAGTCCGGCGCGCGGGGGCTCTTTTATCTCGAATACCTCCTTCGTATTGTAGGAGAGATTCTTGCCAAGCTTGTAGCGGAGGTTGGTATTCGTGTTGCGGTCGCCGATGACCTTGATGGGGTTGTAGCATCGGATGCTTCCGTGGTCGGTGGTGAGGACTATGGTGCAGTCCTGCGCGGCGAGGGTTCGGAAGAGTTCGCTCACGGCTGAATGGCGGAGCCAGCTCTGCGTGATGCTCCGATAGGCAGCCTCGTTGCTTGCCAGCTCCCTGACCATGAGGCTCTCGGTGCGTGCGTGGCTGAGCATATCGATGAAGTTGATGACCACGACATTGAGGTCGTTCCTCCCCATCCCCGGTATCTGCGGAATGAGTTTCTCCACGGCTCCCGAATGATTTATCTTGTGATAGGAGAAGGTGTTCTTGCGTCGGTAGCGGTCGAGCTGTGTCTGCACGAGAGGCGCCTCGTTGAGGTTCTTGCCCTCCTCGCTGTCCTCATCCACCCAGAGGTCGGGAAACATCTGTGCAATTTTGTTGGGCATGAGTCCGCTGAAAATGGCGTTGCGGGCATATTGCGTCGCCGTTGGCAGGATGCTCAGGTAGAGGTTTTCCTCCACGGTGAAGCTTTCGGCAATCTCGCTAAGGAGTACGCGCCACTGGTCAAAGCGAAAGTTGTCGATGACGATGAGGAAGACCTTCTCACCCTTGTCGAGCAGGGGGAAGACGGTGCGCTTGAAGATGTCAGGGCTCATCATTGGCCGCTCTTCAGGCCTTTCCATCCAGCGGAGATAGTTCTTCTTTACGAACTTGGCGAACTCCGCGTTGGCCTCCCGCCGCTGCATCTGGAGCATCTCCTGCATTCCGCTCTCCGTCTCGCTCAGTTGCAGTTCCCAGTAAGTGAGTTTCTTGTAGACATCCTTCCAGGCCTCTATGTCGGAAGCGTCGTTTATCTGCATCCCAAGCCTTGCGAAGTCCTGCTGATAGCCCGTTTGTGCCCAGTCGGAAGCTATCTCCTTTTGCTGAATGTTCTTCTTGAGTGTCAGCAGGATCTGCGTGGGGTTGACGGGCTTGATGAGGTAGTCGGCAATCTTCGCGCCGATGGCTTTCTCCATGATGTGTTCTTCCTCACTCTTGGTGACCATCACGACGGGCGTGGCAGGCAAGAGCTCTTTCACGCGGTTCAGCGTTTCGAGTCCGCTCAGACCCGGCATGTTCTCGTCGAGAAGGATGAGGTCGAACGACTCCTCGGCACAGCGGTCGAGGGCGTCGTAGCCGTTCGTCACCGTCTCCACCTCGTAGCCTTTCTTCTCAAGGAAGAGGATGTGGGCCTTCAGCAGTTCAATCTCATCGTCGACCCAAAGCAGTTTGTATGTAGTCATAAGCATGGATTATTATAGGAACAAAGTTACGATAGTGGCGTCGGGAGCCTCCGTCCCGGCAGGAAACCTGGTGATTGGCTGTCAGGACGCTCTTTCTCTCTACCAGCCGAAGGGGAAGTCGTCGTCCTCCTCGACGGCCTCTTGCTGCTGCTCCTCCTCGGCCTTCTGCTTGTCAAGCTCGTCAGGATCGAGGATTTCGAGGTCGGCCGGCGTGTCAATCTTCAAGTCTTCCGGCACATCGAGCGGAGCAAAGTGCTCGTCGTAGAACGTCTTGTAGTCCTCAAAGCTGAACTCCTTGCCAATCATCTTCAGGTTGTCGTCGGAGATGAGCAGGGTGCGTATGCCCTCGAGGCGTTTCCTCATGTGCTCGTCGGCGTAGAGTTTCTGCGCATAGGCGTGGACTTCGTCATAAGAGAGGAAGCCCTTGACGATCATCATCGTCAGCCCTGCATCTGCCTGAATCTCGATGTCGAAGTTGCGGACCATGAAGTTCGTGAAGTTATAGTGCGCCATTTCATAGACAAGTATGTTCTCGTCGAGCCCACCCGTTGGGTATGCCAGCACGAAGTTAAAGTTGCAGTAGCGGTCAGCCTTCAGCTCTGGCGCAGCCGCCGTGCTGTCCGTCTCCGCCCGATTGCGGCGGCTCCAGATGCTGCTCGCGTCGTATCTGTCGTCCATGAGCAAGCGTCCTTCGTCGAGGCCCTTGACGATGGCAGAGGCAATCTCCGAGACTTCGTCCTTCGGGAACTTCTGTACTACGTCGCGGAGCGTGACCATAAACGTGTCACGCTCGCCTCCGTAGAGCGAACTCATGGCGCGTATGAACATCATGCGAGCACGGTGTGTGCCTTCGGGGAAGTTTTCGGTGCTGAACTTGTAGTTCTCCTCTACCTTATCATACTGCTCCGTCTGGTAGGACTGATAAGCTTCTGCATAGATACTGTCTTCCATATGCTTGCCTTTGCGTGCTATCATCTCATAATTGGGATTGCCCAGCAGGAAGGAGAGCTTGCCCTCGGGGAAGTCCTCGAGCAGGTAGCCTTTGTACTCCTCGGCCCCTTCCAGGTCGCCACGCCTTCCGTAGAGCAGGAAAAGGTGGTAGAAGACGTTGTCCGTGCCCTCGTGTTCCGGGAAATCATTCAGGAACCTAATCATGGTTTTCTCTGCCAATGGGAAGTTCTCGAGCTGCTCTTGTTCCTGGATGCCTGCATTGTAGAGTGCCTCGCCGAGCAGCTGGTTGGATGCTTCCATCTGCTCTTCGGTGAAAGGTATCTGCTTCAGATAGTATTCACGCTCGTGTGGATCGTTGGCGAGGGAGTCCTTCTTGGCTTGCTCGGCAGAGGCCAGGCTGTCGGCAGCAGCGGCGCTTGTGGCAGCACCGAAGAGGCTGTCGGCCGCAGCCTCGTCGAAGTCGGCTTGGGCAACGTCGGTTTGGTTCTTGAGCAAAGTGCGCTTATTGCTGATTCGCCAGTAGTCTTCGTTCTTTCGCATTCCCCATCGCCTCTGGAACTCCTGCGTTCCGTTCTTCACGGTCATGGGGTTGTAGAAATACCATTCGCCCTGTTGCTGTCCGCCCATCATCGGATTCATCTGTCCGGCAGTGCCTTGTTTGCCAGCACCGGCGGCGTTGTTCCCCATCATGCCGGTGTTGTTCATGGCATTGGGGTTGAGTGTGCCGTTGGCAGCTGCTTTCTTCGCTTCTTCCTTTTCTTTCTTACGCAAGGCAGCTATCACGCGATCGATGGCAGCAAGGTAGACTTCCTCCGGACTCTTGGCGAGCACTTGCAGACTGTCCTGCAGCTTGATGGTGCTGAGGTGTGGCTCGAGGTCGGAAAGGATTTTGCTTCTTCGCTCCGTCTCCTTGTATTCCTGATGTTCCTTGTCGAGGCTGCCGGCGCAAAGCTTGTAGGTTCGGGCTGCCTCGATGTAGTTTTCCTGTTCCCAGTAAAGCTGGCTGAGGTGCAAGAGCAGGGTTGCCTTGTCCGGACCGTTCTTCTTGCTTTCCTCCAGGCCCTTTTCCCAGGCATAGATGCAATGGGTGGTGTCCTCGTTGGAGAGGTAGATGTTGCCCATGGCGTAATAGACTTTGTCGAGGAAGTCCTTGTTCTTGTCGCTGCGGGCCATGCGCTTGAGCCGTGCAATCATCTGCCGGAACTTGCCTTTATGCATGACCTCTGTCTGCATGATGCGTGCGTTGAAGGCTACCTCGTAGGGGGGATTTGCCCGGATGACCTTGGAGAGAGCCTTGTAGGCCATCGTGTCGCGCCCAGTCTCGTGGTAGAGTTGTGCCAGGAGGAAATTGAGGCGAGCCTTGGGGAGCTTGCCTTTTGTCGTCTTGATGGTGTTCTGCAGATGGGGGATGGCTTCTTTGTATTGGTGGGTGAGGACGTAGTATCCTGCCTTCGTGTTCTCCACTTCGCGCTGTCCTCGCCTTGTGATGCTGTCGCGATTCATCTTCGTGAGGAGGTCTTCGGCGTCGTATGGCCAGTTCAAGGCAACGTAGCACCGGGCCAACTTTGCTTTGGCGACGGAGGTGATGTCGGGCTGTGTGCTGTAGAGGCGAAGGATGTAGTTGTAGGTGGAGGCGGCTTCGAAGAACTCACCCTTCTGGAATTGTGCGTCGGCCATCATGAGCCATGCGTGATACATGTAGGGGTTGAACTCCTTTCGGGCGAGGAATTCCTTCTCCTTGTCCGTGCGTTTCTTGTTGCCCTTCAAGATGGGTCGCTTCTTAATGCTGTGCACCTTGATGGCCTTCTCGCTCTTTGTGATGGCGGTCTCGTAGTTGCTTTTGCCCAGGCTGGCCGTAGCCTTGTTGGTGCAGATGTACATGGGTAGGACTTCGTTGAAGTTGTCCTTGTGTCCTTTGCTTTGTGCCTCGAAGCCTTCGAGGTAGGCCACTTGTCCGTTATAGAGCGTGTTGTAGTGTGCGGTGAGCGCGTGGTATGCCCGGGTGGCGGAGGTGTTTTTCTTGGTAGAGCAAGCCATGACGAGTGCGAGCAGCACGACGTATGTCATGCCGCCGAGCGCCATTCTGTGCCAATTGCCTGGAGTCTTACTCTTAACCATACCTTATTATATATAACGCACACGCGCGTTGTTTTATTGTGTCTGTTCCTCAATAATGAGCAAAACTTCGTCTTTCAGCTCATCGGGCAGGGGTACTTGCCGCAATTCGAGGCTTCGGAGCCAGCCGGCCACTTCGTCGGGGCGCATCGTGTAGAGCACTTCGCGGAACTCATCGACTTCCTCGTCGCTGAACGCTGTGCGCCCACGGAAGCGGTCGAGCTCCTCGTCTTCGTAATACTCGATGTCCTGTGCCGAGCGAAGGCTTTCCTTCTCGCAGACTTCGTGCAGTCCGCAGCACTGAAAGCTCTGTTCGTAATTCATAATTCACAATTCATAATTCATAATTCCCCGTCCCTCATTCACTTCACGCGCTGTTCGTAATTCACAGTTCACTCTTCGTAATCCACCTTGAATCCTGCTTTCCGGAGGTCTTGCCAGTAGGCCGGATAGGATTTGCTCACGACCTGTGGGTTGTTTATCTGTATCGTTCGTGCCGAACGGAGGCAGACGGGGGCGAGAGACATGGCCATGCGGTGGTCTTCGTAAGTGTCGAAGGCGGGGGAATCCTCTGCCTCGCAGCGCGATGCGTCCCAGCATACGGTGCTTTCTCCTTCTTCCTTGATGTCGATGCCGAGCTTTCTCAGCTCCGTCTGGAGTGCCGCGGTGCGGTTCGTCTCCTTTATCTTGAGGCTGGCAAGCCCGCTCAGTCGGAACGTGACGCCGAGCATTGCGCAGCAGACGATGAGCGTCTGCGCCAAATCGGGCTGTCCGATGAGGTCGAGCTCAAGGTGGTGAGCGCGGCGGGGCGAGCGCTTGAGGCGGACGGTCTGCTCGTCGACGAACGTCGTCGACACGCCCAGCTGGCTGAATATCTGCCAAATGCGGCTGTCGCCCTGCAGACTGTCGCGGTGAAGGCCGGCGAGTGTCACCTCGGCATCAGCGTCGGGCGAGAGCGCAACCATCTCGTACCAGTAGCTTGCGGCACTCCAGTCGCTCTCAATGTGGTAGGGTCGGCACAGATAGGGCCCGGGCTTCACCTCGATGGCGCAGTCGCTTCTCCACTCCACCTGTGCGCCGTACTCCCTCATCATGCCGATGGTCATGTCGAGATACGGGCGGCTGGCGATGATTCCCGTGAGGGTGAGTCGCAGTCCGTGGCGGAGGGTGGGAGCAATCATGAGCAGGGCGGAGATGAACTGCGAGCTGACGTTGCCCGGGACGCTGAGGCTGCCGCCGCTGAGGGCCTTGCTTCCCACGATGCGGAGCGGCGGGAAACCCTCCTCGCCCTCGTAGGTGATGTCGGCACCCAACTGCCGCAGGGCGTCCACCAGTATGCCTATCGGGCGGTGGCGCATACGCTCCGTGCCAGTGAGGAGGTAGGTGCCGGGCGTAACGCTGAGGTAGGCGGTGAGGAACCGCATGGCTGTGCCGGCGGCACCGATGTCGATGACGGGGCAGACGCCCTCCGACTCTCCCTCCAAGGGAAGGGTTAATCCACGGAGCATGGCCTTCGTGTCGTCGGAATCCGACAGGTTTTCGGGCAGAATCTGGCTGCCGCTCAGGGCATTGATGATGAGGGCACGGCCCGAAATGCTCTTGCTCGCCGGCAGGACGATACTGGCCCTCAGTGTGTCTCCTGAACTAATCTTTAGACTATCCATCAGCTAATTTTTCGCGTTTCAGCGAACAAAGTTACGAAAAAGTTTGGAGAGAACAAAAAAAAGTCATACCTTTGCAGCGCAATTGTAAGAAACATTGCTAAGGAACGGGATGTAGCGCAGTTGGTAGCGCACACGTCTGGGGGGCGCGAGGTCGCAAGTTCGAGTCTTGTCATCCCGACCTGAGGAGGAGCCGAAAGCTTTCATCGAGCATTCGGCCCCTTCTTTTTTTTGCCGTAAAGCAAGAGCCTTTCCGCACCATCCCAAAAGCCTCCGGCTGGAATCCCGTAGGGTTCTGCCTGCAAGGGCGCACGGTTATGGCCGCAAGGCCACAGGGTTCTGCCGCAAGGCCACAGGGTTCTGCCGCAAGGCCACAGGGTTCTGCCAGAATGGAACAATGGGTTGCCTGAAATGTAGGGACGTGCCGTGGCACGTCCGCTGAATGAAAGCGGAAAGCAAAAAGATTTCCGATGCATGGAAACGTCGGCATCCTATGGAATCCCCCGGATTTACTTCTGCACGGTGCGCGAGAGCATGAGTCGCACCTCGTCGTAGGTGACGTCGGGGGGGCAATGAGCCATGACAGCCGAAGCGGTGCAGTCCGCTCCAAGCTGACGGATGACGGCGGAGATGCCTTTCTGATGGGCAGGCGGAACGAGGTCGTCGAGCAGAACGTCGCCGCCATCGACATAGCGGGCAAGGTGTCCCATGACGGTGCCGAGCGTCAGGTTGCGCTCATGGGCTATCATGTCGGGCTTCATGCCCTGCCGATACATCGCCAGGCTCGTTTCGTACGTCTTGGGCTTCTTCTCCTTTTCCTTCTTCTCCTTCGCCTTTCGGCGCGACTTGATGGCCGATTCGTCGATAGCGTCGAGCATGGATGCCTGCCGCTCCCTGAGGTAGGTCTCGATGCTGAAGCCCTCGTCGGCAATGCGGGAGAGCAGGAACCGGCGTGAGAGCGTGGCCTGCCGCTCGGCGGCGAGGGCGCTGGCAAGGCGGCGGGCAGTCTGTTTGGCCGTTGGCTCCACTTTCGCCGTGAGCTTGAGGACTGGCATGAGCAGCATCTCGAGCTTCTCTGCGAAGTAGTCGGCACTGCGTCGGATGCGCTCGCGGAAGGCCTCGGCGTGCAATCCGTCCACGCTTGTCTGCCTAATCACCTGCTGCCATTTCTCAGACACCTCGGCCACCTGGCGTCGGAGCCCGTGGAGTGCATCGGTATGCTGCTGGCAGAGCTGCGGATGGCTGCGGTAGAAGTGTTCGGAGAAAAGGCGTACCATGGTCTCTTGCAGTGAGATGAGCCCCCGGAAGTCGAAGAGTTGGAGCAGGAGGTGGCGTTCGTATTCCTGCTTGAGCAGCGGCAGTTGGTCGATACTTCGCTGGGCTTCGGTCTCTTGCTGCGCGATGTAGGCGTCCACCCGTTGGTCGTTCTTGATGGCAGCGAGCGAGAGTGGCGAGGCCAGGGTGAGCCCTTCGAGCGTCCGGCAACGGCTCAGCGCCACATACACTTGGCCCGGGGCAAACGACTGGCTGGCGTCGATGATGGCACGGTCGAAGGTTAGGCCCTGGCTCTTGTGGATGGTGATGGCCCAGGCAAGGCGGAGCGGGTACTGACGGAAGACGCCTTGCACCTCAGCCTCTATCTCTCTCGTCTTTTCGTTGAGGGTGTAGCGCGTATTCTCCCACACCAGAGGCTCCACGTCGATGGCCTTGTCGTCGCCCTCGCACAGCACGGCCACACGGCTGGCACTGAGTTCCGTCACACGACCGATGCGCCCATTGTAGTAAAGGTGTTCCCCCGACGGATCATTCTTCACGAACATCACCTGAGCCCCCTTCTTCAGCACCAGTTCCTCTGCGGTGGGATAGGCATAATCGGGAAAGATTCCCTTCACTTCGGCTTGGAATCTGAACGGCGTGCCGGGCAGTTTCTGCAACTGCGACTCGTTGTAACGGCTGGCAAGCAGGTTGTGAGTGGTCAGACGGATGCCCATTCCGTCGGTCGCGGCCGTGGTTGCCACGCGATGGTTGAGCCTCTCCAGCGTCTGGGCCGAAGGCTGACCGCCACGTATCTCGTTCAGGAGATCGACAAACGCCTTGTCCTGCTGCCGATAGACGTGCTCCAGCTGGATGGTGACATAGTCTATTTGGGCCAAAGCCTTCGATCCGAAGAAGTACGGCGTGTCGTAATATGAGCGGAGCAACTGTTCCTCCTCGGGCGTGACCACCGGCGTGAGCTGTCCAAGGTCACCGATCATGAGCAGTTGCACCCCGCCGAATGGCTTGAAATGGTCGGCAAAACGGCGCAACACGGAGTCGATGGCGTCCAACAAGTCTGCACGGACCATGGAGATTTCGTCAATGATGAGCAAGTCAAGCGAAGCAATAATCTTGCGTTTCTCCTGCCCGAATTCAAACTTACTCTCCACCTTTGCCCCAGGCACAAAAGGCGAAAACGGCAGCTGGAAGAAGGAATGTATGGTCACCCCACCGGCGTTGATGGCCGCCACGCCCGTCGGAGCCACCACAATGGCACGCTTGCGCGACCGCTCCACCACGGTCTTGAGGAACGTCGTCTTGCCCGTTCCGGCCTTACCCGTCAGGAAGATGCTCTGACCCGTGTTCTCCACGAAGTCCCACGCCGTGCGCAGTTCTCTGTTTTGCTCCATCATTTTTGTCCTTTCTCCTTATTATTATATGTCCCGCCGCGTGCGGTGATTGCAAACGCCCCGTGCTGATTGGGGCGATGGCTGTTTGGCCGCATGGAACGGGGGATTGGCAGCAAGGGCAGGCTCATCCGATGCTACCCTCGAGGCTGACGCCGAGGAGCTTCTGGGCTTCCACTGCGAACTCCATGGGGAGCTTGGCGATGACCTCTTTGGCGTAGCCGTTGACGATGAGGGATACGGCTTCCTCGGTGGGGATTCCGCGCTGATTGCAGTAGAAGAGCTGGTCTTCTGATATTTTGCTTGTGGTCGCTTCGTGTTCGACTACGGCCGAATCGCACTTCACGTCCATATAAGGAAAGGTGTGTGCGCCACAATTGCTGCCGAGGAGGAGGGAATCACAACTGCTGTAGTTGCGCGCACCGTCGGCTGTGGAGGCCACTTTGACGAGGCCTCTGTAGGCATTCTGGCTGTGTCCGGCACTGATACCCTTGGAGATGATGGTGCTCTTCGTGTTCCTGCCCAGGTGAATCATCTTGGTTCCCGTGTCGGCTTGCTGGTGGTTGTTGGTGACAGCGACACTGTAAAACTCCGCCTGACTGCCGTCGCCCGAGAGGATGCAGCTGGGGTATTTCCATGTGATGGCACTGCCTGTCTCCACTTGTGTCCAAGAGAGTCGGCTGTCACGGCCGCGGAGATGACCGCGTTTGGTGACGAGGTTGAGCACTCCGCCACGGCCTTCCGCGTCGCCGGGGTACCAGTTTTGGACGGTCGAGTACTTGACTTCTGCCCTATCCATGACGACTATCTCCACGATGGCTGCATGGAGTTGGTTCTCGTCGCGCATGGGTGCCGTGCAACCCTCGAGGTATGAGACGTAGGCATCCTCGTCGCAGACGATGAGAGTGCGTTCGAATTGGCCCGTGCCGCGTGCATTGATGCGGAAGTAGGTGCTGAGTTCCATGGGGCAGCGCACGCCTCGCGGGATATAGACGAAGGAGCCGTCGCTGAAGACGGCGGAGTTGAGCGCGGCGAAGAAATTGTCGCGATAGGGGACGACGCTGCCGAGGTACTGTCTCACCAAGTCGGGATGCTCGCGCACAGCCTCGCTGATGGAGCAGAAGATGATGCCCTTCTCGCGGAGTTTCTCGCGGAATGTGGTCTTGACGCTCACGGAGTCCATGACAGCATCGACGGCTGTGCCTGCCAGGGCCATGCGTTCCTCGAGGGGGATGCCCAGCTTGTCGAAGGTTTTCACGAGCTCCGGGTCGATGTCTCCCGCAGCCTCCGAGGTCTTTTTCTGCGTGGGGTCGGCGTAATAGCTGATGGCCTGATAGTCAATCTCGGGCATTTTGAGATGCCCCCAAGTGGGTTGTTCCAAGGTCTGCCAGTAGCGGAAGGCCTGAAGGCGGAACTCGAGGAGCCAGTCTGGCTCGCCCTTCTTACGGGAGATGAGGCGGACGACGTCCTCCGACAAACCCTTTTCTATGATATCTGTCTGCACGTTGGTGGTGAAGCCGTACTCGTACTTCTTCTCCGCCACTTGGCGTACGAAACTGTTCTTTTCTTCCATTTTATCCATTTAGCGCGTGCAAAGGTACGGAAAAAAGTTGAGTTTTTCAACTTTTTTCCGTACCTTTGCACAAAAGAACCGCTCAGTATGATTATAGACGACATTGGGTCCTTCGGCCGCTACCTCGGCCTTAACCCGCTTTTCCCAGCCGTGGAGGAGTTTCTCCGCACGGCCAACTTTGACGCCCTGCCCACGGGTATCACGCGCATCCAGGGCGACGACCTCTACATCAATGTGCAGCAGACGCCGCCAAAGACGCGGCAGCAGGCCCGCTTCGAGTCGCACAGGCGCATGATAGACATTCAGGTGCCGCTCGAAGGGAGCGAGGAGTACGGATGGACGCCGCTCCGGGACTTGCCGAAGGGCACTTACGACGAGGCCTCGGACATGGCGATGCACGACCCCACGGCACAGGATTCCGCCGCAGACCTCGCACAGCTCTACTTCACCCTGCACAAGGGTCAGTTCGCCATCTTCTTCCCCGAGGACGGACACGCCCCGGCCATCACGCCCACAGGCTTGCGCAAGGTCATCATCAAGGTGAAGGTGTGAGGAGACTCCCCCGTGCCCCTCTCTATGGGGGAAATGGGGGAGATGGACATCGCCGCAGGCGGAGATTGGCATTGTCGCAGGCGGAGATTGACATTGTCGCAGGCGGAGATTGACATCGCCGCGTGCCGTGATTTCGGAAACCCTACAGCGTTATTGCCATCATCGTGCAGGGTTATCGCCGTAACCCTACAGGTTTTTTGGCAACAGCCCACGGGCAATCATAAAAAACGCTGGTTTCCGGGGAAAGAACGCTGTTCGTCGGAGGAAAGTCGGACGTGCCGTGTAGGGACGCGCCGTGGCGCGTCCGCATTCGCAGCGAAGTAATGGCGGAGGAGAATGCCTTGCGGTTGGCGGACGCGCCACGGCGCGTCCCTACAGGCAAAGCGCGTCACACCACGTTTCACCTTGAGGAACTGCCCAACCGGGCCTCACCGGAGGCTCTCTTCCTCCTCGCCCTTAGCGGCAGGCTGGCAGGGAGCCTTCGCCGATACATTGTGGGATACGTTGTCGTAGACCAGCTCAGGAAAAGCCTTGAGCGGCAGGCATAGGCGCGACTCCTGCAACGTCTTCTCCCTCAACAGACCGATGCGGGCGAAGAACCAGATGAGCGTGCCGAGCACAAAGGCATACTTCGCCAAGCCGAACAGACCGCCCAGCACACGGTTGAGCACGCCCGCGGCAAGCAAACCGTCGAGCAGCGACGTCAGCAACGAAGCAATCAGTTTGGCCACCACCGGCACGGCTATCCACAGCAAGGCGAAGGCCAGCACACGGCTCAGCTCAGCGTGAGAAAGGAAGCCCGTCAGGATGTCGCCCAACCTCTCGTAGTAAAGGCACGCCACGACGTAGCCCAACACGAAAGCAGCCAACGATACCACCTGCCGGACAGCACCCGAGAAGAGTCCACGCACAAGGCCGACTCCAAGAAGGATGAGCAGAAGAATGTCCACTTTAGGAGAGTTTAAAAGTTAAAAAGTTAAAAAGTTAAAAAAACACCCCTAAGCCTCATTCGCGAGGGCAGGGCATGGTGGCAGCAAATCCTTTATCCTTCATTGTTCACCATCCCTTTTTTAACCTTTTAACTTTTTAACCTTTTAACTTTTTATATTCAGAGTGTTGCCTTGATCTCAATTTCCTGGAAGGTCTCAATCATGTCGCCTTCCTTCAGATCGTTGTAGCCCACGAGCGAGATGCCACATTCAAAGTTGGTGCTCACCTCCTTCACGTCGTCCTTAAATCGCTTCAGCGCATTGATGGCCCCCGTGAATACCACGATGCCATCGCGTATGACGCGCGCCTTGTTCGAACGGCTCACCTTGCCATCCACAACGTAGGCTCCGGCCACAGTGCCTACCTTTGTAATATGGTAGACCTGCCGCACTTCCAACTGGGCCGTCACCTCCTCCTTGATTTCGGGTGAGAGCATGCCCTCCATGGCGTCCTTCACCTCCTCGATGGCATCGTAGATGACGCTGTAGAGGCGGATGTCGACGTTCATCTGGTCGGCCAGTTTGCGCGCCGCAGCAGAGGGTCGCACCTGGAAGCCCACGATGAAACAGTTGTCGGCCGCTGCCGCCATGTTCACGTCGCTCTCGCTTATCTGACCCACCGCCTTGTAGATGACGTTGACCTGTATCTTCTCCGTGGAAAGTTTAATCAGGGAATCGCTCAGAGCCTCGATGGATCCGTCCACATCGCCCTTGACGATAAGGTTCAATTCCTGTACGCCGCCCAGTGCAATGTTGTGCGCCAGTTCCTCCAAGCCACGGCGCTTCATGGTGCGCAGGCCTTGCTCGCGGGCCAACTGCTCGCGCTTGTTGGCAATCTCGCGCGCCTCTTGGTCGCTGTCCATCACGTGGAAAGTGTCGCCAGCCTGTGGCGCTCCGTTCAAACCGAGCACCGTGGCAGCCTGCGACGGACCGATTTCCTGCACCCTCTGCCCGCGTTCGTTGAGCATAGCCTTCACGCGACCGTAGTTCGTGCCAGCCAAAAGTATGTCGCCCACACGGAGGGTTCCGTTGCTCACGAGCACCGTTGCCACATAACCGCGGCCCTTGTCGAGGCTCGACTCGATGATGGAGCCCGTAGCCTTGCGGTTGGGATTGGCCTTCAGGTCAAGCATTTCAGCCTCGAGCAACACCTTTTCCAGCAAATCGGCCACGCCGATGCCCTTCTTCGCACTGATGTCCTGGCTCTGATACTTGCCGCCCCACTCCTCCACGAGGAAGTTCATGGCTGCAAGTCCCTCCTTTATCTTGTCGGGATTAGCGCCTGGTTTGTCAATCTTGTTGATGGCGAAGACGATAGGCACGCCGGCTGCCGTGGCATGGGCGATGGCTTCCTTCGTCTGCGGCATGATGTCATCGTCGGCAGCGATGATGATTATGGCAATATCCGTCACCTGAGCACCACGGGCACGCATGGCGGTGAAGGCCTCGTGGCCCGGCGTGTCGAGGAACGTCACGTGGCGTCCGTCGTCGAGCGTCACGTTGTAGGCACCGATGTGCTGCGTGATTCCACCTGCCTCGCCAGCGATGACGTTAGTCTGACGAATGTAGTCGAGCAGAGAAGTCTTGCCGTGGTCGACATGACCCATGACCGTCACGATGGGAGCACGCGGCACGAGATCGGCCTCGTCGTCTTCCTCTTCGCTGACTGCGGCACTGACTTCGGCACTGACATACTCGGTGGTGAAGCCAAATTCCTCTGCCACGAGGTTGATTGTCTCAGCGTCCATGCGCTGATTGATGCTGACCATGATGCCGATACTCATGCAGGTGGCGATGATTTTCGTGACGGGTACGTTCATCATCGTTGCTAGTTCATTGGCTGTGACGAACTCGGTGAGCTTGAGAACCTTGCTTTCTGCTGCCTCCTGAGCAATTTCCTCCTCCATGCCTTGGCGTATGGCGTCGCGTTTCTCGCGGCGGTATTTTGCTCCCTTGCCCATTTTTGAGCCTTTACTTGTCAAGCGGGCCAGGGTCTCACGCACTTGCCTTGCCACTTCCTCGTCGCTCACTTCGGGCTGCAGGGGAGCTTGCTTGGGCTGGTTTTTCTGTTTCTTGTTCTTTCCTCCGCCGCTTTGGTTCTGCTGTCCTCCGCTGTTCTTCTTCTGTCCGGGCTGTGGCTGATTGGCGGCGGCGTTGACGTCGACGCGTTCCTTGCCGAGGCGTACGCGTTTCTTTCGGTCGCCTTGTCCTTCCTGACCGTTGCGTTCGCGGCGTCGTTCCTCGTGGCTTTTCTTCTTGGGGCGTGTGCTCTGGTTGATGCTGTCGAGGTCGATTTTGCCTTTAATGGTGAGCCCTGGAACGGCACTGGCATCGGGGTTCAGGCGGAAGACTTCTTCCTCTTTCTTCTCGACGGGAGCGGTTTCTGCAGGTTCCGGCTCCTTTGGTGCCTCTTGTGGCTTGGGTTCTGGCAGTACGGGCTTTGCTTCTTTCTTTGGAGCCTCGGCCGGTTTCTTTTCTTTCGGTGCTGGCTTTGGCTCGGGTTTCTTCTCCTCTTTTTTCTTCGGGGGAGCGGGTTTTTCTGCCTTTGGCGTTTCGGCCGGCTTTCCGCCGAGGTCGATGCGCCCCAATATCTTTGGCCCTTCCACCTTGGGGGCTTCTATCTGTACCTCCTCCACGGGCTTTGGCTTGGGTTCCTTGCGTTCCTTCTTGGTCTGCCCGAAGTGCTGTTGGATGAGTTGCGTGGCTTCTTTGCGCAGTCCTTTATCGGAGCTGAAGGCGCCTTGCAACAGGGCATACTGCTCTTCGGTTATCTTATAGTTGGGATTATCTTCAACCTCGCTGAAGCCTTTCTTCTGGAGGAATTCAACAGCCGTCTGCAGTCCGATGTTGAATTCTTTGGTTACTTTGTTTAATCTGATGCTCATATATGAACAATGAAGAGTGAAGGATTTTAGAATGGAGTATTATGGGATGTATTTGTCTGTTTTATTCGAACTCAGCCTGAAGGATGCGGAGCACTTCGTCGACGGTTTCTTCTTCGAGGTCGGCGTTTTGTATGATCATGTCTCGCTGTGCTCCGAGCACGTCTTTGGCTGTCTGGAAGCCGATTTTCTTGAGTTCATCGATGATCCAGGGTTCGATGGCATCGGTGAATTCGTCGAGGCTGACGTCGTCGTCGGTCTGTTCGTCGAGTTCTCGGAACACGTCGATGGTGTAGCCCACGAGCATACTTGCGAGCTTGACGTTGAGTCCTCCCTTGCCAATGGCGAGCGATACCTGGTCGGGGTCAAGGTAGACTTCGGCGGTATGCTCTTCCTCGTGGAGCACAACGCTGTTGATGCGTGCCGGTCCGAGGGCGCGGGTGATCATGAGTTGTGTGTTGGATGTCCAGGTGACGACGTCGATGTTTTCTCCCCTGAGCTCGTGGACGATGCCTCTGAGGCGACTGCCTTTCACTCCGACGCAAGCGCCCACGGGGTCGATGCGGTCGTCGTAGCTCTCCACGGCTATCTTTGCGCGTTCGCCAGGGATGCGTGCCACCTTGTGAATGGTGATGAGTCCGTCCTGTATCTCCGGCACTTCTGCCTCGAGCATGCGCTGGAGGAAGGCGGGATCGGTGCGGCTGAGGATGATGCGAGGCTTGCCTCCTGTGTTCTCCACGCGTGAGATGACGGCGCGTGTGCTTTCGCCTTTGCGGAAGAAGTCGCCGGGAATCATCTCTTGGCGAGGCAGGAGGAGCTCGTTGCCCTCTTCGTCCATGAGGAGCGTCTCGCGCTTCCAGGCCTGATAGACTTCGGCGCTGATGACTTCGCCCTCGCGCTCTTTGTACTGATTGTAGAGGGAGTCGTACTCAAGCTCCATGATGCGGCTGGCCAAAGTCTGGCGGAGCTGGAGGATGGCGCGCCGTCCGAACTCTGACATCTCCACGCGCTGGCTCACCTCCTCGCCTTCCTCGTAGTCGTCCTCTATCTGCCTTGCTTCGCTCAGGGAGATTTCCTTGTTCTTGTCCTTCACTTCGCCGTCGGGCACGACCACGCGGTTGTGGTAGATTTCGAAGTCGCCCTTGTCGGGATTGACGATGATGTCGTAGTTATCGTCTGTGCCATACATCTTGGCGATGACGCTGCGGAAGCATTCTTCCAGCACGCTCACCAGCGTGGCGCGGTCGATGTTGTTCTTCTCCTTGAACTCGGCGAACACTTCTCTCATGTCCACCTCGTCCTTTTTCTTTGTTGTCTTTGCCATCTTATTTATTTATTTTCTATTTATTCTCTTGCCTTTGTGTGAAAATGCCGGGGAGCCAGGAGCGAAGGGAAGGCGTCGGCCTTCCGTCGTCTGCTGATGTCCCGACCGATGTCCCTTGGGTTCCGGCGGGCTGCCGAAGGGTGTCCGGGATAAGGCCCTTCTATGGAGAAGGGCTTTCTCCCCGTTGGAGGGGAAGTCAGAGGGAGTCTTCACCCTTTCGCCTTTTACTGCTTTTTCACCTTTTCAACTTTATATCGTACTTCGTGTATGCCACATCGTCGAAGCGGAAGTCCATCTCGACGTCCTTCATGACGGGGCGCTTCATGCCCTCTTCCTTCACTTTCTGACGGACGCTGAGGCGGAAGCCTTCGTCGCTGACGCCGACGAGCGTGCCGTGCAACTTGCGGCCGTCGTTCGTCTGCGTCTCCACTTCCTTGCCGACGTGTATCTCATACTGACGCCTCACGCGGAAGGGCTGACCCAGTCCGGCACTGCCCACCTCGAGTTCGTAGTCCTCGTCGTCGCGGTTGAGGCGCGACTCAATGTGCCGACTCAAGTCGGCACAGTCCTCTATCCACACACCGTCCTGATGGTCTATCTCCACCACGATGCGGTCGTCGGGACTGACGCTGATGTCCACCAGGAAATACTCTTTGCCTTCGAGCCATTCCTCCACGGCTGCTTGCACTGCGCTCTTGCTGATCATGATGTCTCTTTCTGTTTCTTTTAAGGTGTTGTTAAAGAAAAGTGAGGAACCCGTCGGAGCCCCTCACGTTCATCATTTCGCTTGCAAAGGTATGTTTTTTCTGCAAAACGTGCAAGGAATATGGAAGAAAAATGAGGCAAAAGGCCCAATAACGCCTACGCGCGGGCGAAAACATATATATATATAATGTAGCAGAGGCAGAGGTCGTCCCGTCGGAAAGGGCAGGCTTGCGGCACATATAAAAGCAGACATCCCCGCGAACGAAGCGTTCACAGGGATGTCATTGTAGCGCCTACGGGAATCGAACCCGTGTTCCATGCGTGAGAGGCATGTGTCCTAGCCGCTAGACGAAAGCGCCATTCTAATTTACTATTTGACGATTTACTATTTACGATTTACGGTTTTCTTAGTGTCTCGTCGTTATTGCGGAAGCTGGGGGATTCGAACCCCCGGTACGGTAACCCGCACGTCAGTTTAGCAAACTGGTGGTTTCAGCCACTCACCCAAACTTCCTT
>CAMVDV010000039.1 GCA_947166305.1 uncultured Prevotellaceae bacterium | reverse complement strand
ATCGGCATTGCGGAGGATAATTTGTGCTCATTGGACTTTTAGCGGACAGCAATATTATTATATATATAAGAGAAGGCACCACCCGATGCGGCGGTGCCTTCTTTTCTTTGTGTAGCTTTATCATTGTCAAGAGGGTTCTGTCCAGAACCCAACAGGGTTTCTGCGAGAACTCTGCAGGGTTTTGCCAATAACCCAACGGGGTTTCTGCCGAAAGCCCAGCCGATGACTTCGGCAAGTCGGCGTCATGCGTTGAGCACAAGGCCGTCGTAGGCGTAGTGAAAGCCTGCGGGCAACTTCTTTTCCTCGATGGCATGGAGGCCAACCTGATGGCACATGTGTATGAGATAAGTGGGAATGCTGCCGAGGCTGCGGCTGAAGCTGATGGCCTGCTCCACGGTTTGGTGCGTCAGGTGCGGCGTATGCCGGAGTGCACCGACGATGAGGAGCTTGATGTCCTGTAGCAGTGGGAACGACGAGGGGAACAGTTCCGTCATGTCCGTCAGGTAGGCCACGTCGCCGATGCGGTAGCCGAGGATGGGAAGCTCGCCGTGCATGACGCGCAAGGCCGTCACGCTGAGGGAGCCAATCTGCAGGGTGTCGCCTTCTTTCAGTTCGTTTAGCTGCAGTTTGGGAATGCCTGGATAGGAATGCTTCACCAGACAATAAGGCAAGCGCTGGCGCAGGTGGTGGCAGGCGTAGGCATCGGCATAGAGCGGAAGGTCGTGCTCGAAGGTGAAGGGCCGCAGGTCGTCGATGCCGCCGACGTGGTCGTAGTGCTCATGGGTGATGAGCACGGCATCGAGGGGCTGGCGCATCCCGATGCGGAGCATTTGCTGCCGGAAGTCGGGGCCGCAATCCACGAGTATCCGCGTGCCTGCTTCCTCAAAGAGTGCCGAGGCGCGCAACCTGTTGTCGCGGGAGTCGCTGCTGCAGCAGACTTCGCATTGGCATCCTATCTGCGGCACTCCTATGCTGGTGCCTGTTCCGAGGAATGTTATCTTCATGTTAGGAGTTGACAAGTTGACAGGTTTCGACGAGGATTTAATTCTTTACTCTTCATTCTTAACTAATAAGGTTCACTTCCGTCTCGAGCTTTATGCCGAAACGCTTGTCCACGTCGTGCTGGATGGCCTGGCAGAGCTTCAGGATGTCTTGGCCCGTGGCACCGCCTTTGTTGACGATTACGAGCGCCTGGCGGTCGTGTACGGCAGCAGGGCCGAGGCTTCGTCCCTTCCATCCGGTTTGTTCGATGAGCCACCCTGCTGCCAACTTGGTGCCACCCTCTGCGGGATAGTGCGGCATGTCGGGGAATTGGCGGAGCAAAAGGTCGGCCTTTTCTGCCGGGACGATAGGGTTCTTGAAGAAACTGCCTGCATTGCCGAGCAACTTCGGGTCGGGTAGCTTTGCCTGGCGAATGCCGATGATGATTTGTCGTAACGCCTCGGCCGTCAGCGTGTCCTTGGTGAAGCCCGCTTCCTCTGTGGCCCGGACGAGCCCGCCGTATTGGAGCTTTGGCTCAAAGTGTTTCGAGAGGCGGAAAGCGACGCGCGTGATGGCGTACTTGCCCCAGAGTTCTTCCTTGAAGATGCTTCGCCGGTAGCCATACCTGCATTCGTCGCGCCGCCAGATGCGTTCCGTCCCGTCCGTCAGGCTGATGCCTTTCACATGGTCTGTCACGTCCTGGACCTCCACGCCGTATGCCCCGATGTTCTGCACGGCAGCGGCTCCGACCTGTCCGGGAATGAGCGAGAGGTTCTCCATCCCGTACCATCCTCGGCTGATGGCGTGCCCAATGAACTCGTCGCACACTTCGCCGGCGCCCACTTCCACCGTCACTTCGTCGGAATCCTCTTTCAGCAGACGCACTCCCCTGATGTTCGATTTCAGCACCACGCCGTCGTAGTCACCAAGGAAAAGCAAGTTGCTGCCGCAGCCGACGTGCAGGATCGGCAGATGGCTGTATTGCTGCCGTATGATGGCAATTGCGTTGCGAAGCTCATCCTCCGAGCTGTAGGTGAAAAGCACACGCGCCTTTGCCTCTATGCCAAAAGTATTTTCAATTTTCATATCTTGTCAGATGCCAGTTGCCCCTCTCCCTTGTGAAAGTAAACACTTCCTGCAGTCCGTTGGAGAGTCCGCTCTTGCGCAGCACAATGCGGTGCCTGCCGTATTGTTGTCCTTTGCGTATGTTGCTGATGATGCCGGCAGGAACCTCCGGACAGAAGGTCTGCCATTGGTCTGCATCGATGATGCCGTCGATGATGCCTTCTTCGTCATCGGAATCTTGAATGCTGATGTGGAGAGGGTCGGCAACGGATTCTGCCTGAAACAAGCTGTCGCTGCAGAAACGGGCATAGAACTGAAGGAAGTCATGCAGTTCGTCGTCCTCAAACGTCGCCTCGCGAATGGCCTCAAGACGCCAGCGTCCATCCTCACGAAGGAAGTTGAAGTTGCGGATAGTGCCGTCGTTGAGGTTGATACGTTGCACGCAGACCGTCGAGTCGCTCTCTTGCTCGTCTTCGTCTTCGGCAAGCATTTGGGCCTTACCTCCGTAGAGTGATGTGAAGTATTCGCCGGAAAGAAAGCCGAACTCAAAAGTGGGGTCGAAGTCATTCAACGCCTCTGCCTGCCCTCCGGCCAGCTCAAGTCGCAGAGGGCGAGCCGTACGTTCGCGACGAAGAGTGGGGCTGTGGAGATAGGCAAACAGGAAGTCGCTGAAGACGTTGTCCACGTTCTCTGCCTCCTCGATGAGTCCGAGCTCCTCTTCCTCTTCGGTCAGCGTGTCGGCGGGAACACTGTCGGCAGGCATCTCCATCGGTGTCTCCTGCTCCTCGTGGCTTTTCTCTCTCTTGCAAGAAAGAACCACGACAGACAGGAACACAATGAGGAGCCATTTACACTTAATCTTGATGCTCATTCTTGCACCTTACAGCTAAATCGGATGCAAATTTACAAAATAATTCTTAACTCTATAACTTTTTAACTTTTTAACTTTTTAACTTTTTAACTTTTTTCGTATCTTTGCACGCGAAATAGAATAAAACAGACACATAATGTTAGAGAAAATAGAACAATTGATGCAGGAAATAGCCGCGCTCCACGCCAAGAATGCGCAGGAGGCTGAGGCACTTCGCATCAAGTATTTGAGCAAGAAAGGCGAGATTTCACAGCTGATGAACGACTTCCGTAGCGTGCCGGCCGAACTGAAGAAAGAGGTGGGCATGAAGGTGAACGAGCTGAAGAACCTCGCGCAAGAGAAGATAAACGCCCTGAAGGAAGGTGCCGCCGGCACAGATGCCACGGGAGCAGGCTCCGTCGACCTCACCCGCACGCCCTATCCCATACAGCTCGGCTCGCGTCATCCGCTGACAATCGTCAAGAACGAAATCGTAGATATCTTCAGCCGTCTGGGTTTCACCTTGGCAGAAGGCCCTGAGGTGGAGGACGATTGGCACGTCTATAGCAGTCTCAACTTTGCCGACGACCATCCAGCCCGCGATATGCAGGACACGTTTTTCGTGGAGTCGCACCCCGACATCATACTTCGCAGCCACACGAGCAGCGTGCAGTCGCGCGTCATGGAAAAGACGCAGCCGCCCATCCGCATACTTTGCCCGGGCCGTGTCTACCGCAACGAAGCGGTCAGCGCACGTGCACATTGCTTCTTCCATCAGATAGAAGGCCTCTATGTTGACAAGAATGTCAGCTTCACCGACCTCAAGCAAGTGCTCCTGCTCTTTGCTCAGGAGCTGTTCGGTCCCGACACGAAGATACGTCTTCGCCCCAGCTATTTCCCCTTCACAGAACCTTCTGCCGAGATGGATGTCAGCTGCTCCATCTGCGGAGGAAAGGGTTGCTCCATGTGCAAAGGCAGTGGTTGGCTCGAGATACTTGGCTGCGGAATGGTGGATCCTGCCGTGCTCGATGCCAACGGAATCGATAGCAGCGTCTATACGGGCTACGCTTTCGGCATGGGCATAGAGCGCATCACGAACCTCAAGTACCAGGTGAAGGACCTCCGTATGTTCTCGGAGAACGATGTTCGCTTCCTCGACGAGTTCACCAGCGCAAGGTAGATATACATTATATATTATTATATAGAGAGCCCGAAGGATGTCCTTCGGGCTCTCACGTTGTTTGGTTGAAGTACCTTTTATTGATAATAAAATTGTATGTCCTATCAATAGATATTCTCTCTCTCCCACAAAAGCAGCCCACTTTCAACCAACTGGCGGTTTATCTTCTTTGCCAAAACGTCTCGAGTATCGAAGAATTTAAGGAAGATGGGCAGGTCTTTGCTATTCACGGCAAAGGCGATGGTATTGCGCCCGAAACCTTTAGTTCCTTTAGTTGTTTTTACCTTTGTTATTCTTTTGTTGCTTGAAGTATCAGGCGTGGCGTATGTGTTGATGTCCTTTCCCATGATGGCATTGGTGATGTCATAGTAACTGTCGTTATAGTCCTTGTTTGTATATTCGTTGCTACAATGGTAGTATCTGAAAACTTCAAGAGCAGCATTATATAGAGCCTTTGCTTCAGAAGAATAGTGAAATTGCTTGAGAAATTCCCTAAAGTCAAATGACCTTGTCGCTGACGAATCTTCAAAAAGGTCTTTTGTTGATGGAAAGAACACGTTAAGGTCGTTTTTCGCACACCCCAACTCCTCTGCTGTGAAAGGCATGATATAGTTTTTATTGTTATTCTTGTTTGTAAACAAAAGGCCTTTGTAAAACAGAGAAAACATAATAGCATCTGAGAATAACTCCTCACTTATTTCACTAACTCTTCCTCTATAAACCAAATAGTTCCATTCGAAGTATTTGTGATGAGTGTTGAAGCACAAGCCTTTAGACAGCAAACACCATTTTATATTCTCCGTTGTTATCTTGTTCTTTTTCTCTTTGCCACCATTGCTAATCTTCATGCAACTATTCAGATAACACCATTGTCCAATAACATTTCCCTTTGCTTGGCCTGCAACAATCTCTTTTTCGATTTCCTTGATAAGGTCTGGGCGTGAATTGTCATAGCAATACTGTCTTATATAATCGAGCTTATCCGTTTTGTTATTGTAATCATATCTGCATGTACATATTTTTTCTCTGTTGATGGGTTCGCCATTCTCTTTGTCGAATACTACTTGACTTACTGCCCACTCGGATAGCATGAAAGTATCTTTTGCATTGCTAAACACATGGGAAACGATATTATATCCTTGATTGACGAAAGCAGAGATTGTATCGCGAAGAAAGAACTCTGTTTTGCAATAATAGACGATGACATCAGGATGTAATGCCAAAGCCTTGATGAAAAACTCTATTGCAAGGTCGTACTTGAAACCTTTCCTGCGCTGATAGGGCGGATTCATCACAATCATCAATCTCTTCTTCTCTAATTTTGCAATTTCTTCTATGGGCAGCATACGGCCTTTGTATTTCCACACAGGTTGCTTGTCGTCTTTCATATAGTCGAATTGGATGGCGTTCTCAAATCCTTTTATCTTGCAAATGTCAACGTCCATCTGTTCTAAGGTGGAGAGATAGCAATACTGTTTATAGTCTTTTCCGAATTGATTTTCCAGATTGCCGACGCCTGCACAAGGGTCGCAGACAATGAAGTCCTTCATGTCGTAGTGTTCACTCAGGATTCTATTCTGCAACTCCACAAAACAAGTGGGTGTGTATTCGCCTCCTGTATCCTTTCTGTATTTCTCGGAATATAGCTTACTGCTTCGCTCCAGAATATTCATAAATTCATTCTTCTCTGGTGGACGTTTGTACCTTTTCCAGAAGGAATTGTATTCTTCGGCGTTAATGAATGTATAATAATAAGAATGTTCTGCCCCAGTGTACTTTATGCCATCGACTGTCTCGCCATTCTTCATCATTACATAGTTGCTTAGGTTAGTGCCTTCACGAATGAGTAACTCGTCTGTTTCATACTCATGCACTCCGACCTTCACATCTTCAAAGAGAGTATGTTCCACAATGTCTTTAAAGACAGATTTCCTGTATTTCGTACCATTGAGCAAGTCCACAAGAAAAAGGTTTATGCGGTCTTGTTCGTCTTCAATGCTTTCCTTGAATTTCACCTCGTTCTTCCAAAGATTATAGACGACGTTGAAGTTCTTCTCTGTAATGCTGATTGTGGTTTCTTCGAATTTCTTGAATGTGTCGTAAAACTCCTTGATTTCTTGGTTAATATATCGAGTCACCTTTCCTGCGATGCGGTCATTTATCCTGTCGATTGCGTCTTTGGTGGGGCTACTTGGTTTCTCTGCAGACCAATTAATGTCATTGTTATACATCACCGAGTCCTCAGAACAATCTATCAGTTCCAAAACGTTATCACCGTTTGCGTTTTGGTATATAATAGCCACTCGATTTAATATGGCATTTTGCTTTCTGTTTGTCAAAATGACTTGAGCGATGGCTTTCCTCCGCTGTGCTTCGTTGGTAATCTTGAATTTCGACTCTATATAGAGCAAAATCTTACCTTTTTTGTCTGTAAGCAAGACGTCCACTTGGTTCTTCTCAATTGCCCAAGTTCCTTTGCCAAAGTATTTTTCGCAAAAGTCCTTTCTGAAATTCATTTCCTCACTTTTCCCTTCTACAACGGGAAAGAGTGTGTCGACAGTGGAGTTATGTTTAATGATAGTCATGTGATGGATAACTTTTTTTCTCTGCACCCGACTATCAATCACGCTTATGCACAAAAAAAGAGCGCGATGCACTTTGCGCATAGCAAGAGGCAAGCCTCGCATCGGTACCTCTGTCCACTTGAATATGCACCACGCTCAAGCGTGTGCATTGCTATCCAAGTGGAGCAGAAGCCCATACAGGCCAGCTGTCACATATTATTATCGTGCTTGTTATACCAATTTAAGTTTGCGAGGCTTTTTGGCTATGCGCGAAATAATAGCGAATGCTTTTAGGTGTTTGTAAGATTCGACAAGGGCACCTCCGCTGAGGTATTCTTTGCCCTTTCGTTTGCAAAGATACGAAAAAAAGTGAAAAGAAGAGTAGTGAAGTGGAGAAAAAAGTTTTGGGGACGGGGAAAAGCCGCCGGGAAATCCCATGCGGCACGCGGTCGGGTGGAAAACTTGACTTTTTGTCAGTTGCCATCAGAAGAGATGACGACCTCACCTTGTAGGGACGCGCCGTGGCGCGTCCGTGTTCGCAGCGAAGGAACGGCAGTGGACGACGGACGCGCCACGGCGCGTCCCTACAGGCAAAACAGGTCATGACACATTTCGTCCGTGGGGCTTCCTTTTGATTGACTGAACTTTCATTTGCATTCAATCGGCGATTGAAAAGCCGCCGGCTTTGGCACTATGAAGTTTTGACTTACGAGTAGTTTGCCAACTATCCATTAGTAGTTTGCCAACTATCCATTAGTAGTTTGCCAACTATCCATTAGTAGTTTGCCAACTATCCATTAGTAGTTTGCCAACTATCCATTAGTAGTTTGCCAACTATCCATTAGTAGTTTGCCGACTAACCACATTTAGTTTGCCAACTAACCACGTTTAGTTTATAAAGAACCATTGTTGTTCGCCCGCAAAACGACCTCGCCTTGTAGGGACGCGCCGTGGCGCGTCCGCCGTATCTTCGCTGCGAGCAAGGACGCTTTCGAGGCGCGTCCCTACTTGGCGACTGCTTATACCGAAATGATGCAGACAGCAATAAATAAAAATCCTCGTGTGGAATCATCAAAATCCTCGTGTGGATTCGTCAAAATCCTCGTGTGGATTTTGATGAGTCCATGTGTGGATTGGCTTCACGTCACTCTTTGATGAAGCGGAACTTCCCGATGCCGGCGCTCTGCAGCTGTTTCGTGAGCTTCCGCTTCTCGGCTCTCTTCAGCTTGGCTTCGACGGTCAGTTCGTCGATGCTATAGCTTTCGAGCCATTCGGGCAGCGAGACTTTGTCGGCGAAGTAGAGGGTCAGCGACTTGATGTGCCGCTTTCCGTCGCTCTCCTTCGGGAGAGGCGTGGAGGGTGTTCCCTCGCAGGTGGCGTAGAGATAGCAGTTGCCGGGGATTGGCGTGTAGCTGAGCCTCAGGTGGCTGATGTGGTCCAGCTTGCCGAGCACACTGGGCATGACTTCGTTTTCCTTGACTTTCCCATCGATGTGTAAGTGGGTGTACCGAAGCTCCGGAAACCATTCGGGCAGGATGATGTCGCCGGTGAAACTGACTCTGAGGGAGGCGAAGTGGTCGACGCGCCTGAGGAGTTCGGGCAGTTCCTCCACTCTGATGTGGAGGTCTCTGCCGCTCTTTTCCTGCAGGCGGACAAGCCTTTCGTCGTCGGTCTCTGCTCTGCGCAGCAGCCAGCCTATCTTCGGTGTGAGCATGTTTGCCGTCGTGTCTTCCTGCGCACCGATGAATCCGGCGATGAGCTCCATGGGCTGTTCGCTCACGACATGGCCGTCCGTCGTGCTCAGCACACGATGCGTGAACTCGACGCAAACGCGCTCCGAGGGCATCCGGCTGGTGTGGAAGGCCTCGTCGGGCGTTATGCCTGCCTTGTCTGGAAAGAACTTCAGCAGCCATCCGTCTATCTTTGTGGGCTTCTCGCTGCTGCATCCGCCGCCTCTCAGCCTGTCGACCGGGGTCTTCTTGACGATGCTTTGCCAGAACATCTGATTGGGCTTTCCCTCGGAGGCAAGGACAAACTGCTCGAGGATTGGCTCCAGACTGTCGGTCCAGTCGCTGAGTCCGTATCGGGCAAGCCTGCGTGTCTTGTCGAGAACACGCCTCCAGTCGGCCGGCGTTCCCTTGAGCGTGATGGAAGGAATGCCGCAAGCCGCTGAGTATGAAGTGTAGATGAAGTACGACTTCACGCTTTCCATCAGCGTGATTTGCGAGACGATGCGCTCGGCAGGCAGGGTGGTGGAGAAGTCGGATGTCAGCACAGATGCGATGCTGTCGCTGGTATATTTCGCTATCTCCGATGCAAAGTCGCCGACAAGTTTCTCGCAGTCAGCCTCGCCGGAAAGCAAGTCCCGATTCGTCTCTACTGCCAGGTCCATCTTTCCCGAATGGTTCACCAGCAGCGGACGAAGCGCTTCGCTGTTCGCTTTGACGTAGCGGGCAAAGCCTTGACTGATGAGCAGCCATATCATGTCGGGCGATAGGGTGATGGACTTGTGCCAGCTGTAGGCTCTCAGCACGCATTGAAAGAAGGCATCTTTCTCGTCGCCCCTCAGGTTTTCTGCTTCCGAGAAGCTTGTGGCAACAATGTTGAGGCACGAATCATGGATGATGTTTCTGTCCTCGTGTACGATGTCTTTTGCTATCCTCTCGCCGTCATAGAGGTTTCTGAACCGTTCTTCTTTTGGCTCCAAACCTTCGTCCACGACAAACGTGATGCTTCCGTCCGTCCGATGGATGACTTTCCTTTCCTCTGCCTGCCCCGTTGCGATGGCAAAGCATGTGAGAAGCGCGACGAGGATTTCCCTGCACATTGTTGTTTTTTGCTTTTTCGTTTTTTAACTAAGCAGACGCACAGCGGCACGTCCCAACGTTTTAGCTGTCAATTTTGAATCTTGAATCTTGAATTTTGAATTTGCTAAATCGGAATCTTTGCCACTCTTCTTTCATGACGTCCACCCTCGAAAGGCGTCTGGAAGTATTCGTCCATGATGGCATCGGCCTCGGTATTGGTGACGAAACGTCCAGGCATGACGAGTACGTTTGCATCGTTGTGCAGACGCGACAGACGTGCAATTTCAGGCATCCAGCAAAGCGCTGCCCGAATGCTTTGATGTTTGTTCAGGGTCATGCTGATGCCTTCTCCGCTGCCGCAGATGGCAATGCCCTTCTCGCATTCACCGGCTTCCATTCCCCTTGCCAAAGCATGGGCGAAGTCAGGATAGTCGCAACTCTCCTCGCTGTAAGTGCCGTAGTCGTGGAACTCGATGCCTTTCTGCGTAAGGTACTCCTTCACATGCTGCTTGAGGGCAAAGCCTGCATGGTCGCTTGCAAGACCGATGGGTTTCATTTAGAGTTAAAAAGTTAAAAGGTTAAAAGGTAAAAAAATTAAAAAGTTAAAATGTTACAGATTAGCATTTAATATGTTGAGAGCTTGCTTGTAAACATTCTCTGCAGTGAAGCCGAATTTCTCGTCAAGCACTTTGTATGGAGCCGAGAAGCCAAAGCTTCCAAGGCCCCAGACTGTGCTGCTTGGGTGCGCACCCACGAGGAAACCTTGAAGATTAACTGGCAGTCCTGCCGTGAGACCAAAGACTTTGCTGCCCGTGGGGAAGAGCTCACGCTGATATGAAGCAGGCTGTTCGCGGAAAAGGCCTTCGCTCGGCACGCTCACCACGCGCACCTTGTATCCGTCCTTGCGCAGGAGTCTTGCTCCGGCAACGAGAGTGCTTACCTCCGAACCGTTGCCGACGAGGATGATGTCGAAGCTCGGATCGCTTTCGGCTACAACGTATGCACCGCGACAAATGCCTTCGTAGTCTGTTCCTTCTGGCAGGTCTTCGATGGCTTGACGGCTTAGGATGAGGGCAGAAGGCGCTTTTGTGTTCTCCATTGCCAACTTCCAACACCACGTCGTGGCCTTGCTGTCGGCCGGACGAAGCACAAGCATACTGTTTCTTCCGCTGTGGTTCTTGAGTTTTTCCATGAGGCGTATCTGCGCTTCCTGCTCGACGGGTTCGTGCGTGGGACCATCTTCGCCGACGCGGAAAGCATCATGGCTCCAGATGAACTTGACGGGTACTTCCATAAGGGCAGCCATGCGGACGGCTGGCTTCATGTAGTCCGAGAAGACGAAGAATGTGCCGCAGGCTGCAATGATGCCGCCATGGAGCGTCAGGCCAATGCACAGACAAGCCATGGTCAGTTCGGAGACGCCTGCCTGCAGGAAGGCTCCGCCCGGATTGTTGCGGGAGATGACGGTGGCACCGCCTTTCAGGAATCCGTCGGTCTTGTCGCTGTTGCAGAGATCGGCAGAGCTTACAATCATGTTTGGCACTTGCTTTGCGAGCAACGACAGGCAGGCACTCGATGCATTGCGTGTGGCATCGTTCGGTTTCTGCTGTATGTTTTCCCAATCGATGTGGGGCAGACGTCCTGCAAACCAGTCGTTGAGTTGGCTGGCTGTTTCCTTGTTGGCTTCGGCCCATGCCTTTTCTTCTTCGTGGCGTTGGGTGCAGATTGATTGGAGTTCCTTGAGGCGCGACTTGTAGAGTTCTTCCACTTCGGGGAAAATGACGAAAGGCTCGTCGGGGTTGCCTCCGAGGTTGAGAATGGTGTTGCGATAGGCATCTCCGCCAAGGGGTGCGCCGTGGGTTTTGCAGTTGTGTTCGTAGCTACTGCCGTCGGCTTGCCGTGCTCCCTTGCCCATGATGCAGTGGCCGATGATGAGGGTTGGCTTTCCCTCCACAGCCTTTGCCTTTGAGAGGGCTTGGCGTATCTGCTGCACATCGTTGCCATCTATGTCGATAACCTCCCAGCCGAGTGCACGATAGCGCAGGCCGACGTCTTCGCTCGTCACGACGTTTACCTCCGTGGAGAGCTGTATGTCATTGGCATCATAGAACATGATGAGGTTGTCGAGGCCGAGGTTTCCGGCGATGCGGGCTGCGCCGAGGCTGACTTCTTCCTGTACGCCTCCGTCGCTGATATAGGCGTAGATGGTTTCCTTCTTGAAGGTTGGATTGCCTGTCCGTGCTTGGATGAACTTGGCGGCGATGGCTGCTCCGACTGCATAGGCGTGGCCTTGTCCGAGCGGACCGCTGGAGTTCTCTATGCCTCGCTCGACGCATACTTCTGGATGGCCTGGGGTGGGGGAGTCCCACTGACGGAGTTGTTGGAGCTCGTCGAGCGAGAATTTGCCGATGAGGGCCAGCTCTGCGTAGAGCATGGGTGCCATGTGACCGGGATCGAGGAAGAAACGGTCGCGCCCCATCCAAGTGGGTTGTGAGGGGTCGAACTGTAGGAATTCGCTGTAGAGCACGTTGATGAAGTCGGCACCGCCCATTGCTCCGCCCGGATGTCCGCTCTTTGCCTTCTCTACCATTGCTGCCGCAAGGATGCGGATGTTGTCGGCAGCGCGGTTCATTGTATTGATGTTGTTCATGATTGATGTTTTTCGGTCGTGGAAATTCTCTGGAATTGTGTTTGTCGCTGTTCGCTCTACAAAGGTACGACAAATAATCCGAATTACAAAACAACTCTTTCAGTAAAATGTCGAAGCAGGCCTGTTTGCCATTCCACCCGTAGGGTGTGAGCGGCTCCGGCCAAGCCTGAATGCATTGATGGCACGCCGTTTTCAGTGGTCCATTGTTCCGTTGCCGACGATGCGGCAGGGCGCGTTGTCCAAAACCCTGTGGCGTTTCCTTTGCAGCATCATGACCATGCAATTGCAACATCATGACCATGCAATTGCAGCATCATGACCATGCAATGAAAACCCTGTGCGGTGTCGGACGACTCCTTGTTGAGTGGTGACTTGAGGCGCGGGCAATGTTTATGATAAGGGGACTTGGAATGTGCCGCCGACCCATTCGGTGAATGGTTCCTCGGCCTGCAGTTTGTGCCATCGGAGCAGCCTTCCTTCCTCGTCTGTCTCAACGATGATGGGACCAGGTTGCACGGTTCCGTCGGAAAGGCGTATGTCGTGGTATGCACGTCTCATCGGCGTCGGTTGGTGCGCTGCGGTATTCCGCGTTCTGGGCGAATGGGGTTGGGGTTCTCCTTAGTGACATGGATGGTGCGACGGCGAGGCTGGCTTTCGCGCATCTGCAGAGGTGTGAGTCGCTCGCCCTTCTGTTCGGGGAACGAGTCGTCACGGAGTGTGTCGTCACGGAGTGTGTCGGCAGGAATCTTGGGAGCGGGTGGCAGCTCTTTGTGCATACGGATGAGCTTCATCTCGCTGACGATGAGCGGACTCGGCTTTTCGGCTTCGTCGGTGAGAGGCAGGTAGATGAAGCCCGTGATGCTGCGCAAGGGGATGGAATCGAGCAGTCGGCCCGGGTAGTGACGCAGTTCGTTCTTCGAACTGTTGCGCACCAGGTCGGTGACAGAAGCCACGGTGTCTTGCTCATAATAAAAGTTGAGGAGGGCGATGGCCTCGTTGTTCATGGCGCGAGCCACGAACTGCGACTTGAACATCCAGATGAAGCTGTCGCCAGGACGGAAGGTGGAATCGGCCTTCATCTGAAAGGAATAGACGCAACCCACTTGGTTTGGCACCACGCAGGCAAAGTCTTTCTGCAGCCAGATGTTGGCCGTGTCGCCTTCGCTCGTGAGGGATGCAAATCGATCCTGCGTGTCGGTCGTCTCGATGCCCATGCGTTCCGCCTCGGCCTGCACGCGGTTCAGCACGTTTTCGTAGATGTGTGTGAAGTCCTCGGCACGCCCGCTCCAGTAAACCATAGAGGAATCGAACTGAGCCTCGGTGATGCCGTGCTTTCGGAAAACGGCCTGTATGTACTTGTAGCGCGTCACGTCGGTGCTTTCTCCGCTCGCTTCGGCCATTCCCCCTGCAAGATGGTAGTCGACTAAAACGTCCGTCATCTTCCCTTCGCCCAGGACTCCGGACGGAAGGGAGGGGGAGCAGGAGAACAAAAGAAGCGGGAGGAGGAAGGCAGCCGACCTGGTCATTTGAATATCTTCTGGTTGTAGAACAGGATGAGGGCAATGACTCCGCAGGAAATGCTGGCGTCGGCAAAGTTGAAGATAGGGCTGAAGAAGACGAAGTGCTCGCCGCCCACGAGGGGAAGGCCTGCCGGCCAGTCCCACTCAACGAGCGGGAAGTAGAACATATCCACTACCCGGCCCAGCATCAGCCTGCCGTATCCGGTGCCCCAAGGCACGAATTCGGCCACCAACGGCGCAGGCGGATTGTTGAACACCATGCCGTAGAAGAGGCAATCGATGATGTTGCCGGCAGCACCCGCCGTGATCATCGTCAGACACGTCAGGTATCCCCAGCCGATGCCTCGCCTGATGCTGCGGAAGATGTACACGGCGAGCAGGCAGACCGCCAGCATTCGGAACGAAGTCAGGAACCATTTGCTGAACACCTCCATGCCGAAGGCCATCCCGTCGTTCTCCGTAAAGAGAATCTGGAACCAGTCTGTCACCCGAATGCTTTGGTGCAGATACATACCCGTCTTGACCGCAACCTTGATGGCTTGGTCGATGCCGACGATGCCCACGCCGATGCAGGCGGAGGCGAGTGCTTGAGCTTGCCGACGGGTCATCAGTGTTTCTTGTCGCGCGCTTGCTTAGCTTCGATGCTGAGCGTGGCATGAGGCACAGCACGCAGGCGTTCCTTGGGAATCAGCTTCCCCGTCTCGCGGCAGATGCCGTACGTCTTGTTCTGAATGCGTACGAGTGCAGCCTGAAGGCCGGTGATGAACTTCTGGGCACGCATTGCCTCGTTCATGAGACTCTCCTTCGAGAGCGTCTCAGAGCCTTCCTCCAGCGTGTGATAGGTGGAGTGTGTCTCCGCCTCGTCCACGCCGTCGCCGTTGATTTTCTTCATCAGAATCTCGTAATCGCTCTTTGCGACTGCAAGCTTCTCGTTGATAAGCTGACGGAACTCCTCGAGCTCCTCGTCGGAGTACCTAACCTTGTTGTCTTCCATATCTTTTACCTTATTTATATTTTACTGACTGAAAGTTCCGCACCGAGCTTGACGTCGGCAGCAAGAACCTGTGATGCGATGTAATCCCTGAACTTTTCGAGGCATCGGCGATTGTCCTCCGTGTCGGGAACGATGACGTTGATGCGGTCCGTGATGTCGAGTCCGCTGTCCTTTCGCAGTGTCTGAATGCTGCGAATCAGTTCGCGGGCAACGCCCTCGAGCCGCAGTTCCTCGGTAATGGTGAGGTCGAGGGCAACGGTGAGCGTGCCTTCGTTGGCAACACTCCAGCCCGGGATGTCCTGCGAGAAGATTTCTATGTCCTCGAGGTCAACGGTAACCTCTTCGCCGGTGTCGAGCCTGAGAGGCAGATGTTCCTTCTCTTCGAGCTCGGCAATCTGTTCCTGACTCATGGAAAGGACGGCCGCGTTGACGCTCTTCATGAGCTTTCCGAACTTCTTGCCCATGGTTCGGAAGTTGCATTTCACTTGCTTGACGAGCATACCCTTTGCCTCCACGAACTCGAGCTCCTTGACGTTCACTTCGTCGAGGATGAGCTGTTGCATGGCCATGATGCGCCTTTGCTGTTCGGCATCAATGGCAGGAATGGCGATGCGCTGCAGGGGTTGCTTCACAACGATCTGCTCCTTCTTGCGCAAGGAAAGTATCATGCTTGTCACTTGCTGTGCCAAAGCCATGCGTTGTTCCTGCTCTTGGTCTATCTTAGCATCGTCTGCCACGGGGAATTTGGCAAGGTGTACGCTTGCAACGGTGCTCTTTCCCGTTGCACTGTTAAGGTCGCGCCAGAGGCGATCGGCGTAGAATGGTGCAATAGGAGCCATCAGTCTTGCCACTGTCTCAAGGCAAGTGTAGAGCGTCTGGTAGGCGCTTAGCTTGTCAAGGCTCATGGCCGAGCCCCAGAAGCGTTTCTTCGAGAGGCGGACAAACCAGTTGCTTACGTTGTCAACCACGAAGCTTTGGATGAGGCGGCCTGCTCTTGTCGGCTCATAATCCTCGTAGCATTGGTTCACTTCCCTTATAAGGCTGTTGAGGCAAGAGAGTATCCATCTGTCCATCTCGGGACGCTCGTTCATGGGAACGTCTGCTTCCTCGTAGCACCAACCGTCCACGTTGGCATACATCGTGAGGAAGGAGTATGTCTGGAAGAGCTTGCCGAAGAATGTGCGGCTCACTTCCTGTACGCCTTCTTCGTCGAACTTCAGGTTGTCCCAGGGTGCAGAGTTCGTGATCATGTACCAGCGTACGGCGTCGCTACCGTACTTCTCGATGGCGCCAAAGGGGTCGATTGCGTTGCCAAGGCGCTTGGACATCTTCATTCCATTCTTGTCGAGAACGAGACCATTGCTGATGACTGCTTTGTAAGCGACGCTGTCGAAGACCATCGTGGCGATGGCATGGAGCGTATAGAACCAGCCTCGTGTCTGGTCGACGCCTTCTGCGATGAAATCGGCGGGGAAGGCTGTGCCTTTGTCGAGCAGTTCTTTGTTCTCGAAGGGATAATGAATCTGTGCGTAGGGCATGGCTCCCGAGTCGAACCATACGTCGATGAGGTCGAGTTCGCGTGTCAATACGGCGCCACTTGCTGCCACGAGCTGAATATGATCGACGAATGGACGGTGAAGGTCGATGCGGTCGTAGTTCTCCTGGCTCATGTTGCCGGGGATGAATCCTTTCTCCTTGAGCGGATTGCTGTTCATCACGCCGGCGGAGACTGCTTTCTCTATTTCATTATAGAGTTCCTCTACGGAGCCGATGCAGATTTCTTCCTTCGTATCCTTGTTGCGCCAGATGGGGAGGGGTGTGCCCCAGTAGCGGGAACGCGAGAGGTTCCAGTCGTTGAGGTTCTCGAGCCATTTGCCGAAACGCCCTGTGCCTGTGCTTTCGGGCTTCCAGAGTATGGTGTTGTTGAGTTCCATCATGCGCTCCTTGGCAGCCGACGAGCGGATGAACCACGAGTCGAGCGGGTAGTAGAGGATGGGCTTGTCGGTGCGCCAGCAGTGGGGATAGTTGTGGACGTGCTTTTCTATCTTGAAGGCAGTGCCTGCGTCTTTCATTTCGATGCACATCCTGACGTTGAGGTCCATTTCCTTTGTGGCGGCTTTCTCATCGTACTTTCCGCCTTCGTTGAACTTGGGGTCGTAGGCATTCTTGACGTATTCGCCGCTGTGCTGCCAATAGCTGTCGTTGACGCAGAGCTGGACGAAGTCGGCATCCATGTCGTCTTGGACGAAGTATTTGCCGGTGAAGTCGACCATGGGGCGTGTGTCGCCTGCCTTATCGATGATGAAGAGGCTGGGTATGCCTGCGTCCTTGGCGACTTTGGCGTCGTCGGCACCGAAGGTAGGGGCGATGTGTACGATGCCTGTACCATCTTCGGTGGTGACGTAATCGCCCGGGATGACGCGGAAAGCCTCGCTTGTCTTGTCGACAACCTTGTCGCCTTCGAGTGCGCAGGGCTTCACCCAGGGGAAGAGTTGCTCGTACTTCAGGCCGACGAGGTCTGTGCCTTTGCCGCGCCAGAGGACTTCGATTTCCTTTCCTTCCTCTGCCTGGAAGTAGGCGGAGAGGCGGGCTTCGGCCAGAATGTAGATGGCTTGCTCGCCGCTATAAGGGTTGTTTCCCCTGACGGCTACGTAGTCTATCTTCGGACCGACGCAGAGTGCTGTGTTGGAGGGCAGCGTCCAGGGCGTAGTGGTCCAGGCGAGAATGTATATAGACCCTCCATCTCCCTTAAGGGAGAGCTCTTCGCCGTTGTTCCCCCTTAACGGGGTTAGGGGGTCCACCCTGAACTGTGCTGTCACCGTGGTGTCCTTCACGTCGCGGTAGCAGCCGGGCTGATTGAGCTCGTGGCTGGAGAGACCGGTGCCTGCGGCGGGGGAATACGGCTGAATGGTGTAGCCCTTGTAGAGAAGGTCTTTCTGATAGAGCTGTTTGAGAAGCCACCAGAGCGACTCGATGTACTTGTTGTCGTAGGTGATGTAGGGGTGTTCCATGTCCACCCAATAACCCATGCGGTGGCTGAGGTCTGTCCATTCGCCCGTGTACATCATGACATTCTCGCGGCACTTCTGGTTGTACTCTTCGATGCTGATGGTCTTTCCGATGTCTTCCTTAGTGATGCCCAGCTCTTTCTCCACGCCCAGTTCTACGGGAAGGCCGTGGGTGTCCCATCCGGCCTTGCGCTCCACCTGGTAGCCTTTCATCGTCTTGAAGCGGCAGAACGTGTCCTTGATGCTTCGGGCCAGGACGTGATGGATGCCGGGGTGTCCGTTGGCCGATGGAGGGCCTTCGTAGAAGATGAACGAGGGACAGCCCTCGCGCTGGGAGATGCTCTGGTGGAACACGTCTTCCTCGTCCCACTGGCGCAACACCTCCTTGCCGGTTTCGCTCAGGTTGAGCTTGTTTCGCTCGGTGAATTTGCCTTTCATATTCTTGGTCTGTTTTATATACATTATTTATTTGGGGTGCAAAGATACAAAAAAAATAGGAATATAGAAAGAAGAACGGAGAATAATTTCATCAAAGTCCGTTCCGAGGGAAACGAAAAAGTGGGTGCCACAATAAAACGTCAAGGGTTCGGCCGACAACCTGACAGGGTTGGGGCAATAATCCAACGGGGTTGCGGCAATAATCCTACAGGTTTTTTCTGTCCGCCGCACTTTGTGATTTCGGCAGAAGCAGGAGCCAATGCCAGGCATCGTAGGCCCTTCGGTTTAGAACTTCGGGAAAGGTACGAAAAAACCGACGTTTCCATGCGTCGGTTCTTATAAGGATTTTAGCAAAATGTCTGTTGGATAAGTGGCGGAAGGCACTTCTTTTCAATGCCTTGCCACCTTCTTTCCGCGCTCTATGAAGATGCCCTGCAACGGCTTTTGCTGATGGCTTATGGGGCGACCCTGAAGGTCGAAGCGGAAGAATCCTCCATCCTCCTTCAGGGAGAGCTCTTCGTCCGTGTTTCCCCTAAAGGGGGTTAGACGGTCAATGCCCGTCGTGTCCTCCGAAGGGATGAGGTTCAGCAGCATCCAAGTGGACGGTTTCTCCGGATCGGTATCGGCGATGCGCTCCACGGGCTGTGTGGTGCCGTCGGCCGAGGTGTTGACTTCCAGGTTGACGCTCAGCTTCTCGTCGATGGGAGCCGCGTCGAGTCCGATGGCAGTCCATGGCAATGCCATCTCGATGCGGTAGCTTGCCGAGGAAATGCTGCTCGCCACGAGGACGTCGGGCACTTCGGCCGTCGCCCATTCCCTGCCGTTGCCGCGGCTCGCGGAGAGCGTCCCGTCGGGCAGGATGCCGAAGCGATAGGCAGTAGGCATGGGCACGTTGGTGCTCGCTCCCTTGCTCTCCACATAGAAGGTGATGCCGTCGGGACAGGAACCCTCCGAGCGGGCGCCCCGACGATAGACGACCGTCGTCAGGTAGAGCCTTTCGTCGTCGTAGGAAAAGTCAGCGTAGGAGAAGGTTCCCGTCTCGCTTCCCATCGGCACTTGCTGTGCCTTGTGGGTGAAATAGCTGTCGCCTGTGGTGTGTTTGCCGTCGGTGATCTGTGCACCACGCGAGGCCTGGAACTTCTTCATGGGGTAGCCTTTCGCCATGACCACCTTGCCGTCCATGCCGCCAACCGCCACCACTATTCCCGTATCGATGACGGCCAATGAGTTCCACCAGCAGCCCTTGGTGGTGCCTTGGTAGAAGGGTCGTGACATCGCCTTGAACGCTTTGGCCTGTTTGTTGCCGACATAGACGTACATCTTCATGTTGTCTCCGTCGCCAAAGGTGGACTGATGCGAGAGGACCGTCTCGCCGCCAGGCAGCACACGCAGGTAGGGTGCTCCGCCTTTGGCAGTGGGGCAGTAGTTGTAGTCAATGCTCTGGTCGCGCTGAGTGCTCGCGCCGCTGACGTACGAGTTGTTCCTCCAGTTGTTGGAGAGCGTGGTGCGCACGGTGGTAGGCAAGAAGTCGCCGATGCCACTCCAGCCGTTGTCCTCGATGGCAACCACGATGTTCCTCTGGTCGCTGAGCAGGACGGGCACAGGCATCCCGTCGCGATATCCGCTCCTGAACGAGATGCGTTGCGGCGCAGTCCACGTCAGTCCGCCGTCAAAGCTGCGGCAAAGCGATATCTGCTGTTCGCCGGAAGTGGTGTAGGGGCTCTCGTCGGCAAAGTAAAGTTGCAGCTCTCCGCTCGGCAACTCAAGGAACGAAGGCTCCCAACAGCCGTTCTCGAAGGTGGAATCTGCGTCATAAACAAAAATTTCCTCGCTCCATGTCCGCCCCAGGTCCGTGCTTCTGCGCAGTCGGATGCCGAAGCGTCGGTCGGAAGTGTAGGGCTGAGAAGGGCGAGGATTGTAGGCCACGAGGATAGTGCCGTCGGCAAGTTGCACGAGGTCTGGCACACAGTTGGGCGTATTGTTGGCGTTTGGAGCGATGAGGGTGGGCGATTGCCACGTCCGCCCTTTGCTTGTCGAGATGCTGACCTTGATTCCTCCGCTTTCACAGCAAGCCATCAGCCTCTCGTCTTGCAGTTCGATCATGCGGGCATAGCCGCCGCCGTCGAACACCGTGACGGGCTGTCGCGAGTCCCAGAAGATGCGGGTGCCGGAGTAGCGGCTTACGGTGGCTGCCGAAGAATTCAGGCAAACGGCAGCAAGCAAAAGTGTGTGGAGGAAATGTCTTTTCATTTTATGAGTATTTTCTTTCTGTTTGTGACGTAAATTCCGGGGGGCAAGCCTCCTTTGTCTTTGCACCATCGCCTGCCATCCACCGACCAGACAGCTCGCCCGGCCTCCCCTTGGTGGAGTCCTTCGCCAGAGTTCTCTCCGAAGGGAGTCAGGCGGTCGATGCCAAGCGCCTTTTCGTCGAAGATAAAGCTGATGAGTCCGTCGGCAGATTCCGTTATCTCCGTGATGGAATGGTTCATAAAGAGGTCGCCCTCGGCATTGGGATGGAAGAGCGTGGCAGCAGGGATAGACTCGGCGGTGAGTTCCGTTTTGCCGCGCGAGCCAGGCCACGGGTCGCCCGAGAGCGTGCCGATATACAGGATGTTGTCGGCCGGGATGAGGGTCATGCGTTGGTGGGAGCGGACAGTGTTCACGGTGTTGTCGGCCCAGGCCGTGCTGTCGTAGTCGACATGCAGGATGAGCATCCCATGACCGTCAAGACATTCGTCCCAACCCTCCTTCTGGCGGTTCTCCAGCAAGTAGTATTCGTCGGCCTTCCCACTATTCCTTATTATATAACACTCGGGTGCGGAGGTGATGGCGGGCATGTTTCTGACAGAAACGGGAGAGGTGAGTTCCGTAGGGCTGAGCCATCCGCAGAACATCCGCTCGTAGCTCGTGAATCCGGCAGGCACGCCTCCGCCGCCATTGTACTCGCCGTAGTCCATAAGGCTCCAGGTGCTCATGCCGAAGTTATTGCCCTTCGTGTCGTAGAAGTCGGGAAGTCCGAACTGATGGGCAAACTCATGGCAGGCGGTGCCAATGCCCGTGATGTAGGCACCGTTTTTGCCTCGCAGTTCTGCGCCGGTGGCATAGCTGTCCACGACCACTCCGTCCACGGTGACAGGGCCGTCGCCGTCGCCTTCTTCCTGTGCTTCGCTGAGATACCAGGCGTGCGACCAGATGTCGTTGAGCCTTCTGCTCTGAGCCTCATCGTAGCCCGAATGGACGATGAAGATTTGCTCCACCTCGCCATCGCCGTCCCAATCGTACTGGCTGAAATCGACCTTGCTGTCGGCTTCCTTCACGGCTTCGATGGCCATCTCAGCGGGATGCACGTCGTCGCCATTGGCGTTGTTGCCTCCATAGTGTCGGAGGGAGTCTTTCATCATGATGGGTCCCACCACATCGAAGGAGAAATCGAACTGCCCATAGCTTGCGTCGTGGTAGTAATCGCGCACGGAGCCGATGTTGATGTCGTCCTGATAGCCAAAGTCGTTGAAGAAATGTTGGAAGATATCAGGGTCGAGGAGGAAAGGAACGTCGGGGAACTGGACGAGAATGACCAAGCCTCGTTTGCTACCTGTCATTTCTCCTGCCCTCTTTCGTCTTCCCATGTTTCTCTTCGCCCTCACCTCTTTCCGCTTTCTCCTCACGTTTTCCAGCTTCCTCGTCACGGTTTCCTGTGTGATGAAGTGAGCGATGTCGTCCTCGTCGCACTGGAGGTAGCGTCCGTCGTCGGTCTTATAGAAGTGGAAGGATTCGTCGCCCATCCAGACGGCTTCAATCTTCGAGCCGTCGGAAAGCGTGAGTATGCATCGCTCGCGCTTCGCCGGCACGGCAAACGCGCTGGCCCAAATCAAGCAGGACAGGCAGATGAGAAGGACTCTTAGCTTCATAACATGATTTTCTTGGTTTTCCCATTGCCCCAGCGGATAATGTATATGCCGTGTCTCAAGGAGTATCGATACAATTCATCACGGAAACATTCCCCCACAAGCAGGCCGTTCGGGTCATAGATGCGGACAAGTTCCCTGCTTGCCGTCATTTCCGAGATGGAAGTCGGGTCGTCGCGGAAGGAACCACTCTCTGCCCATTCGCTGTTACGGTAGCTGTCGCTGATGGCTTGGACGGCGTATGTGTAGTCCACATCGTCGTTGAGGTCGGTGAGCCTCAGTGATGTCGTGCCGAGACTGTCTTCCTGCATCACCAGTTCGCCTTCGCTCCATAGCTGAAGGTTGTACCATTCGGCTCCATCCACAGGCTCCCAGACGGCAGTTGTGCTGTTCCGATTGGTGTCCTCGAAGGCAAGTCCAGTCGGAGCGTCAAGCGTTCCGAGCGGCATCACCTTGACCGTGACGATGCCGTCGGCAGTCTCCTCGATGTCGTAGAGAGGCTTGCTCATATATCCCCCTGTGAAGACAAGGCTGGCAGGCTCCGATTCGTCGGTCAACTCATGGTTCTCCGTGATGCCGGGGTAGGGATTGCCCTGCAAGCTTGTCTGCCATTCGTCTCTCGAGGTATAGTTGTTCGAGCCGATGAGGGTGCCGTTGGCAGGGATAATGGTCATGCGTTGGTGGTTGTAGTCTGTGTTGACTCTGTTGGCAAGCCACGAACTGGATTTGTAGTCGACGTGCATGACAAGCATTCCATGCCCGCGATTGTTGCACATACCCCAGTCCCAACCGACGGCTTGCCTGTTGTCCAGGATGTAGTATTCATTAGGGTTGGCATCGTTGACCAGCTTATAGCCTTTGCCTCCCGCCCAGAAAGAAGAAAGGTGCAGCGTGCGCGGTTCGTTGACGACCTCTGTCTGTTGCCATCCCATGAACTCGCGTTCGTAGGCAGTATAACCGACTGGCGACTTGGCATTCCTTGTGTACAAACCATAATCCATGACGCTCCAGTAGTCCAGGCCGAAGGCTTTTCCGTTGATGTCGTAGAGATCTGGCAGGCCGATGGCATGGCTTAACTCATGAATGACAACACCTATGCCGTCGGGCTGTGTTGCTGTGATGACACCTCCCGAAGCAGCTGTGGGGCGAAGTTCACTGCTCGAGGAACAACCGGAAAGGGTGATGCCGTCCACGGTGTAGGACGACGGTATTTCCTTAGGCCAAATGGTATTCTTGTCGCCATAGTTGTTCGTATAGTTCTGCCCGAGTCCTGCAAAGACAAGTACGCACATATCCACATTTCCGTTGCCGTCGCTGTCGAATTGCGTCCAGTCTCTTACGAGATCAATGGCCTTGGTGAACGACTCACGGACAAATCTTGAGTAGTTCACGTCCTTGCTGTTGCCACTGTCTTTGCCATAGAAACTATAGACGCTGTCGAGTTCAACGGGACCGATGACGGCGAATTCCGGAAGGAACTGCCCTTGGCTCTGGTCGATGAAGTATTGTCGGACACTGCCCCAGTTGCCTGTCGACGACACATCTGTGCCGTTGAAGAAATTATCGTAGTAGGCTTGCACCTTGTCGTCAGTCCGTTCCACGCTGAACGCCTTGTCCTTGAAGGCCACGAGGATGACAGGAATCTTTTTCACTCCAAAGGGTTTAATGAGAGCCGTCTCCACGCTGCCCACACGTCGCTTTGCATTGAGAGGCAGAGGGGGGAGGGTGGCGAGATATTCCTCGAGCGTCAAGCCTGTATCGTGGAAGATACCTTCTTCATCTTCAGTGATGACATTGCCTTCATCGCTTAGCAGATAGTCAAAATCCTCGTCGCCGTATGCCGTCACCATCACTTTCTGCCCAGTGTCGAGCGTAACGCTTCGGCGTATTCGCAGAGCAGGTGCAGAAAAAATGGCAAGTGTCAGGCAGGAGAGGAAAAGTGTCAGTATGTATCGTTTCATAATGTCTTTTGTATTATTCCCAGCGTGCAAAAGTACGATTTTTTAGCTGTTTGAGCAAAAAAATGTTCCAATTATTTGTTTATTCGGCAAAATATAAGTAATTTTGCATCGCAAATAGCAGCAAGGGGGATTAGCTCAGCTGGCTAGAGCGCTTGCATGGCATGCAAGAGGTCATCGGTTCGAGCCCGATATTCTCCACGAAAAGAGACGATGGACAGTTCCTGAGGAGCTGTCCATCAGACGTTTGTAGGTGTGATCCGTTGAACCGACAAACGCGCGTGCGACAAAAACGGGACAGTATTAACCTGGCGGGTTCCGATGAACAAACGCCAAAAAAAATGCGTCCATACTCAGAAATCCTCCCTTATACATACCCAGCATATTACGAGGGCAAACAGTGTTACATCGGCTTTTATGCTGTCGATCCCAATACTGGAAAAATGCGGAGGAAACGGTACAGATTAGGTCATATCAGAGGAAAAATCCAACGCCGCAGATATGCGCAGCGTATGATTTTCGAACTGATGGATCGCTTGGATAACGGATGGAATCCTTGGGTAGAGCCAGAGATACATGTTCCCATTCCAAGCTTTCAGAACGTTTGCGATGAATACCTTATATATATAGATAAGCGCCTAAAAGCTGGAACGCTTCGCCCAGACAGTCACAGAACCTACAAGTATTCCCTGGGAACATTTCGAAGATGGTGTGGCGATAGGCGGATGCCTATAGAAAGATGTGAGCAGCTTACCAAGGCCCTTTGCATTCAATTTCTCGACTATATCCATATAGAGATGGGTTCATCTGCAAGAACGACGAACGGCTATAAGGTATGGATGTCCGGCTTCTTCAGCTGGATGGTAGACAGGGATTACCTGAAAGAGAAGCCAACTGATGGAATCAAGGCGTTGCCCAAGAGTAATGAGCCCAAGAGTAGGGATTTGATTCCTGAGAAGGAATTATCCAAGCTCAGAGAATACCTGAAGCGGGAAAATCCCTATTTTCTTCTGGCTGTATATCTCCTCTATTATTGTTTCATTCGACCGAAAGAAATGTGTATGCTGACACTTGGCGACTTTCAGCTTGCCAAAGGTGTCGTAATAATACCTGGTAAGGTTGCGAAGAACGGACGTACAGAGAGTGTCACATTGCCCTTGAAGGTCATTCATCTAATGATTGACCTGAACATCTTCGCATGTCCGTCTTCCTACTACCTTTTCAGTGATGACTTTATGCCAGGCAAAACACCCCATAAGGCAAAGTATTTATCCGACTGGTGGAACTACCATGTCAAGCGTGACCTTAAATGGCCCGAGTCTTACAAGTTCTACAGCCTGAAGGACACTGGTATAACACGACTGCTTCACCATGTCAATGGCCTTAGCGTACGCGACCAGGCAAGACATTCAGACATCAGTATAACCAATATATATGCCCAACGCGAGAACCAGGCAGATGAGCAGCTGAGAGAATGGAGTGACGTACTATAATAAAGGAAGGAACTTGCCTATGGCGTATGGCATGAGTTGACCATTACGTACCTGGTATTGCAGTGAGACACACACGAACCTTCGTCCTGCGATGTTGAAGATGGATGTAACATCAACGCGCGCACGTACCTTTATGTTGATTGTATGTACTTCCTTGTCGTCAACTTGCATGCTGTTGCTATATGTCGTATTTAATCTTTTCCTGAGGTCAAATGTAATTGCATCCTCCAAATCTGCTTTGTCCCATAGTGCATCAAGGATATAATCTCTCCAGTTGCCCTGCCAGTTGTCATTATACTGTCCAGCATGAATTCTTCCATCTATGTAGCGATGGGTGAAAACTTGGGGGTAGTGAGCAAGGATGTAAGTGTTGTTGGAATGAGACGTAGCCAGTATAGACACTCTTCCAAGATATTGTACCACATAAAGTTTTTCTGAACTAGTGTCCCTCTTTTTGGGCGCGTTTCCTTCCACCCATTGATTCAGTCCCATTGATTCAGTGGTAGTATAGTCTGCCGCAACTTTTCCCGATAATTTGGCGTAGGGAATCACAACCCCGCAATTACATGTATTACCATCAACAGTGGTGTTGATTGACATCACCAGTGTCTCTGCAGGAACAATTTTAAGTAAGGTTTCTGTGGATTCCCCTTCCTTATAGCTTGCCTTTTTCGCATGGCCGAACTGGTCAACCCTAGCAAAGAAGTATTTCATTGGTGCAACTCCATGCATTTGTCCTACGACCGCCATCCACTTTGATCCAGACGAAACATGGTAGAAAAATTCAGCGGTGTTATAGAATGTATCTGTCCTAAATTGAGATGTCGGGCCGTTGAAATCACTGAAGTTATCTACAAAATGCAGTGTGACAATGTTGTTTACATCATCGGAGATATCGCCTCTATAGCCATACACGTCCGAAGGAAGATCGTATTTGATTAAATCATAATTATAGAGGTACTCCTCTTCTGTGTTGTACTTGCGTGCCGGTGTTGCTTCATCGGTCACGACATTTTCAGCGTCTATGACAATGGTGGCTGCCTGGGTTGCATAGAAAGTTTTTCTATCAAGAATAGCGACTTCGCGGCTTGCATTATCATAGACGAAAATTACATGAAACATCAACTGTATCTGCGACAGGAATTCACTTACTGTCCAGTTAGGAAGCATATCGCAGATATGGTCACTCTCTATGCCGTGCACGACGATGAGACGCTTGGCATACTCCATCGTCCGCAAGATGTTGGATGTCACCCTCCAGCCCATTGCCTGAAGAACGCGTTCAATCACGATAACGAGATATGGCTGACCTCGGAAAATGGGAGTATACTTGTCTGAACTATGCCAGGAACCATAGTCACTCCAGAGGTCGGTATATTCGGCGAGGTTCACCATCTTGCTTACAGTTTCCCTTTCTGTACTTTTTGACACATAGGGCATTTTGACGTAGTCAACCATAACAGGCGTACAAACAGCAGGCACAGAGAGAGGTTCTGCATGTATAGTAGCTAATGCCGTTTCCTGCGTATATTCCGGGAGAGAACCGAGGTCAAGAGAGCCTAATCGCTTAGTATCATCCGCAGCATTTGCCTCACTGCTCCCGCAGACGATTTGTATTTTAGCATTGATACCGTTACACTCCAATACGACTTCCTTGCCATGCGCAAACAAATGTCCGTCCACGATAAGACACGCGCTTCTGTCCGTAAACTTAGACGTGTTGTTGATTCTGTATAAATGTCGATACAGCCGTGCATTGTCACCTTGTCGCAGGTCAATGTCAATATCATAAGTAAACGCCCCTCTGTTTCTTTTGACATCAAAGATGCCGTTATAGTCATAGAAGTCTAGGGAGAGATCCTGATTCAATGCAACGGGTTGGCCGTCAATTTCCAATCTTATCATTTAAGCGATGCGTTTCGATTAATAGTTTCGTTGAGTTTCTGCGCTTCTTCTATTCCTCCCCTGCCGTTGACATAGCAGTAAGCAGGACTTGGTTCCTGATATGCTTCTGTGGCACGATCCATAACTCTTTCTAAACGCCCAAGCATAACGTAGAGCGGGCTGAGATCTATGGGCTGTGCCTGCGTTTGAGAAGCAGGAATACTTACGGCAGGCATTGATGCAGGGGCACCCCCCGATGCCACTGCAGCAATATCATTTCCTGTCAGGTGTGAGATGCTACCACTTCGTTGTGCCGATTGAATTAGTCGCATTATCGGGAAATTCGGAGTCATGACAGAGGCCGGTTCGTTTCCTTCAGTCCTGTCCTTCTCCTCAGCTGAAGCTTCAGGCCGAATGGTTTGTTCCTCCTTTT
>CAMVDV010000038.1 GCA_947166305.1 uncultured Prevotellaceae bacterium | reverse complement strand
CGTGAAGGCCTTTGCGCACCACCTTTATGGCGTATTCCTGTCCCGTTGCCACGCTACCCGTGATGCTTGTGACCGGCCACGACTTTGTTCCTCCCACGGATTGCTCCACGCCGTGCTTCGTATTGCCCCATCCTCCGATGGCCCACCAAACGTAGTTATTGACATCTTCAAAGTCGATGAGGATGAGAAAGCCTTCGTTTCCGCCGGATTTCTTCGCCTTGAGGCTGTAAGTGTAGGTGTCGATGTCCATCGGGGCGCGGAGTGTGAAGGTGGAGCGTGTGCCGGAGGAGGTGGAATTCCTCACGATGCCGTCCGCAACGCTCCAGCTTCCTGTGCCTTCCTCAGCGACCCAGTCGGCAGAAGTGGTGGCGGCTCCGTCGATGAGGGTGTTCCCTTGTTCGTCGGAGACCGTGATGTCATAGAACTCGGCCGACGTCGACCAGGTGGCAACGCCGAGTGAGTTGCCGTTGTTGTCTGTTTCTTCCCACTTGACATTCTGCTTTCCTATGTTCTGGCCGAAGAGGGTTTGGGCGTAATAGGAAGGCGTCCCCACGGCTTTCTGGCTGTTGTGATAGATCATGGCTGGCCATCTCACGTCGTTGATGTGTGCGATGGGTTCGCTAAAGCTGAGCATCTTCACCATATCCGAATTGTTCTCTGCGCCGCACATGAAGATGGCTTCGCCCAGAGCGGCGTTCATGTTGCCCAGCGTGCCCTTGCTTTCCGAGGCGGCCCACTCGCCTACATAGACCTTGGGGTCGGTCCTTGGATAGTTATCGAAGTGGTGATACGAGGCCATGAACCATTCGGGTGTGCGGTAATAGTGTTCGTCGACGAGATCAACGGGGTGCGACAGTCCCCACTTCGGAAAGTCTGTGCCCCAGCAAGGGTCGTTGCCTATGCAGACAATGTCGGGGTAATGCTCCTTGATGGCGTTGTAGAACTGGATGTATCGCTCGGGGTAGTGGTCGAAGGTGTAGTTCTCGTTGCCTATCTCGATGTACTTCAAGTTGAACGGGGCGGGGTGTCCTGCCTGGGCACGCTTGGCCCCCCAGGCAGAAGTCACGTCGCCGTTGCAGTATTCGATGACGTCGAGGCATTCCTGGATGTAGTCTTGGAGGTCTCGGTAATCGTGTGTCCACTCATGACCCACGCCGATGTTGACGACATACATGGGCGTTGCGCCGATGTCCTCGCAGTATTGCAGGTACTCGTGGAGTCCCTGTCCGTTGGAAACCATGTAGCCCCATTTGCTGTTCCAAAGGGGGATGCGCTCTTCCTGCGGGCCGATGGAGTTCTTCCAAAGGTAGCGACAGTCGCTTTGTCTGTTGCTGTCCCAGGTTCCCTCGATGTAGCATCCGCCGGGAAAGCGCATGAAGGTGGGCTTAATGTCGGCGAGCATCGTCGCCATGTCTCGGCGGAAGCCGTTGTCGCGGTCAAGGTATGTGGGCGGAAAGAGGCTCACCATGTCGAACATGACGGTGGCCGGACCGCTCAGGCACAGGTCGAAGTAGCCGCCGGAGACGTTCCTTTCCGACGTGACGGACAGGGTGTACTGCTTCCAGTCCGTGCCTGTCTCTACGGCGACGTCGGCCTTTCCCACCACAGTCTTGCTGCTGCTCAGCAGCCTGGCCGTGACGGTGCCGCTCCAGGGGCTGTCGCTTCTCACCCAAAAGGACGCCTTGTAGGTCTCATCCCTGACGAAGCTGATGCCCCAGAAGCCGTCGTTGCGTATGCCGCCGCCCTTTGCGTTGGCCTTCAGGCGCAAGGCTTGGCCCTGATTGGCGTTCATCATGCCCTCGGACGTCAGGGCTATCGACGCGTTGCCCACCGCGCTCCAGTGGTCGGGCGCACTCGTGTTGTCCTCGAAGGAGCGGTTCTGCAGGAGCTCGGCGTAGAGGCCGCCCTCGCCCGAGTGGCTCAGTTCCTCGAAGAAGATGCCGTAGTAGTCGTCGTAAATATCCGGTCCTCGCAGGCCAAGGTTGATGTTGAAGTTCTGCGCCGCAGTAAACAAAGGCAGCAAGGCCGCGGCAATAAGGGAGAAGTGCTTTTTCATAGGTGATATTTGATGTGGTTGGTTTGCCCTCTGTATGCTGGATTGTGCCGGCCTCCGAGTCGCCTTCGTGCAGAAGACGTGCGCCCAGAGAACTGCCGACGCACGGTCCAACAGCACCAAAAGCCCTACAAATTTACTTTTTTCTGCCTGAAATCCGACGCTCAGCGCGTTAAAATTTGTTAACCACACAATGCTTTGCGCAACGGACAGACAGAGGCTGATGTCCCGCGAGGCGGTGCATTCTGCAAGAACCCTCCCTCTGTCACCCCTCGCGGCAGTCCGTGAGCAACCTCACAGCCGCAGGTTTCACCAGACACCGCACAGGGCGTTCGTTGCTTCATCATGATGCAGCAATTGCTTGATGATGATGCAGCAATTGCTTTATCATGATGAAGCAACAAGAACCCTGCAGGGTTTCTGGCATCACTCCTCCAGCAGAGCGGTGGAGAGGTAGCGCTCGCCGGTGTCGGGGAGCAGGACTACCACGTTCTTGCCTGCCAGTTCGGGCCTTTGCGCCACGGTTGCAGCAGCATAAGCCGCCGCTCCGGAGGAGATACCCACGAAGAGTCCGTCCTCCTTGGCAAGGGCGCGCGCCGTGGCAAAGGCGTCCTCGTTGGAGACAGGAATGATTTCATCGATGAGAGGGCGGTCGAAGTTCTTTGGCTCGAAGCCTGCACCGATGCCCTGAATCTTGTGCGCTCCGGAGGGCTGACCAGAGAGGACTGCGCTCGAAGCGGGCTCCACGGCCACGATGTGGACGTTCGGATTGTGGCTCTTGAGTGCTTTGGCAACGCCGGAAACCGTGCCTCCTGTGCCGACACCAGCCACGAAGACGTCGACCTTTCCGTCCGTGTCGCGCCAAATCTCCTCGCCCGTCGTGCGATAATGGATGGCAGGATTGGCAGGATTGTCGAACTGCTGCAGGATGACGGCACCGGGTGTCGCGTCGCGCAGCTCTTCGGCCTTGCGGATGGCGCCTTTCATTCCTTCGCTTCCGGGCGTCAGTACGATTTCAGTCCCATAGGCCTGAGCCAGCTTACGGCGTTCGATGCTCATCGTCTCGGGCATGGTCAGGATGACTTTATACCCACGGACTGCGCCCACGAGCGACAGGCCGACGCCGGTGTTGCCGCTGGTCGGCTCGATGATGGTGCCGCCTTTCTTGAGGATACCCTTCTCCTCGGCATCGAGAATCATGCTCAGCGCAATGCGATCCTTCACGCTGCCGCCTGGGTTGAAGTACTCTACCTTTGCAATAACATTGGCCTTCAGGCCACGGTTTTGAGCGAATGTGCCCAACTGAACCAACGGCGTGCCGCCGATGAGTTCAGTGATTGATTTGTAAACTGACATGGTTATTTACTGTTTTTACTGTTTTACAATTTGCTCTTTACTCTTCCATTCCCCCTAAAGGGGGCAAGGGGGTCTTTATATATTAACGTATTTTTCCCCTATTTTATTGCACGGAAAGCCTGGTCGAGGTCTGCGATGATGTCGTCGATGTGCTCCACTCCGACGCTCAGGCGCACGGTGCTGGGCGTGATATGCTGCTCGGCAAGCTCAATATCGGAAAGTTGCGAGTGGGTGGTCGTGGCAGGATGAATGACCAGACTCTTCACGTCGGCCACGTTCGCCAGCAACGTAAAGACCTGCAAGGCATCGATGAACTTCCACGCAGCCTCCTTTCCGCCCTTTATCTCGAAAGTGAAGATGCTGGCACCACCCTTTGGGAAGTACCTCTGATAGAGCGCATGGTCGGGATGAGAGGCGAGCGACGGATGGTTCACCTTCTCTACGAGTGGGTGCTTCTGAAGGTAATCGACCACCTTCAAGGCGTTCTCCGTGTGGCGTTCGATGCGGAGGGGAAGGGATTCGACGCCTTGCAAGAGTATCCACGCATTGAAGGGTGAGATGGTGGCACCCGTGTCCCGGAGGATGACGGCACGTATCCTGGTGACGAACGCCGCCGGCCCTGCCACGTCGGCAAACACGGCCCCATGGTAGCTGGCGTCGGGCTTTGCGATGCTCGGATAACGCTCTGCATTGGCTTTCCAATCGAACTTTCCGCCATCGACTATCACTCCGCCGAGGCTCGTGCCGTGCCCTCCGATGAACTTCGTTGCGGAATGCACCACGATGTCTGCACCGTGTTCGAGCGGACGGACAAGGAGTGGAGCAAAAGTATTATCGACGATGAAGACAATGCCATGTCTGTGGGCCACCTCGGCCACGCCTTCCAGGTTCAGAACGTCGCTGTTTGGATTGCCAAGGGTCTCTGCATAGAGCACTTTCGTCTCGGGCCGAATGGCAGATTCCAACGCGTCGAGATCGTTAAAATTCACGATGGAATGGGCAATTCCTTGCGCTGCGAGGGTGTGCGTAATGAGGTTGTAGGAACCACCGTAAAGGTTGTCGGCAGCCACGATATGCCCTCCGGCCTGCACGATATTTTGCAAAGCATAGGTGATGGCTGCTGCTCCGCTGGCCACGGCAAGCGCTGCCACGCCTCCCTCCAAAGCGGCAATGCGGTCCTCCAGAACGCCTTGAGTGGAATTGGTCAGGCGTCCGTAGATGTTTCCAGCGTCGCGAAGACCAAAACGGTCTGCCGCGTGCTGTGCATTGTGGAACACATAACTTGTTGTCTGATAGATGGGAACTGCGCAAGAATCAGTCGTTGGGTCGGCAACTTGCCCTGCATGCAGAGCAATCGTCTCAAGATGTTGTTTCTGGGTACTCATAATGAAATTTACTATTTAAGGATTTACGATTTACTGTTTATTCACTCCTTATTTATTTTATATAATGTGTCGTCTTCTATTTTTTCTGTTTTTGCGATGCGGTTTTACTTATGTTTTCGACTGCAAAGTTACGGCAATATGAAATTTTCTCCAAGAAAAAGAAAGATTTCAGAAATAATTACTAACTTTGCAGCAGCAAACAGAACGCATCACCCGACACAAGTCATAAACCGCCCCGCCTGCAGGAAAAACATTCTTTCTTAACTCTTAACTCATAACTCTTAACTTCCCATGACTACGCTTGACCAGACTGACCTGCGCATCTTGAGCCTTCTGCAGGACGATTCAAGGCTCACTAACAAGGAACTTGCTGCGAAGATTCACCTCTCCCCCACTCCCACGTTCGAACGCGTGAAGCGCCTGGAGCGCGAGGGTTACATCAAAAAGTACATGGCGGTGCTCGACGCGGAGAAAATCAACCGAGGCTTCATCGCCTTCTGCAACCTGAGAATGAAGCAACACAGCTACGAAAACGCACAGCGCATCATGCAGGCCGTGCGCGAAATTCCCGAGATTGTGGAGTGCTACAATATCAGCGGCGACTACGACTTCATGCTTAAAATCTACGTCAGCGACATGAAAGCTTACCAGGAATTTGTGCTTCGCATCCTTGGCGACCTTGATTGCATCGGCTCGCTTGGCTCGTTCTTCGTGCTCGGCGAAGTCAAGAACTCCCACCAGCTGCCGTTGAGCTGAAAGTCAGTTCCAAAGCGTCGCAAGAAAACTACACGTTAGTAAATTGCCAACTACTCGTTAGTAAATCGCTAATTACTCGTTAGTAAATCGCTAATTACACGTTAGTAAATTGCCGACGACTGCAGAGATGTGAGTTTGAAGTTCACTTCACGGCACCATTCGTGGCTTGGCTCAGGGTCAGAGGAACATAAACCATATTGAAGATGTAGGGTTCCTCTTCGTAGAAGAAAGCGATGCGACCATCCTTCTGAAGACACATTGTCGAGTAGGCGGAACGCTTCTTGGTGACCTGCAAGCCCAGTTTCCAGCCCTCGGCAAACTCGGCGGAGGTGTACTTCTTACCTTCCTCGAGTACCTTATAATAAATAGAAACGTCGGCGCGCGTATCAGCCTTCGGCAGACTCTGAAGGGCGACGTGGCAACGCTTTCCGTTTTGCGTGAGGCGACCTCTGACGATGAGAATCTCGCCGTTGCAGCTGTTGGCGCCCACCTTGATGCCAGTCGGGACGTCGTGACTGTTGACGGGCGTGTCCCACGAACCTTCGGTGGTGCTCCCTTCGGCAAAGGTCCAGACGTTGAACGTGCGGCCGTACCACTTCCTGCCGCTCAGCACGATTTGTCCCGAAGGCAGTTCTTCCACCTTCGGCTCGTCGCTGTCGGGGGCTGCCTGAACCGTTGCGTCGCCGCCCAAGAGCTGCCAAGTCATGCCCATGTCGTCGCTGAAAACGACATACGCACCCTTTAGTCCTGTGCCTCGCAACAAGAGAGCCGCATAGAGTCGGTAGCAGTCGCCCACCTTCGTGACGCGGCTCTGCAGGATTTTACCGCTGCCAAAGAAGCCGGCCCATGCAAAAACGCCCATTCCATCGTCAGTTTTTGTGCTTTGGAAGAGCGAATGCTCTGTGCCCCAGAACTGCGACGTGATGTCCACTGGCTCGCTCCACGTGTGCCCGCCGTCCGTGGTTATCTGCCTGGCAATGAACGGTCTGTTGGTGGCATTGCCGTAGGCATAGATACATTTTCCGCTGACGGTGATGAGCACGCCACGGCCGCTTTCGCGGTCCAGACACAGTGCCGGATCGCCGAAGCCCACGCCGAAGATATTCTCATTTCCGCCCATTCCATCGGCTATTTTTGTTTCTTCCGACCACTTTCTGCCGTTGTTTTTGGAAATACGCATCACCTGATCGACCTCTCCGAAACCGATGTCCGTGCCGCAGACGCGGTAGTCGTAGATGGCAACCAACTCGCCTTTCTTGTTCTTGGCGATGGCCGGGATGCGATAGACATCGCGGGTGCTATCGTTGCTGTAGGCAAGGATTTGCTTTTCGCTGCGCAGACCCGGGTAAAGCTCTGTGGCGCCGGTGGTTGCATCCACGCCTTGTGCAAGCGCCGTCGCGCTCATCGGCAGGAGCAGAAGCAGGAGGATGCGGGACGAACAACAGTCCTTGTTGCAACCATCGCAACAGCTGCATTTGTTGTCACTGCGCAGATAACGATAGAGAACGAAGGCCGCCACAACCACAACGGCGGCAAGAAGGATAATGCTTTGAGTGTTCATAGTATGGGAAATCTGAGTTGTCTGAGTAATCTGAGTATTCTGAGTAATCTGAAATCAACTGATTAAAAGGTGCACGAGGAAGGCCACGACCCATGCGATGGCGCATTGGCCCACCATGATGAACAGCATCCAGCGGGTGCCGAGCTCGCGTCGGATGGTCGCCATCGTTGCCATGCAAGGCGTGTAGAGCAGGCAGAAGACGAGCAACGTGTAGGCCACGGCGGGCGTGAAGACACTCGTGATGGCAACTCCGGCAAAGAGTGTGCTGAGCGTGCTCACTACGACTTCTTTCGCCAGGACACCGCAGACGAGGGATGTCACGATGCGCCAGTCGCCGCAGCCAAGCGGTTCGAAGAGCGGTGCAACAAGGCCCGACACCTGTGCCAGCATACTTTGCGAGACGTTTTCCTCTGTCACCATCTGCATGTGGAAATCAAACGTTTGCAGGAACCACACAAGGATGCTGGCAAGGAAGATGACGGTGAAGGCTCGCGTCAGAAAGTCTTTTGCCTTGTCCCAAAGCAGGTGCCAGACGTTCTTCAACGCCGGCAGACGATAGTTGGGCAGCTCCATGACGAAAGGCACGGCTTCGCCTCGGAAGAGAGTTCTCTTCATGACGAGCGCCACGACAATGCCCACGAGGATGCCAAGCACATAGAGCGACATCATCACCCACGCCGCGTGCCTCGGGAAGAAAGCCGACGCGAAGAAAGCATAAATGGGAATCTTGGCGGTGCACGACATGAAAGGCGTCAGCATGACAGTCAGCCTGCGGTCGCGTTCGCTGGGAAGCGTGCGGCTTGCCATGATGCCTGGCACCGAACAGCCAAAGCCAATCAGCAGAGGCACAATGCTTCGTCCGGACAAGCCCAAGCCTCGGAGCACCCGGTCCATCACGAAGGCAATGCGCGCCATATAGCCTGTGTCCTCGAGCATACTGAGGAAGAAAAACAGACAGACAATGAGCGGCAGGAAGACTAAAACCGTGCCTACGCCGGAATAGATGCCGTCGATGATGAGAGAATGCACGGGCGGAGCGATGTCCCAGGACGTGAGGAGCGCATCGGAGAAGGCTGTGAAGCGGTCGATGCCTGCCTGGAAGAGGTCTTGCAGCCACGCGCCGACGGTGTTGAAAGTCAGATAGAAAACCGCGGCCATGATGAGCAGAAAGGCAGGAATGGCGGTGAAGCGACCCGTCAGGACCTTGTCGATGCGGACGCTTCGCAGGTGTTCTTGGCTCTCTTCTGGGTGGACAACGGCCTGCCGACTGACTTGAAGAATGAAATTGAAGCGCATGTCGGCGAGCGAAGCACAGCGGTCGAGGCCTCTTTCCTCCTCCATCTGGCAGATGATGTGCTCGACAGTTTCCTGTTCGTTCTGCGTCAGGTTGAGTGCCTTCTCCACGAGTCTGTCGCCTTCTATCAGCTTGCTTGCGGCAAACCGGACGGGGATGCGGGCAGCCTCGGCGTGGTCTTCGATGAAATGCATGATGGCATGGAGGCAGCGATGAACTGCGCCGCCGTGCTCCGTGGGACTGCAAAAGTCCTGACGCGCCGGGCCTTCATTGTAGCGGGCAACGTGGATGGCATGGTTCACGACCTCGTCCACGCCCTCGTTCTTCACGGCGCTGATGGGCACGACGGGTATGCCGAGGAGCTGTTCGATGAGGTTGATGCGGACGGTTCCGCCGTTGCCTCGCACCTCGTCCATCATGTTGAGGGCCAACACCATGGGTATGCCCAGCTCCATCAGCTGCATGGTGAGGTAGAGGCTACGCTCGATGCTGGTGGCATCCACGATGTTGATGATGCCGTCGGGCTGGCTGTCCAGGATGAATCGGCGCGAGATGACCTCCTCGCTCGTGTAGGGACTGAGGCTGTAGATGCCGGGGAGGTCGGTGACGGTGCAGTCGGGGTGGCCCTTGATGATGCCGTCCTTGCGGTCGATGGTCACGCCGGGGAAGTTGCCCACGTGCTGCTTGCTGCCCGTCAGCTGGTTGAAAAGTGTGGTCTTTCCGCTGTTCTGATTGCCGACGAGGGCAAAGGTGAGCGGACCCTTTTTTGCCGATGAAATGGGATGAAATGCGTCTTCTTCGTGGTAGCGGCCTTCCTCGCCGAAGCCCGGATGAGGCAACGTCCACACAGACCCTCTCCCATCCTCTCCCTTGTAGGGAGAGGCGTAGATAGTACCTTCGCTGGAATGGTAATCACCCCCCTCACTACAAGGGAGGGGTTGGGGGTGGGTCTGAGGAGTTCCTGGGTGGGTCTGTGCTGGTACAGACAGGGTTTCCACCTCTATCTTCTCTGCGTCGGCCAGCCGGAGCGTGAGCTCGTAGCCGTGGATTCGCAGTTCCATCGGGTCGCCGAGGGGCGCGAATTTCTGGAGCGTGACCTGTGTGCCAGGTATCACGCCCATGTCGAGGAAGTGCTGCCGGAGCGCCCCTTCGCCGCCCACCTTGAGGATGACGGCCGACTGCCCCTTGCTGAGTTCTCTGAGTGTCATTGTCTGAAGGATAATGTTCTTTTGCTCTGCAAAGGTACGAAAAAAGAGGCACATGGCAATCATCCATGCGCCTCGAAGCGATAAAAATACCTAAAAATGGTGAATCGAAGCGGGCAGATCCGGCCGACGAAGGGGGCGAAAGGAATCATCGCCTGCGACGTTGCCCATCGCCGCACGCGACGATTGGCGTCGCCGCACGCGGAAACTGGCATCGCCGCAGGCGACGTTTTCAGCGCCGCAGGAGGCATGGCAAATCAAAGCCTCCGAAGAGGCCGTCCGACGCTACTCTTTTTCGCAATTTTCGCCCATTTCATCGGGAGTTTCGTCCTTCTTTCGGGCCAAATACTCGGGCAGCGCCATGCCAGCCTGGTCGAAGAGATCGGCCAGAGGGGGCACGCTCTTCATCAGGCCCGCCAGGAAGCCTGCCGTGCTCGTCTTGCCGTCGGAGCCAGCAGCGCCGCCGTCCCAGACCGTCACCTTGTCGATGTTGATGCCCTTTATGGCTTCGACCTGCGTCTTGACCAACTCGGGGAGCTTCTCCAGGAGCAGCAGCGTGTAGGCCTTCGTAGCGTCGCCACCGGCAGCTTGAATCATCTTGTCGTAGCCCTCGGCCTGCTTCGTGAGCACCTGGAACAGGCCCTTTGCCTCGGCCTCCATCTTGGCGAAGATGGCGTCGGCTTCGCCCTTGGCATTCACGCGCTTCTGCTCGGCTTCGGCCTCAGCAGCAATCACGAGGCGCCGCTTTTCAATCTCCTGCGCAACGATGACGTTGGCCTGCTGGCTGGCACGCTCCTTGTCGGCTCTGGCATTCTCTGCTTTCTGCTCTGCAGCGTAAGCCTCCTCCAGGGCCTGTGCACTGGCCACCTTCTCCGCAGCCACCGCTTTCCTCTGCGCCTCGGCCTCGCGCTCGCGGCGCACAGCATCGGAGTTGGCGATGGCAATCTTGGCCTCGTTCTCGCCCTTCACGGCTTCGGCGTTCGCCTCGGCCGTGCGGATGCGCGTCTCGCGGACAGCCTCTGCTTTGCCTATCTCGCCGTTCCTTTCCTGTTCGGCCACACGCACCTTGGCCTCGTTGATGGCCTTGGCTGCCGCTTCCTGACCGAGCGCTTCGATGTAGCCACTCTCGTCCTTGATGTCCGTCACATTGACGTTGATGAGTCGAAGACCTATCTTCTTGAGCTCCACCTCCACGTTGGCCGTGATGGCCTCGAGGAACTTGTCGCGGTCGCTGTTGAGTTCTTCGATGCTCATGGTGGCGATGACCAGACGCAGCTGACCGAAGAGTATGTCGCGGGCGAGCTCCTGAATCTGCTGTGGCGTTTGCCCAAGCAGGCGTTCGGCAGCGGCAAGCATACTCTCGGGCTCGGTGCTGATGCCCACCGTAAAGCGGCAAGGCACGTCGACGCGAATGTTCTGCCTCGACAGGGCGTTCGTCAGGTTCGCATCGATGCCGATGGGCGTCAGCGAGAGGTAAGCATAGTCCTCGATGATGGGCCATACGAACGCACCGCCCCCATGCACGCACTTTGCGCTTTTGTTGTTGCCACGATTGCCGTAGATGACCAGAATCTTGTCGCTCGGGCAGCGGCGATAACGGTTGATGATAGCGATGAAAAGGAATACGAGCACAACGATTCCAATCACGAGAAGAAAGAAAGGATCCATAATGAATTTGACTATTTTACAATTTAACAATTTACAGTTTGTTTGCGATTGAGATTCTTCGTTATTGCGTTATTACGTTATAACGGCAAGACGTTCAGAGCTTTTCCACTATCAGGATGCTCCTGTCGATGACCTGCGTCACCCTGACCTTCGTGCCGCTCGGTATGGCTTCGCCCTCGGTCTGAGCCGGAAGCTCCTGCACTGAGCCCTGGAAGCTCACCTGCACCTTGCCGCTGCCGCTGCGCGCGGCGGGGATTCTCAGATAGACTTCGCACACCTGCCCCACGCTCTCATCGATGCGATAACTGCCGTGGCGCTCCAACTTCATCAGCTCCCTATACATTATTATAAAGGCACCCACCATGACGCAGCCGCACAAGATGGCTGCCACGGCCAGCAGGATGCGGTTCTCTATCACGCTGCTCAGGCAGACACCGCCCCAGCCGATGCCCAAAAGGAAGTTCACCGTGTTGCGAATCGTGAAGAGCTGAATAGCTCCGCCAGTGTCCATCGTGTCGCCATCGGCACCACTCATGTCCGCTCCGTCCGCATCGAATCCGCCCACGTCGCCGCCTGCATCGGTATCGCCCAAGCCCAAAAGCGTCAGGGTCATCTGCACAAGAAACACGACGGACGCGGCGATGGCTATCATCCAGTAAGCTCGCAGGAAGGGAGGCAACGCTCCAAACCAGTCTGACAAGAGTTCAAAGTTCATAGTTTTCTGTTTTGAATTAAACTTACATAACGCACTCTGCAAGGACAAAGTTAACGTTTTTCCACACATCGCGCAATGATTTATTGCAAAATCTCGCGCTTTTCGCTACTTTTGCAAACACTAAATGTCAATTGATTATGCTAAAAGAAGATGTCAATCACCTGTTGAGGCTCTTCCGTCATTGCCCGAAGTGCGGGTCGGAATCCTTCGTCGAAGATACAGAAAAGAGCAAGCGATGCGAGGCTTGCGGCTTTGTCTATTTCATGAACCCAAGCGCCTCGACGGTGGCAATAATTACCGATGAAATGGGACGTTTGCTGGTTGTTCGGCGCAGTAAAGAGCCTGCCCGAGGCACCCTCGACCTCCCCGGCGGCTTCTGCGACTGCCACGAAACGGCCGAAGAGGGTGTCAGGCGTGAAGTCCTCGAAGAAACAGGCCTACAAGTCGTCGAGACAAAGTACCTCTTCTCGCTGCCCAACACATACCGATACAGCGGCCTCGACATCCCTACCCTCGACCTCTTCTTCCACTGCTCGGTCGCCTCGACAAGTGGCGCCACGGCGATGGACGATGCTGCCGAAGTGCTGTGGCTGCCCTGGCAGGACGTCAAAGCAGAGGACTTCGGCTTGAAGTCCATCAGCCTTGGCGTGGCGCGACTGCTGGGTTCGGAGTTAAGAGTTAAGAATTAAGAGTTAAGAAAAAGGGAAGTTCGGAGTTAAGAATTAAGAGTTAAGAGTTAAGAAAAACAGGACGTGCCGTGGCGCTTGTAGGGACGTGCCGTGGCGCGTCCGCACGCTATGCGCCTTGCGCTTTCGGCCATCGCCCGCTGAGCCACGGCACGCGCTCTATGTAAGGCACAAGCCAAGCACACAGGCCGAAGATGACTGGAATGAGAATCAGCACGTCGTCCACCCTTCCGTAGATGCTCCTGCCGAAGGAAAGGTGCATGAACTTGTAGAAATAAAGCATCGGATAGTGCGAGATGAAGAACACCATGCTGTGCTCTCCGATGAAACAGAGCAAGGGCACTCGGGGCACTTGGAGCGTCAGCAACACTCCCGCCAAACCACAAAGCACCAGAGTTGCACCGACAACTGCCGCCAAAGCACTGCCCGTGAAGAGGTTTTGGCTCATGTTATACGTCCCGGGGAACATGAATTCCAGCACAACGAAGGCTGCCACCATCAGCCACGAAGCCAGCATCACCTGCCGATTCGAAAAGCGTTGCATCACTTCGTGCCACAGCCTGCCGAGGTAGAAGAAGTAGCAAGCGATGAAGACATTGCCGAGGCTCATGGGCACTTGATTGCCCGTCTTGTATGCCCAATAACTGATGGCGGGGAAGAGCACCGTGAGCCAGCAGAGATGTTTCACTTTGTCGATGTACCTCACCATCATATAAACGGTGAAGAACGAAAAGAGAAACCAGATGGGCGAATTGCCGTAGAAGCCGCTTTTCATCCATAGATGGTTCCATTCCAACGGCTCGACGAACTTCTTGTAACGGTCCACGAGAGGAAAGTAGAAACTGAAATAGACCACGGCTCCGATGAGTCCGCTCATCGCGTAAGGCACCAGGAGGCGCTTCGTGCGGTCTTTCAGATAGTCGAGGTCCGTGCCTGCCGACGTGCCTTTATTGAAGAAACCGGCCTTGAAGAAGAAGAAACTCATGAAGAAGAAGCTCCAGCGCATCACTTCCTGCCACCAGTCGAGCTTCTCCTCGCCACAGAAAGCCATGATGTGGAGCGTGACCATGCGGATGATGCAAATGCCGCAAAGGATGTCGAAGGCGTGGTTTCTCTGTTTCATAACTGTTTCGGGAAGGCTAATTCTTCGGGTCGATGGCTCACTTTCATCTCGTCGGGAATGTCTTTTCGGACTGTGCCGTAGTGGTTCGTGAGGTAGAGCAAGAGGTCGCGTGGCGCTTTGACTTGCAGCGGACCAAGCGCGACGGTCTGTGCCTCGACGATGTCCGTGATGGGCAGACGCTCGTTCCGCGTGATGATGTTTTTCACTTCGTCGAGCTTCTTGTCGTTGAACATCGTCTGAGTTCTATACATTATATTATATATAGTGCGCTTGGGGAGAAGCGTTATTATCAGTCTCGTCAGCAGACACGGCAGCCAGCCTCGCTTCCTGGGCTGAGGGATGTCGCACCGACCGAAGTGTTTCCATTGCCATATCTCCGTGGCGATGAAGAGTCCGTTGAGCGTCTGCACGAGCCAGTATTGCAATCGTCCGAGCCAACGCCGGCGGGGAACTTTGTCGAAGGGAAAGATGTCGACGTAGATGCCCTGGTGCATCTTGATGTCCTTGAACGTGGACTCCGAGAAGCGCGAGCCGTTCATGCGGACCTTCATGAAGAAGAAAGGCGTGTGCGGCTCCGTGTCGGGCGTCTGCAGGAAAAAGCGGTCGCCGAGCTCTTTCTGCGCAATGGCGGCAAAACGTTCGTAGTCAGGTCGCATCATGCCTACGTCCACGTCGTCGTCCCAAGGCAGTATCTTTCCCCAGAAGTACGCGCCGACAGCCGTTCCGCCAGTCACGAAATAGCGGATGCCATGCTTCATGCAGATGCGGTCCACCTCGGCAAGTGTCTGATAGAGCGCTTGCTGAAGCTGCTGAAGTTCCTGCTCTTTGTACTCCATTTACTTTTGACTATTAAGAATTAGGAGTTAAGAATTAAAGAAGTATGTTCCTTTCTCTTGTCCTCTTGTCTGCCTTGTACATCTTTTCTTAACTCTTCATTCTTAACTCTTAACCTTCCACTTTTAGCGGCTTCACCTTTTTCGTCCCCAGGGCATTCATGTACTCCATGTCGCCGGCACCTTCCCAAGTGTCGGTCTTGGCACTTAGGTTGTCTATCATGCTCACCACGATGGCCTCCTGCGTGCATGGCACGACGGGGCTCCCGAACTCTCTCGTGCCGTGATGCGCCAGCACACAATGCACGATGCGCTTCGTCTCCTCCTTGTCCACGCCCTTACTGTCGAGGATGTTATTCAGCCAGTGAGCCCCGATGTAAATGTGTCCGAGCAGGTACATATCGGGCTGACTCTCGCCGGTCTTGCCGTACTCATTCATCTTGCCACTGTCGTGGAAGAGTATCGCGAGGATACAATGTTCCACTTTCACCTCGTAAGGAAGGCAGGGATAAAGCCCGTCGAGCATCCGAAGCATCTGATGCGTGTGGTTCAGCAAGCCGCCAGGATAGGCATGATGCATCGCCGTGGCAGCCGGATACTGACTGAAAGGCTCATAGAAGCGCGCGGCAAACTCGCTGATGATACTCTTCAAAGTCTCGTCCGAGCAATAGGAAAGCAGGTGATTGACCGTGTCGTCCCATACATCGCGACGTATGGGCCGAGGCACAAGATTGTAGAGCGGATGGTCGAGCAACGGGTCGCCCAAGGCCTTGAGATCGCGTACGTCGCACGACTTCTTGCCGTCGTTGTCCTTGATGTTATAGAAGACAACGAGCTGTCCCACCTGTGGCGACGCCTCCGGCTTCATGTCCCAGACGGCCACGTTGATGGTCTCGAGCAGGTTTGCCACCTTGAGCGAAGCGTAGGGCGCCCCGGTCTTCGTCGTGCCGTTACTGCGGCTTACGACGAGGTATTCTATGTTGTTCATAGCTTAAATTGTTTCTAAATTCTTCGCAAAGTTAATCATTTTTCGTAACTTTGCACATAAAATCGAGGAAAAAGACGATGGAAGGCGACATTATTTACATGAAGCAGGCGCTGGCGGAAGCGGTGGAGGCGTACAAGCAGGGCGAGGTGCCCATCGGGGCAATCATTGTTTGCAGGGATAAGATCATCGCCAAGAGCCACAACCTGACTGAGCTTCTGCACGACGTGACGGCTCATGCCGAGATGCAGGCCATCACGTCGGCGGCAGAACATCTGGGCGGGAAGTACCTCTCGGACTGCACGCTCTACGTCACGGTTGAGCCTTGCGTGATGTGCGCAGGCGCTCTCGGTTGGTCGCAAATCAGCAGAATCGTCTATGGCTGTGCCGACGATAAGCGTGGCTACTCACGCTTTGCGCCCCAGGCTCTGCACCCAAGGACGCAGGTGTCAAGCGGCATCTTGGCCGACGAATGCACGGAACTGATGCAACGCTTCTTCAGGGAAAGGCGATAGCGAGCCGGGAAATCAACGGTTCACACTAAGGTTCCCATTCCTCCCATCACTCCCATTCCTCCCATTCTTCCCATTCAAAAACCCCATCCCATGCTCTTCGCGCCAGTTGCGGCGGGCAGAACTCATCTGTTCCTTTATGCCGCCATGCTCCAGGAAATCGGTCTTGAAGCGCTCCAAGAGCTTTCGGAGCAGATAGTCTGTCTGGTGAATGAGCACAAGGGCTATGTTGGCAAGCGTTATGTCATCGCGAAGTTCACAGACGCGCATATAGTCGGAAGGCTTGGAATGAGCCTTGCACCAAAGGCGGGCGTTGCGACACTGGTCGCTGTTTATGTCCCATATCTGATTGCCGTGATTGCGCAGATAGTCCTCGTAGTCCTCCTGCAACTCCTTGAGGCTTGCCTTTGCCACGTTCACTAATTTGATGCAGGCCTCCATCGAAGTTGTTCCCGTCTCATTGCCTTCTGCGATGTTTTGCTTGCCGGAACGCGCCGCCTGCTTCATCTGGTCGACAGTGCGGTCGCCTATTCTCGGCAGATAATGCTCCAGGAAATAGCAGGTGATGTCGTAGATGCACTCTGCTTTCTGGAAAGCGATGAGGTTCTTGTAATTGCCTTTGGGAGAGAGGAAACTGCTGGTGTCTGTAGGCATGGCGGGAATGATGGGGGTTGGGGAATGGTGGGAATGATGGGAGTTATGGGAATGATGGGAGCTATGAGAGCTATGAATCAATATGATAGTATTTCATGAAGTCGGGCTGTCGGCAAGTTTTTGCCGCTGTTTCTTCTGCAAAGATACGTGTTTTTGCCTATATCGGCAAGAAACGAATAAAAAATCCACACGAACGTTTCAGGAAATCCTCACGAGGATTTGGGCAAATCCACACGAGCTTTTGCGCAAGTCAACAGGTGAAGTTGGAAAATGCACCACGGTTAGTTGGCAAACTTAACACGCTTAGTTGGCAAACTTAACATGCTTAGTTGACCGACTCTGCGTGCGAGGTTTATGACTCGTCCGGGGCGGTTCGTAAATTACTCCTTAGTAAATGGCAGACGACTAACTAATAAATGCCGGTTTACAAACAAATAAATCGGCATTTACTACTGAATCGTTTGCCGACGGCGCGTGCCGAGGGGTCAGCTCAGGAGCTTGAGGTAGGTGTCGATGGCGTGTCTGATTTCACAAAAATCCACGAATTCATCGGCAGAATGACTGCGGCTGCTCTCGCCCGGACCGAGTTTGAGGCTGGGGAAAGGCATGAGGGCTTGGTCGCTCAATGTGGGCGAGCCGAACGGTTTGCCGCCAAGGGCGATGATGCGCTGCACGAGAGGATGGCCGACGTCTATGCTCGAGGAACCCAGGCGGAAGCTTCTCGCGCGGATCTCGGAAGTGACATTTTTACCGATTTCATCGTAAATTTCTTGGTTCGTGTAGAGTTCGTTCGAGCGGACATCGACGGTGAAAGTACACTGGTCGGGCACCACGTTGTGCTGCGTGCCGGCACCAATGATGGTGACAGACATTTTCACCGGCCCGAGCAAGGGCGAGACGCGGTCGAACTTGTGGTGACGGAACCACTGTATGTCGTCGATTGCATGGTAGATGGCATTGTCTCCCTCGTCGCGGGCTGCGTGTCCCGCCTTGCCGCGAGCCATGCAGTCGAGCACCATGAGTCCCTTTTCGGCGATGGCCGGCTGCATTCCCGTAGGCTCACCAACGAGCGCAACGTTGATCTTCGGAAGCAACGGCAGGACGCTCTCAATGCCGTTGCGACCGCTCACTTCCTCTTCCGCGCTGGCAAGGAAGAGGAGATTGAAGGGCCCCCTCTGCTCTTTGAGTGCGGCAAAGACATGCAACAGGGAGACCAGGCTGGCACCGTCGTCGTTCGACCCGAGGCCGTAGATGCGGCTACCTTCGCGCGTCGCCTTGAACGGGTCTCGCTGCCAACCGCTCACGGGCCTGACGGTGTCGATGTGCGCGTTGAGCAATAAGGTTGCCTTTTCATCGGAAAAAACGGGACTGACGCTCCAGAGGTTGTTGCCCTTTCGATGCACCTCGAGCCCGAGCGTGTCCTGCATATATGCCTGGAGCAAGTCGGCAGCCGCCGCCTCTTCCCTGCTCACGCGCGGCGTTTCGATGAGCCTGCACAGCAGCTCCACCGCCTGCTCTGCCATCAATTCATGATTCATAATTCACAATTCATAGTTACTAACTGAAGGCAAAGTTACGGAAAAATGAAGAATGAAGAACGATGAATGAAGAATTTTTCCCTTTTCACTCTGCTCTTTTCACTTTTTTTTCGTATCTTTGCCCTGTTATTATGAATTATGAATTACCAATTTTGATTTTTAGATAGATGCAGAACCCCAGTCCACTCCACACGCTCATCCAGAGCCAAGCTGCAGCCTACGGCAAGCGGGCTGCCATGCTATATCGCGACGACGAACAGCAGAAATGGAAGGAAATCTCGTGGGAGAGCTATGGCCGGACGGTGAGCCGCGTGTCGGCCTCGCTGCTCGAACTGGGCGTCGGCGTGCAGGAAAGAATCGCCGTCTTCTCGCAAAACATGCCGGAGTGTCTCTTCACGGACTTCGGTGCCTACGGTATCCGCGCCATCACCATCCCGTTCTATGCCACGGCGAGCGAGATGCAAGTGAAGTACATGGTGAGTGATGCCAAGATTCGCTACATCTTTGTCGGCGAACAATATCAGTACGACACGGCCTATCGCATTCTCAAAATCGAGCACTCCATGCGTCGGCTCATCATCTTCGACCCGTCGGTGGAGAAGGATCCTCAGGACAACGTGAGCCTTTACTTTGATGAATTCCTGGCCCTGAGCGACTCAAACGACCATGCCGAAGACATCAAGAGGCTCACCTCCGAAGCGCAAGAGGACGACCTTGCCAACATTCTCTATACCAGCGGAACGACTGGCATCAGCAAGGGTGTCATGCTGACGCACAAGATGTATAACGCCGCCTTCCGCGGACACGTTGGTGCCTTGCCTCTCACAGACAAGGACCTCGTGATGAACTTCCTGCCTTTCACCCACGTCTTCGAGCGTGGCTGGGCATATCTTTGCATCAAGACTGGCTGCACGCTTGCCGTCAACCGACGTCCGCAAGACATTCTGCAGAGCCTGCGCGAGGTGCATCCCACGTGCATGTGTGCCGTGCCTCGCTTTTGGGAAAAGGTGTATGCCGGCGTGCAGGAAAAGATAAACGAGTCGTCGCCCATGCAACGCAAGATGATAGAGGACGCGTTGCGCGTTGGCAAAGCCTACAACGTGGACTACAAGATGCGCGGGCTCGTGCCCCCTCTTGCCCTGAAGATGCGCTATCTCTTCTATGAGAAGACGGTCATCGCCTTGCTTCTGAAAATGTTGGGACTGGAGCGACACAACTTCTTCCCTACTGCCGGGGCAGCCATCCCTCCTGTTATCGAGGAGTTTGTTCGCTCGGCAGGCATCATGATGATTGCCGGCTACGGACTCACCGAAAGCACAGCCACCGTGTCGTGCGACCGCTGGAACAAGCCCATCACACTCGGCTCCATCGGCCGTCCCCTGGATGGCGTGCAGATTAAGTTCGGCGAGAACAATGAGATTCTGCTCAAGGGCGACACCATCACAAAGGGCTATTATCGCAAAGCAGAAATCACGGCAATGGCCATCGACGACGAAGGATGGTTCCACACAGGCGATGCCGGATACATGAAGAACGGGGAACTCTTCATGACGGAACGCATCAAGGACCTCTTCAAGACGAGCAACGGCAAGTACATCGCTCCGCAGATGCTCGAGTCGAAGTTCTGCGTGGACCGCTACATCGACCAGATTGTCATCATTGCCGACCAGCACAAGTTCGTTTCGGCACTCGTCATCCCGGAGTACAAGCTGCTTGAAGAGGTGGCAAAGAAGCGAGGCATCGCCTACGCCAGCCGTGCCGAGCTCTGCCAGAACCCGCAGATAGTGGAGTTTGTCATGGAGAGAATCGAGACCATCCAACAGGACTTGGCCAGCTACGAACAGGTGAAACGCATCACTTTGCTGCCGGAGCCATTCAGCCTGGAACGCGGCGAACTGACCAACACGCTGAAGGTGAAGCGCCCCGTCCTCAACGAACGCTACAAGGAACAAATAGACAAGATGTACGAAGAGTGAGCCACGTCTCATTTTTTCATTATTTCATTATTTCATTTCAAAAATGATAACTCAGGAACAACTCAAGGAGGTGAAGGAACGCACAGAGCAGTTGCACCGCTACCTCGACATCGACGGAAAGCAGATTCAATACGAAGAGGAACAGCTCCGCACACAGGCTCCGGGCTTCTGGGACGACCAGAAACGGGCCGAAGCGCAGATGAAACTCGTCAAAGGCCTTGAGAAATGGCTCAAAGGCTACGCGGAGGTCAAGACGCTTTGCGACGAGCTGGACACGGCTTTCGACTTCTACAAGGAGGAACTCGTCACGGAGGAAGAGGTGGATGCCATCTACGCGAAGGCCATCGAGGCCGTCGAAGCGCTCGAACTCAAGAACATGCTTCGGCGCGAGGAAGACGCGATGGATGCCGTCCTCAAGATAAATTCCGGCGCAGGCGGCACGGAAGCTCAGGACTGGGCACAGATGCTGATGCGTATGTATATGCGCTACGCCGAGACACACGGCTACAAGTGTGTGGTGAGCAACCTGCTCGACGGCGACGACGCTGGCATAAAGTCGTGCACACTCGAGATACAAGGTGAGTTCGCCTACGGTTACTTGAAGAGCGAGAACGGCGTTCACAGGCTCGTTCGCGTCTCGCCGTACAATGCCCAGGGCAAGCGTATGACGAGCTTCGCCTCAGTCTTCGTCACACCGCTCGTGGACGACACCATCGAAGTCAACATCGAGCAGGCACGCATTTCGTGGGACACGTTCCGCTCCAGCGGCGCGGGCGGACAGAACGTCAACAAGGTGGAGTCGGGTGTCCGCTTGCGCTATCAGTACAAAGACCCTTATACAGGCGAGGAAGAAGAAATCCTCATCGAGAACACCGAGACGCGCGACCAGCCCAAGAACAAGGAGAATGCCCTCCGGCTGCTGCGCTCTATGCTCTACGACAAAGAGCTGAAGCACCGCATGGCAGAGCAGGCGAAGGTGGAAGCAGGCAAGAAGAAGATTGAATGGGGCAGCCAGATTCGCAGCTATGTCTTCGACGACCGACGCGTCAAGGACCACCGCACGGGCTATCAGACCAGCGATGTGGGCGGCGTGATGGACGGCAAGATCGACGGCTTCATCAAGGCCTACCTCATGGAGTTCTCGGAAGGAGAGTAATCCCCAACCCATTCATCCCATCATTCCCATTCTTCCCATCATTCCCATCAACCGCAAAACACCATGGCCCTCATTGAAATAGAACGGAAATTCCTCGTCACGGGTGACTTCAAGCCACTGGCCGTCAGTTCCTCTCACATTGCCCAAGGCTACATAGCCAGCGGCAATGGGCGCACCGTCCGCGTCCGCATTCGCGATGACAAAGGCTTTCTCACCATCAAAGGACCAAGCAACCAAGCCGGCCTGGCACGCTTCGAGTGGGAAAAGGAAATCCCGCGGGAGGAGGCGGAGGCTTTGATGAGCATCTGCGAGCCGGGCATCATCGAGAAGACGCGCTGGCTGGTGCCGGCCGACGACGGCAGGCATACTTGGGAAGTGGACGTCTTCGAGGGCGACAACGAAGGCCTCGTGATGGCCGAGATAGAGCTTCGGAGCGAGGACGACACGTTCAAAAAGCCCCATTTCATCGGAAAAGAAGTGACTGGCGACCGCCGTTTCTACAACAGCCACATGCGTCGCTATCCGTTTAAGATATGGAGGGACGACATCTGAAACACAGTCTCAAAAAGGCCCGTCTTTGTACAATAATTCGGCTGCGCTTTCCGTTATATTAACATACACACTAAAAGCTTCACTATGAACAACCGCATCGTTATTACCCTGTTTGTAATGTTCCTGGGCATACAGGTCTATGCGCAGGATGGCGCACCGAAGATTCTGTCCATCGACGATGAGACGGTCATCGACAACGGTTATGCCACGCTCTACGATTTCAGTTTCACCGTCAGCTACACCGGTGCATCGTCCGTCACAGTCGGTGTGGAGCAGGAGTACAGTTCCTACTATGAGATTCACCACGTCAAAGAGGCGAGTCCGGCGCACGTTTACCTGAAGAACCTCAGCCGCGGCAACAAGGTTTGGATTGATGTGAGCGTGAAAAATGAGTACGGCGAGGACAAACGCACCATCGAGCTTCCCCTGCAAGTGCCCAGCGCGATTGGCGAAGCGACGGCTGCAGAGGCCGACCACATCGATGTCTATTCCATGAGCGGCACGCTGCTCGGGCGAGTGAAGAGCTTGTCGGAGCTCTCTAACCTTCGCGCCTGCACCCTTCTGCTTCGCTATATCGACAAGGACGGGCGGCAGATGCAAACCAGAAAGCTGCTGATGAGATAAAACCAAGCCAGCCGGCATTTGACATCGCCGCTGCGTCATAATTTGTATATGTTGGTATGATGAACTGGCTTCGTCGGCGTTTTATGTCGTCAGTGGAGGACGACTTTCTTGCCGTCGCGAATGAAGATGCCGTGCCTCGGATGGCTGACGCGCTGACCTTGCAAGTTGCAAAAATAGCCCATTCCATCGGAAGATTCTGTTGGCAAGCGGACAGCATCCTCGTCGGTAAGATAGATATCGACGCGATGGAGCATGACAAGATTGTTCCTATAGACTTGGAACATCAGGTCGCGCACGAAGCGATTCACCACGATGTCGGGCAACTTGTAGTTCTCCGACTCGGGTTTGGCGGACGAATACTCCGGAAGCTCTTCGTTGGCAAAGGTGCGCATCAGTTCGTTGGCTGCGTTGAAGAGCAGCGTCGACTTCGTGTCCCTCGGCACTTTGGAGGCATAGGCCACCACCTTGGCGATGGCTTTCTTGCCGTCGAGGGAGATGACGAAGAGGCCTCTGCCGCCGCCCGTAGCGATGCGGATGCCGCAACCCTGGGCGTCGAAGCGGCAATTCTGCGTGACGTCGTTGAGCGTGAACAGGTCTGCGCCCTCGGAGCAAAAGTCCTGCGGCGTGACGCCTTCTGCCTCCAGGTCGGACTCGATGCGCGTTCCGCTCACCGTGCCTCGGTTGAAGTCGATGGTATAGACTTGCGCTCTGAGGTTTCCGGCACAGAGCAGGAGCAGAAGGCTGAGGATGGATGGTGTGCGTGACATGGCGTTGTGGTTTTTATCCTACCTGACTGCCGCCGCGGACATCGTCGATGGTGGTGGTGACGCTGAGGTCTCCGTTGAAGTTGACGGCGGAGAGTATCATACCCTGGCTCTCTTCTCCCATCATCTGCCGAGGGGCAAAATTTGCGATGAAAAGGACTCTTTTTCCAACCAACCGCTCCGGTTCGTACCACTGTGCGATGCCCGAGAGGATGGTGCGGTCCTTGCCGCTGCCATCGTCGAGGATGAACTTGAGGAGCTTCTTGCTCTTCTTCACTTTCTCGCAGCTCTTGACGAGGCCGACGCGTATGTCGAGCTTCTCGAAGTCCTCGAATGAGACGGTAGGCTTGACGGGTGCTGCCTTATAGGCTGCCTCGGCGTTGGCCTTCAGCGTGTCCTCCAGCTTTTTCTTCTGTGCTGCCACCACGTCGTCCTCTATCTTTGTGAAGAGGAGTTCGGGCTTTGGCAGTTGCTTGCCAGCAGGTAGTATGTCGGTGCGGCCGAGGTCTTCCCAAGAGAAGGTGTCGAGTGCAATCATCTCCCGCAGGCGCTTGCTGCTGAAAGGCAGGAAGGGCTCGAAGGCAATGGCGAGGTTGGCCGTGATCTGGAGGCTGAGGTAGATGATGGTCTTGACGCGCTCGGGGTCGGTCTTGACCACCTTCCAAGGCTCACAGTCAGCGATGTATTTGTTGCCGATGCGTGCCAGATTCATGGCTTCCTTCTGCGCTTCGCGGAACTTGAAGCCCTCGAGCAGTTGCTCCAGACGGGCCTTCACATCGCAGAACTCGGCGAGTGTCTCCTTGTCGTAGGCGTTGAGCTCTCCGCACGCAGGCACTTGGCCCTCATAGTACTTCTGTGTGAGCTGCAAGGCGCGGTTCACGAAGTTGCCATAGACGGCCACGAGCTCGTTGTTGCAGCGCGCCTGGAAGTCGTCCCAAGTGAAGTCGTTGTCCTTCGTCTCGGGCGCGTTGGCGGTGAGCACGTAGCGCAGTTCGTCCTGACGCCCAGGCAGTTCGTCGAGGTATTCGTTGAGCCAGACGGCATAGTTCTTGGATGTGCTGATCTTGTTGCCCTCCAGGTTGAGAAACTCGTTGCTTGGCACGTTGTCGGGCAGGATGTAGTCGCCGTGAGCCTTGAGCATGGCGGGGAAGACGATGCAGTGGAACACGATGTTGTCCTTACCGATGAAGTGGACGAGCCTCGTTTCGGGGTCCTTCCACCACTTCTCCCAGGGGCCGAACTTCTCGGGGTTAGCGTCGCAAAGCTCCTTGGTGTTGGAGATATAGCCGATGGGTGCGTCGAACCACACGTAGAGCACCTTGCCCTCTGCGCCTTCGATGGGCACGGGGATGCCCCAGTCGAGGTCGCGCGTCACAGCACGGGGGTGCAGACCGCCGTCGAGCCAGCTCTTGCACTGGCCGTAGACGTTCGAGCGCCACTCCTTGTGGTCCTCCAGAATCCACTTCTCGAGCCACTGCTGATCCTTGTCGAGAGGCAGGTACCAGTGCTTGGTCGGCTTCTTGACGAGCGGGTTGCCCGTCTCGGCATTGTAGGGGTTGATGAGCTCCTCGGGCGAGAGCGTTGCGCCGCACACCTCGCACTGGTCGCCGTAAGCCTCAGGCGCATGGCAGCGGGGGCACTCGCCGCGGATGTTCCTGTCAGTCAGGAAGTGGCCCGTCTGCTCGTCGTAGAACTGCTCGCTCACTTGCTCGATGAACTTACCCTCGTCATAGAGCTTGCGGAAGAAGTCGGAGGCCAGCTTGTGGTGCGTGGGCGAAGTCGTCCTGCTATACACGTCGAACGAGATGCCGAACCTCTCAAAGCTGTCCTTGATGAGGTTGTGGTAGCGGTCCACCACTTCCTGCACCGTGATACCCTCCTTTCGGGCGCGTATGGTAACAGGCACTCCGTGTTCGTCCGAGCCGCCGATGAAGATGCACTCGCGGCCCTTCAGCCTGAGATAGCGCGCATAGATGTCGGCCGGGACATAGACTCCCGCCAGATGACCGATATGTACTGGTCCGTTGGCATAAGGCAAAGCGGACGTGATGGTAGTTCTCTTGAAATGTTTTTCCATGTGATTCGCGTATAATTTCGTGCAAAGTTACGACTATTTACGCGCACTGCCAAACAATCCGCCGTTTTTTTCTCTCCACGGCGAACACGGATACGCCACATCCGCACCACAAATGCAGGGAACATGCCGCAGCGTGTCCGCCAGAACCCCACAGGGTTGTCATTGCAGCATCACGACCATGCAATTGCAACATCATGACCATGCAATTGCTTCATCATGATGCTGCAATCAACACCGCCTGCCGCATCTTGTCCGCCATCCTGCGTCACATTCTCATCCGCCGTACCTTCGCTGCAAACACGGACGCACCACGGCGCTTCCCTACTTTTGTGCGGACACCAGTAAAAGTCTATCAGTCTGAAACCGGACGCACCGTGAACCCGTAGTAGCGGTTGCTGCTGGACGACGGATCGACGTACGACGAGTCGAAGTACAGGTAGTAGGCCGACGTGCGGAGCGACGATGACCAGTAGTAGCCCGAACCGCCAACGTAGAGGCTCGTTTCGTAGACTTCGCAGGAGGCAGGGAAGAAAACTCGCTTGCTGATGTCGCTCGCGCTCACGAAGAGTAAGCCCGCCACGCCCGTGTAGGCAGACTCGATGGTCTGCGTGCTGCTCAGCCAGTAGATGCCGCCCTCGGTGATGGTGTTAGTCAGATTGACAGGAGTCTGATTGTAGGCACTGCCGGAGCAGGCTGTGGCCAATGCCTCAAACTCCGCCTTGGTCGGCGTGTGCCATGTGCCGCCCCAGTTCGCCGTGGCTGCGTCGTGGCTGGCATCGAGCGTCGTGCCCGTGTAGGTGGGATAGTTGTCGCTACTGTAACCGCTGCTGTAGCCGTCCTTCCATGTGAAGGAGGCGTAGGTGCCCATGCGTGTGATGGTCATGTAGCGCGGCTGCGTCTCGCCCCAGGCGTAGTAGTCGCCGTAGCAAGTCTCGTAACTGCCCGCCACAGTCGTAGCCCCCACATTCATCGTGGCCCACTTCAGACCGCCTATCTCAACATACTCGTGGCCGTTGATGCTTGGTTGCATCACCATCACTTGGCACTCAGCCTTCACGCCGCTGCCGTCCTTGGCTGCGCAAGTAATGACGCAGGTGCCTTCGGCTTTTGCTGTGATGCAGCCGTCTGCGCTCACCTCGGCCACGGCCTCGTCGCTGCTCGTCCACTCCACTTCCTTGTTCTCGGCATCGGCTGGAAGCACGGTGGCTGTGAGGGTGCTCGTCTCGTTTGGCTGAAGGCTAAGCGTTGCAGGGCTAATGGTGATGGAGGTGACAAGCTGAGCAGGCTGTGTGCTTGTCCATACGCTGAAGGTCGCAGCGCCAAAGGTGCTAACCACAAGTTCCTCTTCCGAAATGTTGTGAACACGAAGTATTTGCCTAAGCTTCTTTGAAGAATCATAAACAAGCACCTCACCTTGATAAGGCAGGAACTTGTAGGTGGCACCCTCAACGTAGTCCGTCGTGCCGTCCTCATTGAAGGTGATTGTCTCGCTCTTCGACTTGTACCATGTGCCGGCAATCATCTGGTTGACGGGCGTGAAGGGGCCGAAGTCTTGGTCCGAGCCGATGCCGTCGTAGAAGACGATGCTGTCCGTGCGGAGGCTGAACTGCATGATGTTTCCGTCGCTCTTGTAAACGCGGAAGCCCTGCCCCCACGCCGTCTGCAAGCCCGCCACCATCAGAAGCAGGACTGCCAAAATGCTATTTGCTTTCATATTGCTTATTGTTTAATTTGTTTGATTATGTTATTCTTTGTTGTTTCCTTCTTCTTTCATTCTTTCATTTTTTCATTTCTTCATTCTTCCCTCAGTCCTTCATTCATTCATTTCTTCATTCCCTCATTTCTTCCCCACCTCTTTCATTCTTTCATTTTTTCATTTCTTCATTCTTTCATTTATAAACAGCTTGCCCGCACGCGAGGACGATTGCTTCCTCGCGCACGGGCACGCGCGCATAAATTATATATAATGTGCTATTCTGTGTGTGTAAACTTTTCCCTGACTTGTGCAACTTTCGGCGCAAGTCTTAAGCATATTTAACATCACACTTCTCATAGTTCCCAGACTTTTTCGACATTTACAGCACAAAGATACAGCTTTTTTACCTTTCCCACCAAACACTCAGCAAACTTTCTGCATCATCATCATTCCCATTCCTCCCATTATTTCCTCCCATCATTCCCATCATTCCCATTCCTCCCATCCCCCTCCCCATCGGGGGAGGGACGGGGAGAGGCCACAAAAGAAAAGCCCCCCGAGATTGCTCTCGGAGGGCTTCCTCAATAAAAAACGGCGGC
>CAMVDV010000037.1 GCA_947166305.1 uncultured Prevotellaceae bacterium | reverse complement strand
ATAATATTAAAAATAATGGTCAAAATATTTGGAATTTAACATAGAAAGCAGAAAGATAACAGCGCGGCTTGTTCGTGCGGATTTGTAATCCGCACGCAGGAAATATAGGGATTTGCAATCCCGCTATAACTTTTTTTCGTATTGCAAATGCCTATATTAAATGCTGTCGGATTGCAAATCCGACAGAACGGGCAGAACGGGTGCTTGCAATAATTGTTTTTGTGATTTCTGTGCTTTCTGTGTGACTTTTGTTCTTGCGGCAGGCGGACGCGCCACGGCGCGTCCCTACAAGGCGGGTTCGGCTTTCATCTGATGAAGTGTATTCTTTCAGCGGACAGCAATAAAGACTTTCAGCGGACAGCAATAAAAAAGGAACACAAGAACCGTGATGGAATGTCGGATCTGCTTCTATGTTGTTGTCCACAAAAAGCAGGGAGTTGTGCCAGCGGTGGTCACAGCTCCCTGCTTTTGTTATGTGTGCGTTAGCGCTTTTTGATTTTGTTTTTGCCGACGCCTTCGAAGGTCATCTTGACGGGCTGGATGGTGCCGTCCTCGTTGAAATAGAGTCGGTCGATGCAGGTGACGCGGTGGTTGCCGTCGCGCTCCTCGAGCGGACGGCGGTGATAGACGATGTAGTACTCGTCCTTGCCGGGCACTTGGATGACGCTGTGGTGACCGGCTCCGCGTGCGATGCTTTCGTCCCTCTGCAGGATTTTTCCCTTCAGCTCAAAGGGGCCGAAGGGTGTGTCGCTGATGGCGTAGGCCACACAATAGTCGGGTCCGGTCCATCCGCCTTGGCTCCACATGAAGTAATACTTGCCGCCGCGCTTGAGCATGAAGGGGCCTTCGACGTAGTCCTTGCTGGGAGTGATCTCATGGAACTTCTGTCCGTCGGGCCAAGGCACGATGGAGAGGAGGTCTGGACTGAGGCGGCAGACGTTGCAATGGCGCCAGCCGCCGTAGAACATATAGTACTGTCCGTCGTCGTCGCGAAAGACGAACTGGTCGATGGGTTGTGCGCCGTTGACGATTTCATTGATGAGTGGTTTGCCGAGAGCGTCTTTGTAGGGACCTTCGGGGCGGTCGCTGACGGCCACTCCGATGCCGCCTATTTCGCCTTCGTGCACGTCGTTGCCGCCGAAGAAGAGGTAGAACTTGTTGTTCGCCTCGATGATGGCGGGTGCCCAGAGTGCGCGGCGCAGCCAGGGAATGTCGGCCTTGGTGATGACATTCTCGTGCTTTGTCCAGTTCACGAGGTCGGTGCTGGAGAAGGCGTCGAAGTGCAGTTGCTCGTCGTAGGGAGCACTAAATGTGGGGAATACCCAGTATTTCCCATCAAGGATAGCTCCTTCGGGGTCGGCATACCAGCCTGGGAAGATGGGATTGCCGCTGGTCTTTTTCTTCTTGGCGTCAGCCGTCGTGACGATGCAGCCCAACGTGAGGGCAAGGAGGAGAGCTTTGTATTTCATAGTTAAGAGTTCAATACCCCCCAGCCCCCCTTAAGGGGGAGGGAAGTCTCGGTTAGTTATCTTTGTTCTTTATCCATTGTTCTCCCTAAAGGGAGTTAGGGGTTCTCGGTTTCGATGATGCCTGCCTTTTCGAGGATGGGGATGACGCGGCTGGCTTGCATGCGTTTGTCCTTGTCCTGCTCGGCGTAGTATTTGTCGTGCAGTTTGGTGAGGTTACGGCTCAGGAGAAGCTTGTCCATAAGATGGTCGTCGAGGGGCACTATGGTTGTCTGCTTCTCGTCGTCGGACGAAGGAGCAACGATGTGGCAGACGGGATGCTTCATGGTCTTAGTGGCTTGCACTCCGCTCATGGTGCCTCCGACAATGCCTCCTGCTAAGCCTGCCACGGCTCCGCCTATTGCTCCTCCTTGTACAGCTATTGCTCCTATTGTAGCCGCCATAGCTCCCGCCATCTGGGAGGAGTTGTAATCGGCCGGCATGATGTTGCTGGTGAAGACGATGTTGTAACGGTTAATACGGGTGGCCTTACAGAAGCCTTTGCCCATACTCTGCTTGCCGCATTTCAGCCTGTGACCATTTACGAAGAGATTCTTTCCCTGCATCGCAGCAAAGGATTTCCTCACCGTCGCGTCGGTGGCCTTGTCTCCCGTGGTCAGCTTGTAGCCGCCGACTCCCCATAGGAACACATAGCCGTTCCCATGTTTTTTGCTGTAGAGGGTGTCCAACGGCTGCCACCTGTCGTTGACGAAGTCTTCATACGAGTTGCAGTATCTGCACTGGCTCAGGGAATCGGCAGCAATGAGCAAGAACAGGCAGAGCGATAGAAGTCGTGTGTTCATCGCTGTTTATTCCTCAATGATGCCTTTGCGCTTCTTGGTCAGGACCTGCTCTTCAACTTCCATAGTGGAGAGAGCATCCATGAAGCCATTGAAGATAGCCTCTACGCGGTCAACGGTCATGCGACGGAACTTGCCGCTGCGGGGGTAGAGACGGGTGCCCTTCTTGTTGATGGCCAGCTTGTCCGTAATCCATTCCTCGGCCTTGTAGTAAGTGCCGTTGTTGCCCTCCCTGTCTTCGTTGTAGTAGTAGGAGATTTGTGTGAGGACGAGGCTCACCTTCTGCCCCTTGACGGTGGCGCTCAGCAGGTAGCGGAAGCGGGTGCGGTCGAGGTTGAGGAAGACGTGGCTGAAGGTCATGTATTCCTCCACGCGAGCCACCACCATGCCGTTCTCCTTCTCCTCGGAGATGATGCGTGTGTAGGGGCGCCGCTTGTCGTGGAGGCCGGCTCCGACGAGCGAGTTTTTGACGTAGGCTGCCACGATGTCGTAGATTTGCTGCTCGGTCTTGTCCGTCACGCTGAAGTTCTTCTGGAACGTGACGATGCCGTCCACCTCTGGCACTGCTCCGAGGAGGTACTTGGGGTCTTTCATGTAGTCTTTCTTCCCTGCCATGAGCATGAGGGGCAGGCAGAAGAGTACCACAAAGACCCCTCCAAATCTTCCCTTAAAGGGGAGGCTTAACAATGAGAATGCTTTCATAGTTTATGTTTTATTTTAATGTTTATTCTGTTTTGCCTGCCTCGGGCACTCTCCCGAAGAGGGGAGCGGGGAGGGGGCTTTTATTCGTATCTGATGGCTTCGATGGGGTCCATGAGTGCAGCCTTGCGGGCGGGGACGTAGCCGAAGAAGATGCCTATGAAGGCGCAGATGGCGAAGCTGAGGCCAACGGCCCAGAGTGGCACGCTGCTCGGCATCATCAGTACGTCGCGAGCCAGCCAGCTTCCGCCATAGCCGAGTGCGACGCCGAGAAACGCCCCGGTGAGCGAGATGAGGATGCTCTCGATGAGGAACTGGCTCATGATGTCGATTCCCCTGGCTCCGACGCTCATGCGCAGGCCTATCTCCTTGGTGCGCTCGGTGACGCTGACGAGCATGATGTTCATGATGCCGATGCCTGCCACGAGGAGGGAAAAGGCTGCTGCCACCACGAGGATGAGGGTAATGGTGTCCATGGTGCTGGACATGGTCTCCATCCATTCGGCCTGCGAGCGGATGGTGAAGTCGTCCTCGGCATCCTCCTTGAGTTTGTGGTTGCGGCGGAGTATTTGTGTGACCTCCTCGATGGCTTTGTCGCTGAGTTCTTCGGTCAGGGCGCTCATGACAATGCTGCTGTAGAAGGTCTGGGCTGCAATGCGCTTCATGACGGTGGTGTAGGGGGCAATCATCACATTGTCCTGGTCCATGCCCCAGTTGTTGTAGCCTTTCGACTTCAGTACGCCCACGATGCGGAAGGGAATGCTCTTGAAGCGGATGACTTTGCCCACGCAGTCGGCGTCCTCGCTGCCGAAGAGTTCCTTCACGATGGTTGTGCCTACGACGCAGACCTTGGCGCTCTTCGCCATGTCTTCCTCCGTGAAGCAGTCGCCAGTCTTGATGTCCCAGAGCTTGATGGTCATGTAGTCCGGGCTTTCGCCGTACATGGTGGAGTTGGTGTTCTTAGAGCCATAGATGACTTGTCCGCCGCTTGTCACCTCCGGACTGACGTGGGTGACGAGCGTTGCCTCGCGGAGTATGCTCTCATAGTCGGCGGGTTTGAGCGTCTGCATGGCCGACGGGTCCTGGCGGACACCGCCTCGCATCTCGGCACCCGGGCGGATGGTGAGCAGGTTGGTGCCCATCTTGCTTAGGTCGGCGCGGATGCTTTGCTTCGAGCCCTGCCCGATGGCCATCATGATGATGACGGCTGCCACGCCGATGATGATGCCAAGCATGCTCAGGAAGGAGCGGAATTTGTTGCTCATGATGGCCGTCATAGCCACTTTCAGTAGGTTCTTTATGCTCATTTAGCTATTTGCGGTTTTACGATTTACTATTTACAGACCCTCTCCAAACCTCCCCCTCTATGGGGAGGCTTCCTTTGCTTGCTTTCTCCCCCTGAAGTGGGAGTCAGAGGGGGGTTTACTTCTCTGAAGTGGGAGCAGGAGGGCTTTGTTATTTTACTATCTACTTTACGGTCTCTTTTTCCGCGTGCTGCGTTTGCATTTTCCGCGTGCTGCGATTGCATTCCTAGCGTGCTGCGATTGCATTCCTCGCGTGCTGCGTTCAGGATTCCCCCTAAAGGGGGTTAGTGGGTCTTCTTTTGGCGTTTATCTTAGTCGTCGTTGGTCTTTGGCAGTGCGGCCAGTGCGTCGCGGGCATCGAGGATGTTGGGGTTGAGCTTATCCTCGCGTATCTTGCCGTCGCGGAGCATGATGTTGCGGCTGCTGTACTGCGCTATCTCGGGGTTATGGGTGACGAAGATGATGGTTCGGCCCTGGCGGTGGAGCTCCTGGAAGAGGACGAGAATCTCGAACGAGGTGCGCGTGTCGAGGTTGCCCGTCGCTTCGTCGGCCAGGATGACGGCGGGGTTGTTGACCAGGGCGCGCGCGATGGCCACGCGCTGCATCTGTCCGCCCGACATCTGGTTGCTTTTGTGGTCGAGCCTGTCGCCCAGCCCTACGGCCTGCAGCGCCTTGACGGCGGCCTCCCGACGCTGGCGGGCATTGTACGTCTTGTTGTACATCAGCGGCAGCTCCACGTTCTCCACGGCCGTGGTCTTGGCAAGCAGATTGTAGTTCTGGAAGATGAATCCTATCTTACGGTTGCGGAGTACGGCCCTTTCGCTGCGCCTCATCTTGCGCACGGGCACTCCGTCGAGGATATACTCTCCGCTGGTGGGCGTGTCGAGGCAGCCCAACTGGTTGAGCAGGGTGCTCTTGCCGGAGCCCGACGTGCCCATGATGGTGACGAACTCGCCTTCGTGGATCTTGAAGCTGACGCCCCGCAGAGCCTTCACCACCTCGCTGCCGACGTGGAACTCACGCCTGACGTCCTGAAGCTCGATGACTACCTTGGACCCCCTATCCCCCTTTAGGGGGAACTCCTGCTTATTGCTTACGTCTGACATGTTGCGTGTATTAGTAATTTTATTCCCCCCTAAAGGGAGGCTAAGGAGGGTCTATTTTTTCTTGTCTTTGTCGTTGTTCCTGTTCTTTGGCTTTGGCATGAAGGGATTGCTGTTCTGCTGCTCCTCTTCCGCCTCGCCCATGTTGCTCTGCACGTCGGTGATGACCTTTGTGCCTGCCTTGAGTCCTCCCGTCACCTGCGTCAGTGTGCCGTTCGTCACGCCTGTCTGCACGGCAATGGCCTTCAGGTTCGGTCCTTCCTTTGTCCATACTTTCAGCGGACTCTCCACGTCTGTGATGGTTTCGCCTTCGTTGAGCATGGCCTCGCTGGGCTTGAAGCGCAGAGCCTTGTTGGGTATGGCCAGAACGCCGGGCATCTCGAGCGTGAAGATGACGACGTTCGCCGTCAACCCAGGCTTGAGCTTGAGGTCTTGGTTGGGCGCGCTGATGACCACCTCGTAGGTCACGACGTTGCTCTCCGTGGTGGGTTGCTGCCGCACCTGTGTCACGGCACCCTGGAACGTGTCGTTGGGGAAGGCATCCACCGTGAAGCTCACGCGCTGACCTTCCTTCACTTCGCCGATGTCGGCTTCGTCCACGTCGGCAATGACGCGCATGTCGGTCAGGTCCTTAGCGATGGTGAAGAGCGTAGGCGTGTTGAAGCTCGAGGCAACCGTCTGCCCTTCCTCCACTTCCTTCTTCAGCACGACGCCATCAATCGGGCTTGTGATGGTGGCATAGCCCAGGTTTGTCTGCGCCTTCTTCACGCTTTCGCGCTGATGCGTCACCGTCTGCTGTGCCTTGATGTAGGAGAGTCGGGCCTGTTCGTAGTCGTTGGCAGAGATGAGGCCCTTGTCATAGAGTGCCTTGAAGCGCTCGTAGTTGGTCTTTTGGTAGTCGAGGTCGCTCTGAGCGCTCTTCAGGTTGGCCTGCGCGCTGCTCAGTTCGCTCATGAGGTTCGTGCGGTCCAGCTCGGCAATGATCTGGCCTGCCTTCACCACGCTGTTGTAGTCGACGTAGAGCTTGCTGACGATGCCGCTCACCTGCGTGCCGACGTCGACGCTCGTCACAGGCTCTATGGTGCCGGTAGCCGTTACGCTCGTCGTCAGATCCTGCACCGTGGCCTCCGTCTCGGTGTAGGTGAACTCAATCTTCTTGCTGCAACTGCCCATGATGCCTGCTGCCAGAGCCAGTATTGCTGCTTTCACGAATGTCTGATGTCTCATATAATATATATAATAATGTATAGTCTTTGTGGCTTTCTCCTTCTCCTCGGGGCGGGTAGGGGAGAGGCTATAGTTCAATCCTCTCTCCCGTGTAGAACTTGAGGAGCTGCATGTTGAGCAACGCCATGTACTTGCTTTGCAACATATCCTGCTCGGCGCTGATGACGTTGTCGCGCCCTTGCAGCACATCCACCGTGTTCTTCAGCCCGTTTTGGAACTGCTCGTTCAGCAACTCGTAGCTCGCCTCCTGGCTCTTTACGCGGCTCTTGGCGGCGATGTAGTTCTGCTGTCCGCTGTTCGCATTGAGCCAATACTGCTCGATGGTGCTGGAGAGAGCGTTCTTGCGGTCCTGCAAGTCGAGCTTAGAGGAGAGCTGTTGCAGCTTGGCCGACCTGACGTTCGACTGGTTGCGGCGGTTGTCGAAGATGGGAACGCTGAAGTTCAGGCCAGCACTCATGTTGAGGTTCGTCTTCATTTGTTCGCCCCATCCGTTGCTGCTGCCCGTCGTGTGGTTGCTACCGAGGCTTGCGCTGGCTCCAATGGTAGGGTAGTATCCGCGCTTGGCAATGTCGAGCTGCATGTCGGCCGCTTCGATGCTCAGCTCGGCGCTCTTTATTTCGGGGCGCGTCTCGAGGGCTTTGGCATAAGCCTCCTGTGCGCTTGGCACGACGGCCAACACCTGTTCGTCGGTCGGGATGTTGCCCGAAACGTCGAAGGGAGTGCTCAGGTCGAGTTCAAGCAAGGCCTTCAGTTGGCGTTTGTAGTTGGCAAGCTGCGTTTCGCTGTTGACCACTGAGTATTGGGCACTGCTCAGTTGTGCCTCGAGCTGTACGACGTCGGCTTTAGCCATCTGTCCCTGCTTCATCATCTCCGTGCCGCGGTCGTACTGACTCTGTGCCGTGGAGAGCAGCATCTCGTTGACTTTCTTGGCTTCCTTCGTGTACATAATCTGCACATAGAGTTGTGCTATCTGCTCCTGGATGTTGAGTTCGCTCTGCTCAGTAGTGAGGTTTGCGATGCGATTCTGCAGCTCTTGTGCCTTAATGTTCTTGTAGTTGATGCCTCCGTTCCAAAGGGTTACGTTGGCATTGAGGCCGTATGTTCCCTGATAGGTGACGTTGTTGCGTGTGCTTGTCACTTGGTCGCCTTGCACAACGCTGATGACTTCGGTGAAAGGTCGGTAGCCTACGCCTTGGTTTGTATTGAATGTCAGGCTGGGAAAAAGTGCTCCTTTGTCCTGCCAGAGGCTGACTTCGCCCCGCTCCTCGCTGATGCGGTTCTTCTGGACCTGTATGTTGTGCTTCAAGGCGTAGTCCAGGCAGTCCTGCAGCGTCCAGGCTTGCTGGGCAAAGGCCGATGCGGAGCAGAGTAAAGAGAGAAATATTGTCTTGACTTTCATTGTGAGTGGTTCGTGTGGATTAGTGCTTTTGCCTTTGTTTTGCGGTGCAAAGTTACGTTTTTTTCTCTGATGTCTGCGAAAAAAGTGTATTATTTTTTCTTAAGAGGGAGCTGGCTGAAGAGGTGACGCCGCCTTGCGTAGTATTGCCAGAGGAGGTTGATGGGTGAGAGAATCCTGTCGGCCGGCACTGTGGAGAGAGCAAGGTTGCGGTCGCGGTCGGCCTTGAAGTCGGGCCGCATCCTGCGGAAGTCGCGGTGGGCTTGCAGTACGGCTCGGCAGGCGGCCCAGTGGCCTCCGACGAGGAAGTGGAGCGCTGCCGCTGCATCGAGCAGTCGCCGGCAGTGCATGACGCGGTTGAATGTCTTCTCGGGCAAGTTCTTGTAGAGGAGAAGGAGGTTGTTTCGGAAGTTGAGGTATGCTTTGCGCGGGCTTTCCTTGGGCAGGGTTCCGCCGCCGACGTGGTAGACGACGCTCTGAGGGATGCAGACTATGCCGTAGCCTCGGCTGCGCAGTCGCCAGCAGAGGTCAATCTCTTCCTGATGGGCGAAGAAGCGTCCGTCCAGTCCGCCTGCATTTATATATACGTCGCGACGTATGAGCAGTGCTGCACCCGTTGCCCATGCCACGGAGGCGATGCTGTCGTACTGCCCTTCGTCGCGTTCGACGGTGCCCAGGATGCGCCCTCGGCAGAAGGGGAAGCCGAGGCGTCCGATGTAGCCGCCGCAGGCTCCGGCGTATTCCAGCATGTGGGGTGCCCACTCGCATCGTATTTTGGGTTGGCAGGCAGCCACTTCGGGGTGCTGTTCCATGTAGTTGAGCATCGGCCGGAGCCATCCTTCTTCCACGCGGACATCGCTGTTGAGGAGCAGGCAAAGTTCGCTTTCCACCTGGGCGATGGCTTTGTTGTAGCCTTCGGCAAAGCCGTAGTTGTGGTCGAAGGTGAGCACTCTGATGCCGGGAAACTGCTTGGCGAGCAGCTGGAGCGACTCGTCGGTGCTGCCGTTGTCGGCAACGATGACCTCGGCCTCGGGCGAGTGCTCGATGACGGAGGGCAGGAACCGACGCAGCATGTCGGCTCCGTTCCAGTTGAGAATGACGATGCTCAATAACATTTTTTATTTACTATTTGACGATTTACGGTTTACTATTTATTTATACGATTTACGATTTTACGATTTATACGGTTTACTATTTATTATATACAGTTTACTATTTATTATATACGGTTTTTTGTTTATTTGTTAACGTTTTTCTGTTTTTATTTAAGGTTTGCTGTCTGCGAGTGTCGCTTGCAGTGCGTCGCCCTTTGCATTCCATTCGCCGAGGCGGACGCGGACGATGGTGTTGTCCATCGTCTGCCTTTCTCCGGCGGGGAAGGCGACTTCTGCCCTGATGTAGTTGTCGGTGAATCCGTGCATGATGCCGGCTTCCTTGCTGTGTTCGAGCAGGACCGGGCGTGTCTGTCCCTTATATATATTATAATATGTGTGTAGCTTTTCTTGGCTGAGGGCGAGGACTTGCTGGCTCCTACTGTGCTTTTCCTGCGGCGGGACGCGGCCCGGGATGCTGAGGGCCTTAGTGCCCGGGCGCTCGCTGTAGCTGAATACGTGGTATTGGCTGACGGGCAGCTCCTGCATGAAGCGGAGTGCCTGGGCGAAGAGCTGTTCGGTCTCGCCTCTCATGCCTACGATGACGTCCACGCCGATGAAGGCATCGGGCACGATGGCCTTGACTTCTTCTATCTTGCTTCGGAAGAATGCCGTATCGTAGCGCCGGTGCATGAGGCGGAGCACTTCGTCGCTGCCGCTCTGCAGGGGGATGTGGAAGTGGGGCATGAAGGCTCGGCTCTGAGCCGTGAAGCGCAGGATGTCCTCGGTGAGGAGGTTTGGCTCGATGCTGCTGATGCGATAGCGCTCGATGCCTTCCACGCGGTCGAGAGCGCGGATGAGTTGGAGGAACGTCTCGCCCGTCGTCTTCCCGAAGTCGCCGGTGTTGACGCCGGTGAGCACTATCTCTTTGCCGCCTTGCCGTGCCACTTCTTCGGCCTGGCGGACGATGGAGGCGATACTTCCGTTGCGGCTGCGGCCTCGGGCAAAGGGGATGGTGCAGTAGGTGCAGAAGTAGTCGCAGCCGTCCTGTACCTTTAGGAAATATCGGGTGCGCTCGCCGCAGGCACAGGCAGGGACGAAGGGGGCGTTGGCCATTGAACATTGACCATTGACCATTGACCGTTGACCATTGACCATTGGGAGTTGGTCATTGAACATTGAACATTGACCGTTGACCATTGGGCGTTGGGTGCTGTCGTCGCTCTGCGTTTCGAGCCGGCTGGCTATCAGTTTCGGTATATCGCCCTTCTGCTTTGCTTCTACCACGAGGCTTACGCCTGGGATGGCTGCCACGCGGTCGGGCTTGAGCTGTGCGTAGCATCCTGTGACGACGATGAGTGCCTGCGGATGCTGGCGGTGCAGGCGGCCGATGGCTTGGCGACACTTGCTGTCGGCCACTTCCGTCACGCTGCAGGTGTTCACGACGCAGAGGTCTGCCGTGTCCCCTTCCGAGGCCGACTGCACTCCTGCGTCCTCCATCTGCCGTTGGATGGCGCTCGTCTCCGCAAAGTTTAGTTTGCAGCCCAAAGTGAAGTAGACGGCTTTCTTGCCTTTCAGCGCATTCATGCTGCAAAGGTACGCTTTTTCCACGAAACAGCCAAAATTTTTAAGAAAAGATAAGAAAAGCTATTATTGAATATCAAGCACTTAGAAATTCAAGCAAAAAAAACATGAAAAAAAGTGCGAAAAAGTTGCGCGTAATTCGGAAAAACGTCGTACCTTTGCAGCGTTTTAATAAACAATTGATTGTTTTACAAGTTTAAAAAGCAAAAAAGAAATGAAAAAGTTAGCATTTTTGTTCGCAGCTGTTGTAGCTGTATCTTTCGCATCTTGCGGTCAGAAGACTGAACAAGGTTCTTGCTGCGACAGTGACAGCGTTGCTTGTGTAGAAGAAGCTCCCTGCTGTGAGGACACAGCAGCTTGCGCTTGCGCAGGTGACACCGCTGCTGCTTGCGCATGTGACACATGCACATGTGCTGAAGCTCCCGTTGCTGAGTAAACAACAGTCGAGCAAAAAAAGACAGTGAGGGCTGTGCCGATAGGCATGGCCCTTTTTCGTGTGTCTATAGTCTCTTGCTGTGGAAATCCAAAACGCCGCAGGCGGAGATGAGAAACGCCGCGTGCGGAGATAGGAATCGCCGCGTGCGGAGATTGAATACTCTGCACGCGGCGTTTCCTGTTCCTTGCCCGAGGGGAGTTTGTCGGTCAGATGCGGTTCTGCTCGCGGCCCTGCAGGAAGGCGGCCAGATTGTCCGTGGCGATGTCGATAAGGCGACGGCGTGCGGCCAGGGAGGCCCAGGCGATGTGGGGCGTGATGAAGCAGTTGGGCACCTGAATCAAGGGACTTCCGTGGCGGGGAGGCTCTTCGCAGAGCACGTCGAGGCCTGCGGCATAGAGCCGACCCTCGGTGAGCGCATCGGCCAAGGCCTGTTCGTCGACGAGCGGACCGCGCCCGGTGTTGATGAGGATGGCGGTGGGCTTCATCAGGGAGAGCCGCCGGCGGTCGACGAGATGGTGCGTGGCGTCGGTGAGCGGACAGTGGAGGCTCACCACGTCGGCCTCGCTGAAAAGTTCGTCGAGGTCCGTCGCCTTGCGTATTCCCCTGCGGCTCAGTTCCTCCTCAGGCTTGCTGCTCACGGCCATCACCTTCATCCCGAAGGCCTGCGCCGTCTGGGCTACGCGGCTTCCGATGCTGCCCAGGCCGACGATGCCCATCGTCAGTCCGTCCAGCTCAACCAACGACTGGAGGGTGAAGCAGAAGTCGTTGCTGCTCTGCCAGGCGCCGCTTCTGACGGCCTGGGCGTGGCGTTCCACATGATGCGTAATGTTCAGCAGGTGGGCAAAGACCATCTGAGCCACCGACATGGTGCTGTAGGCCGGGATGTTCGTCACGGCGATGCCGCGGCGATGGGCTTCGTCGATGTCCACCACGTTGTAGCCCGTGGCCAGCACCCCGACGTATCGGAGGCAGGGTAGGGCAGCCATGGCTGCGGCATCGATGACGACCTTGTTGGTGAGCAGCACGTCGGCATCCTTCGCTCTCTCAAGCAGTTCCTCCGGCTTCGTGCGCTCATAGACCGTGAGGTCGCCGAGCTTCCTGAGGCCGTCCCACGAGAGGTCGCCGGGATTGGCCGTGTATCCGTCCAGAATGACAGTCTTCATGTTGTTCCCTCCTTGTCTTTTCCGTTACTTCATCGCTTCCAGTATTCCTCGATGTCCTCCAAAGTCTTGCCCGTAGTCTCAGGGATGTGTCGCCACATAATGTACAGATAAGGCAGACAGGCAAAAGCAAAGAAGAAGAACGTGCCGGCCGGCGTGAGGTTCTCCAGCATCCATGGCGTGAGCTGCCCGATGAGATACGTTCCCACCCAAAGCGCAAGCCCGGCAATGGACATGGCAAGGCCGCGCACACGGCCCGGATACATCTCGCTGAGCAAGACGAATACGACAGCACTGATAGAGATGGCTGTGCAGAACACATAGAGCAGGAAGAAAGTGAGCAGGAAGCCTGTGCCCAGACCCATGCTGGCTCCCCAGCCGAAGTATGTGCCGATGGCAAGCAGACAGACTATCATCCCGCTTACTCCCCACCAGACAAGTTGCTTGCGACCCACTTTGTCAATGATGGCAAGGGCTATCACGGTGGTGATCATGTTCACCACGCCAACAAGAACCGTCGAGAACATGGAGCCTTCGCTCGAGAGGCCTGCGTCCTGAAAGATTTCGGGTCCGTAGTAAAGCACAGCGTTCACGCCCATGAACTGCCCGAGGATGGCAATCAGACTGCCCACCAGCACAGCCTTCAGGATGCCCGGTTCGCGCAGAGCCTTCCATTCCTCCGAGCTGTCGCGACGTTGATGTCGCACGGCAAGCCATCGCGGACTCTCAGGAATGAAGAAGATGAGAAAGAGAAACAGAAGGTCGGGGATGGTCTCGAGCCCAAGCATTCCACGCCAATACTCGCTGTCCCACATGCGTCCGGCCAGCGAAGTGTCCGTGGAGGCAAGGTCTGCTCCGCACAAGACAAGGTAGTTCATGAGGTAGGCAAGCAGGAATCCAATGGTGACGGCCAGCTGATAGAGCGATACCATCGTGCCGCGTCTGTCTGCAGGCGACACTTCGGAAATGTAGACAGGCGAGACAATCGACACTACACCAATGCCGAAACCGCCGATGATGCGATAGATAACCAACTCCGAGAAGTTCCCGCACACGGCACAGCCAATGGCCGAGATGCTGAACATTAGGGCCGAGATGAGCATCGTCTTCTTCCTTCCAAGGAAGTCGCTGAGGATGCCAGCTATCGCCACGCCCGCTATCGAGCCGATGAGTGCGCAGCCCACATACCAGCCTTTCGACATTTCTGTCAGCGAGAACTGGTCTGCCACGATGCGTGTAGTGCCTGAAATGACGGCAGTGTCGTAGCCAAAAAGAATACCGCCGAGCGCTGCGACGCAAGCCACGAACAGGATGCGCCCCGATGTCATGTTGTTTCCCATATCGTCTTCTTTCATTTTTTCCTTTTCCCTCAACCCCTCATCCCCTCATCCTCAACACCTTCTTATTTTCTTATTTTCTTATTTTCTTATTTTCTAATTTTCTTATTATCTAATTGTCTCATTTCCTCATCCTCACCAGATGTCTTCGGGATACTCGGGGTTGTCGTAGATTTCCTTGGCGCACCATTCGAAGTAATCGAGCTGGAATTCTTTCTTCTCGAAGTCGGTGACGGACTTCAGCCGAATGTAGTATGTCTGGTCAGGGCGAAGGTGCTGACGTGTGATGAGACACCGCACGGGATAGTAACCAGTGCCTGTGAGGTCGCGAGCTGTGCGGTTGGTGTTGCCAAGCATACAGTTGCTCTTAGGTCCTTTCATGAATCCATGCAGTCGCATCCGTTTGTCGATTTCGGCATTGTAGATGGTGTCGCCGGTATCCGTTTCGTATCCGAGCCATTGCTGCCAACCGTTGTAGTCGCGCAAGTCGATGGGGATGCCGGTGACGCTGAGCCTTTCGGGGCTGGTGCCAAAGTATGGTTGCACGATGCCACGGTTTGCGTTGGCATTGTAGCCGTAGCGCAGTTCGTAGGTTCCTTCGCGTGGAACGGGCGGAAGGCGGAAGGTGATGTCGAAGCGCCCTACGGCTTTTATCTCGTCGGAGAAGAGATTGCACCAGTTGTAGCGGTAGGCGTTGTAATAGACAAAGTGTGTCTGGTCGTCAATCCACAGGCCGTCGAAGTATTGGTAAACGTTGTTGCTTGGAATATAGACGTAGGAGTGGCGGTCAGTAGAGGACTCCACCTTGCGGATGTTGTTGGTGTGCGCTTCGCGGAAGAGCGACATTCCGTCGTAGCGAATGCGTCGGCGCATGAGGTCGTTGCGGACTTCGTCGGTGTAGGCAAGGGGCGCGTCGATGGGGTAAATGTTACAATTGATGATGTCTGAGAGTACTGCATCAGGATCGGTGGTAAGCACGCGGCAGCCAGCCTTGCTCGGTTGGCATGTTATCTCTTGATAGGTTCCGTTTCGGCCGTTGTCGAGCTGTGGGAAACGGTTGAGTCGCACGCCTTCGCTGTCGCGACTTTCGTAGAGCATGAGCAGTCGGGGCTGTCCCATCGTGGCGTAGTAGTCCACCATGGGAATGCCAAGTTTGCGTGTCTCGAGGTTGTAGCCGTACTCGCTGTGGTGGATGACGAGGCGGTTGGCCGGTATCTTGGAGGGCAGGATGTGGTAGGTGACCCATTGATTGAGCAGGTGCGACGGGTTGCTCCGACTGCCTGTGGTGGTGAAACGGTCTTCGCTGCTGTATTGATGGTTGTCGAGAATCCACTGTGTAAGCTTTTCGAAGAGGTCTTCGCCGGCGGGGTCGATGCCTTGCGAGAGCCAGAAGTCGTCTTTTTCGGCAAAGATGGTGAAGCCGTGTTTGCGGTGCTCGGGGACGTAGGCTGTTGTTCCTTCGAAGAATCCGGCTGAGGTCATGTTCTGCAGGTCGGGGATGTCTCCTTGTCGGTAGAGCTGTTCGTAGACCTCGTCGCGCACGGCGTGGAGGGTGTCGAAGAGTCCGCATTCGGACAAGACTCTTGCCATGACGAGGTAGGGACCTTTCCCGAGGTCGATGATTTCCTGCAGGTAGTCGTGTGCGGTAATGTTGCGTGGCACGATGGCGCCGTCCATCTGGTGGATGATGCCATTGAGGACGCGGATGTCGCGGTTGCGGATGTTGACGGATGCCTGGCCAAAGATTCTGATTGCGTTCTCCTCGGGACCGTAGTAGACAGTCATGTTTCGGTCGTTGAGATTGGGCAGTTGAATCTCGTCGCCTGACTTTTGCGGGAAGTCGACGGTAGAGTATGCGTCCTCCGTGTCGCCGTTGTCTATGATACTGTTGTAGACGATGACCTGGCGGATGGAGTCGAGCTTGGCGCTGTCGGTGAAGGCGCTGAAGGACGGTTCTGCTATCATGCCGATGGTGCAGAGCGTGTCGAGGTAGGCCTGAATCGCCTCGTTGGTGGGGGCGAATACGGTGTAGTGTCCGCGTGCGCCGAGCAGTTGGCTGAGCGTTGTCTCCGTGACGGAACTGATGGGCACGAGGTGCAGCAGGTTGACGTATTCGCTGAACTGACTGTGTTTCTCAAGATAACTGATGGCCGTCTCGTCGGTGAAGACGTAGCGTGCCGACGTGTCGATGTTCTCAGTGCAGCAAAAGAGCATGGGCAGCAGGCAGAGTGTGAGGTAAAGTTTCAGTCGCACGGGATGCCATCTGCGTCGTGCGGGATGTGTGTTTGTCATCATGGTATTCTTAGTTTTTTATCCAAAAAACGCTGCAAATTTACGAATAAAAACTAAGAAAGAAAAATAAAAAAAGGAAAAAGATGGGAAGAGGACACAATAAAAAGGGAAAAAGTAAAAGTGAATAGTGAAAAATAAGGGAAAAAGCAGAAGTGAATAGTGAGAAAATAAGGGCGGTCGTCCGCGTGAACGTGTCAGAAGCCTCGTAGGGACGCGCCGTGGCGCGTCCGCCAAAACATATGTATGCCAGTAGGGACGCGCCGTGGCGCGTCCGTGTTTACGGCAAGGATGCGGAGGAGGAAAATGCGGCGTGGATGGCGGACGCGCCACGGCGCGTCCCTACATTTCGGGCAAGACAAACCGCGGCATGACTGCCTGCGCACAAAAACTAAACATGAGGAGTTTGCAAACTTCACACGAGGGTTTCGCAAAGTCCTCATGAGGCTTGCTGACGACCCGTTAGTAAACGGACGTTTATCCAGTAGTAAAAGGGCGTTTATCCAGTAGTAAAAGGGCGTTTATCCAGTAGTCGTCTGGCATCGTGGAGCAGAGCCTGCCGGTTTGGTGAACCTTTTGCTCAGTCCGATGGCACCGGTGGGGCACACGAGACGGCAGAGATGGCAGCCCACGCACTTCTGTCCGACGATGTGCGGCTGTCGCGTGGCGAGGTCGAAGGTGATGGCCTGATGTCCGCCGTCGGTGCAGGAGATGTGGCAACGTCCGCACCCGATGCACTTCTCGCGGTCGATTCGGGGCAGCACCATCGTCTCTCTGTCGAGCTCGGAAGGCAGCACGAACGAGGGTATCTGCTCGCCAACGATGTCCTCGAGCGTGACGGTGCGGCCAGCCTCGAGCGAGCGTTCCGAGAGATAGGTCTGCAGACCCGAGACGAGGTCTTCGATGATGCGGTAGCCGTACTGCATGACTGCCGTGCAGACTTGCACGTTGTGGCAGCCAATCTGGATGTATTCCAGAGCGTCGCGCCACGTCTCGATGCCGCCGATGCCGCTCAGCTGCATGTTCTTCATGAAGTTGTTCTTTGCCATCTCCAGAATGTAGCGCTGGGCGATGGGCTTCACGGCGCGGCCCGAGTAGCCCGATATCGTCTTCTTCTCGCTCACTTCCGCTTCGGGCGAGAAGGTGATGCTCTTGATGGTGTTGATGGCAGAGATGGCATCGGCACCTGCATAGTACGCGCCCATGGCAGGGTCGTTGATGTGCGTGATGTTGGGTGTCATCTTGGGAATGACTGGGATTGACACGTTGCGTTTGACGTAGGTGGTGTAGAACGTGACGAGCTCCGAGTTCTGCCCGACGTCGCTTCCCAGACCGGTCAGTCGCATCTGAGGGCACGAGAAGTTCAGCTCCACAGCGTCGCAGCCAGCGTCTTCTGCCATCTTTGCCAGTTCTATCCACTCCTCCTCATACTGTCCCATGATGCTGGCAACGACAACCTTCGAGGGATAATTCTGCTTCAGCCGACGCAGGATGTCGAAGTCCACCTCGTAGGGGTTCTCGCTCAGTTGCTCCATGTTGCGGAAGCCGGCAAACGACGTGCCCTCTTTCACGGCATCGAAGCGGGGCGACACCTCGCAGATGTCCTGCTTGCAGATGGTCTTGTAGAAGACGCCCGCCCAGCCCAAGTCGAAGGCGCGCGCCACCATCTCATAGTTCGTGCAGATGGCCGACGAAGCCAGGAAGAAGGGGTTTTCGCACTGGATGCCGCAGAACGTGATGCGCAGAGGTGCCGGCAGCGGCGTCGTCTTCTGGCCTGCGGTTGCTGCGCGGAGAAGCTCCACGATGCGGATGGGCCGGTCGAAGTGAATGCAGGCTTGCTCAGCACGCTCAAGGTCGGCGTCCGAGCAGTCCAAAATCCAGCGGCCCGCATTCTTGGCGTTGTCGAAACGGATGGCACGGATGGCACGGGCGGGGTCGCCGTTGATGCAGGCTTTCGTGCAGGGAGCGTCCTCGCACAGTAGGCAGCGTGCAGCCTCTTCTTTGATATGAAGCATGGGCGGTGAAAGGTTGAAAGGTTGAAAAGTTAAAAAGTTAAAATGTTGAAAGTTGGAAGCTGAAGGAGGGCAAATGGCTGTTGTCCGGCTCTCCCCGTCGCGGGAAGTCGGAGGGTATGCTCTCGCCTTCAGGCTCTGCGAATGGTGAGCGCGATGGCTTCGTCGTGAGCCTTGCAGAACGTCTCTGCATCGTCCACGACCAAGGCAAGATAGCCTCCTCCGCCTGCGCCGGGCATCTTCCAGGCCAGCACGCCGTCCATCTGACGGTAGCGGTCGATGTATTCCTGCACGCCGGGCTGTATCATGGCAGGGAACATGGCAGTCTGCGCCTCGAACGAAGCCGTGTAAGCCGAGGCGAAGTCTTGCAGGTCGCATCGCATGATGCCGTCCCAGCAGTCGTCGGCAGCCCTGGCGAGTGCCTTCACCTTCTGCTCCGTGATGTCCTTTCCCTCCACCACCGAGCATCCGGGACGGCGCGGGAACATGGGCACGAGGCACAGATGGCTCTCCAGCCAGCAGAGCACTTGCTCTTCGCCGCACGTCTCTATCTTGTCGGGCCAGTAGCGAGCGTCGTAGTGATGTCTGCACAGGCCGGGCACACAGATGCCGATGGCATCCTGCGCACCGCTGATGATGCCGTCGCTCCGTTCGGGGTCGTTCTCGAAGCAGAACACGAGTTTTGCCAGTGTCTCGGCATCCATGTCGGGCAACTTCAGCGGCCAAATCCTCTGAATCTGCTTTCGCGTGGACGTGGACAGGCCGCAACGTTCCCTCACCTCAAAGGTGGGCACGAGCGAGATGGTCAGTGCCCAGCCGGGAGCGAAGCAGCTGACGTAGGGCTGATCTATCCACGTTCCGGCCAAATCGAGGCGGGTGGGAATCTGGCATATCTGTTCCTTGAGGCCAGTGCTCGAGCGGGCATTGAGTCCTTCGGCCGGCGTGCGCTGCAGCACGATGTACTCTATGCCGTGCTCCTGGCAGAAGCGTTTCTTCTCTTCGCTTGCTCCGTCGGCATTCACCACGAAGCGGTCGGGACGGAGCATCTCGACGGTCGGCACAAAGTCCATCACGCCGCTGCCCTTGTTGATGTAGGCTTCCTTGACATAGCGTATGCTCTGCACCATGAACAGACGTTCCTGTTCGGGGTAGAATGTCTTGTGGTTTTTGTATTTCAATATCGTGGCGTCGGAGCCGATGCCAACGTAGAGGTCGCCATACTGCGCGGCCTGCCGGAAGAATTCAACGTGGCCGCTGTGCAACAAGTCGTAGCATCCGCTGACGAAGACTTTCTTATTCATCGTTCTTATACATTATTATTATATATGGACCTTAGCTCAGTAGAGATAGAAGATGCGCTCCATCATCTGCCACTTCTCGTCGCTCGTGGCGTCGGGACTGCAGCCCTGGAACTGGCTGACGAATGCTTCCCACTCTGCCTGCCTGGGCAGTGTGGCAAGCCGCGCCATGGCCTTGTCCCAATCGAAGTCGGCAGGAGCATCCACAATCATGACCAGCGTGTTGCCAAAGATGTAGAGTTCCATCTCGAGAATGCCTACCTCGCGGATGCCCTCGCGCACCTCTTTCCAATTGTATTCAGGCGAATGCCACTTGATGTACTCGCGCCGTGCCTCTTCGTCGGAGTGGAGTGTGAGCGTCTGCACGAAGCGTTTCGTCTGACCTTGCTGTTGCTTCTGTAAGTAACCTTCCATGTATTAGTCAATAGGTAAATGACAAAATTATAAAATCGAAGATAAATTGTAAATCGTAAATTGTCAAATTGTAAATTACTTTATTGGTGAATCTGTATCTGCGGGAACGGGAAGCCGATGCCCTGTTTGTTGTATTCCGTGTAGATACGTTCGGTCGTGTTGAAGAAGACATCCCAGTAGTCGGAAGCCTTTGCCCAGACGCGGATGACGTAGATAACGCCGTTGTCACCCAGCTCCTTTACGGCGATGAAGGGTGCAGGCTCCGTCATGATGCGGCGGTCTTCCCTGAGCAATGCCAAAGTGACTTGCTTCACTTTCTCTATCTCTGTGCCGTACTCCACGCCTATCGTGAAGTCCACACGCCTGAGTTCGTTCTTCGTATAGTTTGTGATGTTGCCGCTCGAGAGTGCACCATTGGGCACGAAGAGCTCTTTGTTGTCGGTCGTGGTCAGGATGGTGTGGAAGATTTGTATGGCCTTCACTGTGCCGCTCACACCTTGTGCTTCGATGAAGTCGCCCACCTTGAAGGGCTTCAGGAAGAGGAGAATGATGCCGCCCGCAAGGTTCTGAAGGTTGCCGCTGAGTGCCATGCCTACAGCCAGGCCTGCCGATGCAAGCAAGGCGGCAAGGCTTGTGGTGTTCACACCCAACGTCCCCACAACAGTAATGATGAGCAGAACGATGAGAGTGATGTTGACGAAGCTCTTCAGGAACGACTGCACCGTTGGCTCCACGCCTCGGCGTTCCAGCATTCGGGCCACCATCTTGTTGATGAACCTGATGACGTATCGCCCTGCCACGGCAAGGACGATGGCGAGAAGGACGCTCTTGCCTATCTCGATGCCTGTCGATGTGGCTTGCTCGATGAGTTGGTCTATTTGGCCGTTCTTGGCGGCTTCAATCACTTCTTTCCCTGCTTCCAGGGGTGCTACTTGCAATGTTTTCAGCATATATCAGTAATGTTTGTTTGTCGTGACTTACTTTGAAATGGGCGAGGTGTAGGTGGAGCCCTTGCTTCGCTCGTCTTCCAGGTAGGATTGCATGGTGAAGACGACTTCAGGATGCAGTGTTGCCTGGTTTTCCTGTTCGAAGGGTTGGCTCATGTCGTAGAGTTGCGGCACTCGGGCATAGCCGCTTTCCATCTCAGGGCCTGCGATGATGGCAGGACCTTTGCTGGGCGGAATGTACTTCCATTGTCGCGTCCGGACGGAGAGGGTGTGGTTGGCGGCTTGTTCCAACAGGTATGGCCGGTCTTGACGGTCTTGGCCGAGGAGTGTGGAGAGGCGGTCTTGGCTGTCCTGTGCACTGCCTTTAGGGATGCGTGCTCCTACGAGTGTGCTCAGCGAGGCGAGCCAGTCTATCTGCGACATCAGGGCATCGGACTCTTGTCCTGCTTCGATGCGACGGGGCCAGGAGACGATGGCGGGAACCATCGTGCCGCCTTCGAAGGTGCTGTACTTGCCCGAGCGGTAGGGGCCGGCAGGCTTGTGGTCGCCAAGGAGTTCCACGGCACGGTCTTGGTAGCCGTCGTCGACGACAGGGCCGTTGTCGCTCGACAGGATGATCAGGGTGTTCTGCCTGAGTCCCAGTCGCTCCAGTTCGTCGAGGACTTGCCCTACCGTCCAGTCGAACTGCGCTATGGCGTCGCCGCGGAAGCCCATCGGGTTTTTCCCTCTGAAGCGGTCGTGGGGAAAGCGTGGCACGTGCACGTCGTTGGTTGCGAGATACATGAAGAAGGGTTCTTCGCTGTGCTTGCGGATGAAGCCGATGGCGTGGGCAACGATGCTGTCGGCGATGTTTTCGTCCTTCCATAGTGCCCGGCCTCCGCCTTTCATGTAGCCGATGCGGCCTATTCCGTTCACGATACTCTGATTGTGTCCGTGGCTCGACCTGAGGTTGTAGAGCAGTTCGGGATTGTCCTTCCCGGTCGGTTCGCCTGCGAAGTTCTGTGAATAGCTCACCTCGATGGGTGCGGAGGCATCGTAGTTGGCCACATGTCCCTGTTCGATGAAGACGCAGGGCGTGCGGTCGGCCGTGGCAGCCATGATGTAGTGGTAGTCGAAGCCGATGTCTCCGAGGTGCATGGGCAGCTGTGCGTTCCAGTCCTGTTCGCCGTCCCTGTCGCCAAGCCCGAGGTGCCACTTGCCGATGGCTGCCGTGGCGTAGCCGACGTTCTTGAAGGCGTCGGCCAGGGTGAACTGTTCGGGGCGGATGATCATTCCTGCGTTGCCGCGGGCAATGTCGGTGCCGGCGTGACGGAAGGCGTATTCGCCCGTGAGCAAGCCGTAGCGCGACGGCGTGCTGGTGGCTGCGATGGCATGAACGCCGGTCATGCGGATGCCACTCCGTGCCAATGCGTTGACGTGGGGCGTCCTGACCCTCGTCGCGCCGTAGCATTCCAAGTCGCCATAGCCGAGGTCGTCGGCATAGATGAGTATCACGTTGGGCTGCTGGCGAAGGTCGGCAGCGGCAATCCCCTTCTTCGTCTTCGACGCAGCGGGGATGACGGGCAGCAAGGCCGAGGCCAGTGTGCCATAGCGGAGTAGGGTATTTCTCTTCATGGTGCTGCAAAGATACGACTTTTTCTTGACATGAGAAACATTGCAGCCAAAAAACAAAGACAAAAAGGTGTGGTGCAGACCTTCAGCCTAACCCCTGTAGGTCTTCGGCGTAATCCCTGCAGGTTGTTCTGCTCCCTCACTGTTTCATTCTGAAGACAACCAGCAGGTCGCCGCCGTTTGCCTCCCACGAGTCGTCCTTCAGCACCAGTTCTCCGTCCACATGGAGCTCGTCGAAGCTGAGCTGCAGGGTTCTCACCTGACTGAAGCACATGCTGCCTTCCAGCTTTGCCTTGTCGAGTATCTGCGTCACGTCATTCTTGAACTTCAGGATGATGGTATGTTCCTGTCCGCCGTAGGTCAGCGTCAGCGGCGTCATCATGTCATACATGCCCCAGATGGGCGACACTTCGTCCGTGTAGAGAGTCCAGCCATAGCGAGTCGTCAAGTCCATGTCCGGCACCTCGGCAAGCGCTTCCTTCAGGGCCTCGTCGTCTTCAATGATGTTGCTCAGCAAACGGATGGGGAACTTGTGGAAAGCGATGCTTCTCATGGAATTGTCCGTCAAGGTGATGCTCACATTCTCCACCGTCTCCCTTGCATTCTCTCTTGTCTTGTGTCCGTCCTCCGTCTCGTGCCAAGGCATGGTGCTGTTCGACCACAGGATGATGTAGGAGCCCTCGTACTGGCCGGCAATCGCCTTGCCGTAGGTGTCCATCTCCGTCTGCGTCAGATGCGTGCGGTGCGTCTCGTTGTTCCGGCAAGCCGTCAATGTCGTCAGCACAGCAGCCGTCAGAAACAACGTTGCTCGCCGAATCATTCTCTCCGTAAGAATAGTGGAAAATCTCATGTTCATAGTTAGTAGTGATTTTTTTGTTCGTCTTTCTTTAAGAACGAGCCAGCCTCTGCTTTTATTGCCCTGCTGCCGAATAATTTCTCACTTCACGCGGCGACAGCCATCGCCGCACGCGGCGTTGTATGTTTTCGCACGCGACGATTGCCATCGCCGCAGGCGAAGATTTTTTATTGCTCCCCCGGGAAAATTGTGAGCACTCTCAATGTTTGCAACTATCCATCGCCTTTTCCCGACGAAAAGCAGACAAGAGGGGGCTTACACCAAAGTCTCGAAGAGACGACGGACCACAGACGTGGGTGCCCCCCCTCGGTAAGTATTGAGCAAGAAGGGAAGTCCTGAACCGAAGTTCGTGGTTTATAAATAAGTTCGCGGTCGTTAATCTCTTGTTTTTTCGTGCCTTTTGATGTTCAATCACTATTATTGAATTGAATAATTTTGGATTTTGAATAATAACTCGTATCTTTGTCCGCAGAAACATACAAAACAAACAACAAATAACCACTAAACGAATACATACTATGAAGAAACTATTACTCCTCCACTTGCTCCTTGCCATGTTCTTAGGAGTGCAGACAATCAAAGCAGATGTGGTGCTCAACGCCACCAACTTCCCCGATGACAACTTCCGCACATATATCTCGAATCTGACAGGGGTCAGAGTCGGAAGTACCATCTCCGATGCTAAACTTGCAAGTGTTAATAAAATTAGCGCCATTGACAAGGACATTTCTTCTATGCAGGGAATAGAGTATTTTACCAAACTTTCCTATTTGAGTTGCGCCCAGAATCAACTTACCACGCTCGATTTGTCGAAAAATACCGAACTGACCCAATTGGTTTGCAATAGCAATAAACTCACCTCACTTGATGTGTCGAAGAATACCTTACTGTTCTTTTTGAATTGCAATCAGAATCAACTCACCTCGCTCGATGTAAAGTTGAATTCAGAACTGAGTACTTTACGTTGCAGCAGCAATAAACTCACCTCACTCGATGTGTCTGAGAATGCCAAACTGACCGCTTTGGAATGCAACAGGAATAAAATAAGCTATCTCTTTCTCAGAAACAATACAGAATTAAAATACTTTTACTGCTCTTCTAACAAAATCGACCAGTTAGACTTGTCAAATAACACAATGCTGATACTACTACAATGTGATGACAACTGCCTGACCCATCTGGAACTTGACAATACAGCTCTGACAGACCGAACCGCTGTTGATGTTGGCAATCAGTCATCCACTCGACGCTTCACAGTAAATAGCTACGGCAGCAACACGAACAACTGCTGGGGACTCTACGTTGGCACCACCGACGATTCACGTATCCGAAACCTGAAGATTGACGGTACGAGCAAGACGCCAAAGGTAACAGCCAGCGGATGGCTGGTGGTGTCCGACGACTTGAAGAAGATACCGCAGAAGGTGGAGTATGAAATCTACACCGGCAATGAGGCAGCAGGCTGGATGCCAGTCACGGTGAACTACGATGTGAAGAGATACGGCGTGTACGTTGCCGGCACGGAGCTTACATCGCTCAACTTCTACGACATCCCTGGCCTTAAGGAGGGCACAGCCTACTTCTACGACGAATCCTCAGGTCTCGGCTGGAGCGGCATCTATCCAACGCTCGTGCTCTACGACGCCAAGATAGAAGGCGAGAAAGGTTTATACAATAAAGAATGCTACGACCTCAAGATTATTGCACGAGGCAATAACAGTATAACAGCTACCGACTGGACAGGCTTCGACACAGACCCCGTAGTCAAGACAACCATTTCAGGCGGAGGAAAGCTTTGGATTACAGCTACGGGCGACAGAAACGGAGGAATCTATAATAGCGATGCGTCAACGTTGAAAATCACAGACGGAACGAAAGTCATTAGCCAAGGCGACGGCTACGGCTTCTTCGATGACGGCGGTACGCTCTACATTCAAGATAACTCCATACTGGCATGTTACGGCAATGAGTCTGCAAGTGTAGAGTTGCCCACAGAGTCCAATTGCAAGTTCGACTCGAACATCGGCATTCGCTATCCCGCAGGTGCCTACATTGGCAACAGCTACCATGTGTTCTATGCCGGCACAACGACCGACGTGCAAAGGGATTGGGTAGTGATTGGTCCTGACAATCAGGCAACACAAGACTTTATTGCAACAGGAATTGAGTCAATTCATAATTCACAATTCACAGTTCATAATGAAGAGGCCATCTATAATCTTGCCGGACAGCGCCTGAGCAAAACGCAACGTGGTATCAACATCGTTGGAGGCAAGAAGATAATAAGAAAATAGGAAAATAAGAAAATAAGAAAATAAGAAAGCGGCAGTCACTCCAGTTCGAGCGGCTGCCGCTTTTACTTTGTTTATTTAATTATTCAAGTTTCGTATGCGTATCAATCAAACACAAAGCTACAAATAGTAACATATTTTCTGTCACAAGTACAGTCAACTGTCTTTTGGCATTGTTTTTATGTCTGTCCTTTCAGTAAGGGATTAATAAAAGTGAAAAGTCTAAAGTTTAACGGTTAAAGACAAATCTGTGTCATCCGTGTCATCCGTGTGCGCTTTTTTCACTTTTTCCGCTTTCAGCTTTCAATTTTCAATTAAATTCCGTATATTTGTCCGCACAAACATATAAAATAAACGACAATTAACCACTAAACAAATTCATATTATGAAAAAGTTCTACTTCCTACTATTTGCACTCCTTGCGATAACTACGGGCTCGCAGGCACAGAACACTATAAACGGTCACGAGTATGTTGACCTTGGCTTGCCAAGCGGCACGCTATGGGCAACTTGCAACATTGGTGCGAATAGCCCTGAAGAAGCTGGCGACTATTTCGCTTGGGGCGAGACAGCACCCAAGAGCCAGTATGATTCGGACAACTACAGCCAGGACGGCTATGACGGCTCTGAAGGCAACCAAGAGCTTCTGCCCGAAGACGATGCCGCCACTGTCAACTGGGGCAGCGAGTGGCAGATGCCTAATGTCAAGCAGTGCATAGAATTGTATAATGAGAAGTACACCACTACGGAGTGGACTACCCTGAACGGCGTCAACTGCTGCAAGATAACAAGCAAGAGCAACGGAAACAGCATCTTCCTGCCCGCAGCAAGCTATAGTGGAAGTTACGTTACATATACAGATAGGTGCTTATACTGGTTGCGTGAAACAGAGAGCTCCCAACAGGCTTATTGTATGATGTATTTCTACGCAAACACTACAGGTTATGGCAACCTCACCTCTTGGAACGGTTTACACATCCGCCCTGTACGCGTTCTCGAGGAGAAAGAGCATGAGTATGTTGACCTCGGTTTGCCCAGCGGAACCATGTGGGCTACGTGCAATGTAGGCGCCTACATCCCCGAAGAGTATGGAGACTATTTTTGTTGGGGCGAGATAAAACAGAAATTACACGAAGCATACAGCTTCAATGACAATCCGAGGGAACTTTTGCCAGAGAATGATGCCGCAGCGGTGAATTGGGGCGGAGACTGGCGAATGCCGAGCCTCGCGCAAATAGAAGAACTGATAAACGGAGACTACACCACTACGGAGTGGACTACCCTGAACGGCGTGAACGGCCGCAAGATAACGAGCAAGAGCAATGGCAACAGCATCTTCCTGCCCGCAGCAGGTTATTTCGGCAGAGGCAACGACGAAGGGTACTACTGGTCGCGTTCAATCAACACAAGCGACTACAGGGATGCCTGGGCCCTAAACTTCAACTCAGACGAAATCAACAAGTACAACATCCAGCGCGGTACCGACTCGAGCGTCCGGCCTGTATGCTTCGCCAAGGAGGTCTATACAGAGTTTGACGAAAGCACAGGGACGCTCACCTATTACTACGACGGGCAACGCTCGTATCGCACTGGCAAAACCGAGGCATACATCCCCATAGGCGGCAATATCCTTGACACCCGATTCAATGACTACAACTACAAGGTGACGAAAGCCGTCATCGACCCCTCGATGAAGAAAGCCCCGCTGACCTCGATGAGGCAAATGTTCTACGGCAACGGCCATATCGGCTATGTCAGCTCGGTGGGATGGACAATCATAAGTTATCCCCTGTCTAACTTGATGAGCATCGAAGGATTGGAGAATCTCAATACAGAAAACGTGACGGATATGAGTGCTATGTTCTCCGACTGCAACAATCTACAGACTCTCGACCTCAGTTCGTTCAACACAAAAAACGTGACGGATATGAGTGCCATGTTCTTCGGCTGCAACAAGCTACAGATTGTCGATGTCTCCTCGTTCGACATCAGCAAAGTAACGAATATGAATAATATGTTCAAAGATTGCTCTGAACTTACAACCATCTGCTGTAGCAACGATTGGAGCACCAGCAACGCCACATCGGACGTAATGTTCAGTGGCTGCGTGAAGCTTGTTGGCGGCAAGGGAACGGGATACAACAGCAACTTCCTCGACAAGACCTATGCCCGTCCCGACGGCGGCACGGAAAGCCCTGGCTACTTCACCGCCTTCAAGAGAGGCGACGTGAACAACGACGGTGAGGTGGACATAGCCGACGTGGTGACTGTGCTGAACATCATGGCATCCGGAGCCGAGATTCCTTCTGCCGACGTCAATGCTGACAACGTTGTGGACATAGCCGACGTGGTGAGCATCCTGAACATCATGGCAGCACAGTAAATATCAAAGGGCAAGAAAGTCTTGGTCAGGTAAGATCTTACACCATTTTTAGACAGCATCAACGGCAGTCACTCTTGCGTGAGCGGCTGCCGTTTTTCCTCCCTTTCCCTCGCGCGCGTATATATAATATATAATGTATAGAGCCTTAAAATGCATTTTTTTTGAAAAAAAATCC
>CAMVDV010000036.1 GCA_947166305.1 uncultured Prevotellaceae bacterium | reverse complement strand
TCCGGGGTTGTTTGATTAGTATTTAACTCGTCCCAATTTTAACGGGACACTAATGGGTTAAACTCTTTTGTTCACTTGAACCGATTCACTAACATAACGCTTCCCGAAGCCGAAAGGTGACGTCGGGGGGTGAATTTTGTTGCGCAAAGTTACACATTCCTTTCGATTCCGCGTCATCACCAGCCGAAAAAGTTGACATTTCCACAACAGCGAAACGGCAACTCCTGCTGTCCTCTCGCCCGCAAAGGGACGAAGAAGGAACGCACTTCATGCAGAAAAATCGCAAAAAGTTTGGAAGGTAAGACAAAAAATCATACTTTTGCAAAATCGTTAAAGCTATAACAACGAAATGCTGGTGCGCGCCGTGGCGTGTCCGCTTATACAAACTGAAAAAGCTTAAAACATTAAACAACCCAACGACTATGACATAGAACATCGAGACATAAGAAGATAGAGTATCTGCTCTTGCGGTCAGTGTCCTGAGAAATTCGCCAAATTTATCCGACACATAATAGCAAATGCAAGAAGTGAATACTCACACCCGTGTAGGTGTGGGTTATTCCATTTGTGCTATTATAGGTGTTTGGCGATACCTTCAGGACAGCAAATCGGAAAGCCTTGCACCTATTTTTTTGTGTCCTGCCCATCGCCCCCGACACCTTTTTTATTAATCCTTTTTTTTATAAACCAATCAAAACAAAAAACTATGAAAAAGTTATTCCTTTCCCTGGTTGCCCTCGCAGCGGCAGCCATGAGTTATGCACAGAGTTCCGTACTGGCTACGCTGAGCCATGAAGGAGAAATTTCCACCTACTATGGTGCAAGAGCATTAAAGTCGGCACATGAGGCAGCCGAGCATGGCGATGTCATCACCCTTTCCTCCGGTTCGTTCCAAGCCACGAACATCACAAAGGCCGTAACTATTCGCGGCGCTGGAATGCAGGTGGATTCCATTGCACAAATCTATCCTTCGGTTATAGTAGGAAGCTTTTACATAGATGTTCCCGATAGCATTGAGCAGCATCTGACCGTTGAAGGCATCTATTGCGACAACAACACTGTGACGGTTCGTAATACACTGAGTAATGCTACCTTCATCAAATCAAGGTTTTATTCTTTTTCCTCTATTTATGAATCTGCTTACGGATATGGCTTCATGAAAAATCTAACCTTTATACATTGCAAAATTCAAAACTCTTTTAGTAACTACAACAGCGGAAACTCCATCTCTTTCGTGAACAGCTTGGTTAGTACCCCGTACGTCGGTGATTCCAGCCGCCCCAACAATTCTTTTGAGTTTACGAACTGCATCGTTAGATGGACAAGCACTTATCCCTACGAGAGTTCTTATTACGCTATCTACAGGAACTGCATACTCAGCAGTTCTTTCACGTCTGATTCCGTCAACAAATTGTCTAGCACCAATCTTGTTTACAACAGCCTTGGCATCGCCTCGACTAATATGTTTGCGAAAATTGCAGCCTTGGGCAGCAGTATGTTCTACACAGCAACCAATATGGAGGATGTATTCAAGACTTGGACTGGGACTGTCTCCGAAATCGAGACCTATGAACTGACAGACGAGGCCAAGACAAAGTACCTCGGCGACGACGGCAAGGAACTTGGCATCTATGGCGGCAACCTGCCTTTCACACCCAACCCCACGAACCCGAAGATTACAAAGTTCAACGTGGCATCGAAGTCAACTGCCGATGGCAAGCTAAGCGTCGATATTGAAGTCAAGGCTGCAGAATAACCTTTTAACATCAAGCAACTATGCGTAAGATTATCATATCTCTGCTGTTGCTGTGTATGCACTTCTCGACCCGAGGGCAGACTCCTTACGAGTACCGCTACTGGTTCGACGGAGACATCTCCACAGCAGTAACAGGCAGCACTACCTCCGATGCGTGGCGCATGGAGATAGACTTGAGCCGTCTGAAGGAGAGCTTCCACACCATCCATCTGCAAGTCACGGATGAGAAAGGCGTGAGCAGTTCACCTGCCACACGGTGCTTTTTCCTCTCGCGTGAAGGCGGAGCCTTGACGAATGGGTATTATTGGTTCGACAACGAAGTGCAGACAAGGAACGTGAGGGGCGATGTGCAAGGCTCCCTGACCTTCGACGTCAGCGAACTTCAGGAGGGCTTCCATACCATCCACTACCAAGTGCTAAGAGAAGATGGACTGTACTCACAGATAGAGACCCGCAGCTTCTACAAGATGCAGAGCGACCAAATCGTCGGAGAGCTGACCTTCATGTGCTATATCGACGGCAAGGACTTCAAGCAGGAACGTGTTTCTGTGGAGAACGGCGCGGCGGTCTGGTTCCTCGATGTCAGCGAACTTCCGATAGGCTTCCATAAGCTTCAAGTGAAAGCCATCATGCAAAACGGTGCCTCCACCTCTATTCGCGAAGCATTCTTCCTGCGAAGTGCAATGGATTCAGAAATGGAAGCCTTGTCCTGCGTGTTCTCTATTGACGGCAAGCCATACAAGACAATAGAAAGCGGCGTACACGAGGGTGTGTTCCGTTGCGATCTCGACGTGGCAGGACTCTCGGACGGCCTCCACAAGATTGCCTATATGTTCACCAATGGCAAGGGCGCACAGACAAACATCAAGTCGCAATACTTTGTCAAGACCCCAGTTGGCGGCAACTCAATCAAGATGTACCAGTACTGGATAAATGACAACGACGATATGGCTCACACTGTGGAACAAACAGAGGTGACAGACCCGCTGAAGCTCATCACCCTTCTGCCTGTAGAACCACAGCCAATCCGTAGCTCGTTGTTCCACTTCGAGACGAAGAGTGGCAAGCCTATGATGTATGCAAAGAACGAGATACATCTGCGCTTCTACGACAACAGCGGCCGCTGGGTTGACGCCAGCGACCAGTACATTGACTATGGCGTTAGCAAAGAAGTGAAGCCCGTTGGCAAGCTGCAAGCCACACAAAGTTTCAGCAGAGTAGCAACAAACGATGTCCGCTGGTACACTTTGCAGGCAGCGCCGGGAGATACGGTGGCATTCAAACTCAGTCAGCCGGCCACTCTGCAATTGTTTGCACCGAGTGGCGAGGAAGTGTTCAAGACTTCTGAATCTGCTTCGGTCAACTGGGGCGGCATCCACACTTGGGAGGATGGTACATACTACCTCGCCGTGCATGACGTGACAGGTTCGCAGAGCACCATGAAGCTTGAGTATATGCACATGGATAAGTACGATGTGGTCGATTGGGACGTGCATACTGTCGGCAACGGCGGCTGCAGCACCATCACCTTCAAAGGCAATGGCTTCCGCGACCTCTACGCAGTTGACTTAGTGATTGCCCCAGGCGACACAATACACTCCGTTGATGTCAGCCACGACAGCGATGCCGAGACAGCCGTGACCTTCGACTTCACAGGGGCACCACTTGGCAATTACAACGCCGTGTTCCACTTTACAGAAGAGGACAAGCATGTAGCAAATGTTGTGACCGTAGAAGAAGCTGTTGACATCGAGTTAGCAACGGATGTCACCTTCCCATCATCCTTCCTGCGTGGCACTTCAACAACATATACCATCAAGATTGAGAACAAAGGTAACATGACGGCGTATAGAGTGCCATTCTATCTGTTTATCTCTTCATTGACAGAAGATAATATATCAAAAATAAAAATATCAGGGTTAAACTTGCCATCTATTTTCGATATAGTTAATAATGATAGCCTTTCTGAATCAGAACGAATCCTGCTGGCACAGTATTCTGAAGAGATAGCTGAAGACCATTATTTCTTGATGCAGAAAGTTCAGAATGAGATGTCATCGGATAGCACCTGTGTTCGAAGTGGTTATTTCTGCACAGACATTTCTCCAAAGTCAGAAAAGGTAATAAAAATAGCTATTACATCAAAAGACAAAGTTGATTGTTGGGCAACATTGCCTGATGAATGGCCATCAATTACCTATGATGCGAAAGATAGAATAATAAGGGGTAGAAGGCGCAAAGCAGATTCTCATTCCGATAGTTGGTATTGCTGCTACCATGAGAGAATAGAATGCGTTATAAATGGGTATGCAACAGCTGCAGCTGTCGGTGGACTTGTTGCCGCTGCAGATCCAGAAATTGCAAGCCGTGTAGCATTAACGATAGCTGATTGCTTAGGTAATGTCGCAAGTGTTAGTGTTAATTGGGCTACCGATTTTTTCTGTGGGAAAAAGGAGAGTAACGATAAGACTGCTTGGGACAAAATTCATTCATGGATGGATGGATTATCTAAAGCGGGAGTTTTGACATGTTGGAATCCTTTAGGTAAAATCACAGGAGCAATACAAGTTGCTATGCATCCTGTGGTAGTAACAGACTGCATTACAGCTTTCGCTAATAAAAAGCCTAACTGCCCACCGAAGCCTCCCAAAGGCGGCGAATCAACACCTGCTCCGCCTGCTGACCCCAATGACATATATGGTTATCTGTCGGAGGCGGGGAGCAAGTTCATTGCGGACTCGGTGGCGAGGGTGAACTACACGATTGAGTTCGAGAACGACACGACGTTTGCAACGGCAGCGGCGCACACGATTGTCATACGCGACACGCTCGACAGCCGAATCTTCGACCTGACGAAGTTCTTGCCTACGGGTGTGAGAATCGGCAGCCATGAGGTATTTCTTGATAATGCTGATGTCGTGAGGAAGAACAACGTGACATCCTTCGTGAAGACCATCGACATGCGCCCGGAAATCAACGTCATCGCACAGGTGGAGGGCGAGTTCAACCACAAGAAGGGCACTGCCCAGTGGACATTCACCTCGCTCGATCCGATGACGATGGAACCGACGTACGACTTGATGCAGGGCATCCTGCCTGTGAACTTCGACGGCACGTCGGGCATCGGCGAAGTGATGTTTGAGGTGGGCGTGAAGTCGGGCAAGGCCGACGGCACGGAGATAAGTAACCGCGCCGGCATCGTGTTCGACCACGAAGCGCAAATCCTGACGCCCACTTGGACGAACGTGGTGGATGCTGTGCCGCCAACGAGCAGCGTGACGGACTGCACGATGGTGAACGACAGCACGCTCCGCATCTTCGCCGACGGCTTTGATGCACGGTCGGGTGTGTGGAAGTATGAGTGGTACGTTCAGCACGGTGAGAACGCTCCGTGGTGGAAGGAGGGCGAGACGGAAAGTCCGTCGTTCGACTTCCACTTCTTCCCTGGCTTCGACTACGGGCTTTGCGTCGTCGTCACCGACTCGGCTGGCAACGTGGAGAAGAAGCAGATAGCGCGCGAACGCCTCTTCAAGTCCTATGGCAAGGACTACGAGGACGGCGTGCCCGAGGTGCTGGAAGCTCCGTCGACGAAGGCTCCGGCCGACGGCGACGTTTACGACCTCTCGGGTCGCAAACGGTCTGAGCCGCAGGAGAACGACATCAATATCATCAACAAGAAGAAGGTGTTCATCCAGCGCAAAAAGCAATAGCTGCCATCCGAGGCTGGCGTGTGAATGCCCCGCCCGTGAGGTTCCAGGACTCAGGGCGGGGCATTTTGTCTGAAACGGCACAGGGTTCTCGTTGCTTATACATGATGCAGCAATTGCTGCATCATGTACAAGCAATTGCTTCATGATGATGCAGCAACGAACACGAAAGGGAGGAAAGGCGAGGGAAAGGCGAGGGAAAGGTGAAAAGGTTAAAAGGTGAAAAGGTTAAAAGGTGAGGAAGAGGGAAAAAGTGAAAAGGTAAAAGGGTGAAAAATACAGGGACGTGCCGTGGCGCGTCCCTACAATTGGTGTTTGGATTCTTCTGGCCTTAAACTTTCTCCAGCTCGATGATGTGGCTGACGAGCTGGCCGGAAGAGAGGACTTTCAGCCCGACCTTCATGAGATAGTCGCCCGTGTAGCTCTTGTCGTGGCAGGCAAGGCGGCTTTGTCGGCCGGGCATGAGGCAGACTTCGCGGACGCGGTAGAGGGCGTCGGGGTCGAGCCCTCGGAGGCGAGTGTTCATGAGGCGTTCGCCGTAGCGCGGATGGATGTCGTAGGCGAAGAGCAAGCTGTGGGCCTTGTCGTCGGTGACGCGCTGCACGACGCAGTGCTGGCTCTCGTATGGCGAGACGAGGCGATAGAGGTTTGGTGCCCAGACGACGTTCTCGAGGCGCTTATACTCCTTGATGGCCTGTCGGCAGTATGCTCGGTCGTCGTCGGAGAGCCCTTTCAGTCCGATGTCGAAGCCAAGCTTTCCCTGGAAAGCGACGTCGACACGGAACTTGATACTACTGCTTCGGTTCCAGTCGGTGACGTGGGCGCACATGGCTTTGGCAGGCAGGAATTGGGAATAGCCCCACTGTATGAAGAGACGCTCCACGGGGTCTGTGTTGTCGCTGCACCAGAATTCGGTGAAGTAGTTCAGCCCTCTGACGTCACTGCGTCCTCCTCCGCCCGAACACATCATGAGGTAGAGGTCGGGGTACTTTTCCCTGACGCGCTCGAGCACGCTGTAGAGGCCGCGGACGTAGTCGACGTAGAGATTTCCCTGGCGGTCTTTCAGATAAGGCGAGTAGATGTTGGTGATAGGGGAATTGCAATCCCACTTCATGAAGCGGATGGAGGGGTTCTCCTGCATGAGGTTGTCGACGACGCCGAAGACGTAGTCCTGCACTTTGGGGTTGCAGAGGTCGAGTACAAGCTGGTGGCGGAAGTAATAAGTGTCGCGCGAGGGGAGCCTAAGAATCCAGTCCGGGTGCTTCTCAGCCAGTTCGCTCTTTGGGTTGACCATCTCGGGTTCTATCCAAATGCCGAAGCCTACGCCCTGCTTCTCTGCCTCGCTGACGAGGTAAGGGATGCCCCTTGGCAGCTTCTCGTGCGTCACTTCCCAGTCGCCCAGCCCGGCCTGATCGTTGCGACGCGGGTACTTGTTGCCAAACCAGCCGTCGTCGAGCAGGAAAAGGTCGACCCCTAAGTCCTTGGCCTCCCCGAAGAGAGCCACAAGTTTCTCTTCGTCGAAGCTGAAATAGGTGTTCTCCCAGTTGTTGAGGAGCGTAAGTCGAGCGTCGTCGCCCCTGCGGAGCTGATGGTTCAGCATCCAGCGTTGGAAGCGCCGACTGCCTTCGCCCGTGCCGTCGGCCGACAGGGTGAAGTAGAAATCGGCCGTGCGGAACGTCTCGCCACGCTCAAGCTGATAGATGGAAGCGTCGGGGTTGATGCCGCTCACCACGCGCAGGATGTTCTGATGATCCACTTCGAAGGTGAAGCGAAAGTTGCCCGTCCAGCCCAACGTCCCCATGAGTACGGTGCCTTCATCCTCGCGTGCCGGACTGCCGAGGCCTACCTCGAAAAACGGTTGCGCCATCATGTTGGCACGGGTGCCAAGGCGGCTGTCCACCACTTTCTTGCCGAAGCGGAGCTGTTCCGTCTGCATTTGCATCTCCTTGGCCCATTCGCTTCCGAACTCGGTCAAGTAGTAGTCGGGTGCCTCGAAGTAGAGCATCGACGAAGCATAACGGCCTATCCAGACCTTACCTTTCTCGTCGTGACGTATCTCCGCCCACTGTTGTATGATGTCCTCACGGGGATATACCTTATAATATAATGTGACTTCGACGGGATAGACCTCGTCGTGCAGACGGATGGAGGTAAGGTCTCCGTCGGTCGAGTGCTGCTGATATTTCAGGAACGACGTTGGGTTGCCGTCGGCATGGCGTATCTCGAAGGCCGGCTCATAGTAGTCTTCGGTGCCCATCACTGGGTAGGTTTCGAGTCCACGCGCCATCGAACTGCCCATCCCGGCCTGCGGCATGGAGAGCAAGGAAAGGTCGGTCCGGTCGGTGAGGCGCTGGCCGAGGTATGCCTGATAGAGCCGTTTCTGACTGCTCACCTTGAGGACCAACTGCGTATGGTCGGTCGTTATGCTGATAGTCTGCGCCGACAAGCATAATGAAAGAATGAAGAAATGGAGAAATGAGAGTGTCTTTTTAATCATAATGTGCTTTTCTTTGGTTTCGGACGCAAAGTTACGAAATAATTCTCAACTCTTTAACATTTTCACCTTTTAACTTTTTTACCTTTTCACCTTTTTTCGTATCTTTGCCCCCAAAAACACATAATTACTGACAATTACGACCATGAAATCATTCCTCAGCAAGCTGTTTTTGGCATCAAGCTGTGCCCTGTCCTGTCTCGGGGCGCAGGCTCAGACCTATCCCATCGCTTTCGACCGCGACGCAGGCCGCACCCGCACCGACCGCATCCTGAGCGGCGTGACGCTCAACGGCAACGAATTCCGGGTGACATCGCCCATGAAGATGTACCACGACCTGAGCGGCGAGACCTTCTATGCAAGGCCGGGCGACCTCATCTCGCCTTCCCTGGCATTCAGCGGAAAGTGGATGAACACCTATATCTATATTGACAAGAACGGCAACGGGGCGTTCGATGTCAGTATGCCAGGCAGTCGGGGAGAGCTCTCGGAGAGCAATGAGTTGGTCAGCTTCTCGGGCCTCAGCTTAGAGGAGGGCGCTTTCAACAGCCTCGGAGAGCCCACGAATCTTTCCTACGTCCAAGCCCCTGCCTTCCGTCTGCCTGCGGACATGGAGCCGGGACGCTACATGATGCGCTTCAAGATTGACTGGAACGACATCGATCCTGCCGGGCGGGTGGACGAGGCTAACGGCATCATCAAGAACGGAGGAGCCGTCCTCGACATCCATCTGGAAGTGCTCGGCCAAGATGAATACAAGGAAGGCTGCTACAGCATGACGTTCGGCGACGAGTTCGACGGCGAGGACGGAACGCAGCCGGACCCCTCGAAGTGGCAACGCTCGGTGCGCCGCTCCAGCACTTGGAACAGGTTCATTTCGGACTCGGAGGACGTCGTTTTCATCCGCGACGGACACCTTGTCTGCCGAGCCCTGCCGAATCCCGACCAGACAAGCGATGCCGTGCCGATGCTGACGGGCTCCGTGGAGACGCGAGACCTCTTCTCCTTCACCTACGGATACGTTGAGGCTCGCATCAAGACGACTGCCCACCGAGGCAACTTCCCTGCCTTCTGGATGATGCCACAACCGCCTACCGACGGCTGGCCAAGGGGAGGTGAGATTGACATCTTTGAGGCTATCGACGCGCAGAACACGGCCTTCCATACGCTACACTCGCACTGGATAACCACTTTGGGCAACCGTAACAACCCGAAGTACAGCTTCAACGAGAGCGTGACGCAGGGCGAATGGCACATCTTCGCTGCCCGATGGACCGAAAGCCTCATCACGTTCTATGTGGACGGCAATGCCGTGGGCAGCTATGCCAAGTCGCAAAACCCGTCGGACCTCGAGCAGGGTCAGTGGCCATTCCTGCACGATTTCTATCTCATCCTCAACCAAAGTGTGGGCGACGGCTCGTGGGCCAAGGCGCCGGACACTTCGTTTACCTACGAAACGCTGTTCGACTGGGTGCACGTCTTCCAGCAGGATGTGCCCACAGGCATCGAGGAGATTAAAGACACGAAAGACCCCGACGACTCCTGGTACACGCTCGACGGGCGGAAACTGCAGGCCGAACCGACGGCACCCGGCATCTATATCCACGGACGGAGGAAGGTGGCTATTCAATAATCATATATATAATAAGGTAGAAAGATGAAAAGAATTCTGTATTTCATTATCCTTCTGCTGTCCTCCATGTATGCCGGGGCGCAGAGGATAAGCGTCGTGGACGACCAAGGCAACGGCATACACCTGGTGACAGTGCTGACGGAGGACGGCAACATGATAGGCATCACCAACCTGGAAGGCATGACGCCCGACCTTGGCGGGGCTGTCAGGATAGTCCTCACCCACGTCGCTTTCAAGCCACAGCTTGTGGAAGTGGCGAAAGTGCGGGGTGGCAAAGTCATGATGGAGGACGCCGACTACGACCTGCCCGAAGTGCAGGTAGTGCCCAAGCCGTATGCCTACGTCGAGACATACTACAGGGCCTATGTCTTCATTGGCGACTCGCTCCGCTTCTTCAAGGCTGGCATCTTGCCCAATGCCTACGACGTAAAGAAGCAGAAGCTCAAGACGGGAAGCTACAGCCACTGTTACGCAGAGGCCTACCTGACCGAGGGAGTCTCCTTCACCTGGTCGGGTCGTATGGACCTGTTCAATGCCGGAATGATTCACAAAAGCGGCGCCTCGAGGCTACAACCCGGCGGAGACGCTGCCGAAAAATACTTCACGACGCTCACCGACGAAGGCGGCGGCAAGCAGCGCGTCAGCAATCCCGAGGGAACGGTGGGCTTCATCATTTCCGACGAAAAGCAGACCCACCTCACTCTCGACGGGGCAAAGGCGCAGATATACCGCAACAAAGTGCTCGGGCAGGAACGCGTAATGAAGCTTCGCGAAAAGAAGGATTATGAATATCAGTTCGCCGAAGTCTTCAACCACGATGAGGATGGCCACTCGGACATCACAGACCTCGTGATGTATTCGAACCATTGGGAGTGGAACGGCGCGAAGGGAAGGAGCAAACTCATCATTGAGACCTACGCGGCGGAACGTGCCTACATGGACAAGAAGGAGTTCAAGGCCAGGAAGGACGGACTGAAGAAACAGTACAAACAGCCGCTCTCGCTCGACACGATGGAGGGCTATGCCGCCTCCCACGGCATTCCTGCCATCGCACCGACGCTGAGGAAGGCCATCGAAAGGCTGCCCCAAAAGATGTAACACTCCATGCGGCGAATCCCAGAACTCGACTTCCTGAAGGGCGTACTCATACTGCTCGTCGTCGGTTTCCACCTTGTGTGGTTCGAACAACTGCACCCCGACATCAAGCAGGTGGTGTATTGTTTCCACATGCCTGGCTTCCTTCTGATATCGGGTTACCTGATGAACATCAGTAAGCCGCCTCGCCAATTCCTGCGGACCCTGCTGTGGTTGGCGGTGCCGTACCTCTTCATGGCGAGCGGCTACATATATGTGGCGTCGCTTCTCCCCATTGCCGACCACATCGACTGCCTCACGCCGACCGTCTTCCTCGACCGCCTGCTGCTCCATCCGCTCGGGCCGCCATGGTTCCTGCACGCCTTGATTCTCTGCGGAGCCGTGTACTATTATATATATAATAATGTAAGGCAAGGGATGGCGACGCGTTTCCTTTTGATTGGCATAGCGTATTTTGTTTTTGCTCACGGCTTTGGAATCCTGTCGTTTTCGTCGGCGATGTACTTCCTTGCCGGAGCCGTCTTGCGGCAGAGCGGCACGGACTTCGTGGGCTTCTTCCGTCCGTCGTGGCTCTCCGTCGCAGCCTTTGCCTTGATTATAGGCTTTGCCGAAAGCCCCAATCAGGCCAGCCTGAGCGGCATCTTGATAGCCTTCACAGCCATTTCCTCGCTGCTGTGGCTTCACGATTTCTTGCCCCTTGCCCCTCGCACCCTGCTCCTCTTCCTCGGTCGCAACAGCCTTCCCATCTACATTTTCTCGCCCATTTTCACGGTCTTGTGCAAGGGTTTTGTGCCATTCCTGCGGTTCGACGGGACGGGACTGCTCTTCCTTCTGGTCTCCTTGGCCGTCTGTGTGGGCGGAAGCCTTCTGCTGGCATGGCTCACGGACCGCACGGGTCTCTCCAGATACCTCTTCGGCAGGCACGCTTTGTCAATGTGACATGACTATTTGTCGCCGTTTGTCCACAAAATAGCCACGGAGGGTGTTCACTTCCACCTCTGGCAAAGTTGGCACGACTGTTGTTCCTCTTGTTAGTGAAAGCTGAAGCGAAAGCGGAGGCACAAAACAAAAAAACAAACATTAAACAACAAACTAATAAATGGAGGATTTGATTATGTTACCAGTAATGTTTAGAAACAGTTGGATGCCAACAGTGTTTGAAGATTTCCTGAACAACGATCTTATGCCTCGAACTGGCAGTACAGCTCCGGCAGTCAACGTGAAGGAGAGTGAAACGGAGTACACGATGGAACTTGCAGCCCCGGGCATCAAGAAGGAGTACTGCCGTGTGAACATCAACGAAGACGGCAACCTTTCCATCGCCATCGAGAACAAATGCGAGCACAAGCATGAGGACAAGCACCATCACTACCTGCGTCGCGAGTTCTCATACAGCAACTATGAGCAGAACTACACGTTGCCCGACGACGTGGAGCGCGACAAGATCTCGGCCAAGGTTGAGGATGGCGTACTGACAATCATCATGCCTAAGCTGCAAAAGGAAGAGAAAAAGCTCAGCAAGGCTATCGAAGTTTCATAACACCGCATAGCATCCAGGACAAGAGGGTGTGTCAGAAGAACTGACACACCCTTTTTTGTTGTCCATCGCCCGAGGCGGTGCCGGAAAACGTCGGCTGCGACGATGCCCATCGCAGCACGCGGAGATTGCCGTCGCAGCACGCGGAGATTGTCATCGCCGCACGCGGCGTTTTTCACCACCGCATTAAAAATTTTCACTTTTCACTTTTCCCTTTTCCTTTTTTTTGCTACCTTTGTGGCATGAAAGGCGAGAAACTTGGCATCAGACGGACTGCGGCGCTCGAGGCATCCCGACTCCTCACAAAGAGCCTCCGAACGGAGCATCCCCTCCGACAGCTCTTTTGGGAGAGCACCGTCCGCTGCAATATCCACTGCCGGCACTGCGGAAGCGACTGCCGACAGGCTGCCTCGGTGCCCGACATGCCACGCGAGGACTTCTTCCGCGTGCTGGACAACATCGCCACGAAGCGCAGTCCGGGCGACGTATTCGTCATCCTCGGAGGCGGAGAACCACTGGTGCGGCCGGACGTGGTGCAGTGCGCCAGAGGCATCGCCCAACGAGGTTTCCCCTGGGGAATGGTGACAAACGGACTCCTACTCACGCCCCAGATGCTCAGCGACCTCAAGGATGCCGGGCTCTGCTCCCTTACCATCAGCCTCGACGGGCTCGAGCCGGAGCACACATGGCTGCGCCGTCACCCCGACAGCTTCAGCATGGCAAGCCAAGCCATCGACATGATTGTCAGCGACCAGACGTTGGCTTACGACGTGATGACCGTGGTCCATCAGCACAACTACCACACGCTGCCACAGCTCAAGGAGTTCCTCATCGGCAAACACGTCGCTGACTGGCGTCTCGCAACCATCTTCCCTGTCGGACGCGCCGCACAGGACAAGGAGCTGCAGCTCACGCCCGAACAGTTCACAGGGCTGCTCGATTTCATCCGCACGACACGTCAGGAAGGCCGGATACATGCGTCCTACGGCTGCGAAGGCTTCCTCGGCCCATACGAAGGGGAAGTGCGCGACTGGATGTTTCGCTGCATGGCCGGCGTCACAGTCGCTTCCGTTCTTGTCGACGGAGGCATCAGTGCCTGCACAAGCATCAGGCATAATTACCGGCAAGGCAACATCTACCAGGACGACTTCATGCACGTTTGGGAGACACGATTCCTGCCTCATCGCGACCATCGGTGGATGAAACAAGGCGAATGCCAAGGCTGCAAGTACTGGCGCTACTGCGAGGGAGGCGGCCTACACCTCAGGGATGACGACGGAAGGCTGCTCCTCTGTCACATAAAGAGAATGGGAAAACAAGTGGTTAGGAGTTAGATGTTAGGGGTTAGAGAATAGCTCTTGCCCCACAATCCGCAGCCAAAACTATCCTCTAACCACTAACATCCAACCACAAACCACTGCAAAAAATATCAAAATGGCAAAGAAAATCCACTCCATCTGGCGGCTTTTGCTGGGCTCAATCATCACCATGTTGGGCTTCGCCGCCTGCAAGTCGACCAAGAAGCTACAGAAGTCCGACGAAATGATTGCGCTCTATGGACCTCCACCCGCAGCGGTCAAGGAGCGACAACCCATTGACCGTGTCCGCGTACTCTACGGCGTTCCGCCCATCAAGGTAGAGAGAATGCCCGAGAAATGAACGCCCCGCGCACCATTTCCCCCTTTAACTTTTTAACTTTTCAACTTTTTAACCTTCCTGCAGGGCTCAGGGTTTCACACGGATAAGCGTGAGTCCGTCCCTCAGAGGCAGTATGACTTTCTCCACACGGCTGTCCCCTGCCACCAATTCATTAAAGGCCTGCACGCCGCGAGTCTGCAGGTCGCTCGGCCTCGAGGCGTGCAGTACGTGGCCATACCAAAGGGTGTTGTCGGCCACGATGAAGCCGCCGGGAGTCATCCGGGGCAATAGTTGTTCGTAATAATCAACGTACTGTCGCTTGTCGGCGTCAATGTATGCGAGGTCCCATCCACTCTCCATCTGCGGCAACAGCTTTAGGGCATCGCCGATGTGGAGGTGGATTTTGTCTTTGTAGGCACTCCCTTCGAACCATCGGCGCAGGAAGTCTTCGTTCTCGTCGAACACCTCGATGGTGTGAATCTCGCTTCCTTCCGGCATTCCCTCAGCAAGGCATAGGGTGGCATAGCCGCTGAATGTGCCCAGCTCGAGCACTCTCTTCGGCCTCACCATCTGTGCGATCATCTTGAGAAGCCTGCCCTGCAGGTGCCCACTTGCCATTTGTCCGTAGGAGAGACGGAGCTGTGTGTCGCGCCAAAGGGCATGGAGATATTCTCCTTCGGCATCGATGTGTCGGAGGATATAGTCGTCGATTGTCTCAGCCGGGGTGCTTTCCTGGCGTGGGAGGGCTGTGCCGTCCCCGTTGCCGCCGAGCGGGTTGCCGGTCATTCGGCCTTTGCCCTGGCAGCGTTGTCGATGAGGGCTTCGACGGCAAGGCGGTAGCTGTCGAGTCCAAAGCCGCCGATGAATCCCACGCACCCTGGGCTGATGATGCTGCGACGGCGGAAGTCTTCGCGCTGATAGACGTTGCTGATGTGCACTTCCACCGTGGGTGTGCTGACGCTCTTGAGTGCGTCGAGGATGGCAATGCTGGTGTGTGTGTATGCTCCGGCATTGAGGATGATGCCGTCGCGGTCAAAGCCTACCTCGTGAATCTTGTTGATGAGTTCGCCTTCCAGATTGCTTTGGAAGTAGTCGATGCGCACCTTTGGGAAGCGCGCCCGCAGCTCTTTGAGGTAGTCTTCCCAAGCGCGTTTGCCGTAAATCTCTGGCTCGCGGATGCCCAAAAGGTTAAGATTTGGGCCATTGATAATTTGGATTCTCATAATTTCTTTGTACTTTTGCAGTGGTTTTGCAATAGTTGTCGCTACAAAGATAGTAAAATAATGAGGAATGATGAACGATGGACGGGGATTTTTTTCCTTTAATTGGTGATTTTCCCTTCTCTTTGCTCGGAATTCTTCGCTCTTGACTCTGAATTCTTAACTCTTGACGTGGAATTATGCATTATGAACTGACGAACACGAACGTTGTGGGGAATGCCATCCTGCGGCGCTACTTCCAGTATCTGCGGCTGGAGCGGTCGTACACGCCCAACACTCTGGATGCTTATCTGAAGGATTTGCAGAAACTGCTGAACTTCTATGCCGACGAGGGCATCGACTTCCGCCGTGTGACGCTCGGCGAGCTGGACCGTTTCTCGAAGACCTTGCAGGAGCTGGGCGTGGGGCCACGGTCGGTGGCGCGCATACTGAGCGGCGTAAGGTCGTTCTATAGGTTCCTGACCCTTGAGAAGGAAGTGGAGACGGACCCCACGGAGTTGCTGGAAAGCCCGAAGATTGGGCGCCACCTGCCCGAGGTGTTGAGCCTGCAGGAGATTGATGCGATAGAGGCAGCCGTGGACCTCAGCAAGCCGGAGGGCGTGCGCGACCTGGCCATCATCGAGGTGCTGTTCAGTTGCGGACTGCGCATCAGCGAGCTAACAGGCCTTCGCCTGAGCGACTTATACCTAGAGGAGGGCTACATCAGGGTGCGCGGCAAGGGACGGAAGGAGAGGCTTGTGCCCATCGGAGAGGACGCCATAGGGAAGCTCAGGCAGTGGTTCGTGGTGCGGCAGGGCATTGAGCTGAAGCCGGGAGAGGAGGACTTTGTGTTCGTATCCCTGCGTCGCGGCAAGCACCTGAGCCGTATCTCGCTCTTCGTCTTCATCAAGGATTACGCGCAGAAGGCCGGCATCCGCAAGAACATCAGCCCGCACACGTTCCGCCACAGCTTTGCCACTCAGCTCCTGGAGGGCGGGGCAAACCTGCGCGCCATCCAGGCGATGATGGGGCACGAGGACATCGCTACCACGGAAATCTACATGCACATCGACAAGCATCGCCTGCGTGAGGAAATCCTGGAGCACCATCCGAGGAACATCAGGGACTGACGGGGCGGGCTGAATCGCCGCACGCGGAGATTCCAATCGCCGCACGCTGCGTTGCCCGTCGCCGCACGCGGAGATGCCCATCGCCGCACGCTGCGTTTCCGCCCCCGCCACGCGCCGACGGCACCCTCCGAAGGCAGAAATCCGTCACCTTCCGTGCCTCCTGATTACTTTTTGGACAAAAAAAGCTCCCCGAAAGGCTTTTTTTCGACATTATTTATTGCACTTTGGAAAAAAATACCTAATTTTGCTGACATATTAACAACACTAAACGCAATCCATCATGTTGAAAGTAGACGAACTGGACAAGCAGATCCTGGAGAAAATTTCCTGCAATGCCCGTGTGCCCTTCAAGGACGTAGCCGCCGAATGCGGCGTGAGCCGGGCCGCCGTGCATCAGCGCGTGCAAAGGCTCATCGATGCCGGCGTCGTCGTAGGCTCCGGCTTCCACGTCGACCCAGCCTGCCTCGGCTACAACACTTGCACTTACATCGGCATCACGCTCGAGAAAGGCTCCATGTATAAGAGCGTAGTGGAGGAATTCGAGAAGATTCCGGAAATCGTGGAGTGCCACTTCACCACAGGCCCCTACACTATGCTCATCAAGCTTTATGCCCGCGACAACGCACACCTCATGACTCTGCTCAATGACCGTTTGCAAGAGATCGACGGGGTAGTCTCCACCGAGACACTCATCTCGCTCAAGCAGAGCATACGCAAGGAAGTGCCCATCGGCGCACAACACGCCGAGACGAAACCTAACGTCCAGGACGAGGCATGACACAGCGCCTTCCCCTCATCGGCATCACAGGGAACTACGGCGAAAAAGGCTGCGAACTGGCGGAAGGCTACTACCTCTCCGTCCTCAAGGCAGGCGCCTCGCCCGTAGTCATCCCGCCCTTCGCCCACAAGGAGACGCTGCTCTCCCTCCTCACCCAGCTCGACGGCATCGTCTTCTCCGGCGGTGCCGACATCAACCCCCTACTCCTCGGACAGGAACCCATTCCACAGCTCCGCGGAGTCTGCCCCGTGAGAGACGACACGGAACTCTTCCTCATGCGCGAAGCCTTTCGCCGAGGCGTGCCAATCCTCGGCATCTGCCGCGGAATACAAGTCATGGCAGCCGCACTCGGCGGTGATGTCTACCAAGACATCTACGCCCAAAGCCCCGCCAGCCAAGGCGAAGAAAGGAAACTCCTGAAGCACTCGCAGGAAATGCCACGCCATCAGGCCTCGCACACCGTCAGCATCCAGCCAGACAGCCTGCTCTCCCACATCTTCGGCACAGGAGATAAGCCGGCGACGCTCGCCGTCAACTCCTTCCACCACCAGGCCGTGAGCCAGACAGGACCGCACCTCCGCGTTTCAGCCACAAGCCCCGACGGCATCATCGAGGCCGTGGAAAGCAACGAGCACAAGCCTTTGCTCGGAGTCCAATGGCATCCCGAATGTTTCATCCTTGGCCAAGACCACACAATGCAGCCCATCTTCCGCTGGATCGCAGACGAAGCCAGGATATTCCAGCAGGCCAAGCACATCCACCGCACGTCCATCATCCTCGACAGCCACTGCGATACCCCCATGTTCTTCAGCGATGACAGCCAAGAGAACAGCCGGATGTTCGGCACACGCACAGACAAAGTCCTCGTCGACCTGCCCAAGATGACCGAAGGCCAACTCGATGCCTCCATCATGGTAGCATACCTTCCGCAAGGAGAACGCACGGAAGAAGCATACAAGGCAGTGGCCGCAAGGACAGACCGCCTGCTCTCACAGATAGAAGAAATCGTGGATGCAAACAGCGACCGCGTGGGTTTGGCCCAGACACGCGACGACATCCTCCGCCTCAAGGCTGAGGGTAAGAAAGCAATCCTGCGCGGTATCGAGAATGGATACGCTATCGGACGGGATATCAGCCTGCTCCGTCACTTCAAGGAGCGTGGCATTGTCTATATGACCCTCTGCCACAACGGCGACAACGACATCTGCGACTCCGCCAAGGGCACGGCTGAACACGGCGGACTCAGTGCCTTTGGACAGGAAGTCGTCAGGGAGATGAACAGAATCGGCATCCTTGTGGACATGAGCCACGCTTCGGAGAAGAGCTTCTTCGACGCCCTTGAGCTCAGCAGGGTGCCCATCGTCTGCAGTCACAGCTCAGCCCGAGCGCTTTGCGACCATCCCCGTAACCTCACAGACCAGCAGATGCGTGCCTTAGCCCAACACGACGGCGTGGCACAGACAACAGTCTATAAGGGATTTCTCCGTGCCTCGGGAGAAGCAACGATACTCGATGCCGTGGATCATCTCAGTCATGCTGCACGGATAATGGGCGTTGAACACGTCGGACTCGGCACGGATTTCGACGGGGACGGCGGGGTGCCCGGACTGGCAGACGCTTCCGAGATCATCAACTTCACACGCCATCTTCTCAAGCGACGCTTTTCGGAACAGGACATACGCCTCATCATGGGCGAGAACTTCCTTCGCGTCATGGCTCAGGCCAAAGCAGGCTGACGGCATCACGAAACACCGAAACAGAAAACATCATGAACAAGATAATCTTTCCCCTCATGGCCTTTGCGGTGCTAATGCTTGCCGCGTCGTGCGACGGGCAGAGCAAAGGCAGCACTACCAGTGCAGACACCATTGCCCTGACGCCTTGCCCGCGCTTCTCTGCCGCCAACGCCATGACCTGTATCAAAGAACAATGTGAGTTCGGACCGCGTGTGACGGGCAGCGAGGCGGCACAGCGTTGCGGCGACTACCTCGTGGAGCGTTTCCGCTCGCTCGGTGCCGTGGTGGAGGAACAGACGGCCGACGTCACCATCTGGGACGGTACGCGTCTGCCGGCACGCAACATCATTGCGCGCATCAACCCCGACAATCCCGACCGCATCCTGCTGTGTGCCCACTGGGATTCGCGTCCTTGGGCAGACAACGACCCTGACGAAGAGAACCACCACAAAGCGGTCTTGGCGGCGAATGACGGTGCCAGTGGAGTGGCCGTCCTGTTGGAAATCTGTCGTATCCTACAGGAGAATCCGGTGAAAGTGGGCGTGGATATGATCTGCTTCGACGCAGAAGATTTGGGCACGCCGCAGTGGGCGGAAGACAGAACGGAGCGGCGCGACACCTGGTGCCTCGGGTCGGAGGTGTGGGCGCAGCGTGCTGTGGCCGACGGCTACAAAGCGCGCTACGGCATATTGCTCGACATGGTGGGCGGCCTGGGCGCTACCTTCTCGCGCGAAGGCATCAGCCGTCAGCTGGCATCGCCCATCGTGGGCATCGTCTGGCAACTGGCCGGGCAGCTTGGCTACAGGCAGTTCTTCCCGCTGACCGACGGGGGTTACGTCACAGACGACCACGTCAACGTGAACGAGGCAGGCGTCCCCTGCATCGACATCATTCCTTATTATAAAGACGGCCCAAGCAGTTTCGGACCAACCTGGCACACGATGCAGGATACGCCCGAGAACATCGACCCAAACGTGCTCGAAGCCGTCGGACAGACCATAACTCAATTGATTTACAATGAACATTAACGAGATACAGGACGAAATCATAGCGGAGTTTAGCGACTTCGATGACTGGATGGACCGCTACCAAATGCTCATAGACATGGGCAGCGAGCAGCCACCACTCGAAGATAAGTACAAGACGGAGCAGAACCTCATCGACGGTTGTCAGAGCCGTGTGTGGCTGCAGGCCGATATGATAGACGGCAAACTGCACTTCAGGGCGGAGAGCGACGCGCTCATCGTGAAGGGAATCGTAGCGCTGCTTGTCCGCGTGCTCTCCGACCATACGCCGCAAGAGATACTCGATGCCGACCTATACTTCATTGACCGCATCGGTCTGCGCGAACACCTCTCGCCCACACGCAGCAACGGACTGGGCGCAATGCTCAAGCAGATGAAGATGTACGCCTTGGCATTCAAGACAATTCAGAATTCTTAATTCATAATTCATAATCGAGTCGCTCTCAAAGCAGAGCGAGACGGGCAGGAAGTATGAAGATAGGCAGCATTGACCTTGGGCCTCGGCCCGTACTGCTGGCTCCTATGGAGGATGTCACCGACATTGGCTTCCGCCTGCTGTGCCGTCAGATGGGAGCAGCAATGGTGTGGTCGGAGTTTGTCTCAAGCGATGCCCTCATCAGGATGGTGAACAAGAGCCTGCTCAAGCTGGAGGTCTGCGAGGAGGAAAGGCCCGTGGCCATACAAATCTACGGCAAAGACCCCGACGCCATGCGCGAGGCCGCCCGCATCGTCGTGGAGCAGGCCAGGCCGGATGTCTTGGACATTAACTTCGGGTGCCCTGTGAAAAAGGTAGCGGGCAAGGGTGCTGGCGCCGGTATGTTGCAAAACGTGCCAGGCATGGTGGAAATCACCAAAAACGTAGTGGAGGCCGTCCCCGACACGCCCGTCACGGTGAAGACACGCCTGGCCTGGGACGACAAACACCTCTTCCTTCCCGACGGAACGCCCTTCATCGTCGACCTGGCAGAACGGCTTCAGGACTGCGGCATACAGGCCCTCACCATCCATGGACGCACACGTCAGCAGATGTACACAGGCTCTGCCGACTGGACGCTTATCGGTGAGGTCAAGCAGAACCCACGGATGCACATCCCCATCATCGGCAATGGCGACATCACCTCGGCCGACGATGCCCGGAAGGCCTTCGACCGCTACGGCGTGGACGCCGTCATGATAGGTCGCGCCACGTTCGGTCGCCCCTGGATTTTCCATGAGATCGCGCACCCGGAGCAGCCCCTTTCGCTCGACCAGAAAGTCGATATCCTCAAGCGTCAAGTGGAAATCAGCATCAGTCGCGCTGCCTTGAACCCCCTCAACGCCAAGTATGGCAAGAGCCCCGAACTTTGTGGCATCCTCCACGTCCGTCGCCATCTGGCCGCCACGCCCTTGTTCAAGGGCATACCCAACTACAAGGAGACACGCATCGCCATGCTCCGCGCAGAGACAAAGCAGGAAGTCTTCCGCCTCATCGAGCAGACAAGGGAGATGCTCCACACGCTCTCCGAAGCCTGATCCCCTACCCCTTTCTGCAAAATCCCGCACGCGGCGATGGCAATCCCCGCACGCGACGATGGCAATCCCCGCACGCGGCGATGGCAATCCCCGCACGCGGCGATGGCAATCTCTGCACGCCGGGAGAGGCCATCCACAGGGAAGCATCTCAGAAGGCTGGCTTCCCCTCCATGCAATTATTCACGCAATTTTGCACTCAGAGGCAGGGAAATTCAATAATTTGTCGTACCTTTGCACCCGAAAAACATTGTGATATGCTACAGATAAGCAACCTTCACGCCAGCATTGGCGGCAAAGAAATACTGAAAGGCATCGACCTCACGGTCAAAGACGGCGAGGTTCATGCCCTCATGGGACTCAACGGAGCCGGCAAGAGCACGCTCTCAGGCGTCATCGTCGGGCATCCTGCCTACGAAGTTACACAGGGAAGCATCACCTGGGACGGCAAGGATCTGCTCTCACTCAAGCCCGAAGAACGTGCCAACGAAGGCATCTTCCTCAGTTTCCAACAGCCTGTGGAGATACCAGGCGTTTCGATGGTCAACTTCATGCGCGCCGCTCTTAACGCACGCCGCAAGCATCAAGGCCTCGACCCACTGCCCGCGGCCGAGTTCCTCAAGCTCATGAGGGAGAAACGCAAAATCGTGGAACTGGACAGCAAGCTCACAAGCCGAAGCGTCAACGAAGGCTTCTCGGGAGGAGAAAAGAAACGTAACGAGATATTCCAAATGGCTATGCTCGAACCACGGCTTGCCATCCTCGACGAAACCGACAGCGGTCTCGACGTCGACGCACTCCGCATCGTGGCTGAAGGCTTCAATAAACTGCGCACACCGCAGACGAGTGCCATCGTCATCACACACTATCAGCGCCTACTCGACTACCTCCGACCGGACACAGTCCACGTCCTTATCGACGGACGCATCGTCAAAACCGGCGGACCCGAACTCGCCGCCGAGATAGAGAGCCGCGGGTTCGACTGGATTGTGAAGGGGATGGAGTGAACATTAAAACGTTATGACGTTAAAACGTTATAACGAAAAAAAGGATGAAATGCAAGCGATAAAGCAATACACAGACTTCTACAATGAGGTGCGCGACGTGATATTCGAGCGCAGCACGAGCGAGATGAATGCCCAGCGCGAGCAGGCTTTCCGCACTTTCTCCACGAAAGGTTTCCCCACAAAGAAGGCGGAACGCTACCGATACGCCAGCGTCGAGGCCGACTTCGCACCGAACTTCGGCATTCAGCTCTCGCCCCTCGGCGGGAAACTGCCGCCCTACTGCTTCCGCATCGCAGAGGCTGAGCCCCGTGTGCGTGCACTATATAATAAGGTAGCGGACACGGATGACAGCATCGTGGCACTCTCTGCAATGCTATCCGTGGACACTCTTGTGGTTCATGTGCCGCGATGCGAGCGACCGGAGCACCCGATTCAGATCAGCAACCTGCTCCGAGGCGACCGGGATGCCATGGTCTGCCGCCGTATCCTCATCGTCATGGACGAGCAAGCACAGGCCGATGTCATCATCACCGACCGCGCCGCCAGCCAAAACCGTTTCCTCACAAACCAAGTTATCGAGGTCGTGATGGGCGACGACGCACACCTCAGCCTCTATGACATCGAGGAGACTCACCTGCTTTGCACAAGATATAACAGCGTCTTCGTACACCAAGGGCGCAACAGCAGCCTGCATCATACGTCGCTGACGCTCTTCAATGGACACACACGCAACCGCCTTGACGTCGTCCTCGCAGGCGAAGGCAGCGAAGTCACCGCTAATGGATGTGTGATAGCCGACAAGATGCAGCACGTCGACAACAACACTCTTATCGACCATCGTGTGCCGCGATGCCAATCGAGCGAGCTTTATAAGTATGTTCTCGACGACAGTTCCGTCGGAGCCTTTGCCGGAAAAGTCCTGGTCCGCGAAGGGGCACAGAAGACACTGAGCAAGGAGACGAATGCCAACCTGTGCGCCACCAGTTCGGCACGCATGTATAGTCAGCCAATGTTGGAGATATATGCCGACGACGTGCAGTGCAGTCATGGCAGCACCGTAGGGCAGATGGACGAGTCGGCGCTCTTCTATATGCGTCAAAGGGGCATCGATGAGAAGGAGGCACGCCTGCTCCTCAAGGCAGCATTCATCACGGAAGTCATCGAATCCATTCCCCTCGAGTCCCTTCGCGACCGCCTCCATGTGCTGGTGGACAAGCGCATGAGGGGAGAACTGAGCAAGTGCGAGGGCTGCAAGCTCTGCCAATAGCGCGTAATTCCAATTCATAATTCATAATTAGGCTACGCCCTATTCCCCTAATCACTAATCACTAATTCCTAATCCAATAATCCCTGATGGCGGACGCGCCACGGCGCGTCCCTACATCCAAAGAACCCTGAGCCCTTATCAACAAAACCCTATTCCCTAATCTCTAATCCCTAATCCAATAATCCAACAATCCCAATGAGGTGGAGTGATTTCCCTATTCTGGAGCGGAAGATATACGACAGGTATCCTCTGGTTTACCTTGACAATGCTGCCACGACACAAAAGCCGCGACAGGTGGTGGAGGCTATGACTGAGGAGTACTTCAACGTGAATGCCAACGTACACCGCGGCGTTCATTTCCTCTCGCAAAAGGCGACGGAGCTGCACGAGGCGTCGCGCGAGACCGTCAGACGCTTTCTTAATGCCCGCAGCACGAGCGAGATTGTCTTCACCAGAGGCACCACCGAGAGCATCAACCTCGTGGCCTCCTGCTTCGGACAGGCTTTCATGAAGGAAGGCGACGAAGTGATTGTGAGCGAAATGGAGCACCATAGCAACATTGTCTCTTGGCAGCTCCTGCAGGCAAGGCAGGGCATTCGGCTGCGCGTCTGCCCCATTACCGACGACGGCCTGCTCCGTATGGACGAGTTCGAAAGACTCTTCTCCGAGCGCACCAAGCTGGTGAGCCTGACACACGTCAGCAATGTGCTCGGCACGGTGAACCCCGTCCGCGAAATCGTGCGCATCGCCCACGAACACGGCGTGCCTGTCCTCATCGACGGAGCGCAGAGTACGCCGCACATGCCCGTCGATGTGCAGGCCATCGACTGCGATTTCTTTGCTTTCAGCGGACATAAAATCTACGGACCCACGGGCATTGGCGTGCTCTACGGCAAGGAAAAGTGGCTGGACCGCATTCCTCCATACATGGGAGGCGGAGAGATGATCAAGACAGTGAGCTTCGAGAAGACAACATTCAACGACCTTCCCTACAAGTTTGAAGCAGGCACGCCCGACTATGTGGCAAGCACTGGACTGGCCTGCGCACTGGATTTCGTCAGCGAGACGGGCTTCGATGCCATACAGGCTCATGAGCATGACCTGACAGCCTACGCCATGGAGCGACTCATGGAGGTGGATGGCATGAAAATCTTCGGGCCTGGGATTGACGCACACGACGCGGTTATCTCCTTCCAGGTGGGCAATATCCACCATCTCGACATGGGGACATTGCTCGACCGCCTCGGCATTGCCATCCGCACCGGCCACCATTGTGCCGAGCCACTCATGCACCGGCTGGGCATAGAGGGCACCTGCAGAGCCAGTTTCGCACTCTACAACACCCGAAAGGACGTGGATGCGCTGGTGGACGGCATTGAGCGTGTCAGACAAATGTTTTAGGGGAACGCCATCGCCGCGTGCCGCATTGACCATCGCGACGTGCGGAAACGAGGAACGCCGCGTGCGGAGAAACCAATCTCTGCACGCGGCGTTTTCCGTAGGGGAGCAGGGTGGCAGCACTCCGTCAGTGGACTGCGCAACGCAAGTTCTCTGCCAACTGCTCCACGGAGCTGGCTCCGACCAGTACAGACGTGACGCCTTCCTGCGCAAGCACCCACCGTAGGGCTTCCTCGGCCGTGCTGTGTCCTTCGGAATGCGCTTTTTCCCTCAGTTTCATGACGTAGTCTATGAGCTCAGGCGTCAGGCGGTCGGACTTGAGGAAGCGTTCCCTTGCCATGCGAGAGTCGGCCGGTATGCCGTTAAGGTAACGGTCTGTGAGCAATCCCTGCGCTAAGGGTGAGAACGCGATGAAGCCCGTTCCGTGTTCTTGGCAGAAGTCCAAAATGCCCCATTCCATCGGTTTTTTATCAATCATGTTGAGCCTTCCCTGATAGATGAGCAGGGGTACGTCGCGCTCGCGCAGATAGTTCTCGGCAATGGTGAGGGGTTCGAGCGGCCAGTTAGAGATACCTACGTAGAGAGCCTTGCCTGCTCGGACGATATCGACGAGCGCCTGTAGCGTTTCCTCGAGCGGTGTCAGCGGATCGAACCTGTGGCTGTAGAAGAGATCGACGTAGTCGAGGTGCATACGGCGCAGGCTCTGGTCGAGGCTGGCCATGAGATACTTGCGCGAGCCCCAGTTGCCATACGGCCCAGGCCACATGTCGTAACCGGCCTTCGTACTGATGAACAGCTCATCGCGGTAGGGATGGAAGTCGTCGGCCATGAGGCGTCCCATCGTTTCCTCTGCGCTGCCGTAGGGAGGGCCGTAGTTGTTGGCGAGGTCGAAGTGCGTGATGCCGTGGTCGAAAGCGTAGCGTGTGATGGCACGGCTCCTTTCGTAGGGGTCCACGCCGCCGAAGTTTTGCCAGAAACCCAGGCTCACCTTTGGCAGGAGCACGCCGCTCCGTCCGCAGCGCACGTAGAAGTCCTCGTCGGCGTAGCGCTCGGGCGAGGGAAGATACTTGTCTGGAATCATAGTCTTAGGGGATAGAGGGGATGATGGATTGACGTTTCGGAGCTGACAGGAAGGCCATGTGTGTGCCCACCCTGCAGCATTCTTTCAATAATGGTCAAGGGTTATGCCCATAAGGGTTAAGGAGTTTGCCCATAATGGTCAAGGGTTTTGCCGGCAACCCTTCTTCATTCAATCACTCCTGCCCAGCCTCCGTTGCGCACGAGGTGCAGGTGGAGCTTCGTCTGGGGCGTGACATCTTGTTCCAGACGCTTGTAGTCCACGGCGATACGGTGTGCGTTCCGACCATCCTGGAAGTAGGTCAGATGTCCATTTTTCCCGATGAAATCGAGGGAAATGTCAATGTCCTGAGCCTTCTCGCCCGTCATGGCACCGATAAACCAACGGCTGCCTTTGCGCTTTGCCACGACATAGTGGTCGCCAGCCTTGGCCGAGAGGACGCGCGTCTCGTCCCACGTCGTGGGGACCGACGCGATGAAGCGGGTGCATTCGTCCTCGCGGAGGTAGCGCGACGGGCTGTCTGCCAGCATCTGAAGCCCGCTCTCGAAGCAGACGTAGAGTGCCATCTGATAGGCACGGGTGCCGCTTCCCATCGGCATCGAACCCGTTCCGCGGTGATCCTCAGGCTGTGCGTTCTGCATGGCACCGGGGGTGAAGTCCATCGGGCCTACGGCGTTGCGCATAAAGGGCAGCCAGATGGTGTTCTCAGGCTTGCATCCACCGCCTTGCTCCAGTCCTCTCACGCCCTCATAGCTGACCAAGTTGGGCAATCTTTGCTCCAGTCCGGCCGGTTTGAACGAGCCGTGATAGTCCACGAGCAACTTGTTGCGGGCACACTCCCGCGCCACTCTTTCATAGAAATTCACCATCCATTGGTCGCTATGGTCCATGAAGTCTATCTTCAAGCCCTTCACTCCCATCTTGGCATAAAAGGGGATGAGGTCCATGTGCTGTTCGACGGTGAGCCACGAGAGCCACAGCACGATGCCGACACCCTTGCCGCGTCCGTAGTCCACGAGTTGCCTGACGTCAATCTCGTCGCGCGTCGTGAACGGATCCTGCACGCGCTTGTTCCAGCCTTCGTCCAGCAGGATGTACTCCACGCCGTACTTCGAGGCGCAGTCGATGATGTACTTATAGGTGTCGTTGTTGATGCCTGTCTCGAAATCCACGCCCCATACTGTCCAATGATTCCACCAGTCCCAGTTGACTTGGCCCGGCTTTATCCACGACGTGTCGTCGAGTTCGCACCGACCTCCCAGCACCACTTCCATCTGATTCAGTGCGATGTCCTTGTCCGACCCGATGACTGCGAATCGCCAGGGCAGGGTGCGCCGGGCATCAGTCAGGGCGATGCAGTCGCGCTCCTTAGTGATTGTCCAGCTGCGGTCGCCGCGAGGTTCCCACGTTTCGGGTGAATGTGGGAAGACCGAGGTGAAGCCATTTCCGTCGATAGGCCGCAGAAACATGTGAGGATAGTCGCGGACGTCGCTCTCCGAGAAGAGCATCAACGTCCCCCTCGGGCTTTCGAGCAGGATGGGCAGGTAGGTCATTTCGTCGGCCGACCCGTAGTCCGCCGTGGAGATGTGCGTGTAGGTATTCTCATAAGAGGTCTTGAAACCCTTCGTCTTCGAGACGTGTGCCGTGAATACCTCCGGCAGGCAAAGCCCCAGACCCTCGTCCACGACCTCCACCTTCGCCTTGCCCTTGTTGAGCGTGAAGCGATAGGCAATACCGTTGTCGTAGGCACGGAAATCGACCGCGATGCCGCCCCGGAACGAGAGCGTCAGTTGGTTGGCACGATTGGGAACCTCGGCAAACTTCAACGGCACGACGGGCTTAACCACCTCGTCGATGGTGGTCCGTCTGCTGCCATTCAGCTTGGGATTCTCTCCGAAGACCTCCTTACCCACTTGCAATGAGAGCGGACAGTCCTTCAGGAGCTGCTCATCACCAAGGAAGGTGCTGAAGGTGAGGCGTTCGCCGACGGAAACTTCAAGGCGGACGTTGCCGTTCGGCGACTGCAGCGTCTGCACTTTCTGAGCACTCACACTGCCGGCCGCGGGCAGGATTGCAGCCAACAGGAACAGGATTCTTGTCTTCATGTCTTTTGTACGTTTTATAGAATGATGTGTGGCATTTCGCCTACAAAGATACCCTTTTTCCCCTTTCGCTCAAAGGGTTTGGCGGTTTTTCTTCACCAAAACAAAGCGACCCGCACGATGAAATCATGCGGGCCGCCTTTAATAATATATAATGTAGCTCAGAGTTTATCCTTGTGCCGAAGGCTCTCCTCCCTCGGGACGCGGACGGCGCTGGCCATCTCTGCGGCCGTCGAACGACGACTCGCCACGCTCCGGACGCGGACGACGCTCGGGACGCGGACGACGCTCGCGCTCCACAAAGCCCTCAGGCTTCTCCATTAGGGCACGACGGCTCAGCTTGAACTTGCCAGTCTTCGGGTCAATCTCCAGGAGTTTCACTTTCACCTTGTCGCCTTCCTGCAGGCCTGACTCCTCAACGGTCTCCAGTCGCTTCCAATCAATCTCGCTGATATGCAGCAAACCGTCCTTTCCGGGCATGAACTCCACGAAGCATCCGTACGGCATGATGCTGCGAACCGTGCCCTCATAGACTTCCCCTACCTCGGGAACGGCAACGATTGCCTTGATCTTCGCCATGGCTGCATCGATGACATCCTTGTTCGGACCGCTCACTTGGACTTTGCCTACGCCGTCTTCCTCGTCGATGGTGATGGTAGCGCCAGTCTCTTCCTGCATACCTTGTATAATCTTTCCGCCCGGACCGATGACGGCTCCGATGAATTCCTTCGGGATGATCAGCTGCTCGATGCGCGGTACGTGCGGTTTAAGCTCAGGACGCGGCGCGGAGAGCGTCTTCATCATCTCGCCAAGGATGTGCTCGCGGCCTGCCTTTGCCTGCATGAGTGCCTTCTCAAGAATTTCGTAGGAGAGACCATCGCACTTGATGTCCATCTGCGTGGCGGTGAGTCCGTTCGGCGTGCCAGTGGTCTTGAAGTCCATGTCGCCGAGGTGATCCTCGTCACCCAAGATGTCGGAGAGCACAGCGTACTTGTCTTCGCCTGGATTCTTGATGAGTCCCATGGCGATGCCACTGACGGGTGACTTGATGGGCACGCCGGCATCCATCAGAGCCAAGCAGCCTGCGCAGGTGCTGGCCATGGAGCTGGAGCCGTTACTCTCCAGGATGTCGCTCACGACGCGGATGGTGTAGGGGAAATCCTTGGGGAGTTGTCCCTTGAGGCCTCGCCATGCCAGATGGCCGTGGCCAATCTCGCGGCGTCCTACGCCACGCTGTGCCTTTGCCTCACCTGTGGAGAAAGGCGGGAAATTGTAGTGGAGAAGGAAGCGTTGGTACTCCCTTACGAGCACATCGTCGATGAGTTTCTCGTCGAGCTTAGTGCCGAGGGTGCAGGTGGCCAGCGACTGTGTCTCGCCACGGGTGAAGATTGCGCTTCCGTGAGGCCCGGGCAGTGGACTGACTTCGCACCAGATGGGACGGATATCGGTGGTCCGTCTGCCGTCGAGGCGTATGCCTTCGTCGAGGATGCAACGGCGCATTGCGTCGCGCTCCACGTCGTGATAATAGCGATCGATGAGGGTGTTCTTCTCTTCGAGCTCTTCGGGAGCCATGTCGGCGTGTGCCTCGGCATAGGCAGCCTTGTAGTCTTCGCGGATGGACTCAAAGGCTTCTGCACGGGCATGCTTCTCGAGTCCTTGCTTCGTGACGTCGTATGCTTTCTGATAGCAAGCTTGCTTGACGGCTTCGCGGAGTTCCTCGTCGTTGACTTCGTGGCAGTATTCGCGCTTAACGTCCTTGCCGAGTTCCTTACTGAGTTCTTTCTGGAGTCGGCACATGGGCTTGATGGCTTCGTGTGCGGCCTTGAGTGCTGCCAGGAGGTCTGTTTCCTGCACTTCTTTCATTTCGCCTTCCACCATCATTATGTTCTCCTCTGTGGCGCCAACCATGAGGTCCATGTCGGCATCCTCGAGCTGTTGGAAGGTGGGGTTAATGACAAACTCACCGCCGATGCGTGCGACGCGTACTTCGGAGATGGGCCCTTCGAATGGGATGTCGCTGCAAGCCAGGGCTGCAGAGGCTGCAAAGCCAGCCAGAGCATCGGGCATATCCACGCCATCGGCAGAGAAGAGGATTACGTTAACATACACTTCAGCATGATAATTGCTGGGGAAGAGTGGACGCAAGGCGCGGTCCACGAGGCGACAAGTCAGTATCTCGTCGTCGTTAGCCTTACCCTCACGCTTCGTGAAGCCACCGGGAAAACGTCCGGCAGCAAAATACTTTTCTCTGTACTCTACCTGTAAGGGCATGAAATCTGTGCCGGGAACGGCATCTTTCGCAGCGCAAACAGTGGCCAGGAGCATGGTGTTGTTCATGCGAAGCATCACGGAACCATCGGCTTGTTTGGCGAGTTTCCCGGTCTCGATGCTGATGGTTCTTCCATCAGGCAACTCGACTGTCTTTGTAATTACGTTCATCTTG